>NZ_DATGQG010000053.1:0-3875 GCF_035304305.1 Ferrovibrio sp.
AAGGGCCTGCAAATAGCCCGGTTTGCCGCCATTCCAGACGGAGACCTGCAGGCCGAGCATGCGCATCCCCGGTGTGGCCGAGGCAGCGCCGCCGATGGTCAGCGTGTGATAGGCGATGGGGATGATCGTTCCAATCAGCACCAGCACCGGCGTCAGTATGCCGAAGGTGACCACCGTCAGGAGCGCCAGCGCCAGCTTGTAGAGTATGAACAGACCGACCAGAATCGTCAGATCGATCAGATAGGCGAAGATCCGTCGCGACATGACGCCCTCAAACAGCCGCGGATCGCCGAAGGGATCGACGGCAATCGTGCGTGGGGCGGTGGGAAGGGCGTTTGGATCGGTCACGGTCAGCGCGCAGGCAGGATGCGAATACCGCCGCTGCCCGGCTCCGGTCCGTTAAGGCCAGGCGGAGGCGGCGGAGGCGGGGCTGGAGCACGAAGCACACCCGGGCGCATACCGCCGCCGGGGCCTTGTGACGACGGATTGCCCGGGGCAGCGCCGCCGGCAGGTACGTCGGTCAATAACAGAATGGCGATGCGACGGTTCCGCGGATCAAGCGGGTTGTCCTTGATCATCGGGTCCTGGTCCGCATTGCCTGTGACCTGCCGGAAACGTTCGGCGGGCACCCCGGACTCGATCATTACGCGCCGCGCCGCATTCGCGCGATCGGCGGACAATTCCCAGTTGGAATAGGCGCCCTGACCGCGGAAAGGCAGGGCATCCGTATGCCCGCTGACCGCCAGCTTGTTGGGCAGTTTGGAGACGGCCTGCGCGACCTGCTGCATCAGGCGACGGGCCTTTTCGGTCATCTGACTGCTGCCCGAGGGGAACATCGAAGACTGCTCCTCGTCGACCAGCTGGATGCGGAAACCCTCCGGCGTGTTGTCGAACACAATCTGTCTGGACAATTCGGCCAGCTGCGGATTGCTCTGGATCGCCTGGCGGATCTGCATTTCGACTTCGCGGAAGTTGTCCGCCTCAAGCTGCTGCAGGCGTTCACGCGCCGTCAGTGCATCGATCTGCTGCGGATCGATCGCACCCATCTGGCTTTCCTGCCTCTCTCCGCGATTGGCGTCTGCCGGATCCGGAAAGCTGTCGCCCTGCAGCCCCTGTGCCGGCGGTGGCTGACGGGAGTCTTCGTACTTCTGATCGTATTGTGGCTGGTCAGGCTGATCGGATTTCTCGGACGACGGACCGACGATCATGGTTGGCAGTCCGAAGCTGGAGATCTTTCCGCCATCCTCGATGATGGTGCGGCCGCCAAGCACGCCGCCGGCGCCCGACAGGCTGCGGCTGACGGAGGCGGGCGAGAAATAGTCGGCCACGCCTTTTTTCTGCTCGTCGGTCGTGACGTTCAACAGCCACAGAAGCAGGAAGAAGGCCATCATCGCGGTCACGAAGTCGGCATAGGCGACTTTCCACGCGCCGCCGTGATGCGCATGTTCGCCCTTCTTGATCTTCTTGACGATGATTGGGCGTTCGCCCTCTGTCGCGGCCATGGTTCAGCCCGGTTCCGCGATCAGACCGACTGGACTTTGCTGGTGGCCTCTTCGACCTCGTAGAAGGTCGGGCGCACATTGGACACCAGCGACTTACGGGCAAACTCGACCGAAACGGCCGGCGCATATCCCTGCAAATGCGCCAGGAGGCCGGCCTTCATGCAGAGCAGATATTTGGAATCGTGCTCCATCGTCGCCTTTGCAGCTGCCGCCATGGGAGAAAAGATGCCGTAGGAGAGCAGGATGCCGAGGAAGGTTCCGACCAGTGCGCCGCCGATCAGGCGGCCGAGGACTTCCGGCGGCTCGCTGATCGAGCCCATCGTCTTGATGACGCCGAGCACCGCCGCGACGATGCCGAGCGCGGGGAAGCTGTCGCCGAAGTTGGTCAGCGCCTGACCCGCCAGGTGGTTTTCGGCATGATGGACATCCAGTTCCATGTCCATCAGCGATTCCATCTCATGCGGATTTTCGCTGCCCAGCGTCATGAGACGCAGATAGTCACACAGGAATTCCATGGCGTGATGATCGGCCATGAATTTGGGAAACTGGGTGAAGAGCTTGCTCTCTTCCGGCTTCTCGATGTGCTGTTCCAGCGCCAGCATGCCCTTGCTCTTGGCCAGCTTGAAGACGCTGTACATCATCGAGAGTAGCTCGAGATAGTCGTCCTTGGTGTATTTCGGGCCCTTGAAGGAGAGCTTGAAGCCGTTCAGCGCGGCCTTCAGAACCGGCTTGGGGTTGCCGACGACGAGGGCACCGACGCCGGCGCCGAAAATGATGACGAACTCGAATGGCTGCCAGAGCACCCCGAGCTTGCCGCCCATCGCCATATAGCCGCCCAACACGCAGCCAATGCCGATTATCGAGCCGATTATCACCAGCATCTATTGCCACTCCATGCCCGTGCCGGCGAATCCTGCGGCACGTCAACCCAACCCCTTCTTATCGTATGCTCATAGTTAACAGAATACTGAAAAACAGCCTCTTTTATTGCTTTCCGGTAACCCTAAGCCGGCCGATCGCCCCGGCTTCGGCATCAGCCGGCCGCAGCGACATCGGGAGGTACTGAACGGCGGCCCAGGCCTGGGCGAAATTCCGGTAAAACGGGGAAAGCGGGTGCCCGGACTGTCCGGTCGAGTGGATGAACTGCGATCGGCTGAGATCCGCCAGATCGTAGACTGCGCGCAGCGATGCGGCATGGCGATTGGCGAAGGGCTGGTCGTCGCTTGCCAGATCGTTGCGGCCGGCATTCACCGTGAAGGCGTCTCCCGGAGTGGGGACGCTGATCTCGAACAGGCGGCGCAGAACCGGGATGTTGCTAAAGGGGCGATGCGGGGCTCTGGTCGAGTGGGCGTCGCCCCAGCGCCAGCGCGACAGGTCCGAGCCATACCGGCCTTTCAGGTCGGAGATCGCCCGGTCGAGCGCCTCGGCGATCAGGTCGTTGCACGACGTTGCGGTGGCGGTGGCGACATTGGCACACCAGCGGGCCTGGCCGTCGACGTCGCTGAGAATGTTCCGGATCAGGATTGGCCGGAAGCGCCAGAGAGGTTCAAAGGATTCCCCCAGTTCGTCCGCCAGGATCAGCCGCGTCAACTCGCGATACCAAGCGTGGAAAACCAGAGGCTCCCGTCGATTGTCGGCCATGGTTCCGTCCCAGGCCGTCAGCGCCGACCTGATCTCGGCAAGTTCCGCATTTTCGGGTGACGCCTTCAGCGGGGCGGCAAGCATGACCGGCAGCAGTTCCGCCGCCATGAGGGACAATGTGTCTCCCTGCATCTGCTTGAAGCTCTCGACGGAGTGGACGTTGCGGTCATGCAGCAGTTGCTCGATGCGCCTGGCGCGGTATGGATCAGCCCATTCCGAAGTGATGAAGTAGGGGTAGTCGTCCGGGACAATCTTGTGGTTCGCGGTAACGATCTGTCCGTTCGGAGGATTGTAGGCCCGCGGCAACTCGTCGAACGGAATGAAACCGTCCCAGTCGTACCGGGCGTCCCAGCCGGGCGCCGGGGCCAGTCCCTTCAGCTCGTTCTGCGGTTTGCGAACCGGAACCAGCCCGGGGGCGAGGAACCCGATATTGCCGCTGCGATCGGCGTAGACGATGTTCTGCTGAGGCGTCACATAGCGCCGGAAATTGGCCACGAAGCCATCCCAATCGCTGACCGTTTCCAGCCCGATCAACGCATCGGCAGTGGTGTCGTCATCGCGCAGGGCGGTCCAGGCGAAGGCCAGCACATGCCCGGAATCGATCAGGCGCTGCGACGGTTCATGAATGTCGGAGATGACCGGGCCGTGGCGGCTTTCGCGGACAGTGAGTGTCACGTCTTTGCCGCCGCGCACCCTGATGATTTCCTGCCGTGTAACGAAAGCCGCGCTGCC
>NZ_DATGQG010000054.1:0-201739 GCF_035304305.1 Ferrovibrio sp.
CAGCGGCAGCACACTGTAGCGGCCCGCGGTCAGCTCGGCGATATGGGCGTCGAACTGCTCGAGCCGGATATTGGTGCTCGGCACGCTGTCCTCGCCGAAGCGGTGATACATCAGGATGGCGGCATGGTCGGCCGCGACAGCCGGACCGGCAGCCAGGCAGGCGAGCAGGAGGAATGGCAGAAAACGAGGCATGGTGGCAGCTTAGACCGGGCCGGGACGCCCCGCCAGCCGGTGCCGGGGGGAGACTTGGCCCGGGCTTTGGGCTATAAGCGCCGCCGATGACGAACATGCCTCTCAAGCCCCAGCCGGCCAGCCGGATCGCCCCCGTCTTCTGCGCCATCGATACCACCGAACTGGCCTTCGCCTCGCGCTGCGCCCGGGCCGCCGCCGCCGCCGGTTTCGGGGTCAAGCTGGGCAAGGAATTCTTCACCGCCTTCGGCCCGACGGAAGTACGCGCCATCCTGCCCACCGGCACGCCGCTCTTCCTCGACCTCAAGTTTCACGACATCCCCAACACGGTGGCCGGCGCGGTGCGCTCCGCCGCCGCGGCGATGGGCCCGATGATGCTGACGATCCACGCGGCCGGCGGTCCCGCCATGATCCGCGCCGCGGTGGAGGCGGCGAAGGCCGCGCGGCAGAAGCCGATGATCCTCGCCGTCACCGCGCTGACCTCGCTGGACGCCGCCGACCTGAAGGCGGTCGGCATCACGGAAGACGTCAGCAGCTGGGTGATCCGGCTGGCGAAGCTGGCGCAGGACAACGGCGCCGACGGGGTGATCTGCGCCGCCACCGAGATCGCCATGCTGCGCAAGGCCTGCGGCCCGGATTTCAAACTGGTCGTGCCCGGCATCCGGCCCAAGGGCGCGGCGGCCGGCGACCAGAAGCGCGTCATGACGCCGGCGGAAGCCTTCGCGCTCGGCGCCGATCACCTCGTCATCGGCCGGCCGATCACCGACAGCCCCGATCCCGAAGCCAGCGCCCGGGCCATCGCGCGCGAACTGGAAGGCGCGGCATAATGGCGATCTTCACCAAGATCTGCGGCATCAACGATCCCGTCGCCATGCAGACGGCGGTGGAGAACGGCGCCGACATGATCGGGCTGATCTTCTACCCGCCCTCGCCGCGCAACGTGACGGCGGAGCAGGCGGAAGAGCTGCTGCGCGACCTGCCCTCGGGCATCGACCGGGTCGGCGTCTTCGTCAATCCTGAAACGGATTTTCTCGACAGGATCCTCGCCAAGGCGCGGCTCGACCTCATGCAGCTGCATGGCGACGAGACGCCGGACCGCTGCCGCGCGCTGTCGATCTATTTCGGCCTGCCGGTGATCAAGGCCTTCAAGGTATCCGAGAAGGCCGACCTGAAGGCGGCGCGCGACTACGAGGACATCGTCGACTGGCTGATGTTCGACGCCAAGCCGCCTAAGGATGCCAAGCTGCCCGGCGGCAACGCGGTCAGCTTCGACTGGAGCATCATGCAGAATGCGAAATTCCAGCGGCCCTGGATGCTTTCGGGCGGCCTCACGCCGGAAAACCTGCCCGAGGCGGTGAAACGCTCGGGCGCCACGGCGGTCGATGTCTCCTCCGGCGTGGAAAGCGCGCCGGGCAGGAAGGATCCGGAAAAGATCCGCGCCTTCCTCAAGGCCGCGCGCGCCCTCTAGTCCCAGGCAGGTTTGTGATGACGATGCTCAATTCCTATCGCTCCGGCCCTGACGAGCGCGGCCATTTCGGCCGCTTCGGCGGGCGCTTCGTGGCCGAAACGCTGATGCCGCTGATCCTCGACCTGGAGAAGCATTACAAGGCGGCGAAAGCCGATCCGGCCTTCAAGGCCGAGTTCGAGTATTTCCTGCGCGACTATGTCGGCCGCCCCAACCCGCTCTACTACGCCGAGCGGCTGACCCAGCATCTCGGCGGCGCCAAGATCTACTTCAAGCGCGAAGAGCTGAACCATACCGGCGCGCACAAGATCAACAACTGCATCGGCCAGATCCTGCTGGCCAAACGCATGGGCAAGAAGCGCATCATCGCCGAGACCGGCGCCGGCCAGCATGGCGTGGCAACGGCGACGGTCGCCGCCCGCTTCGGCCTGCCCTGCGTCATCTACATGGGCGAGGTGGATATCGAGCGGCAGCAGCCGAACGTCTTCCGCATGAAGCTGCTCGGCGCCGAGGTGCGCGGTGTCACCTCCGGTTCGCGCACGCTGAAGGACGCGATGAACGAGGCTTTGCGCGACTGGGTCACCAACGTGCACGACACCTTCTACATCATCGGCACGGTGGCGGGACCGCATCCCTATCCGCAGCTGGTGCGCGACTTCCAGTGCGTCATCGGCGAAGAGACGCGCGCGCAGATCCTCGAGAAGGAAGGCCGGCTGCCGGATTCGCTGGTCGCCTGCATCGGCGGCGGCTCGAATGCCATGGGTCTGTTCCATCCCTTCCTCGACGACAAGGACGTGACGATCTACGCCGTCGAGGCCGCCGGCGAAGGCCTCGACACCGCGAAGCATGCCGCCTCGCTGGCAAAAGGCACGCCCGGCGTGCTGCACGGCAACCGCACCTATCTGCTGCAGGACGAGGACGGTCAGATCACCGAGGCGCACTCGATTTCCGCGGGCCTCGATTATCCCGGCATCGGGCCCGAGCATGCCTGGCTGCATGAGGTCGGGCGCGTGAATTACGTCTCGGCCACCGACAGGGAAGCCATCGAGGCGTTCCAGCTCTGCTCGAAGCTGGAAGGCATCATCCCGGCGCTGGAAACCTCGCATGCGCTGGCGCAGGTGATGAAGCTGGCGCCGACCCTGCCGAAGGACCATCTGATGGTGGTGGGCATCTCGGGCCGCGGCGACAAGGACATCTACAGCGTGGCGAAGCATCTGGGGGTAAAGCTGTGAGCCGCATCGACAAACGCTTTGCCGAGCTGAAAAAGCAGGGCCGCGCCGGCCTGGTGACATTCATCACCGCCGGCGACCCCGATTTCGACACCTGCGCGCGGCTGCTGGAGGGCCTGCCCGAAGCCGGCGCCGATGTCATCGAGCTCGGCATGCCCTTCACCGACCCGATGGCCGACGGCCCCTCGATCCAGGCGGCAAACCTGCGCGCGCTGGCTGCTGGCGCGACGCTGAAGAAGACGCTGGATCTGGTGCGCGGCTTCCGCCGGAAGGACGATGTCACGCCGATCGTGCTGATGGGCTATTTCAATCCGATCTCGGCCTATGGCGTCGACAAATTCCTGAGCGACGCGAAGAAGGACGGCGTGGACGGCCTGATCATCGTCGACCTGCCGCCCGAGGAAGATGACGAGCTCTGCATCCCCGCCGTGAAGGCCGGGCTGAATTTCATCCGGCTGGCGACGCCGACCACCGACGATGCGCGCCTGCCGGCGGTTTTGCAGAATACCTCCGGTTTCCTCTATTATGTCTCGATCGCCGGCATCACCGGCGCCGCCGCGCCCGACACCGCCGCAGTGGCGACCTCCGTCTCGCGGATCAAGAAGCATACGGACCTGCCGGTCGCCGTCGGCTTCGGCATCCGCGACGGCGCCCGCGCCGCCGAGATCGCCCGGGTGGCGGATGCCGCCGTGGTCGGCTCTGCCCTGGTGGAGCGCATCGCCGAGGCGCAGGCGAAGGGCAGCGATCCGGCCGAGCATGTGCTGGCGCTGGTTCGTGAGCTGGGTGCCGCGGTCCGCGGCGTGGTGAAGGCAGCGGCGTAACTGGGAGAGATGGAATGAACTGGCTGACCCGCACCGTCCTGCCGAAGATCCGCGAATTCACCACGAAGAAGGACACGCCGGACAATCTCTGGAAGAAGTGTCCCAATTGCGGGCAGATGATCTACGCCAAGGAGCTGGAAGAGAACCAGCATGTCTGCCCGAAATGCGACCACCACATGCGCATCGGGCCGAAGGAGCGGTTCAAGGCGCTGTTCGACAACGGCGAGTACCAGACCATCGAACTGCCCGACGTGGTGCAGGACCCGCTGCATTTCCGCGATTCCAAGAAATACCCGGACCGCCTGAAGGATGCCCGCGCCAAGACCGGGCAGAAGGATGCCTTTGCCGTTGCCCATGGCACGCTGGACCAGCGCGACGTGGTGATCGCGGTGCAGAATTTCGCCTTCATGGGCGGCTCGATGGGCATGGCGACCGGCGAGGCGCTGGTGGCCGCCGCGCAGCTGGCGGTGAACCAGCGCGCCGCCCTGATCGTCTTCTCGGCGGCCGGCGGCGCCCGCATGCAGGAGGGCATCCTGAGCCTGATGCAGATGCCGCGCACGGTGATCGCCGTGCAGCGCCTGCGCGAGGCGCATCTGCCCTTCATCATGGTGCTGACCGATCCCACCACCGGCGGCGTTACGGCCTCCTACGCCATGCTGGGCGACATCCAGATCGCCGAGCCCGGAGCGCTGATCGGTTTTGCCGGCCAGCGCGTCATCGAGCAGACCATCCGCGAAACCCTGCCGGAAGGCTTCCAGCGTTCGGAATACCTGCTCGAGCACGGCATGCTGGACATGGTGGTGCATCGCCGCGACCTGCGCGCCACGCTCAGCCGCATCGTTGCCCTGCTGCTGGATCCGATGCCCAAGGCCGATATCGTTGCCCTGCCGCGACCCGGCATCGACATACCGCCGACCGGGGAAATTCCGCATGGCGCCCCCGGCAAAAGGTCCAAGTAATCCGGATCCTGTATTGCAGCGCCTCATGGCGCTGCATCCCAAGGCGATCGACCTCTCGCTGGACCGGCTCAGGCCCCTGCTGGCGCGCCTGGGCGATCCGCATCTGCATCTGCCGCCGGTGGTGCATGTCGCCGGCAGCAAGGGCAAGGGCTCGACGCTCGCCTTCCTGCGCGCGATCGCAGAAGCCGCCGGCTATTCCGTGCATGCATACATCTCGCCGCATCTGGTACGCTTCAACGAACGCATCCGCCTCGCCGGCACGCTGATCGGCGACGATCACCTCACGGCCTTGCTGGAACGCTGTGAGGCGGCCAATCGGGGCGAGCCGATCACCTTCTTCGAGATCACCACGGCAGCGGCCTTCACCGCCTTCGCCGAAACGCCCGCCGACCTGCTGCTGCTGGAGACCGGGCTCGGCGGCGAATTCGATGCCACCAACCTGGTGCCGAAGCCGGCGCTGACCGCGATCACGCCGATCGGCATCGACCATGTGCAGTTCCTCGGCCCCACGCTGACGGACATCGCGAAAGCCAAGGCTGGCATCATCAAGCCGGGCGTACCCTGCGTGGTCGGTCCGCAGCCCGACGAGGCGATGGCGGTGATTGAAGCCCGCGCGGCGGAGCACGGCGCGACGCTGCTGCGCCATGGCCGCGAATGGCGCGTCAGCGCAGGCGAGGACTGCATCGTCTGGGAGGATCGCAGCGCGGCCTACCGCCTGCCGCGCCCCGCCCTGCCCGGCCCGCACCAGGTCGTCAATGCGGGCACGGCGATCGCCTGCGCCCGCGCGCTGGACGGCTTCCGCTTTTCCGAAACCGCCTTCGCCGCCGGCCTGCGCCAGGTCGACTGGCCGGCGCGGCTGCAGCGTCTCAGGGCAGGCCCGCTGATCGAACTGCTGCCGCAGGATGCCGAGCTATGGCTGGACGGCGCCCACAACGCCATGGCGGGCGCGGCGCTGGCCGCTGCCCTGGACGGCATGCCGGAACGGCCCACCTGGCTGGTCACCGGTATGCTCAATACCAAGGATGCCGCGGGCTTCCTGCGCCCGCTGGCGCCGCGGATGCAGGGCGCGCGCTGCGTCGCCATCCCGGGCGAAGCGAACTCCCTGTCGGCCGGCGATCTGGCCGCGGCGGCGCAGTCAGTCGGGCTGAAGGCAGCGCCGGCGGAAAGCCTGGCAGGGGCAATGGACGACGTCGCGCAAATGATAAGGGCCGGAGCAGCAGCCCCGGCCCGGGTCGTGATCGCCGGCTCGCTCTATCTGGCGGGCCGGGTTCTCGCGGAAAACCATTAGATCGAGGAGTTGATCCACTCCACGATGCGGCTCTTCGGCATCGAGCCGACCTTCGTCGAGACCGCCTTGCCATCCTTGAACAGAATCAGCGTCGGTATACCACGCACGCCGAACTTTGACGGCGTCATCGGGTTCTCGTCGATGTTGACCTTGGCGACCGTCAGCTTGCCGGCCATCTCGCCGGCGATCTCGTTCAGCGCCGGGGCGATCTGACGGCAGGGACCGCACCATTCGGCCCAGAAATCGACCAGCACCGGGCCGGGCGCCTTCAGTACGTCGCTTTCGAAGGAGGCGTCGGTAACTTTGGTCGGCTCTGACATGGGAAATCCTCGTTGATGCGGCTGCGGAGCGATTCCGGCAGCGCGGATAAAGGTAAGAAGGCCACCCCCGAGCGTCAAGCAGGGAGCAAGTCCATGATTTGTCTTGAATTTACAGCTGGACAAAGTCGCGCACGAGTTGTTACAAACCGTAACAGGGGCCGGGAAATCCGCCCGTTCAGAGGGTAGTCAGGGGGTGTAATGGCCGGGGGACCCGCCAGCAGGCCGGCAATCTGGATGCGTGGCGCGGCGCTGGCGACAGCGCTGGCCTTCGGCCTGTCGCTGGTCGCGGCGCCCGTGGCCCAGGCGCAGCCCCGCGCCGCTTCGCATCCCTCCGGCAAGACGGCGACGGCGCCCAAGCCGGCTGCCAAGCCCGCCGTTTACAAGGCCCCGCGCAAGCAGAAATCTGCCGAGCCCGCCCGCCGGGCGGTGGCCGCGGAGGGCACCAGCTTCATGATCGACGGCCGCCGGGTGCGCGTCGACGTGGTCAGGGCCGAGACCGCCGCCGACGAACAGGCCCCCGCCGTGCTGATCCTGCACGGCGCCAGCGGCCTGGGCGACGGCACGCTGTTCTACCCCCAGGCCAAGGCCCTGGCCGAGCGCGGCATTTCCGCCTTTGTCGTGCATTATTTCGACGGCATTCCGCACAGCCACAAGGCCGCACCGGCGCTGCATGACGAGCGCGAGAGGGTGATTGCCGAGGCCGTGTCCTACGTGCAGCAGCAGGATTACGTCGATGCCGACCGGATCGGCATCTTCGGCCTTTCGCTCGGCGGCTTCCATGCCCTCAGCCTGGGCAGCCGGGATGAGCGGATCCAGGCGGTGGTGAACGTGGTCGGCGCCATGCCGGCGGAGGTGCAGCGCCGCGGCGTGCACCGGATGCCGCCGACTCTGGTGCTGCATGGCGAACGCGACCGCACCGTGCCGGTGCGCCGGGCCCATGACCTGGTCAGTCTGCTGCAGAATGTTGGCGCCGAGCATGAGGTGATGATCTACCAGGGTCAGGGCCACACCTTCCGCGGCGAGGCCCGCGAAGACAGCATCAACCGCACCGTCGACTTCTTCGAGCGCTATCTCGGCGACCGCGGCCTGCTGGACAAGGAGTTCGAGTTCGACATTGCGCTGGCGCCGATCGTGCCTGAGGAAGAGAGCCTGCCGATCCGCGCGCTGACCATCGCCGATGAAGCGCTGGGGCTGCGGGCCGAGCTGATCAGCCAGGCAGCCGACGAGTAACGGCGCATCAAAGACGCAAACAAAAAGGCCGCTGGTTTCAGCGGCCTTTTGCATTTCAGGAATTCCGTACGGCGGTCAGGCGGCTGTCGCCTCATCGCGTTCCGAACCGGAGGTCTCGCTCGAGTCCAGCGCCGCTTCCAGTTCCATCTCCAGGCTCGGCTGCTCGCCGTCCGCGAAGGCCTGCTGCGGCGCCTGCTGCACCTGCGCCGGCTGCTGCTGTTGCGGCTGCTGCTGCGCGGCATGCTGTTGCTGCTGCTGCGCGGCGCGCTGCATCGGGGTCACGCCCTGGGCCAGCATGATGCGGTAGTAGTGCTCCGCATGCTGCAGATAGTTTTCCGCCGCGACGCGATCCCCGGAGGCATTGGCATCGCGGGCGAGCTGGCAGTAACGCTCGAAAATGGTGCTGGCGCTGCCCCGGATCTTCACATCGGGACCGTTGGAATCGAAATTCCGATGGGCGCCGCCACCGCCATTCGCATTGCCATGGGGACGACGGCCCTGGGGACGGCCGCCACGTTGACGATTCTTGTTATTCACTGTTCATCTCGCTGTTGTCGCTAATGGCGCATTCGGGCGAACTGCGCAGGCGCATCGCGCTAACGTAACGCGCGACGCCGACGGCCTCTCATGACATCGAAGAGGCGATGACGCCGCCTGCCCAAGCGCCCCGACCACTGCATCTTTCGCGTGATCCTGCGGGGCTGCGTCATCCCGTAATCCCAAGATAAGCGCCATGGGGGCGCCTGCCAACCCCTTTTTTACCAGAAATTACCGGGGGTTGCGGGCCAGAATGACGCGGTCGATGCCGGCCAGATCCGGTTTCGCGCAGATCTCCCGGAAGCCCGATTCCGCCAGTAGCCCGGCCACCGGTTCTTCCTGTCCCTGGCCGATCTCGAGCGCGACGATCGCCCCCGGTGCCGCCAGCCGGGCGAGATGCGACATAAGCGCGCGGTAGGCCGCCAGGCCATCGCTGCCGCCGTCCAGCGCCAGCCGCGGTTCGTGCCGGGCGACTTCGGGTGCCAGCGCGCCGATGGCGGCGGTTTCGATATAGGGCGGATTGCTGATCAGGATGTCGAATGCACCGGCGATGCCCTCGCCCCAGTCGCCCTCCCGCCAGCGGCCTCTCGTCGCCAGGCCGAGGCGCCCGGCATTGCGGGCGGCGACGGCGAGAGCGGCCGGCGAACGGTCGATGCCCAGTCCTTCCGCGGCAGGCAATTCGTGCAGCAGCGCGAGCAGCAGGCAGCCCGAGCCGGTGCCGAAGTCGACCAGCCGCAACGGCGCTGCCCGGTCCGGCACCTGGTCGAGCACCGCCTGGACCAGGGTTTCGCTGTCCGGCCGCGGGTCGAGCACGTCGCGGCTGACCTCGAATTCGAGGCTCCAGAATTCGCGCCGGCCAAGGATATGCGAGACCGGCTCGCGATCCGCCCGGCGGGTGACATACTCCGAGAACCGGACCGCCGCTTCCGGCGCGACAGGCGTGGACGGCTCGATGCGCAGGCGGTCGGCGGCAATGCCGCTGGCATGGCTGAGCAGCAGAACGGCATCGCGACGCGGACCTTCGACGCCGGCGGATTTCAGCCGCGCCGTCGCATCGCGCAGCAGATCGCCCGCCTGCATCTCAGTCATTCAGTTCGGCCAGCCGGCTCGCCTGATCCTCGGCGATCAGCGCGCCGATTATCTCGTCCAGCGCCTCCCCGGTCATCACCTGCTCGATCTTGTAGAGCGTCAGGTTGATCCGGTGGTCGGTGACGCGGCCCTGCGGGAAATTGTAGGTGCGGATGCGTTCCGACCGGTCGCCGGAGCCGACCTGCCCCTTGCGCTGGGCGGCGCGTGCGGAATCGGTGCGTTCGCGCTCGGCCTCGTACAGCTTGGCGCGCAGCAGCTTCATCGCCTTGGCCTTGTTCTTGTGCTGCGATCGTTCGGTCTGCTGGGCAACCACGATGCCGGTAGGAATATGCGTGATGCGCACGGCGGAATCGGTGGTGTTCACATGCTGACCGCCGGCGCCCGAGGAACGGTAGACGTCGATGCGCAGGTCAGCCTCGTTGATCTCGATGTCGACATCCTCGGCCTCCGGCAGTACGGCCACCGTGGCGGCAGAGGTATGGATGCGGCCCTGGGTCTCGGTATCCGGCACGCGCTGCACGCGATGCACGCCGGACTCGAATTTCAGCTTCGCGAAGACGCCGCGGCCGGAGATGGTGGCGACCGCTTCGCGGAAGCCACCCAGTTCGGTCTCCGCAATGCTTTCGACCTCGAATTTCCAGCCCTGCAGCGCCGCATAGCCGCGATACATCTCGAACAGGTCGCGGGCGAACAGGGCTGCCTCGTCGCCGCCGGTGCCCGCGCGCACCTCGAGGATGGCATTCTTCTCGTCGTCGGCATCCTTGGGCAGAAGCAGAATCTTCACCTGCCGCTCGAGGTCGGGCAGTGCGGCCTGCGCTTCCTTCCATTCGGTCTCCGCCAGGGCACGCATCTCGGGATCGGAGGCCGGATCGTCACGCATGGCGGCGAGCTCGGCGATGTCCCGGCGCAGCTTGCGCCAGGACTGGATCGCCTTCACCAGCGGCTCGATCTCGGCATATTCCTTCGACAGCCTGACGAAGGTGCCGGCATCCTGCCCGCCGGCGGACATCTGCGCCTGCAGGATCTCGTAGCGCTCGATCACCTTGTCGAGCTTGGCCTCGGGCAGGCCGGTCGCTTCCATGGGCGTTACGCTTTCAGCTTCGACAGCAGTTCGCCGCGCGGCACGGTGGTTTCCTCGCCGCTCTTCAGGTCCTTGACCTTCGCGACGCCTTTCGCCAGTTCGTCATCCCCGATCACCACGGCTGCCGCGCAGCCGAGCTTGTCGGCGCGCTTGAAGCGCTTGCCGGCATTGCCGCCATAGGCGAGTTCGACGGCGACATCGGCGCGGCGCAGCTCGGCCGCCAGCTTCGCCGCCTCGGCTTCCGCCGCCGGCCCGATGGGAATGATCGCAACGCTGTGCGGCGCCGCCGGCTGCGGATTGCTCAGCAGCACCAGCCGCTCGATGCCGCCGGCCCAGCCGATGCCGGGCGTCGGCTTGCCGCCGAGCTGTTCGATCAGGCCGTCATAGCGGCCGCCGGCCAGCACGGTACCCTGCGCGCCGAGCATGTCGGTGGTGAATTCAAAGGCGGTATGCGTGTAGTAGTCGAGGCCGCGTACCAGCCGGGGACTCACCTTCAGCGGGATGCCGGCCGCGCCCAGCCCGTCCTGCACCGCGCGGAAGAAGTCCCGCGCCGCCGGCGTGAGGTATTCCTCGATCAGCGGCGCATTGGCCACCAGCGCGCGATCGCCCTCATCCTTGGAATCGAGGATGCGCAGCGGGTTCTTCTCCAGCCGCCGCCGGCTGTCCTCCGACAGCCTGTCGACATGGCCGCCGAAATAGTCGACCAGGGCCTTGCGGTAGCCGATGCGGCTCTCCGGATCGCCCAGCGTGTTCAGCTCCAGCACGCATTTGTCGAGGATGCCGAGGCGGCGCAGGATTTCCGCCGCAACCGAAATCACCTCCACGTCGGCCTGCGGCTCGGCGGCGCCGATCACCTCGATGTCGATCTGGTGGAACTGGCGCTGGCGTCCCTTCTGCGGCCGCTCGTAGCGGAACATCGGCCCCCAGGCGAAGGCCTTGAAGGGTACATGCTGCTGCAGGCCGTTGGAAATGAAGGCGCGGCAGATGCCGGCAGTGTATTCCGGCCGCAGCGTGATTTCCTCGCCGCCCTTGTCGGCGAAGGAGTACATCTCCTTCGAGACGACGTCGGAGGTTTCGCCCATCGAGCGCGCGAAGACGTCGGTGAATTCGAAGATAGGCGTCGCCATCTCGCGGTAGCCGAACAGTTGGGCGGCATGGCGGGCCGTATCCACCACATGGCGGAAGCGGGCGTATTCTTCGGGCAGAATGTCATGCGTGCCGCGCACGGGCTGCAACTGGGCCACGGCGAGTCTCCGTTTTTGAATTTGTCAGCTAAGAAGCGGCGTCGGCCGCTTCGGATGCGGGGGTCGATGCCCTGGCGGCCTCGATCTGGCGCGCCTTCTCTTCCACCAGCCGCACGAGATGGGCAACCACGTCCTCGTTCTGCAGCCGGTGCGCCGGCTGGCCGGCGATATAGACCTGATGCGTGTTGTTGCCGCCGCCGGTGAACCCGATATCGGTCTCGCGCGCCTCGCCGGGACCGTTCACCACACAGCCGATCACGCTCAGCGTCATCGGCGTGGTGATATGGGCAAGCCGCTTCTCCAGGACCTCGACCGTCCTGATCACGTCGAACTGCTGCCGCGCGCAGGACGGGCAGGAAATCACGTTGACGCCGCGATGGCGCAGGTTAAGCGACTTCAGGATGTCGAAGCCGACCCGCACCTCTTCCTCCGGCGGGGCCGACAGAGAGACGCGGATGGTGTCGCCGATACCCGACCACAGCAGCATGCCGAGCCCGATGGAGGATTTCACCGTGCCGATGCGCTGGCCGCCAGCCTCGGTGATGCCGACATGCAGCGGGTAGTCGCAGGCCTCCGCCAGCGCCTGGTAGGCGGCAACCGCGAGGAAGACGTCGGAGGCCTTCACGCTGATCTTGAATTCTCGGAAGTCATGGTCTTCCAGGATACGCGCATGCTCCAGCGCGCTTTCCACCATCGCCTCGGGACAGGGCTCGCCATATTTCTCCAGCAGATGCCTTTCCAGCGAGCCGGCATTGACGCCGATGCGCATCGAGCAGCCATGGTCCTTCGCGGCCTTCACCACCTCCCGCACCCGGGCGGCATTGCCGATATTGCCCGGATTGATGCGCAGGCAGGCGGCGCCCGCCTCCGCGGCCTCGATCGCGCGCTTGTAGTGGAAATGGATGTCGGCGACGACCGGCACCTTTACCTGGCGCACGATCTGCTTCAGCGCCTTCGTCGAGTCTTCATCCGGACAGGAAACGCGGATGATATCGACGCCGACCTCCTCGCAGCGGCGGATCTGCTCCACCGTGGCCGCGACGTCGCTGGTCAGCGTATTCGTCATGGTCTGGACGGTGATCGGCGCATCGCCGCCCACCGGAACGGAACCGACGAAAATCTTGCGCGACCGGCGGCGCTGGATATCCCGATAGGGTCGGATGCTCATGATGTGTTTCCGTCCGCGCAGAAGGGCTGCCGGACGCGGCGTAACATGGCGTCTTTACACCCCAATAGCAAGCACAGGGGACCGCGCGGTCGGCCGGTCGCGCCTAGCCCTGATGGTCCTGACCGGCGGATTTCAGCCGTTCCGGATCCAGTTCGATGCCGCGCTTCACCTCGCCGTCGCCGCCCAGCGGCGGCAGCGGCTGGCCGTCGATCACGATGCGCAGGCCGCCGGCATTGCCGGTCAGCAGGGTCAGGCCGGCGCGATCGGGCACGGCATAGCGCTCGCCCGGATTGAGCAGGCGGGTGAAGATCTGCTCGTTGTTCGGCCCGCGGACCTGGATCCAGGACTGGGCGGTCGCCTCGAGGCGGATGCGGCTCTCGGCCGGCACGCCGAAAACCTGCGGTGCCGCAGCCGGGGCCGTTTCGGCAGCGGGAGTTTCGGTCGGCGCCGCAGCAGTGGCAGTGGCGGTTTCCGTCGCCGGCGGGGCAGCTGGTGCTGCCGCGGGAGCGGCAGGCGCCGGATCCGGAGCGGCGGCTGGCGGATCAGCCGGGACACTGGCGGTCGCGGCAGGCGTTTCAGCAGGCATTTCAGCGCCGGGAGCGGCGGGATCAGGAGTGACTGCAGCCGGTGTTGCAGGCGCCCCGGTAACCGGCGCCGGGGTCGCGACCGCCGGAGCCGGCAGGGGGGCCGATGCGGTCGCCTGGGGCACGGCCGGGGTCGCGGTCTGCGGCACTGCCGCGGCCGGGGGCGCCGACGGCGCCGGCGCGATCGGCTGCGGCGCCGGGACCATGTCGGCAAGCCGCCCGGGCACCGCCTGGATCAGCTCCTGGCCGACACGCAGGGTTTCCTGGTGGCGATACCAGAGGGCATAGACGACGGCGGCGACGATCAGGGCGCCGACGACCAGCCAGAGATGCGGCCGGCGCTCTTCCGGCCGGGGCATGGGAAAATTCAGCACCGGCGGGTGCAGGGGCGCATCGGCCTCGGCCTGGTAGGCTTTCAGGACCTGGTCGGGCTCGAGGCCGAGGAAGTCAGCATACTGCCTGAGAAATCCGTTGATATAGACGGCGCCGGGCAGCTCGCCGAAGGCGCCGGATTCAATGGCTTCCAGATAGGGACGACGGATGCGCAGACGCGCGGACACCTCGGCCAGCGACAGGCCGCGGCGCTCGCGCACGACTTTCAGGCTATGTCCAACGCCTTCGTAGCGTCCGCCGGTTGCGGATGCCTCCGGCAAGGCCGGCTGCGCGCCGGTCTGGGTCGACATGATCTTCCCCGCCCCTCGTTACCCTTGGGGCATCATACGGGTTTTGGCCGGCAAAGCCAGCTATTTCAAACAATTACCCCGTTTTCCCGGGCAAACTCCTCAAGCTGCGCGCGGACGCTGTGCTCCGGCGAGGCGTAAAGCCCGGCCATGAACCCGGCCAGCTGGGGGATGTCGAGGCTGCGCAGCATCTCCTTGACCGGGCCGATGGCGTTGGCCGGCATCGAGAGCCGCTCCAGACCCAGCCCGATCAGGGCCATGGCCTCCAGCGGACGGCTGGCCATCTCGCCGCAGAGTGTGATCGGCTTCCCGGCAGCCCGGCATTGCTGCACCACCCAGTGCAGGAAACCCAGCATGCTGGGACTGAGCGGATCGTAGCGATCCGCCACCTTCGGGTTGCCGCGATCGGTCGCGAACAGGAACTGCATCAGGTCGTTCGACCCGATCGAGACGAAATCCACCAGCGGCAGCAGGGCCGGCAGCTGCCAGGCCAGCGCCGGCACTTCCAGCATGGTCCCCACCGCGATGCCCACCGGCACCGGCTTGCGCAGGTTGACCATGCGCTGCACCTCGCGGTCGAGGAGTCGGCGCGCGCGGCGGAATTCATCCACCTCGGCGATCATCGGGAACATGACATGCAGCTTGCGGCCCGCCGCCGCCGAGAGCAGCGCGCGCAGCTGCACCTTCAGCAGGGCCGGCCGGTCGAGCGCCAGGCGTATCGCCCGCCAGCCCATGGCCGGGTTCTCTTCCGGATGCTTCACCAGATAGGGCAGCACCTTGTCGCCGCCGATATCCAGGGTGCGGAACACCACGGGACGGTCGCCGGCATGCTCGATCACGCGCCGGTAGATCGCGGTCTGCGCCTCGGCCTTGGGCAGGGTCGGGCGCACCATGAACTGCAGCTCGGTGCGGTAGAGCCCGATGCCGTCGGCCCGGGTCTCGTCGAGATGGCTGAGATCGATCAGCAGGCCGGCATTGATCAGCAGCGAGATGCGCGTGCCGTCGCGGGTGACCGGCGGATCGTCGCGCTGGGCGGCATATTTCGCCAGCCGCGCCTTGCGCAAGCTGAGGCTCTGGTGGAACGCCGTGATGACATCGGGCGCCGGCCGCACGAAGACCTGGGCATGGTCTCCGTCTACCACGACGGTGTCGCCGGGCTCCACCCGGGCAATCACGCCCTCGCAGCCGCCGATCACCGGAATGGACAGCGCGCGCGCCACGATGGCGACGTGACTGACGCTGGAGCCCTCCTCCAGCACGACGCCCTGCAGCTTGCGCCGGTCGTAATCCAGCAGCTCCGCCGGCCCCATGGAGCGCGCGAACAGGATCGCGTTGTCGGGCAAGTTCTCGGCCGCCGAATGGGTCGGCTTGCCTGTCAGGTGCAGCAGCAGGCGGTTGGCGAGATCGTCGAGATCGGCGAGGCGCTCGCGCAAGTATGGATCGGTAATCGCCTGCATGCGGTGCCGCGTGTCGGCCTGCACGCGCAGCACCGCCGCCTCCGCCGTGAGGCCGGACTCGGTCGCCTGGTGCAGCTTGGCCAGCCAGCCCGTGTCATGGGCGAACATCTTGTAGGTTTCCAGAACCTCGCGGCTCTCGCCGACGATGTCGCTGTCGGGCGCCTCGAGCATCCGGTTGACCTGGTCCCGCATCGAGGCGACGGCGGCATCCAGCCGCTCCTTCTCGTAGGGGATGTCGTCGGCGATGGTCTTCTCGACATGGATGCGCGGCTCGTGCAGCACGGCGACGCCGATGGCGAGACCTTCCGACAGCATGCGGCCATCGGCGCGGAAGGGCAAAGTCGACGCCCGGCTGACGGCGGCGAGATCCTCGCCGCTGCTGAGCTGGCCCGAGGCAACCATCTCGGCCAGCACCATGGCGATGGTCTCGAGCGCCTCGACCTCCTCATCGGCATACTGCCGGCGCGTCTGGTTCTGCACGACCAGCACGCCGATCACGCGGCTGTCGCGCAGGATCGGCACGCCGAGCAGCGAATGGTAGATCTCTTCGCCGGTTTCCGGCTTGTAGGCGAATTGCGGATGATTCTGCGCATCCGCCAGCGCCAGCGGCCGGGCATTGCTGGCGATGTCGCCAACCAGGCCCTCGCCGACCTTCAGCCGCGTCTTGTGCACGGCATCCGGATTCAGACCTTCGGTGGCATAGAGTTCGAGATCGTCGTTGCGCAGCAGATAGACCGAGCAGACTTCCGCCACCATGTTGGCGGCGATGTTGCGCACGACGCGGCCCAGCCGTTCCTCGACGGTGCCGGCTTCCGCCATCACCTCGCGGAGACGGCGCAGCAGGCCCCTCGGCCCGGGCGGCGGCGCCCGGCCCGGCGTCACGGCCGGTCCCCGCTGTGATGCGGAACCGCTATGCCGGCACGCCCTCGCTGCATCGAGCCCCCGCGTCCATCGGCCGCCCTACTCGGAATCCAGCCCGAAAGCGGTGTGCAGGGCGCGCACTGCCAGTTCGGTATAGTCGGCGCTGATCAGCACGCTGACCTTGATCTCCGACGTGGTGATCGCGAGGATGTTGATGCCCTTCTCGGCCAGCGCCTTGAACATGATATGCGCGACGCCCGCATGGCTGCGCATGCCGACACCGACGACCGAGACCTTCACGACGTTGCGGTCCGGGATCAGCTTCGACCAGCCGAGGCTGTTTTGCTGCTGCTCGAGGATCTTCACGGCGCGGTCGAGATCGCCACGCCCCATGGTGAAGGTCATGTCGGTCTTCTTGCCGTCCTCGGAGACATTCTGGACGATCATGTCGACATTGATGCCGGCTTCCGACAGCGGGCCGAAAATGCCGGCAGCGACGCCGGGGCGGTCGGCCACACCGATCAGGGTGACCTTGGCCTCGTCGGCCGAATAGGTGACGCCGGAAACGATTTGCTTTTCCACGATCTCATCCTCATCGACTACCAGCGTACCTGGCGTATCGGCGAAACTCGACAGAACCTGCGTGCGGACGCGATGGTTCATCGCCATCTCGACCGAGCGGGTCTGCAGCACCTTGGCGCCGAGGGATGCCAGTTCCAGCATCTCCTCGTAGGTGATCTTATCCAGCTTGCGGGCCTTTTTCACGATGCGCGGATCGGCCGTGTAGACGCCGTCCACATCGGTGTAGATGTCGCAGCGGTCTGCTTTCAGCGCGGCAGCGAGAGCCACGGCGGAGGTGTCCGAGCCGCCGCGGCCGAGCGTGGCGATACGGTCGTTCGGCCCGACGCCCTGGAAGCCGGCCACGATCGGCACGACCCCCGCCTCCATGTCCCTGAGCATGGCGGTGCCGTCGATCTCCTCGATGCGCGCCTTGCCATGCATGCCGTTGGTGCGGATCGGCACCTGCCAGCCCTGCCAGGAACGGGCCTTCACGCCGACCGACTGCAGCGCGATGGACAGCAGGCCGGTGGTGACCTGCTCGCCCGAGGCGACCACGGTGTCGTATTCCCGCTGGTCATGGGCGGGATCGATCTGCTTGCAGAGATCGACCAGGCGATTGGTCTCGCCCGACATGGCCGAGACGACCACGGCAACCTGGTTGCCGGCCTCGACCTCCCGCTTCACCTTGGCGGCGACGTTCTTGATGCGGTCGACCGAGCCGACCGACGTGCCGCCGAATTTCATGACCAGGCGCGCCATGTCGCTCGATCCCGTTTTCACTGTCCGTTGTCGTAAAATATCCAGGGTTTCGACCGGCCGGAACTTGCCGATCGAAAAGCGGCCCCTTAATACTCTTTGGCCCCTTGGTTAGGCAAGCCGACCGGACGGCGAAAACGCCGTTTTTCCACCTTCTGCCAATAGCTTCGGACCCGCCGCGGACAGGCCATGACACAAGCTGCCAGCATCGATCCAGCCGAAATCGCCCGCTTTTCGGCGATGGCGGCGGAATGGTGGAATCCGCAGGGGAAATTCCGCCCGCTGCACCGGTTCAACCCGGTCCGGCTCGGGTTCATCCGGGACCGGATCGCCGCGCATTTCGGCCGAGATCCGGCCGGTCCGGAGCCGCTTGCGGGACTGCGGCTGCTGGATATCGGCTGCGGCGGCGGGCTGGTGGCGGAACCCATGGCCCGCCTTGGGGCCCGGGTGGTGGGCGCCGACGCCTCGGAAAGGAACATTGGCGTGGCCCGGCTGCATGCCGCCGAGAGCGGCGTGGAGGTCGATTACCGCTGCACCAGCGCGGAAGATCTGGCAGCGGCCGGCGAGACTTTCGACGTCGTGCTGACGCTCGAAGTGGTCGAGCATGTCGCCGACCTGGAGGGTTTCCTGCGCTGCTGCGGCCAGATGGTGAAGCCCGGCGGCCTGCTGATCGCCGCCACGCTGAACCGCACGCTGAAGGCCTATGCGCTCGCCATCGTCGGCGCGGAATACCTGCTGCGCTGGTTGCCGCCCGGCACCCATGAATGGAAGAAATTCGTCCGGCCGCATGAACTGGCGGCCGGCCTGCGCCATGCCGGCCTCACCGTCAGCGAGATCACCGGCGTGTCCTATGATCCCCTCGCCGACCGCTGGCGGCTGGGACGCGACACGGACGTCAATTACATGATGGTGGCGACGAAGCCCTGACCGTCAGGCGTCGCCGCGCGGCAGCCAGGGGATGACGGCAACGTCGATCCCCTCTTCGGCCAGTTCCCGGGCTTCTTCCCGGCTGGCTTCGCCGTAGATGTTGCGCTTGTCGGCCTCGCCGTAATGGATCTTGCGCGCCTCCTCGGCGAACTGCTCGCCGACATAATCGGCGTTCTTCTCCACATGGTCGCGCAGCTCGGCCAGCGCCTTCAGGGCGGCCGCCATCTGTTTCGTCTCCTCGGCGGCGCGCTCGCCCCGGGACCGCGCGATGCGCGGCGCCATCGGCGCCTTGGTGACCTTCCGGGAATTACAGACCGGGCAGACGACCTTGCCGCTCGCCGCCTGCTTGTCGTAGGTGGCGCTGTCGTAGAACCACGCCTCGAAGACATGGTCCTTGCGGCATTTCAATTCGTACTTGATCATGGGCGAACGTGATTCGGGGTGAGGCCCGGGTTTGAGCAAGACCAATAGCTTATACATGGCGCTGCGATAGCCGCGCAACAAGGGGTGGGCCATGGGGGGCCATGCGCCACAACCGGAGGGGGGCAATCCCTCTCCCTGGATCGTCCGTTTCGCGCCGCTGGTTGCAGCCGGCAGCCGCGTTCTGGACCTCGCCTGCGGCGGTGGACGCCATGGCCGCCTGTTTCTCCAGCGCGGCCATCCCGTCACCTTCGTCGACCGCGACCTGACGGGCGTCGCCGATCTCCGGAACAGCCCGGATGCCGCCCTGGTCGAGGCCGATCTGGAAGCTGCGCCCTGGCCGCTGCCGGACCGGCAATTCGCCGCCGTGGTGGTGACCAACTACCTCTGGCGCCCGCTGTTTCCGGCGCTGCTGGCCGCGCTCGCGCCACAGGGCATCCTGCTGTACGAGACCTTCATGCGCGGCAACGAGCGGTTCGGGAAGCCGTCCAGCCCGGATTTCCTGCTCGTCCCCGGCGAACTCTACGAACGCTGCAGGGATTGCTGCGACATCCTCGCCTTCGAACAGGGCGAGGATGCCGTGCCAAAGCCCGGAATGCGGCAGCGCATCTGCGCCATCAAGCACTGAGGCCGGCATGGCGCAGCAGATCGAAACCGACCGTCTGCGGCTGCGCCGCTTCGCTGCCGAGGACTGGGAAGTCCTGGCGCGCTTCTACAGCGACGACACGGTCATGCGCCACATGCTCCCGGGCAAGGGCCTGTCGCGCCGCGAGGCCCAGGAACGCGCCAAGAGCAACATCCACAATTTCAACGACCATTGGGCACGGCGGAACTACGGCGTCTGGGCCGTCGAGGACCGCCGGAGCGGCCGGCTGCTCGGCCAGTGCGGCCTGCGCTGGATTCCGGAAGCGGAACAAACCGAACTGCTTTACCTTTTTAGCAAGACGGTATGGGGCCGCGGCCTGGCAACGGAGGCCGGCCGTGCAGCACTCGATTTTGCCTTCACCAGAACCGACCTGAATCACCTGATCGCCGTCACCGCGCCGCAGAACAGCGCGTCGCAGCGGGTACTGTCGAAGCTTGGCTTCACCGCAACCGGCGAAGCACCGCTGTGGGAGCGCATCGTCAGCTGGTTCGAACTGTCGCGCGAGCGCTGGGCGACATCATCCGGCTGAGCAGCCGGCGTTACGTTGCCATCATGCGGATTTGGTCTATCCTCTTTGCCGCCATGATCGATATCGAGCAGCGTCTGAACCATGCCGAGCAGGTGATCCGCGAAGCGGGCAAGCTGGCGCGCGGCTTCTTCGACAATCGCAACGATCTCGTCATCAAGCTCAAGGGCGTGCAGGATTTCGTCAGCCAGGCCGACGCCGAGACGGAAGACCTGATCGCCTCGCGCCTGCTGGCCAGCTTTCCCCATGACGGCATCCTCGGCGAGGAGCGTGGCCGGCGTGGCGGCGAGACCGACGCCGTCTGGGTGATCGATCCGATCGACGGGACGGCCAATTTCGTGCGCGGTCTGCCCTACTGGTGCGTCGCCATCGCCCTAGTCTGCAGCGGTCGCATCGAACTGGGCCTGATCTTCGACCCGGTCAGCAACAAGCTGTACAGCGCGCGCCGCGGCCATGGCGCTTTCTGCAACGGACAGCCGATCGCCGTCAGCGGTGCGACGCGCCTCGAGCAGGCCTGCATCGGCCTCGGCCTCGGCCATGGCGAAGCGGGCGAGCCGCATGCCGCACTGATCGAGCGGCTGCTCAGGGCGCATTGCCAGTACCGGCGTCTGGGCAGCGGGCTGATGCTGATGGCGCTGACCGCCGAAGGCGCGATGGATGGCTTCTATGAAGCCCGCATGAAACCGTGGGATGCCCTGGCCGGACTTCTGCTGGTTCGCGAGGCCGGCGGCATGACGAACGACTATCTCGGTTTCGACGGCGAGGTCCGCGCCGAACCCGTGCTCGCCATCACCCCCGGACTGTGGAACGGCTTCTGCCAGGCAACCGGCGTGTCGCTGCCCGTCTTCTCAGAGGCGCAGAACGGCTTTCACTCGGCCGCGCGGGCCGGCATCGCATAGCTCGGATCGTGGCGCCAGGCGGGGATCTGCGCCCGCGCCTTCGCCACTTCGGCCAGATCGATCTCCACCGTCACGGCGCGCACGCCTTCTCCCGCATCCGCCAGCACCCGCCCCCAGGGATCGACGACCAGCGAATGACCGTAGGTCTGCCGGTTGCCCGGGTGATTGCCCCACATGGCCGGCGCGATGACGAAGGCGCCGGTTTCGATGGCGCGCGCCCTGAGCAGCACATGCCAATGCGCCTCACCGGTGGTGCGCGTGAATGCGGCGGGGATCGAGATGAGATCGGCGCCCGCCTGCGCCAGGCCGCGATACAGGCCCGGGAAACGCAGATCGTAACAGACGCTCATGCCCAGCGTGGCAAAGGGCAGCGACGCCAGCACGCCCCGGTCGCCGGCGGCGATCGAATTGGATTCG
This sequence comes from Ferrovibrio sp., assembly GCF_035304305.1. Taxonomy (GTDB): domain Bacteria; phylum Pseudomonadota; class Alphaproteobacteria; order Ferrovibrionales; family Ferrovibrionaceae; genus Ferrovibrio. The sequence continues at coordinate 21,355 of NZ_DATGQG010000054.1, forward strand.
CGGTAGGTTTCGCCTGACGGCAGGTCGACGTCGAAGAGATGGATCTTGTCGTAGCGCGCGGCGATCTCGCCGTCAGGCGCGAGCAGATACGAGCGGTTGAAGTTCCGGTTCGCGCCTTCCGGCTTCACGGCGATGGAGCCGACGAGAAACCAGGCGCTCATCTCCTTCGCCATATCCCGGAAGGCCTGCAGCGCGGGATGCCGCTCCTCGGGCCGGCCGGCGGCCACGCTTGCAGCGGCATTGGCTCCCATGAACCCGGAATTCTCCGGCGTGGCGATCAGTTCGGCGCCATCGGCGCGCGCCTGGCGCGCCAGCGCCGCGATCTGGGCGACATTGGCATCCATGTCGTCCCAGATATTCGGCTGCACGAGACCGATCTTCACGCGTCGCGCCATGGCGTCCTCAGGCCGCCTGCAGCATCGGATCGAGCTTGCCGGCGCGGTCCAGCGCATGCAGGTCGTCGCAGCCGCCGATATGCTGGCCGTTGATCCAGATCTGCGGCACGGTGGTGCGCCCGCCGGCCTTCCGGCTCATTTCCTGCCGCTTGGCGGCATCATAGGACACATCGATCTCGGTATAGGTCTGGCCCTTTTTCTCCAGCAGCGCCTTCGCGCGCGCGCAATAGGGACACATGAAGGTCGTGTAGATCACGATGTCTGGCATGAGGGCCTCTGGGGACGGGTTTTTGTCATGAGGATCATATTGTGTCTCATTCCGGCCGGACAACCCGTGCCAGGGTCAGGACATCCACCGAAGCCGCCCCCGCCTGCAGCAGCGTCCGGCAGCAGGCCGAGGCGGTCGCGCCGGTCGTCAGCACATCATCGATCAGCAGAATCCTGCGCCCGCGGATCGCGGCCGCCGCTTTCGGATTGGCGACAATGGCGCCGGCGAGAATCCGGCGGCGCTCCAGGCGGCCGGCATGACCGAGACTGCGGGTGAATTTCCGTCGCAACAGGAGATCGAGCTGCACCGGTTTGCCGCCCAGGCGGCCCAGCGCCCCGGCAAGCAGGCCGGACTGGTTGAAGCGCCGGCGCCAGAGTCGCCTGGGATGCAGCGGCACCGGCGCGATCAGGTCGCAGTCGGCGAGCAGCTCCGCACCGGCCTGGCGCATCAGTCCGGCCAGGCCTGGCGCGAGATCGGTGCGGTCGCCGCGCTTGAAGCGCAGCACCAGTTCGCGGCCGCCGCCGTCATAGACGAAAACCGCGCGGGCGCGGGCGAAGCGCGGTGGCCGGCGCATGCAGGCGCCGCAGACCAGACCCTCGGGCACCGAGACCGCGAAGGGCATGCCGCAGGACGGGCAGAACGGTGCTGCGATGAACGAGAGCGAGGGCCAGCATTCGACGCAGATGCGGCCCGGCTCGTCGACCTCGCTGTTGCACAGCATGCATTGCGCCGGGAGCAGCGAGTCGACAATCCCGCGCCACATCCTGGCCGCCGCGCGCAGCGGCCGGACGGTCTGCAGAGAAAAGCTGCCCGTGTCTGACATGATCGGTGAGCCGTGCTTGACGCTGGGATAGGCATGACGAACGCGAGGACGGCCGCTAAGGTGGCAGAAAACCCATATCGAGGAAACAGGAGATGACGGGCAGAACCATTCGCATCGGCGGCGCTTCGGCCTTCTGGGGCGATTCCATGGTCGCCGCGCCCCAGCTGCTGGCCTCCGGCCAGGTTGATTACCTGATTTTCGACTATCTGGCCGAGATCACCATGTCGATCATGGCCCGCATGCGTGCGAAGGACCCGGAGCAGGGCTATGCCACGGATTTCGTCGCCGTGACGATGAAGCGTCTGCTGCCCGAGATCGCGCGCCGCAGGGTAAAGATCGTCTCCAATGCCGGGGGGGTGAATCCGGCCGCCTGCGCCGCCGCAATCCGCGGACTGATCGCCGAAGCCGGGCTGGATCTGAAGGTCGGTGTCGTACTGGGCGACGACCTGATGCCGGAGATCGAAAACTTCCGGCCGCAGCTTCAGCCGCTGGAGCCGGGCGCCGCCACGCCGCAGCGCTTCATGTCGGCCAATGCCTATCTCGGGGCTGCGCCGATCGCGGAAGCGCTGAAGCGCGGTGCCGATATCGTGGTGACCGGGCGTTGCGTCGATTCCGCTCTCTGCCTCGGACCGCTGATCCATGAATTCGGCTGGGACATGCGGGATTATGACCGCCTCGCCGCCGGCAGCCTTGCGGGGCATATCATCGAATGCGGCGCGCAGGCGACGGGCGGCCTGTTCACGGATTGGCGCGACGTGCCCGACTGGGACAATATCGGCTATCCGATCGCTACCGTGTCGGAAGACGGCAGCTTCGAGATCGGCAAGCCGGAAGACACCGGCGGCCTCGTGAGCTTCGGGACCGTGGCCGAGCAGCTGGTCTACGAGATCGGCGATCCGTCCGCCTATCAGCTGCCCGACGTCACCTGCGATTTCACCGCCGTGCGCATCGAGGAGCTGGCGCCGAATCGGGTGCGCGTCTCCGGCGCGAAAGGCCGGCCGCCGTCGGACCGCTACAAGGTTTCGGCCACCTGGCTCGATGGCTTCCGCGCCGTGGCGCATCTCACCATCGGCGGCATCGAGGCCCGCGCCAAAGCGGAGCGCACGGCGGAAGCGATCCTGAAGCGTACGCGGCGCATCTTCACGCAGCTCAATCTCGGCGACTACCGCGCCACCTCGGTCGAGGTACTCGGCACGGAAGCCATGTACGGCGCGAATGCCCACGAGGGCGCTCTGGCCAGCCGCGAAATCGTGCTGAAACTCGCGGTCAGCCACAGCGACAAGGCCGCGCTGGAGATCTTCGCCCGTGAGATCGCGCCGGCCGGAACCTCCTTCTCCGCCGGCACGACCGGCTTCTTCGGCGGCCGGCCGACGCCGCAACCGGTGGTGCGGCTGTTCTCCTGCTTCATCGCCAAGCAGGCCCTGCGGATCTCCCTCGATCTGGGCGGCACCGCAGAGCCGCTGCAGCTGCCGGTCATTGCGGGCGAGACGGCAGGCAGCCCGGCGGGCAAACCCGACCTCGCCCTGCTCCCCGACGGTGCCCGGAAAGACGTGCCGCTGGTCCGCCTCGCCTGGGCCCGCTCGGGCGACAAGGGCGATGACAGCAATATCGGCGTCATTGCCCGCAGGCCGGATTATCTGCCGGCGATCCGCGCCGCGCTGACCCCGGATAACGTGCAGCGCTATTTCGCCCATCTGGTGCAGGGACCGGTCGAGCGTTTCGAATGGCCCGGCATCAACGGCCTGAATTTCCTGTTGCGGCGGGCGCTGGGCGGCGGCGGGATCGCGTCACTGCGCAACGATCCGCAGGGCAAGGCTTATGCCCAGATGCTGCTCGACTATCCGGTATCGGTGCCCGCGTCATGGGATCTCTGACCGGGATGACCCCGCAATAACCAGATAGCCGGCCGGGGCGCGGTGGCCTACCTTTCCGCTCATGGAAACAGCCCTGAAACCGACCGACGCCCAGTACGCCGCCATCCGCGGCAATGATCCCGCCGCAGACGGAAACTTCCTCTATGCCGTCACGACGACGCGGATCTTCTGCCGGCCCTCCTGCATCAGCCGCGTGCCGAGGCGGGAGAATATCCGCATCTTCGCCGGCGCGGACGCGGCCCTGGCCGCCGGCTTCCGGCCCTGCAAACGCTGCCAGCCGGACAAGGCGCCGGAGGCCGATCCCCGACTGGAGCGCGCCCGCGCCCTCATCGACCGACGGCTCGCCGATGGCGAGCCGGCACCCAGCCTCGCCGAGCTGGCGGCTGTCGCCCATATGGGGGCGACGCATCTGCAGAAGCGTTTCGCCGCCGCCTATGGCGTCAGCCCGCGCGGCTATGCCGAGGCGCGTCGGGTCGCGACGCTGAAACAGGAATTGCGCAACGGTAGCGGCGTGACCGAAGCCATCTACGGCGCGGGATTCGGCGCACCCAGCCGGGTCTACGAGAAAGCCGACCGCTGGCTCGGCATGACGCCGGCCGATTACCGCCGGGGCGGTGAAGGCCTGACGGTCACCGTGGCGATCCGCCGCACCAGCATGGGACTGACCCTGGCGGCTGAAAGTCCGCGTGGCGTCGCTGCCCTGCTGTTCGGCACCAGCGCCGCCACCCTGCTGGACGAGTTGCAGGCGGAATTTCCCGCCGCCCGGATCGAGCGGAACGACGCCTCAGGAAGCGAGATCTTCGCGGCGCTGGAAGCCGTGCTGCGGGGAGAACCCGTTCCGCGGAGCCTGCGCCTCGATCTTCGCGGCACGCCCTTCCAGATCAGGGTCTGGACGGCGCTCCAGGCCATTCCGGCGGGGCAGACCCGGAGCTATCGCGAGATCGCCGCCGAACTCGGCCTGCCCGGCGCCGCGCGGGCAGTCGGTTCGGCCTGCGGCAACAACATCATCGGGGTGCTGGTCCCCTGTCACCGCGCTTTGCGCAGCGACGGCAGCCTCGGCGGCTACCGCTGGGGACTGAAGCGCAAGGAACGGCTGCTGGCCGGCGAGAAAAAGACGGAAGCCGCCGCCGAATAGCGACGACTGTCCACCGAGCCCGAAGTCCGGGTACGCCCGGTGACAGTCTCCTCGCCCGGGTGCAATATATCCGCGGAGAGTGTGATCCCTGTCGCCTTGCGAAAGGCTCGGACAAGTCTAACTTAGATATACCGGAAAACAGAGAAAATAAGGAGCAGTCCCATGTCAGTCGCCATCGACATCGGCATCGCAGAAAAGGACCGCAAGAAAATCGCCGACGGCCTGTCGCGGCTGCTCGCCGATACCTACACGCTTTACCTCAAGACGCATAACTACCACTGGAATGTCGAAGGCCCGATGTTCCAGACGCTGCATACCATGTTCGAGACGCAGTATACCGAACTGGCGCTGGCCGTGGACCTGATCGCCGAGCGCATCCGCGCGCTGGGCCATTACGCGCCGGGCTCCTATGCCCAGTATGCCAAGCTCTCCTCCATCGGCGAGGAAAACGGCGTTCCCAATGCGCAGGAGATGATCAAGAGCCTGGTCAAGGGCAATCAGGCGGTGACAAAGACCGCACGTGAGATCTTCCCGCTGGTGGAGAAGGCAGGCGACGAACCGACGGCCGACCTGCTGACCCAGCGCATGCAGGTGCATGAGAAAACCGCCTGGATGCTGCGCAGCCTGCTGGAGAAGAAGTGATCGGCGGCTGATCCGCCTCACCGAAGCTTGATTGGCGCCCGGCCCGTGGCCCGCTAGGGTCATGGCCGGGTGTTTTTCTGTTAGGGAGCGCATCATGCTGATCAGGCGGCGCAAGGGCTGGGAGATTCCGGAATCGCAGGCAACGCCGGAAACGGTGTTCCTGAACCGGCGGCGGCTGCTGCTCGGCATCGGAGCTGCGGGCCTCGGCGCCGCCGGCCTGGCCCAGCCGCTGCGCGCCCATACCGCGCCGGACCTGTATCCCGCCAGGCGCAATCCGGCTTACGAGGCCGGCCGCGCGCTGACCGAAGAGAAGATCGCCACCAGCTACAACAATTTCTACGAATTCGGCTCCCACAAGCGGATTGCCGACGCGGCGCAGAAGCTGAACGTCAGCCCCTGGCAGGTGAAGATCGACGGCATGGTCGCGAAGGAAATCACCATCGATGCAGAGGAACTGATCCGCAAGATGCCGGTGGAGGAGCGGGTCTACCGCCTGCGCTGCGTCGAGGCCTGGTCGATGGTGATCCCCTGGAGCGGGTTTCCGGTGAGGGCGCTGGTGGATTTCGCCCAGCCCCAGTCGGGAGCGAAATACCTGCGGATGGAAACCTTCGTGCGGCCGAAGGAAGCGGGTGGCCAGCGCCAGTTCTGGTATCCCTGGCCCTACGTCGAGGGGCTCACCATGGCCGAGGCCGCCAATGACCTTGCCTTCATCGGCACCGGCGCCTACGGCAAGCCGATGCCGAAGCAGATGGGCGCGCCACTCAGGCTGGTCGTGCCGTGGAAATACGGCTTCAAGTCGATCAAGTCGATCGTGCGTTTCACCTTCACCGATCAGCGGCCGAAGACCTTCTGGGAAGCGATCGGGCCGGACGAATACGGGTTCTGGGCCAATGTAAACCCGGAGGTGGCGCATCCGCGCTGGAGCCAGGCGACCGAGGAGGTGATCGGCGTCGGCAAGCGGATCCCGACGCAGATCTACAACGGCTACGGCGAGTTCGTCGCCGACCTGTACCGGGACCTGCCGGACGAGAAGCTGTTCATGTGATCAGGCAACCCCGGCCCGGTAGAGCATGGAATACTGCAAGGCCGAGTCCGTCCAGCTGAAGGCCTGCGACATGGCGGAGCGCCGCATCTGGCCGATCTTGCGCGTCGAGCGATAGGTGGCAAGGCCACGCCCGATCGCCTCGACCAGTCCGCGCAGGCTGTAATCCTCGAACAGGAAACCGGTCAGCCCGTCGGCGACCGTTTCGGCCAGGCCGCCGGTCTTGTGGGCAATCGGCAGCGAACCGCATTTCTGCGCATACATCTGCGCCAGTCCGCAGGGTTCGAAGCGCGAGGGCATGAGCAGGAAGTCGCTGCCGGCAAACACGCGGCGCGCCTCGCGGTCGTCGAAGCCGATCCTCACCCCGACCGCGCCGGGATACCGCGCGCCGAGATCGGCGATGGCATGCTCGAAATCGGATTCGCCCCGCCCCGTCACCACCAGCTGGCCGCCGTTCCTCACGATGGCATCTGCGGCCTCGATGGCGAGATCGGTACCTTTCTGCCGCACCAGCCGGGATACGATGGCAAAGAGCGGCCCGCGCGAGACGGCGAGGCCGAAATCCCGGCGCACCTGCGCCGCATTGCGGCTTTTCCAGCGCGACAGGTCGAAGCGTCCGGACTGCGCCTCCAGGGTCGGATCCCAGCTTTCGTCGATGCCGTTCAGGATGCCGCTGAGCCGGCCCTGCGCCGAGCGGAGCTTCAGCAGCCCGTCAAGGCCATGACCGTGTTCGGGACGGGTGATCTCCTCGGCATAGGTGGAGCTCACCGTGGTGATCTGGGACGCGTAGTAGAGGCCGGCCTTGAGGAAGGACCACTGGCCGTAGAACTCGACGCCATCCATCCGGAATGCTTCCCAGGGAATCCCCAGCGCCTCTAGGCGGGAGGGACTGAACACGCCGTGATAGGCAAGGTTGTGCACGGTCAGCAGCGTCGGCACGTTCAGCCTGCGCCAGGCGACATAGCCGGCCGCCAGCGCCGTCGGCCAGTCATTCAGATGCAGATGGTCCGGTTTCCAGTCCGGATCGGCGATGCCGGCCGCAAGATCGGCCGCCGCGGCGCTGAGCCTGCCGAAGCGGATGTCGTTGTCCGGCCAGTCCTGTCCGTGGCTGTCGCAGTAGGGTGAGCCGCCGCGGTCATACAGGCTGGAATTCAGGACGACGTAGATGGTCAGCCCGTCGGGCGTCTGAAGCCGGCCCAGCTTCGCCCCGGGAATGCCATTCACCGGCGGCAACTCGCTGATCACCGGGATAAAGCGATGCTTTTCCAGTACCGGGCGATAACCGGGAATCAGGATGCGCACATCGCAGAAGCTCTGCAGCGCCCGGGGCAAAGCGGCGGCTACCTCGCCCAGCCCGCCGGCCTTGGCATAGTCCGCCAGCTCGGGCGTGACATACAGCACTCTCGGCCCCGGACCGGATGGTGTCGTCCGGTCGGGGTCGGGCGCCGCTGGCGGCGTAATCCGTTCGAAAAGCATGTTGAGCGACCGCTTGGGAGGCAGAGCGGCTTCTCAACCCGGAACACCCTTCCGGGTTCCCGGTGATGACGGATCGGGCGGAGGCCGCGCTATTCGGCCGGATGCGCCGCCGGTGCCTGGTCGCCGGCCGTGGCCGCGCGGCGCTCCCGCGCGATCAGGGTATAGGCGGTCGGCACCACGAAGAGGGTCAGCAGCGTGCCAAGCAGCAGGCCGCCGACGATGACCAGGCCGATCTGGTTGCGGCTTTCCGCGCCTGCACCGACCGCCATGGCCAGCGGCAGCGCGCCCAGCACCATGGCCGCCGTGGTCATCAGGATCGGCCGCAGACGCAGGGAGGCCGCCTCGATCACCGCCTCGAGCCGGCTGCGCCCCTGCTCCTGCAGCTGGTTGGCGAATTCCACGATCAGGATGCCGTTCTTGGTGATCAGTCCGACCAGCGTCACCAGTCCGACCTGGCTGTAGATGTTCATGGTGCCGCCGCCGAGCTTCAGCGCCAGCAGCGCGCCGGTCATCGACAGAGGAACGGTGAGCATGATGATGAAGGGGTCGATGAAGCTCTCGAACTGGGCCGCCAGCACCAGATAGATGAACAGCAGCGCCAGGATGAAGGTGAACAGGATGTCGCCGGATGCCTGCATGAACTCGCGCGACTGGCCGTTGTAGTCGATCTGCACGCTGGACGGCAGCACGCGCCGCGCAGCCTCCTCCAGCGCCGCCAGCGCCTCGCCCGAGGAATAGCCGGGCGCGACGTTGGCGGTGATGTCGGCAGCGCGCAGCTGGCTCATGCGCGTCAGTTCGCGCGCCGTCAGCGACTCGCGCACTTCCACCAGGTTGGACAGCTGGATCATCTGGCCGCTGCTGCCGCGCACGTAGATCTTCGACAGATCCTCCGGATTGGTGCGCTCGACATCGGCGACCTGGACGATCACGTCATACTGCTTGCCGTTCTGCTTGAAGCGCGTGACCTGCCGGCCGCCCAGCATGGTTTCCAGCGTACGACCGATGGCGTCGACCTCGATGCCGACATCCGCCGCCTTGTCGCGGTTCACCGACACCTTGATTTCGGGCTTGTTGAGCTTCAGGCGGGTATCGAGATTGCTGAGCGCCGGCGACTTCGAGGCTTCGGCCAGGACCAGGCCGACCATCCGGTTCAGCTCGTCATAATCGACACTTGCCTGGATCACGATCCAGACCGGCGGAGACCGCAGGTTCTGGCCGAGCGACGGCGGATTGTTGACGAAGCCCTGCACGCCGGCGAATTCGCGGAATTTCGGCGTCAGCTCCTCGACGATCTGCTGCTGCTTGCGATCACGCTGGTCCCAGTGGATCAGGCGGGTGAACGACACGCCCTGCGACACGATGGGATTGCCGGCGACGACGAAGCGCGCCTGCGCCTCGGGAACCGTCCCCATCAGCTCTTCAACCTGGCGCGCATAGCGCTCCATGTAGTTGATGGTGGCGCCTTCGGGGCCGTTGAAACTGCCGATAATGGTGCCGCGGTCTTCCACCGGCGACAGTTCCGGCTTCAGGCCGGTGAACAGGAAATAGCTGCCGCCGGCGAACACCACGCCGACCAGGATGACCAGCAGCCGCGCCTTCAGCGACACCCGCAGCAGCCTGGAATAACCCGCGGTCAGCCCGTTGAGCGCATTCTCGACGAGATTGAACAGCCGGCCGTGCTTCGCCTCATGCTTGAGCATGCGCCCGCACATCATCGGGCTCAGGGTCAGCGCGACGAAACCGGAGACCAGCACGGCACCGGCCAGCGCCCACGCGAATTCGGTGAACAGCCGGCCGGTCGTGCCGCTCATGAAGCCGATCGGCGCATAGACCGCCGCCAGGGTCAGCGTCATCGCGACGACCGCAAACCCGATTTCCTTGGCGCCCTTGAAGGCCGCCTGCAGCGGCGGCATGCCCTCCTCAATGTGGCGGTAGATGTTCTCCAGCACCACGATGGCGTCGTCGACCACGAGGCCGATCGCCAGCACCATCGCCAGCAGGGTCAGCGTGTTCACCGTGAAACCCAGCGCGTACATGATCGCGAAGGCACCCAGCAGCGAGGCGGGAATGGTGACGACCGGGATCAGCGTGGCGCGCAGGTTGCGCAGGAACAGGAATACCACGGCAACGACCAGCAGCACGGCCTCGCCGATGGTGCGGTAGACGGAATCGATGGAGGCGCGGATGAAAATCGAGGTGTCGTAGGCAATCTCGGCACGCATGCCTTCCGGCAGGCTTTCCAGGATTCCTGGCAGGGCCTCGCGCACCCCGGCCGAAATATCGAGCGGATTGGCCACCGCCTGCTTCACCACGCCGATGGAAACGGCGGGCTTGCCGTTGAAGCGGACGCTGACGCGCTCGTCGAGCGGACCGACCTCGACGCGCGCGACATCGCGCATCCGGACCGGATAGCCGTTCACCTCGCGGATGATGATGGCGCCGAACTGTTCGGGGGTGCGCAGGTCGGTCTCCGACAGCACCGTGAATTCCATGTCGCGGCTCTCTATGCGGCCGGACGGAACCTCGACATTCTGCCTGCGCAGCGCGCCCTCGACATCCTGCGGCGTCAGATTGTAGGCCGCCAGGCGCGCGGCATCGAGCCAGATGCGCATGGCATAGCGGCGTTCGCCGAAGATCCGCGCTTCCGCCACGCCGCTGATCGACTGCAGCCGGTCCTTCACATAGCGGTCGGCGAAGTCGGTCAGCTCCATCGGCGAATGGCGGTCCGAGGAAAAGGCGATGTAAAGAACCGGCTGCGCATCGGCCTCGATCTTCGACACGATCGGCTCGTCGATCTCGTCGGGCAGCTTGCCGCGCACGCGGCTGACGCGGTCGCGCACGTCGTTGGCGGTGGATTCCGCGTCGCGCGACAGCTTGAATCGCACGACCACCAGGCTCCGCTCCGGACGGGTGATGGAACGGACGAAATCGATGCCTTCGATGCCGGCGATCGATTCCTCCAGCACGCGGGTCACCTGGCTTTCGATGACCTCGGCGCTGGCGCCGCGATACAGCGTCTCCACCAGCACCACCGGCGGATCGATATTCGGGTATTCGCGGACCGTGAGGCGCGTGAAAGCCACCAGGCCGACCAGCACCACGACGAGACTGAGCACCGTCGCGAAGACCGGACGGCGGATGCAGAGATCGGAAATGACCATGTGTTACGTTCCCCCGACCGCCGCGGCCCTGACGTATTGTCCATCGCGCAGCTTCTGGCCGCCTTCGGCAACGATGCGGTCGTCCGACTGCAGGCCGTCGAGGATTTCCACCGAACCGCCGCGCCGCAGCCCGAGCTTCACCTTCGTCTGGACCGCCTTGCCGTCTACCACGCGATAGACGAAGAATTCGGCGCCCACCGGATTGAGCGCCGTCTCGGGCACCAGGACGGCATTGGCGCGCTCTTCCACGATCAGAGTGACGCGGGCGAACATGCCCGGCCGCAGCTGGCGATCGGGATTGGGCAGGCGGGCACGCAGGATGGCCGCGCGCCCGTTGGGGTCAAAGGCGGGATCGATGGCATAGACGCGACCATCGAACTCGGCCCCGCCCATCGCATCGACGCGCACGCGGATCGCCTGGTTCGGCGCGATCAGGCGGGCATGGACCTCAGGGATGCGGAAATCGACCTTCAGCTGATCCAGGCTTTCGATATTCACCATGGCCTGGCCGGGATTGACGTAGTCGCCCACGCTGATCTGCCGCAGGCCCATTACGCCATCGAACGGCGCGTTGATGGTGCTCTTGTCCAGCACGGCCTGGGCCAGCGCCAGCGCGGCCTCGTCGGTGGCGAGCTTGGCGAGGGCTTCCTCATGCGCCCGCTGCGTGCCGGCGCCCTTGCCGTAGAGTTCCCGCGCGCGCTCGTAATTGGCGCGGCTCAGCGCGATGCTCGCCCTGGCCTGGTTCACCTGCGCGCGCGCGATCGTGGAGTCCAGCCGCACCAGCGGGGCGCCGCGCTTCACCGGCTGGCCCTCGTCGAACAGGATTTCGGTAACACGCCCGGCAATCTCGGGCCGCAGGATGACGGATTCATCCGACAGCAGGCTGCCCACAGCCTCGATCTGCTGCCGCACCTGACCCGTGGAGACGGGGCGGATCGCAACCGGAATCGGGGCCTGCTGGCTGCCCAGCTGGGCGGCGGGGGAATTCGGCGCCGACGCATTGGCGCCCGGGGCAAGCCTGGCCTGCAGTTCCGCACCATAAAACCAGCCGACGGCGCCAAGAACCAACACCGCGGCGACACCCAAACCGAGAGCCTTCTTCATACCCGCCTGCCTGTGACGTGACCCTCCTTAAGCTGGGAGGTGCAGCGGCAATATCTATACTGTAGGGTTCAGAAAATGGGAAAGCGAAAAGCAACGGGGACGGATAAAGAAAGGGCGGCGGCGAAACCGCAGAGAGCGCTCCGCCGCGGCCGGCCTGCGGACATCCGCAAACGGGCCGAGATCCTGGCTGCCGCGACCGAGATCTTCCTCGACCAAGGTTACGCTGCCGGCATGGACCTGATCGCGCGCCGCGCCGGGGTCTCCAAGGTGACGGTTTATGCCCATTTTTCCAGCAAGGCGGCGCTGTTCGGCGCCATCATCGAGGAGCTGGCGGGCCGGCTGACCCGCGGCATCGAACGCCTGGCGCTGGACAACCTGCCGCCGGAACAGGCGCTCCAGGAGGTGGGGCGCGCCTATCTCACCCTTGCCCTCGCGCCGAGCTCTCTGGCACTGCACCGGCTGATCGTCGCCGAAGCAGCGCGGAATCCCGCGCTCGGCCGGCTCATCTTCGCCAGCGGCCCGCGCTCCATCATCGATACGCTCGGGTGCTACCTGCAATCGCGGCCGGAACTGCGGATTGCCGATCCCACCCTGGCGGCCGAACAGTTCCTCGGCATGGTGCTCGGGCACCAGCAGCTCGGATTGCTGCTCACCGCCAAGCCGGCCGCAATGGCGCGACGCGAGATCGAGTCACGCGTGGCCAACGCGGTGAAGCTCTTCCTGCGCGGCTGCGGCAGGGCATCCTAGACGCTTGGAATTCACGCTGGTTTTCTGAGCTTAATCAGCGGGCGGAAAGTTGGCGCCATTGTCCGGGGAAGAATGGCTGGGGGACTAGGATTCGAACCTAGACAACCAGAGTCAGAGTCTGGGGTCCTACCGTTAGACGATCCCCCAGCAGGGATCGGGCGGGATATAGCTTGCCGTCGCGGCCTTTGCAACCCCTCGCCTCCCGGCTTCTTAGCGCCTGAAAAGGCTGAAGATTTCCAGATGCGGCGACCAGCGGAACTGGTCGATCGGCACCGCCGTCTCAAGCCGCCAGCCGGCATCGGCGAGGATGCGGGCATCGCGGGCGAAGCTGCTGGCATCGCAGGCGATCATCACCACGATCCCCGGCGCCATGTCCCGGCGGGCGGCCTCGGCCAGCTGTTCGGCCTGCGCCCGGGCACCGGCCCGTGGCGGATCCAGCAGCACCGCGTCCAGCTTCCTGAACTCCGCCGGCATCAGAGGCCGGCGCTCCAGATCGCGCGCCTCGGCGGTGAGCTTCCCCGGCAGTTTCGCCGCCTGCACCGCCGCATTCAGCGCCGCGATCGCCGGCTGGTCGGCATCGGCGGCCAGCACCGCCTTGCCCTGCGCGGCCAGCCGCAGCGCGAAGGCGCCGCAGCCGGAGAAAAGATCGGCGACGCGTCTGGCATCCTTCAGCGCATCGAGCGCCAGATCCGCCATCGCCCGTTCGGCCTCGGCACTGGCCTGCAGGAAACCGCCGGGAGCGAGCGTCACCGGCACATCGCCGAACCGGACCAGCGGCGCGCGCTCGCCCAGATACAGCAGCTCCGGCTCGCTGCGCGGATCGAAGCGCCAGCTCAGGCGCGCCAGCCCCATGGCCTTGGCCGCGCGGCTCAGTCCGATGCGCTCCTGCACGCGCATTTTCAGCTTGCCGGTGATCACGGCATCGATGCCGGTTTCCGTATCGGTCAGCCTGAGATCGACGGCCCAGCCATCGCCCAGCACGGGCATCAGCGCCTCGCGGAAAGCCGGCAGTTTCTGCAGCAGTGCCGTCCGCAGCACGGCGCATTCGGCAAGATCGACGATGCGGCGGCTGGCGGCTTCGTGGAAACCGAGCAGCAGCCGGTCCTTCACGCGGCGCACGATGAATTCGGCCCGGCGGCGCGAGGCATCGGGCACGGCAACCAGATCCTCCACCGGCGGATCATCGAAACCGCGGCGCCGGAGGGCGGCCACAAGCTTGTCGCGCTTCCACGCGCGGTAGGGTGCATCGGCCCAGTGCTGCAGCGAACAGCCGCCGCAGAGATGGAAATGTCCGCAGGGCGGCTCGACGCGATCGGGTCCCGCTTCCTCGAGCACGCTGATTTGCGCGGCGAAACCGTCGCCCCGCGGCTCGCCGACCCGGGCGGCCACGCGGTCGCCCGGCACGGTGTAGGGGATGTAGTAGCGCTCGCCGTTCTTCACGAGCACGCCATGCCCCTGCCCGCCCATCCGCTCGATCACGCCTTCGACATCACGCGTCACTGAACTCGGCCCCTATCAGAAATTCGACATTGCCTTCCGGTCCCCGGATCGGGCTGGTCTCGATGCCGACCACGCGCCAGCCCGGCAGCGCCGACCACCAGGCCTCGATATCCGCGCAGACCTCGGCATGCAGGGCGGGATCGCGCACCACCCCGCCCTTGCCGACGCGCTCGCGACCGACCTCGAATTGCGGCTTGATCAGCGCGATCGCCCAGGCGCCCGGTCCGGCCAGCGACAGCGCGGCGGGCAGCACGGTCTTCAGCCCGATGAAACTGGCATCGCAGACCACCGCGCCGACCCTATCGGGGATCTGCTCTGCCGAGATATGGCGCGCATTGGTCTTTTCCAGAACCACGACGCGCGGATCGTTACGCAGCTTCCAGTCCAGCTGGCCCTCGCCGACATCGACGGCGTAGACCTTCGCCGCGCCGTGCTGCAGCAGTACGTCGGTGAAGCCGCCGGTGGAGGCACCCACATCGATGCAGATGCGCCCCTCCACCGGGAAACCGAAATGCTGCAGGCCATGGGCCAGCTTGATGCCGCCGCGGCTGACCCAGGGATGCGGCTTGCCGCGCACTTCAAGTTGCGTATCGGCGCTGACCGGATGGCCCGGCTTGTCGAGGCGCTTCTCGCCCGAAAACACCAGGCCGGCCATGATGGCGGCCTGGGCCTTGGCCCGGCTTTCCGCCAGCCCGCGCTCCACCAGCGCCTGATCGAGCCGCATCTTCTGAGCCTTCATGCCTGCCGCTCCTGCATGCGCCGCAGCCTACGGGCCCAGAAAGCGAAACGCCAGACCAGCAGCACGGCGGAAACGGCGAGGCCGACGACGAGCCCGATCCAGACTCCCTCGCCGCGCAGAGGCGTGTAGAAGCCGAGCCAGATTGCCGCCGGCAGGCCGGCGCCCCAGTAGCCGATGGCGGCAAAGATCATCGGCACCGTCATGTCCTTGAGTCCGCGCAGGGCGCCGTTGGAAACAGCCTGCGCACCGTCGACCAGCTGGAACATCGCGGCGATCGCCAGATAGGAGACCGCCAGCGCAAAGACCGGCGATGCCCGGTCGGTAACGAACAGGGCGATCAGCGGCGCACCGGCCCGGGCGAAGACCAGCGCCATCATCGCCATGAAGCCAACGCTCAGCGCAATGGCGATCCAGCCCGCCCGCGCCGCACCGGCATGGTCGCGCGCGCCGACGGCAAGGCCGACCCGCACCGTCGCCGCCTGGGCCAGACCCATCGGCACCATGAAGCTGATCGAGGCCCATTGCAGGGCGATCTGGTGCGCGGCGACTTCGGCCGCACCGAGCCGGCCCATGAGCTGCGCGGCCAGCGAGAACAGGCCCACTTCCGAGCCGAAGGTCAGGGCGATCGGCCCCGCGATGCGCAGATAGGCAATGAGCCGCCGCAGGCTGCTGCGCCGCAGGGCCTGCCAGGGCCGGTGCCAGAGCCGGTAGGCGCCGAACTGCCCCTCCCGGGCGACGTAGACGGCAAAAACGAGAAAGACGATCCAGTTGGCCAGCACCGAACCGAGGCCGGCACCGGCGATACCCAGTGCCGGCAGGCCGAAGGCGCCGAAGGTCAGGCTGTAGACCAGCAGCGCGTTCAGCCCGACCGCGAAGATCATCAGCACCATGGCGGGCTGCGGCCGGCTCAGCGAGGCGGTGAAGGCACGCAGTACCGAAATGCCGAGCATCGGCAGCAGCGAGGCCGACAGCAGCCGCAGCAGCAGCATCGTATCGGGGATCAGCTCGGCCGGCTGGCCGAACCAGACCAGGAAAGGCTCGCAGAACCACAGCAGCAGGGCGGTCACGACCGTAAAGCCCAGCGACACCAGCAGCCCGTCTTGCACGGCATCGCGCACGCTGGCGCGGTCGGCGATGTCGTAGCCGATGGCATGGGAGGCGATCGGCGCCACGCCAATCGCCAGTCCGATGCCTAGCATCCAGAAGAACGAGAACAGCGCGAAAGCAAGTGCGCCCACCGCCAGCGCGTGGTCGGACAGCCGCGCCAGCATCAGCACGTCAGTGGTATGGATGGCGATCTGCGCCAGCTGGGTACCGACAATGGGCAGCGCCAGCGCGAGCGTCGCCCGCGCTTCCGTGAGGATCATGCGACGAACCCGGGTTACGCGCGGACTGTTAGTTCGGCAGACGGCAGGCCGAGTGCCGACAGGGCTGTCGCGACGATCTGCGGTGCGTTCAGGCCGGCTATGTCATACTGCTTCACCGGCGCATCGTGATCGATGAAGAAGTCCGGCAGCACCATCGGGCGGACCTTCAGTCCCTGATCAAGCAGGCCCTCATGGGCGAGGAACTGCAGCACATGGCTGCCGAAACCGCCGATGGACCCTTCCTCGATGGTGATCAGCACCTCGTGATGGCGCGCCAGCTGCCGCACCAGATCGGTGTCCAGCGGCTTGCAGAAGCGCGCATCCGCCACGGTGGTCGGAAGTCCACGGGCCGCCAGATCGTCGGCCGCCTTGAGCGCCTCGCCCAGACGTGCGCCGAAGGAGAGGATGGCGATCGAACTGCCCTCGCGCATCACGCGGCCCTTGCCGAGCGGCAGCACCAGACCGCGCTCGGGCAGCGCCACGCCCATGCCCTCGCCGCGCGGATAGCGGAAGGCGCTCGGACGGTCGTCGATGGCGGCGGCGGTCGCCACCATATGCACCAGCTCGGCCTCATCGGCGGCGGCCATCAGCACCATATCGGGCAGGCAGCCCAGATAGGCGATGTCGAAGCTGCCGGCGTGAGTCGCGCCATCGGCGCCGACCAGGCCGGCGCGGTCGATGGCAAAGCGCACCGGCAGCTTCTGGATCGCCACGTCATGTACCACCTGGTCGTAGGCGCGCTGCAGGAAGGTGGAGTAGATCGCGGCAAACGGCTTGAAGCCCTCGCAGGCCATGCCGGCGGCGAAGGTCACCGCATGCTGTTCGGCGATGCCGACATCGAAGGTCCGCTGCGGGAAGCGCTTGGCAAAAAGGTCGAGGCCGGTGCCGGACGGCATCGCGGCCGTGATCGCGACGATGCGCTCGTCGGCCTCGGCTTCCCGGATCAGGCTTTCCGCGAAGACCTTGGTATAGCTCGGCGGGCCGGCCTTGGGCTTGGCCTGGGTGCCGGTCACGACATCGAACTTCGACACGCCGTGATACTTGTCGGCCGCCGCTTCGGCCGGGCCGTAGCCCTTGCCCTTCTGCGTCACGACATGGATCAGCACCGGACCGGTCTTGTCGGTGTCATGGATGTTCTTCAGGACCGGCACGAGATGGTCGAGATTGTGGCCGTCCACCGGGCCGACGTAATAGAAGCCCAGCTCCTCGAACATCGTACCGCCGGCCACCATGCCGCGGGCATATTCCTCGGCCTTCTCGGCCATGGATGCCAGGCCGCGCGGCAGGATCTTTTCGCCGATCTGCTTGGCCAGCTGGCGCAGGCCGAGATAGGAGCGCGACGACAACAGCCGCGACAGATAGGCGCTCATGGCGCCGACCGGCGGTGCGATCGACATGTCGTTGTCGTTGAGGATGACGATCAGCCGGCTGTTCATCGCGCCGGCGTTGTTCATCGCCTCATAGGCCATGCCGGCCGACATGGCGCCGTCGCCGATCACCGCGATCACGTTGCGGCGCTCGCCCTTGAAGTCGCGCGCCACCGCCATGCCGAGCGCGGCCGAGATCGACGTGGAGGAATGTGCCGCGCCGAAGGGATCGTATTCGCTCTCCGAGCGCCGGGTGAAGCCGGACAGGCCGCCGCCCTGCCGCAGCGTGCGGATGCGATCGCGCCGGCCGGTGAGAATCTTGTGCGGATAGGCCTGGTGGCCGACATCCCAGATCAGCCGGTCCTCGGGCGTGGCGAAGACGTGATGCAGGGCCACCGTGAGCTCGACGACGCCAAGTCCGGCGCCGAGATGGCCGCCCGTCACCGAGACGGCGTCGATCATCTCGCGACGGACTTCGTCTGCAAGCTGCTTGAGCTGGTCGATGTCGAACTGCCGGATGTCGGCCGGGGTCCGCACCGTATCCAGCAACGGGGTGCGGTTGCTGATCATCGGTAACCAGAGTGTGTCACGAGCGGCGGGTTATAACAAACTCCGCCAGTGCCTGCAAAATCCCGGCCGCTGGACCGAAAGATGCCAGCCGCGCCTGCGCCGAACTGGTTAATTCGGCGGCGCGGGCCCTGGCGCCCTCCAGCCCTAAAAGCCCGACAAAGGTGGCTTTTCCGGCCGCGGCATCCTTGCCCACCGCCTTGCCAAGCTCCTCGGCCGAACCCTCCCGGTCCAGAATGTCGTCGGCAATCTGGAAGGCAAGCCCCAGATCAGCGGCATAATCCCGCAGCGCTGACCGCTCCGCGGAGCCCGCCCTGCCCAGGATGGCGCCCGCTTCGGCTGAAAAGCGGATCAGCGCGCCCGTCTTCAGCGCCTGCAGATGACTGATTTCCGCCATGTCGAGAGGCTGGCCGGCCGCGCTGCGCTGCTCGGCGGCAATGTCGATCACCTGCCCCCCCACCATGCCGCGCGCGCCGGAGGCCTGGGCAAGTCCGGCGACCAGCGCCAGGCGAACCTCGGCTTCAGCGTGGGTTTCGGCATCGGCCAGCACGGCAAAGGCCTGGGTCTGCAGCGCATCGCCGGCCAGAACCGCCATTGCCTCGTCAAACGCCCGGTGCAGGCTGGGGCGGCCGCGGCGCATGTCGTCGTCGTCCATGCAGGGCAGATCGTCATGGGCCAGCGAATAGGCGTGCAGCATCTCGATGGCGGCCGCGGCGCGCAGCGACTGCGTGCGCGGCACGCCGAAGAGATCGGCACTGGCGACGCAGAGCACGGCCCGCAGCCTTTTGCCCCCGCCCAGGCAGGCGTAACGCATGGCCTCGTCGAGCCGGGCAATCGCTCCCTCGGGGCGCGGCAGCAGACGGTCGAGCGCGGCCTCGGTGGCCGCCCCGATCTCCCGCATCGCCGCCGCCAGGTCCGGCGACTGGCGCGCCATGTCAGTCGGCCTTGAAGGGCTGGGTCGAGGGCTGTCCGTCGGCGCCGACCACGATCTTTTCGATCTTCTCTTCGGCGGCCTTCAGCTTCGATTCGCAGTGCCGCTTGAGCAGCGCGCCGCGGCCGTAGAGCGCGATCGACTCCTCAAGGTCGACCCGGCCGCTTTCCAGCTTGGCCACGATCTCGTCCAGCGCCTTCAGCGCCGCCTCGAAACTCATGGCCGCGATATCGGCGGGGATCGCTTCGCCTGCCTTATCCATGCCGTCTCCAATTCCACAAAGCCGCCACAGTCTAAGGGTTCGCTATCCCCCGAACAACCCCGGCACCCGATTCGGTTCTGCAGTTCCAACCACGGTCACTGCCAAACCGGGCCGAGGCCATATAATCTGCTGATCTGCCAATCCGGAGAGGGGATTCCCGCCCATGACCACCCGTCGAACCCTGCTGGCTGCCGGTGCATTCGGCGCTGCTCTGCTTCTGGTGCCCCCCGCTGCTTTCGCCAACGAGGAGCAGAACCTGATCGACCAGGCGCGCATCACCGTGGACCGTTTTGCCGCCGACCCGCAGTTCAGCGACATGCGGCGCAAGCTGGCCCAGGCCAAGGGCGTGTTCATCGTGCCGCAGCTTCTGAAGGCCAGTTTCATCATCGGCGGCGAGGGCGGCTCGGGCGTGCTGCTGGCAAGAACGGCGAATGGCTGGAGCCAGCCGGCAATTTACACCATGGGCGCCGGCTCGATCGGACTGCAGATCGGCGGCGAGGCCTCCGAAGTCATGCTGCTGCTGATGAACGAGCGGGCCGTCGAAGCGATCCTGAGGAACGAATTCAAGCTCGGCGCCGACGCCACGGTTGCCGCGGGCCCCGTCGGTGCCGGCATCGAGGCTGCGACCACCACCAACCTCGGAGCGGATATCCTGTCCTATTCGAAGAGCCGCGGCCTGGCCGCCGGCGTTTCCGTGGAAGGCGCGGTGATCACGGCCCGGCACAGCCGGAACCAGACCTACTACGGCCAACCGGCGCATCCGCGCGACATCCTCTACCGCAACGTGGTTTCCAATCCCGGCACCGGCAGTCTGCTGCAGGCCCTGTCCTCGGCGGAGCTGCGGTGATCTCGCCTACGACACTGCAGGGTTATGCCGAAACGACCTACGCAATCCTGGTTCCGGACGGCGAACCGGTCGGGCTGCGACTGCACGAGCACAGCCCGGAGGCGGACGCCCTGCTGGACAGCCTCGGCGCGGACACGCTCTGCTGCCTGACGGCGTGGAATCCCTGCAGCCGCCGCTATCCGGCAACACGTAACATGGCGGCGCATCAGCGGCTGCGGCGCGACCTGGCACGACGGGGCTGGCCGGCCCTGCCGCATCTCGGCGTGCCGGACCAGCGCGGCTGGAGGGCGGAGCCCGGCTTTGCCATCCCCGGCATCACGAAGGAAAAGGCCACAGGTCTCGCCGAGACCTATGGCCAGTTCGGGATCGTCTTCTACGAGCGCGGCGGCGTGGCGGAACTGATCCTCACCCGTCGCGCGCTGCGCTGACTCAGGCGACTTCGAAAAGCCCGGCGCCGCCCTGGCCGCCGCCGATGCACATGGTGACGACCACGTATTTCACGCCGCGGCGCTTCCCCTCGATCAGGGCGTGCCCGACCATGCGGGCGCCCGACATGCCATAGGGATGGCCGATGGAGATCGCGCCGCCGTTGACGTTCAGGCGCTCATCGGGAATGCCGAGCTTGTCGCGGCAGTAGATCACCTGCACGGCGAAGGCCTCATTCAGCTCCCAGAGGCCGATATCGTCCATCTTCAGGCCGAAACGCTGCAGCAGCTTCGGCACGGCATAGACCGGGCCGATCCCCATCTCGTCGGGCTCGCAGCCGGCGACCGCCATGCCGCGATAGATGCCGAGCGGCTTCAGGCCGCGCTTCTCGGCCAGCTTGGCTTCCATCAGCACGCAGGCGGACGCGCCGTCGGACAGCTGGCTGGCGTTGCCCGCGGTGATGAAGTTGCCCGGGCCGCGCACCGGCTGCAGCGCGGCGAGGCCTTCCGCATTGGTGTCGGGACGATTGCCCTCGTCCTTGGTCAGGGTGACGTCCTTGTAGGAGATTTCCTTGGTCTCCTTGTTCACGACGGCCATCCTCGTGGGCATCGGCGCCAGTTCGTCGTCGAACTTCCCGGCCTGCTGCGCGGCGGCGGTCCGCTGCTGGCTGCGGAGTGCGTATTCGTCCTGTGCCTCGCGGCTGATCTTGTAGCGCTTCGCCACCGTCTCGGCGGTGTCGATCATCGGCATGTAGATGTCGGGCTTGTTCTTCATCAGCCATTCATCGCGGGCGCGGAACGTGTTCATATGCTCGTTCTGCACCAGCGAGATCGACTCCAGCCCGCCGCCGACCGCAATGGGGACATTGTCGAGGATGATCTGCTTTGCCGCAGTGGCGATGGCCATCAGGCCCGAGCCGCATTGCCGGTCGACGCTCATGCCGGCGACGCTGACCGGAAGGCCGGCCGCGACCGCCGCATTGCGCGCGATGTTGCCGCCGGTGGCGCCCTGCTGCAGCGCCGCGCCCATCACCACGTCATCCACCTCGCCAGGGTCGATGCCGGCGCGCTTCACTGCCTCGCGGATCACATGCCCGCCCAGCGTGGCAGCGTCGGTGTTGTTGAAGGCGCCGCGATAGGCCTTGCCGATCGGCGTGCGGGCGGTGGAGACGATGACGGCTTCACGCATGACAGTTTCCTCCGTGATATCGGTCAGGCGGAGACGCTAGCGCCAAATGATGTGCAGCGCAAAGGTTCCGCCGGGGCAGGTCTTACGCAGGCCAGCGCTTGGCAATTTCCTCCAGCATGACCTCTGTGGCGCCGCCGCCGATGGAGTGGATGCGGGCGTCACGCGCCATGCGCTCGATCGCCGATTCCCGCAGATACCCGGCGCCGCCGTGGAATTGCAGGCAGTCATACATGATCTGGCTGACCAGCTCGCCGCAGAGCGCCTTGACCATAGAAACCTCGCGGACAGCGTCCACCCCCTGCTCGACCAGCCAGGCGGCGTGATAGACCAGCTGGCGCGCCGCTTCCGTGCGCGCCTCGGCCATCGCAAGTCGCTGGCGGATCGCCTGCTTGTCAGCCAGAACGCCGCCGAAGGCCCTGCGGGTGGTGACGTATTCGCGGGTGATCTGCAGGGCCCGGCGGCATTCGCCGACCGCCATTGCACCGAGCACCAGCCGCTCATTCTGGAAGTTGCGCATGATGGCGTAGAAGCCGCGATTCTCCTCGCCCAACAGGTTCTCCGCCGGTACCCGGCAGTTGTCGAAGACGAGTTCGGCCGTGTCGGAGCAGAGCCAGCCATGCTTGCGCAGGCTGCGTCCGACGCTGAAGCCGGGCATGCCCTTCTCGATGGCAAAGATCGAAATGGCGCGAGAGCCCTTGGCCTCCGGATCGGTCTTCGCCGCGACGAAGTAAAGATCGGCATGGACGCCGTTGGTGATGAACATCTTGCTGCCGTTCAGCACGTAGGCGTCGCCGTCGCGCCGCGCCCGCGTGCGGATGGCGGCAACATCCGACCCGGCATCGGGCTCGGTGACCGCCACGGCGGTAATCAGCTCGCCGGCGACGACCCTGCGCATCCACCTGTCCAGCTGCGCCCTGTTGCCGGCATGGGCCAGATGCGGTGACGCCATGTCGGTATGCACCAGCACGGTGGCGGAGAAGCCGCCGAAGCCGGACAGGCCGCATTCCTCGGCAAGGATCGCCGAGGCGATGGCGCCCTGCGCCGAGCCGCCATATTCCTCGGGGTAGCGGATGCCGAAAAACCCGAGGGCGCCCATGCGGCGCAGCACCTCCCGCGGCACGAAGCCCTGCTCCTCCCAGGCCTCGCCATGGGGGCGGACTTCGTTCTCGATGAACCGTGCCACCTGCTCGCGCAGCTGAACGTGCTCGTCGCTTTCGTAGATCATGCGCATGGCTGTCCTATCTCAGATGCGGCACCAGCCGCTCCATTGCTTCCGAGAGCTTCGGCAGCGAGGCGGCATAGCAGAGCCGGATGCGGCCCTCGCCGGCGGGACCGAAGGCGATGCCGGGCGCGAGGCCGACCCGTGCCTTGCGCGCCAGCTCCTTGCAGAACTCGACGCTGTCGGTCATGCCATCGAGCGCGAAGAACGCATAGAAGGCGCCTTCCGGCTTGGCCAGCCGCACGCGCGGCAGCGGCGCCAGCGCCTGATAGACCAGGTCGGCGGCACGCCGGTAACGCTCGACCAGGCCCTCGATGTAACTGTCGCCCTCGTTCATCGCCGCGACGCCACCCCACTGCACGAAGGTGGTCGGGTGCGAGATGTTGAATTCGGTCATCTTCTCGACCGCCGTGCAGAGCCGCGGCGGCGCCACGATCCAGCCCAGGCGCCAGCCGGTCATCGACCAGCTTTTCGAGAATGAATTGATGATCACCACCGGGTCTTCGGGTTGCGCCAGGGTGTAATAGCTCGGCGCATGGCGCGCGCCGTTGTAGATGATGCGGCCATAGACCTCGTCGGACAGAATCCAGATGCCGCGTTCGCGGCAGAAATCGAGGATCGCCTTCAGCTCGGCTTCCGAAGCCACCCAGCCGGTCGGATTGCCCGGACTGTTGATCATGATCAGTCTGGTTGTCTCATCGCAGGCGGCGAACAGCTCGTCGAGGTCGAGCTTCCAGCGCCCGTCCTCCTGTGCCCTGAGGAAGACATCGCGCACCTCGCCGCCCATGGCTTTCATGGCTGCACGCCCGTTCGGCCAGATCGGTCCGATCACCACCGCGCTGTCACCCGGCTCGACCAGGCACTGCACCGTGATCATGATGGCGTTCATCCCCGACGCCGTCACCACCATCCGTTCATGCGGCACGCTCACGCCATAGGCACGGTTCAGATAGCCCGCAATCGCATCCAGCAGCGGCGCGATGCCACGGTTGGCGGCATAGAAGGTCTCGCCGCGCGCCAGCGCTTCCGCGGCGCCCCTGCGGACGAATTCCGGCGTCGGCTCGTCGCCCTCGCCGAACCACAGCTTGATGAGGTCGGGGATATCGGCCGAGGCGCGGCTGACCACGCGGATGCGCGAGCCGGGCAGGTCGAGAATGTTCTGGCAGATGGGAGCTTCGATCATGTTTTCCGGAGACGGCTGGTTATATCGTGAAGGACGGTTTCGATGTCGGCCTGGCCGGACAGCACCTGCTCGGCAAGCGCATCCGCTTCCACATCGGGCAGCGATTCGAGCGCGCGGCGCAAGCGGTCCAGCGCCAGCGCGTGCAGCAGGCGACGCTGCCGCGCCCTCGGATCGGGTCGCTTGCGGCGACCGATGGCAGCAATCGCATCGGCCAGCTCGGCGATTCCCTCGTTGCGCGTCGCGCTCGTCTGCAGCACCGGCACCGGCCCTTGGGCGCGCTGCGCGCTCATCGCGGCCAGCTGGCGCGCCGAGCGTTCGGCAAAGGGCAGGTCGGACTTGTTGACGACGAGTATGTCGGCGATTTCCAGAATGCCGGCCTTGATGGCCTGGATGTCGTCGCCGAGCCCCGGCGCATTCACCACCACGCGCACATCGGCGATCTCGGCCACCTCGACTTCCGACTGGCCGGTGCCGACCGTCTCGACGACGATGACATCCCGGCCCGCGGCATCGAAGACGTCGATCACGCGTGTGGCGGTGCGGGAAAGCCCGCCGAGATGGCCGCGGCTGGCCAGGCTGCGGATGAACACGCCCGGGTCGCCGGCATGCTGGGTCATGCGGATGCGATCGCCGAGGATGGCGCCGCCGGTGAGCGGACTGGAGGGATCGACGGCAACGACGCCCACCGTCTGGCCCCGCTCGCGCAATGCCCGGACATAGGCCGAAACCAGGGTGGATTTGCCCGCGCCGGGCGCCCCGGTGAAGCCGACCACGACGGCGCGGCCGAGCTTGTCGCGGATCGCCTGCAGCACGGCACGGGCCTCGGCCGTATCGTTTTCCACCGCGGTGATGGCACGCGCCAGCGCCGCACGATCGCCGCCCAGCAGGGCCGAAAGCCATTCAGGCGGGTCGGTCTGGACGGTTCGGGGCGGGGCTTTTTGCATCGCCGCACCATACGCGGTAAGAAGGCGGCCAGACAACATTCCCCGGACACCGAGTGGCTGACATGGCCGAGAACAGCACGACCGACACCACTTTCCGCCACGCGCCGGCGACGCCGCGCGATTACGGCCGCGCCAACTGGATGGGCCTGTGGACGCTGTATCAGAAGGAAGTCCAGCGCTTCATCAAGGTGATCACCCAGACGGTGCTGGCGCCCGTGGTCACCACGCTGCTCTTCTTTGCGGTCTTTGCGCTGGCGCTGGGCCGCAGCGACCGCGAGATCGGCGGCATGCCCTTTGTCGAATTCCTGGCTCCCGGCCTGATCATGATGGCGACGACGCAGAATGCCTTCGCCAACACGTCATCCTCGATCATGATCTCGAAGGTACAGGGCAACATCATCGACGTGCTGATGCCGCCGATCAGCGCCGGCGAATTCCTGTTCGCCTATGCCATGGCGGGGGTCACCCGAGGCCTGGTCGTCGCGCTGGCCGTCGGGCTTGCCATCACGCCCTTCGCCGGCACAACCGTCCATTCCTGGCCGGCAACGCTGTATTTCGTGTTCTGCGGCTCGCTGATCCTCAGCCTGATCGGCATCCTGGCCGGCCTGTGGAGCGAGAAATTCGACCATCTGGCCGCGGTGACCAACTTCATCGTCACCCCGCTGGCCTTCCTGTCGGGCACCTTCTACTCGGTGCAGCAGCTGCCGGACTTCTGGCACGGGGCGGCGCTGGTGAATCCGTTTTTCTTCATGATCGACGGCTTCCGCTACGGCCTGACCGGCCATACGGACGGCAACGTGATTCTGGGCGCGGTGGCTCTGGGCGCCACGGGCGTCGCCCTCTGGCTGTTCTGCTACGCCCTGCTGCGCCGGGGCTACCGGCTCCAGCCCTAGACTTCAGCGCTGCTGCGTACCGCGCAGCAGCGGAAAGGCGATCCAGCCGGCCACGCCCAGCAGCGCGCCCGAGGCCCAGGCGGCCGAGGTCTGGTCGTTGAAGATGATCGCGGTGATCGCGGTGGCGGCAGCGACAAGGCCGAGCAGCAGCACGAAATGGAAATGCGGCACGGCGGGCGTGACGACGGCATCGCGGCGCTGCCGGAAATCCGGATCTGCAGACATGCTGGCCCCTTCGGAAACGCAAATGACGATGGCCGCCAGCATGCCGTCGTCGCCCTGTGAATGCAGGTTAATTTACGGACACCTGGCGCCCTGCGCCGGCCGGCAGATTCGCGTCTGCGACTACACCAGGATCTTCTCGAGGCAGGCCCTGATCTTCGGCGGAATCGGCACCGGCCTCTGCACGCCGCGCTCGACAAAGACATGGACGAAATGGCCGGTGGCGGCGGGATGCCGGTCGCCGTCGCGGAACAGCGCGATTTCGTGACGCGCCGAAGAATTGCCCAGCTTCACCGTGCGCAGGCAGGCATCGATGGTTTCGGGATAGTTCAGCGACTTGTGGAAGCGGCAGCCGCTCTCCACCAGCAGGCCGATCACCGGATCGCGGGCCATGTCCAGCCCGCCGAAACGGATCATGTAGTCGTTCACCAGCGTGTCGAAATAGGCGTAATACTGAACGTTGTTGACATGCTGGTAGACATCGATGTCCGACAGCCGCGTCGGAATCCGCAGGGTATGCCGGTAGTTCTCGCGAACCTCCAGCTTGGGATCCAGAACTTCGCTCATCGTTACAGTGCCTGCTCATAGATCTTCAGCGCGTCGTCGTAGGTGACCTCGCGCGGATTGTTGACCAGCAGGCGCTGCTGGTTCATCGCATCCTTCGCCAGCATCGGCAGGTGATTGTGGCTGATGCCGACCTGGCGCAGCTGCTTCTCGAGCTTCACGTCGTCGATGATCGCCTCCAGCTCGGCAAGCAGGGCGCCGGCCGCGGCATTGGTGCTGCCGAAGCTGCTGCCCGGCAGCAGCACCGGCGCCAGCTCGCCGTATTGCCGGGCGGCCGTCTCGTTCTCGAGGTTGAAGCGCAGCACATGGGGCAGCATCAGCGCGTTCGACAGGCCGTGCGGCACATGGAAATGCCCGCCGACCGGATAGGCCAGCGCATGAACGGCGGCAACGGGCGCATTGGCGAATGCCATGCCCGCCAGCATCGCGCCCAGCAGCATCTCCGAGCGCGCCTGGCGGTCCCTTGCGCCCTCTTCCGAGCAGACCCTGCGGATGTTGCGCGACAGAAGGCTGAGCGCCTCGCGCGCCAGCGCGTCCGAGATCGGGTTCTTCTTGTGCTTCGATGTGTAGGCCTCGATGGCATGCACCATCGCGTCGACGCCGGTGGCCGCCGTCACATGCCGCGGCAGCCCCAGGGTGAGATCGGCATCCAGCAGGGCAATGTCGGGCAGCAGCATGGGCGAAACGACGCCCTTCTTCTCGGATTCGCCCGTGGTGATGATCGCGATGCCGGTGACTTCCGAGCCGGTGCCGGCGGTGGTCGGCACCTGGACCAGCGGCAGCCGGCGGCCCTTGCAGAAACCGACGCCGTAGATTTCCGAGAGCTGCTGGCTGGCAACCGGCAGGAAGGCGACCAGCTTGGCGATGTCCATCGACGAACCGCCGCCGAAACCGACCACGCCGTCGGCGCGATGCTGCCTGGCCGCCTCGACGGCTTCATGGACCAGCTTCTCCGGCGGATCGGCTTCCGTCCTGTCATAGATCGCGACAGCGATCCCGGCCGCTTCCAGGCTCTCCAGTGCGGCTTTCGGCAGGCCCAGCTTCATGACTCCCGGATCGGTGACCAGGATCGCCCGGGTGACCCCCAGCTCGGCCAGCAGACCGCCCAGTTTGGTGCTGGCGCCCGGCTCACAATAGACCCGGCGCGTGGTCTCGAAGCTGAGGGTGGTCATGGCTCTCCTCCGGCAATTTCGTGATGTTTTCCAGAGACTAGCACCGGGACGGAAAGTCCGGCCAGTGCCGGGCGGGCCGGTTCCCCGCCATTGTCGGCGTACATTGGCTGAATTGACACATGACCTTGCCCGACCTTAGAGTCCGACCTCCCGCCAGCCCGGCGCGAAAAGCCCGGGGCTGGCGTCGTCTTTTTCAGACCGAACCGGAGAAGGTGTCGTGAGCGAAGCATTGATGTCGACCTACGCGAGGCAGGACCTCGCGTTCGAGCGGGGCGAGGGTTCCTACCTCTACACCGCCGACGGTCGACGTTATCTCGACTTCGGCTCCGGCATCGCGGTCACCGCGCTGGGTCACAGCCATCCGCGGCTGGTGAAGGCCCTGCAGGAGCAGGCGGCCAGGCTCTGGCATGTCTCCAACCTGTACAAGTCGCCCGAGCAGGAAGAGCTGGCGGCGAAGCTGGTGGCGCACTCCTTCGCCGACAAGGCCTTCTTCTGCAATTCCGGCGGCGAGGCCAACGAGGGCGCGGTGAAGATCGCGCGCAAATACTGGGCGGCCAAGGGCAAGCCGGAGAAGTACCGCGTCATCACCTTCGACGGCGCCTTCCACGGCCGTACGCTCGCCATGCTGTCGGCCACCAACAACAAGAAGTATCTCGAGGGCTTCGGCCCGAAGGTCGAGGGCTTCGATCACGTTCCGCTGAACGACCTGAAGGCGGTGAAGGCCGCGATCACGCCGGAGACGGCGGCGATCATGGTCGAGCCGATCCAGGGCGAGGGCGGCATCCGCGTGGTGCCGACCGACGTGCTGCGCGCGCTGCGGCAGATCTGCGACGAGAACGACCTGCTGCTGATCCTCGACGAGGTGCAGACCGGCATGGGCCGCACCGGCAAGCTGTTCGCCTATGAGTGGGCGGACATCGAGCCGGATATCATGTCCCTGGCCAAGGGGCTGGGCGGTGGCATGCCGATCGGCGCCGTGCTGGCCACCGACGAGGCCTGCTCCGGCATGGCGCCGGGAACGCACGGCACCACCTTCGGCGGCAACATTCTCGCCGTGACGGCGGCGAATGCGGTGCTCGACGTCATGCTCGAGCCCGGCTTCTTCGACGGGGTACAGAGGCGCAGTTCCTATTTCCGCCAGCAGCTCGCCATGCTCAGCGACCGCTATCCCGATCTGATCGAGGAGGTCCGCGGCCAGGGCTTCCTGCTGGCGCTGAAGACCCGCATCCCCAACGGCGACTTCCAGGCCGCCCTGCGCGACGAGCATGTGCTGGGCGTGACGGCGGGCGACAATACCGTGCGCCTGATGCCGGCGCTGACGATTCCGGAAAAGGATCTCGCGGAGGGCATCAGCCGCATCGAGGCGGCCTGCCGCAGGCTGCAGGGCCAGATGCAGGCCGAGGCGGCAAAATGAACGCGATGCAGACCCAGTCGGTGCGGCACTTCCTCGACCTGCACCTCCTCTCGCCGGATGTCCTGCGCGGCATCCTGACCAATGCGGCGCGCATGAAGGCGGGCCGCCGCGGCTGGCCCAAGGGAGCCGTGGAGCCCGACCGGCCCGCGGCCGACCGGATTCTCGCGATGATCTTCGAGAAACCGTCCACGCGCACCCGGCTGTCCTTCGACAGCGCGATGCGGCAGCTGGGCGGCGAGACCATCGTGCTGCGCGCCGACGAACTGCAGACGGGCCGCGGCGAATCGATCGCCGACACCGCCCGCATCCTGTCGGCGAATGTCGACGCCATCATGATGCGTACGGGCAAGGCGAAGAACCTCACCGAACTGGCCGACAATGCCTCGGTGCCGGTGATCAACGGCCTGACCGACGACAGCCATCCCTGCCAGGTGATGGCGGACGTGATGACCTTCGAGGAGAAATGCGGCCCGATCAAAGGCCGCAAGCTGGCCTGGGTCGGCGACGGCAACAACATGGCCACCTCGCTGATCCACGCGGCGGTGCTGTTCGGCTTCCGCCTCGATCTCGCCTGCCCGGACGAGCTGCGGCCCGACGCCGGGGTGCTGAAATGGGCCGCCGAGCGCCAGGGCCAGATCCGCGTCACCAGCGATCCCGCCGCGGCCGTCGGCGATGCGGCCTGCGTGATCACCGATACCTGGGTCTCGATGGGCATGAAGGACGCCGAGCGGCGCCACGCCATTCTCCGGCCCTTCCAGGTCAATGCCGCCCTGATGGCCAAGGCGGCGCCGGACGCGATTTTCATGCATTGCCTGCCCGCCCATCGCGGCGAGGAAGTGACCGCCGAGGTGATCGACGGTCCGCGTTCCGTCGTCTTCGACGAGGCGGAAAACCGCCTGCATGCGCAAAAGGCGATCCTGGCCTGGTGTTTCGGCGCCTGACCGCTCCTATATAGGCCCTGTGAGTACGCTTCCTCTTCGCGACGATCTGTCGCTGCCATTCCAGGTCGAGCAGTGCGATGTGCGTGGCCGCATCGTGCGGCTGGGTCCGGCGCTCGACTCCCTTCTTGCCCGCCACCGTTATCCCGAGCCGGTCGCGCATCTGCTGGCCGAGGCCCTGGTGCTCGTCGCCACGATGGGGACGGCCCTGAAATTCGAAGGCGTCTTCTCCCTCCAGGCGAAGGGCGACGGGCCGGTTTCCGCCCTGGTGGCGGATTACCGCACGCCCGGCCATCTGCGCGCCTATGCCAATTTCGACGCGGAACGGCTGGAAGGCCTCGAACTCGGACCGGGCGGCACGACAGGACTGGTGCCGCTGCTGCTGGGCAAGGGCTATCTGGCCTTCACCATCGATCCCCGGAGCGAGGATTTCGAGCGCTACCAGGGCATCGTCGATCTCTCGGGTGCGAGCCTGGCCGATGCGGCGCATGCCTATTTCGCCCAGTCCGAACAGCTCAATGCCCGCGTGGTGCTCGCCGCGGCCCATCGCAGGGGCAGTGACGGGCGCAGGGCCTGGCGTGGCGGCGGCGTGCTGCTGCAGCAGCTGCCGCTCGATCCGGGCGGACTGACGCAGGAAGAGCGGGCGGCGGCCTGGGAGAAGATGCAGGTCCTGCTGGGCACCGCGACCGCCGCCGAGCTCACTGACGCCGCACTCGGGCAGAATGAAATTCTGTACCGGCTGTTCCACGAGGATGGCGTGCGCGTCTTCGAGACCGCACCGCTGCTGGACCAGTGCACCTGCACGCCCGACCGGGTGAAGGGCATTCTCTCGACCTTCTCCACCGACGAGATCGAGGCCATGGCGGTGGACGGAACAATCACCGTGACCTGCCAGTTCTGCAGCGAAAGTTACCGCTTTCCGGCGGAGGTGGTGCGGCGCGCGGCGGGCAGCCTCGACGCCTGAGCTGCCTCCGGCGCCCGTCGATCCTTCAGCAGTGATTTCTCGGGGCCATCCTCCGGGGAACGCGCCCGGGGGCCTTGAATTCGCCCCATTTGGCCGCCTAAGTCAGGGCGAAAAACAAGGAGAAACGGCCATGAATGCCTTCGTCCGAGGTCTAGCCGTCCTGGGTATTGCCGTGCTGGCGGCCGCCTGCAGCTCGGCGCCGGAACGGCTTGTGCTGCCGGAAATCACCTTCGAGGACCAGCCGAAGCTGACCTTCGCGGCCAGTGCCGTCGAAACCCTCGTCGAATACCAGCCGACGGCGCAGCCGCCGCATATCGAGCTCAACATCCCGCAGCCGCCGCAGGTGGTGGCGCAGCGCTGGGCCCGCGACCGCGTCGCCCTCGACAATACGCAGCAGAACACCGTCCGGGTGATCATCCGGAAGGCCAGCGTTACGGAGACCGATCTGCGCAAGACTCCGGGCCTCCGCGGCAGCTTCACCGAGGACCAGATCGCCCGCTTCGACACCGACGTGGAAATGGCGGTCCAGCTCCATGACGCGCGCGGCTTCCGCCTGGCCGAAGCCTCGGCCTCCGCGCGCCGCTCCAACAGCATCAGCGAGAAGGCGACCCTGAACGACCGCGACCGGGTCCTCCACGATCTGGTCCGCGAGACGTTGATGGACGTCAATCGCGAGCTGGAGCGCAATATCCGCCAGTATATGCCCCTTTACGTCCGCTGAACCCTGCCGCCCGGGACCGTTCGTACGCGAACGGAGCATTCCGGGCGGCAGCGCACCCGCCCCCGGCGATCGGCTGTTATCCTTCCGTGGCGGCAGCCGATTTCGCCCCCTCCAAGGTTTGTCTCGGTTAATTCGATCTGCTAGAGAGGGCGCAAAGCCCCTCCCCCTCGCGGAGCTGGAAACGCCTCAATGCCCACGCCGAAGAAGCGCCCCCTGGTCATCGTGACCCGCAAGCTGCCGGATCCGATCGAGACCCGGATGATGGAGCTGTTCGACACCCGCCTGAACGTGGCGGACCAGCCGATGACTCAGGCCGAGCTGATCGAGGCGGTGAAGGTAGCCGATGTGCTGGTCCCGACCATTACCGACCGGATCGACGGCGCCGTCCTTGCCCATGCCGGCCCGAATTTCCGCCTGATCGCCAATTTCGGCACCGGCGTCGACCATATCGACCTCGCCGCCGCCCGCCAGCGCGGGATCACCGTGACCAACACGCCCGGCGTGCTGACCGAAGACACCGCGGACATGACCATGGCGCTGCTGCTGGCGCTGCCACGCCGTCTGGTCGAGGGCGCCGTGGCGCTGCAGAGCGGCAAGTGGGACGGCTGGTCGCCGACCTGGATGCTGGGCCACCGCCTCGGCGGCAAGCGGCTCGGCATCATCGGCATGGGCCGCATCGGCCAGGCCGTGGCGCGCCGCGCGCGGGCCTTCGGCCTCTCGATCCACTACCATAACCGCAAGCGGGTCCACGAAAGCATCGAGCAGGAGCTGGAGGCGACCTACTGGGAAAGCCTCGACCAGATGCTGGCCCGCATGGACATCATCTCGATCCACTGCCCGCATACGCCGGCCACTTTCCACCTGCTGTCCGCCCGCCGCCTCGACCTGCTGCGGCCGCACGCCTACATCGTCAACACCGCGCGCGGCGAGGTGATCGACGAGAATGCGCTGGTCCGCAAGCTGCGCAAGGGCGACATTGCCGGCGCGGCGCTGGACGTCTTCGAGCATGAGCCGGCCGTGAACCCGAAGCTGCTCGAGCTGGACAACGTGGTGCTGCTGCCGCACATGGGCTCGGCGACGATCGAGGGCCGCAACGACATGGGCGAGAAGGTGATCATCAATATCAAGACCTTCGCCGACGGCCATGCTCCGCCCGACCGGGTCATCGCCGGTCTGCTCTGAACCGGGACGGCGCCTTCGGGCGCCGTTTTTTTGTTCCACAGACCATGGCTCGCCTGTAAGAATCTTCCCCGCCATGCCACCGACCTACGCCACCTGCCCGCCGAATCTGGGTGAACTGCTCGAATCGCATGGCCGCTACGTGCAGTCGCTGGGCAGTTCGGTGCGGATCGGCCGGCGGCTGATGCTGGAAAAGACCGATTTCGACGCCGTGCAGCTGCGGCGGCGCAACCTGCACCGGGCCGCCCTGCCCTTCTGCCGCCTGTCCTGTTCGGATTTACGCGAAAGCATCTTCACGGAAGCCGAGCTGCCGGGCTGCGACCTGACCGCCGCGGACCTGACGGACGCCAATTTCAGCAAGGCCGATCTGCGGGGCGCCGATCTCAGCCGCGCCGTGCTGACCAATACCTGCCTGAACGAAGCGCAGCTCGGGCCCTATGAGGCCGGAGGCAGCGGCATGACGACGCGGCTGCATGCCGCCAGCATGAAGGGCGCCTCCT
The DNA here is from genome assembly GCF_035304305.1 of Ferrovibrio sp. GTDB lineage: Bacteria > Pseudomonadota > Alphaproteobacteria > Ferrovibrionales > Ferrovibrionaceae > Ferrovibrio. The sequence continues at coordinate 55,129 of NZ_DATGQG010000054.1, forward strand.
TCGTCGGCGCCATCCTCAGGGAGGCGAGTTTCGACCACGCCAACCTGCAGGATGCCAGCTTCGCCTATGCCCGGCTGGAAAATGTCAGCTTCGCGGGCGCCGATCTGCGGGGCGCGGATTTCGCCCTCGCCGATCTCGGGCAGGGCATGGGCGAGGCGATCCTCGCCGCCGGCGGCAAGCTGGCCACGCCCATGGAGCCGGCCGAACTGCAAACGATTCTTGCCGAGCACCAGCAATGGGTGACCAGTGACGGCAGGCAGGGCCGGCGCGCCGTGCTGCGCGGCTGCAACCTCGCCGACGCAGTGCTGGCCCGTGCGAATCTCAGCGGCGCCGATCTGAGCGAAGCCAATCTTTCCGGCGCCGACCTGACAGGCGCCATGCTGATCTGCACCGACCTGCGCGGTGCCAACCTGCTGCGCATCAACGCCACCGACACCGATTTCCGCGGCGCCATGCTGGACGGCAGCTTCGGCTTCACGCCACTGGTGAGCGCGTAAGACCTACGCCGTCGCCTTCATCGCTTCCGCCGCGGCGAGGTCGACCGAAACCAGGGTCGAGACGCCGCGTTCGGCCATGGTGACGCCGAACAGGCGATCCATGCGCGCCATGGTGATCGGATGGTGGGTGACCACGATGAAGCGGGTACCCTCGCCGATATCGGAGGTCTGGCGCGCCATGGCTTCCATGAGGTTGCAGAGCCGCTCGACGTTGGAATCGTCCAGAGGGGCGTCCACCTCGTCCAGCACGCAGATCGGCGCCGGGTTGGTGAGGAAGACCGCGAAGAGCAGCGACAGCGCCGTCAGCGCCTGCTCGCCGCCCGAAAGCAGCGACATCAGCTGCAGCCGCTTGCCCGGCGGCGAGGCATAGATCTCGAGGCCGGCCTGCAGCGGGTCGTCGGATTCCACCAGCTGCAGATGGGCGCGGCCACCGCCGAAGACCTCGACGAACAGCTTCTGGAAATGTCCGTCCACCTTCTGGAAGGCTTCCAGCAGGCGCTCGCGGCCTTCCTTGTTCAGCGACGTGATGCCCTGGCGCAGCTTGTCGATGGCGGTGACCAGATCGGTCTGCTCGGTCTGCAGCGAGGTGAGCTTCTCCTCCACCTCATTGGCTTCCAGCTCGGCGCGCAGGTTCACCGGCCCCATATTGTCGCGTTCCTTGCGGAGCCGCTCGAGCCGGTTCTCCACGACGGAGAGTTCGGGGAATTCCTCGTCCTCGCCGACCTCGCCCGCCTTCAGCACGTTCTCCAGCGTGCAGTCCAGCGCCTCGCGCACCCGGATCGCCAGCTCGTCCATGCTGACCTTCTGGTGCTCGAGATCGGATTCGGCGCGCACGCGCGCTTCGCGGGCGGCGCCGAGCAGCTGCTCGATCTCGCGGGCGGTCTTGGCAGCCAGCTGCTGCGCGGCTTCCGCATTCGCCAGATGGTCGGCGGCTTCCTTGCGCGCGGCCTCGGCGGCCTCGATCTGCTCCAGCAGCGCCTGCCGGCGGCCTTCCAGTTCTCGCGGAATCTGCTCCAGCTTCTCCAGCTCCGCCGTCGCCTCGGCCTGGCGCGCGCCGAGCTGCTCCAGCTGCTGGCCGGCGCTTTCATTGCGGGCCCGGGCGGCGCGCTGCTCGATGACGATGGCTTCCAGGCGGCGGGCGCGCGCCTGGGCATCGAGGCGCAGCTGCTCCAGCGCGGCGCGGCGTTCGACCAGCACCTGCCGCAGCGCGTTGACCTCGTCGCGCACCATGGCGATCAGCTGGCGCACCTCGTCTTCCGCCGGCATGGCGGCGAGCGCCGCTTCCTCGGCAGCGCGGGCCTGTTCGGCCTCGGCAATCTCAAGCTCGGTCTGCTGCTTCTGCTCGGCCAGCGTGGCCAGACGCGACTGGCGCTCGGCCTCGCGGCGCACCATCTCGGCCTGGCGGTCGCGCGCCTCGCCCAGTTCGCGATCGGCGCGGGCGATATCCTGGTTGGCGCGTTCGCGGGCGGCATTGCGCTCGCGCTCGGCCGCCGCGATCGCCTGGGTGGCATGTTCGCGGGCGGTGTTGCGCTCGCGCTCGGCCGCGGCAACGCCCTGGTTCGCCCGGTCGCGCGCCGCCTGGCGTTCGCGCTCGGCATCGGCAACGACACGGCCCGCCTGCTCGCGTGCCTCGGCGGCGGCACGCTCGGCTGCCTGCACGACCGCGCTGGCGGCGCTGCGGGCTTCGGCGCGGTTCTGCTCGGCGGTTTCCACCACGGCGGCGGCCTGCCGGCGGGCGGCATTGCGCTCTTCCTCCGCGGCAGCCACGGCCTGGCGCGCGGCGCGCTCGGCCATCGCGGCCTCTTCGGTCGCCTGACGCGCGGCCTCGTAGGCGCGCTGGGCATCGGCAAGGCGGCCTTCCAGTTCGCGCAGCTCCTCGCGCAGATCGGCAAGGCGATTGCGCTGCTCCAGCTTCACCGAAGCGGAGGTCGGCGCGCCGGCCTTCACGGTGAAGCCGTCCCAGCGCCACAGCGCGCCGGAGCGGGTCACCAGCCGCTGGCCCAGCTTCAGGTCGGCACGCAGCCGCGCGCCGTCCACATCGTCGGCCACGACGCCGATCTGGCTCAGGCGGCGCTGCAGGGCGGCGGCGCCGGTGACGTATTTCGACAGCGGCTCGGCGCCGAAGGGCAGCGCCGGCGGATCCGACAGCGGCGGCAGCGCATCCCAGTGCATCGGCGCGTTGCGATCGGTCGCGGCATTCAGCTCGTCGGCCAGAGCGGCGCCCAGCGCCTTCTCATAGCCCGGCTCGACGGTGACCTGGTCGATCAGCGGCGGGAAGAGATTGCTTTCATCCAGCTTGAGCAGCTTGGTGAGGCCGGCTTCCTCGGCCTTCAGACGGGTCAGCTCGCCCTGCAGGCCCTGCCAGGCATCGCGCGCCTGCTGCTCGTCCTGCTGCTTGGCGGCGCGGGCGGCCTCGGCCGCTTCGACGCCGCTGCGGGCCGCCGCGATCTTCTCCGCATGCTCGGCCTCGACGGCATTCAGCCCGGCGCGGGCCGCCTCAATCTTCTGCGCATGCTCGGCCTCGACGGCATTCAGGCCGCCGCGCGCCTGCTCGATCTTCTGCTCATGCTCGGCGCCGACCTGCGCCAGCGCCGCGCGGGCGGCTTCGATCTTCTGCGCATGTTCGGCCTCGACCGCCTCCAGCGCGGCACGGGCCGCCTCGATCAGCCGCGCCTGTTCGGCCTCGACCGCTTCGTAAGCCTGGCGCGCGGCCTCGATCTTCTGCGCATGCTCGGCTTCCACGGCATCCAGGGCCTGCCGCGCGGTTTCCACGGCGGCCTGCCGCGCCTCCACCTCGGCATTGGCGGTTTCGGCTTCCATCAGAGCCTCGGTCTGCGCCTGCAGCCGCTGCTCTTCAGCCGACAGTTCCTCCAGTCGCGCCCGCAGGCGCTCCAGACGGCGGCCGGCATCCTCGATGGCCTGGCGCAGACGGGCCCGCTGGGCCTGCTCTTCCGCCGCGCGGTCGGTCAGGCGATCCAGCTCGGCCTGGCGTTCGTCCACCTTGCCCTGCGCCTCGCTGACAGCGGTTTCGGCGGCGGCCTGCGCCTCGGCCTCGCCGGCCCGCAAAGCTTCCAGCTGTTCGGCCTCGGCGGCCAGACGCGCGATGGTCTCCTCGGCATCCTGCGCCAAGGCGCTTTCGCGCTCGGCATCCGCCGCGATCTGCGCCAGCCGCGCGCGTACCTGCTCGGCGGCTTCCTGGGCACGGGCGGATTCCGCATCCAGGCCCTCGCGCGCAACGGTAAGGCGATGCAGCCTGGCACCGGCCTCTGCCTCGTTCTGCCGCAGCGGCGGCAGCGCCTCTGCGGCGATGCGCTCGGCGTCATGGGCTTCCGAGACCTGCAGGGTGCGGTCGGCAACCTCGCGCTCGGCCGCATGCAGGGCCTGCTCGGCATCGGCCAGCGCCTGGCGCAGGGCCTCATGCTTGAGGTGATACAGCATCGCCTCGGTCTTACGGATCTGGCCGGCGATGTTGCGGTAGCGGCTGGCCTGACGCGCCTGGCGTTTCAGCGACTGCAGCTGGTTGTCGAGCTGGCCGATGACGTCGACCACGCGCTCCAGATTCTGTTCGGCCGCCTTCAGGCGCAGTTCCGCCTCATGCCTGCGCGAATGTAGGCCCGAAATGCCGGCCGCCTCTTCCAGCAGCATGCGGCGGTCGGTCGGCTTGGCATTGATGATGGCGCCGACGCGGCCCTGGCTGACCATGGCCGGCGAATTGGCGCCGGAGGCGAGGTCGGCGAACAGCAGCTGCACGTCGCGCATGCGCACGTCGTTGCCGTTGATGGTGTAGTCGGAGCCCTTCTCGCGCTCGATCTTGCGGGTGATCTCCAGCGTGTCCTGGTCGTTGAAGGCCGCGGGCGCGGTCCGCGACTTGTTGTCCAGGGTGAGCGTCACCTCGGCGATATTGCGGGCCGGCCGCGTGGCCGTGCCCGCAAAGATCATGTCGTCCATCCCCGAGCCGCGCATGCGCTTGGCGGAATTCTCGCCCATGACCCAGCGCAGGGCTTCCACCAGGTTCGACTTGCCGCAGCCATTCGGGCCGACAATCCCCGTCAGGCCGGGATGGATGATGAAATCCGTCGGCTCGACGAAGGACTTGAAACCGGACAGGCGCAACTTGGTGAACTGCACGGGGACTCCCTTTCTGCGACGCGGCGGCGGTTACTTGGCCAGCGCGTTAAGCTTCTTGCGCAACTCGTCGAGCGCGGCGGCACCCGGCTCGAGCTTGCCGTTGATGATCAGGCTCGGCGTGGAGTTGACGTTGAACTTCTGATTGCCCTCGACGCGCTGCGCCAGGATGTAGTCGCCCAGCGTCTTGTCGCTGAGGCATTTGTCGAACTGCTCGGCCGGCATGCCGCCCAGCCGGGCAATCTGCCTCAGCGCGCCGAGCGGGTCCTTCGCCGTCGCCCACTGGCGCTGCTGCGCGAACAGCACGTCGAGATAGGTGAAATACCGGTCCGGTCCGGCGCAGCGCGCCAGGATCGCGCCCGTGAAGGCCAGCTGGTCGAGCGGGAAGTCGCGGAAGATCAGCTTGGCCTTTCCGGTATCGATGAACTCCTTCTTGATCGCCGGCAGGGTGTCGGCATGGAAGGCCGCGCAATGCGGGCAGGTCAGCGAGGCGTATTCGATGATGGTGATCGGCGCATCGGCCTTCCCCAGCACCATGTCCTGCAGCCGGGGGTCGGCATCCTGGGCCTGGGCCTGAATGGTAAACAACCCGGCCGCCAGCAGGACCAGGAACGCAAGGCGGGTACGGAAACGCTGTATATATTTCATAACGATACTCCGACCCCCTACATGTTGAGGGGCATTGTATGGGTGGCTCTTTCCGGCCTCAACCGGACTCTGCCGTTATCCACAAGAATCTGGCCGCCACAAGGCGTTCAGCGCTTCGCACCGAGAAGTGATCGCCCAAGGCTTTCAAGGGCTTGGCGCAGGGAACGGTCTTCCACGCCTCGCAGCAGCTCGGCCAGCCTGGCCTGCTCTTCCGCAGTCAGCGGCCGAGTCGCCGGACGGGGTTCCGGCGGCGACTCGGAGGGGCGCTGGATCGGCCGCTGTTTCAGCCGCAATCCGGCCACCGCCTGATAGCCGAAATAGCCGTTCACCTTCTCGATGATCAGGGGGCTGAGATGCTGGAACTCCAGCGCGAAGGCCGGGCTGACGGCGATCTCCAGGGTCGCCCCGTGGCCGGCGCCCGCGGCATAGATCAGCCGCTCGGGCTGGGTTTCCTGCGCCAGCAGCGGCCCGGCGATGTCGCCCCAGCGCGACAGGATATCGGCCAGAGCCGCGCCGCGCTTCTTCAGCACCGGGCGCGTCAGGCGCCCGAGCGCCAGGCCGAGCGCCTTCGGGGCATTCAGCCGGCGGGCCGGATCGTGCTTTTTCGACTCTTCCGTCATGAAGCCAGTTTACGCCGCATCCGGCGCGGCGGCGATGCTTGCCCGCGCGGCGCGCGATGCTAGGGTCCGGCCATGCTGAAACCGCGCCGCGATTCCGCCCCCCGCCAGGATGATCTCGCGACGCCGCTGCTGGCCTGGTATGACCGGCATCACCGCAGCCTGCCCTGGCGCAGTCCGCCCGGCGCGAAGCCGATGGATCCGTACCGTGTCTGGCTCAGCGAGATCATGCTGCAGCAGACCACGGTGCCGGCGGTCATTCCCTATTTCCTGAAATTCACCGCGCGCTGGCCGCGCGTGCAGGATCTTGCCGCAGCCGAAACCGACGAGGTGACGGCAGCCTGGGCCGGGCTGGGCTATTACGCGCGCGCCCGCAACCTGCACAAATGCGCGCAGGTGGTCAGCACGCAGTTCGACGGCGTGTTTCCCGACAGCGAGGCGGAACTGCTGAAGCTGCCGGGCGTCGGCGCCTACACGGCGGCAGCCATCGCCGCCATCGCCTTCGACAAGCCGGCCGCCGTGCTGGACGGCAATATCGAACGCGTGCTGGCGCGTGTTTTCGCGGTCGAGACGCCGCTGCCGAAAGCCAAGCCTGAGCTGCGCGTGCTTGCAGCCCGAGTGACGCCGGATAACCGGCCCGGCGATTTCGCCCAGGCCATGATGGACCTCGGGGCGACGATCTGCACGCCGCGCAATCCGGACTGCCTGCTCTGCCCGCTGGCGCAGCTCTGCGCGGGGCGCAGGCTCGGCGTTGCCGGCGAGCTGCCGCGCAAGGCGCCGAAAGCGTCACGGCCGGTGCGTCATGCCATCGCTTTCCTGCTGCAGCGCGACGATGGCGCCGTGCTGCTGCGCCGCCGGCCGCCGAAAGGTCTGCTCGGCGGCATGCTGGAAGTGCCGAGCACGCCCTGGCGCGAAGAGGCCTGGCAGAATGCCGAAGCCGCGACGCATGCGCCGGTACAGATCGACTGGCAGCCGGTGGATCTGGCCGCGGAGCATGTCTTCACCCATTTCGCGCTGAAGATCGGCGCGGTTTACGGCCGCATCGGCGCAGGCGAAGCCGCGACCGTCGACGGCATCTGGGAACAGCCGCGGGACGCCGCGCTGCCGACGGTGATGCGGAAGATGCTGGGCCTGCTGCCCCGCGACGGCCGCCCGGTCAGATCGACGAGAAATCGCCGTGGCGGCCAAGGCCGCCCTTGAAGCGGGCGGCGCCGGCGATCGCTTCCTGCTCGACGATGGGATAACCGCCTTCCGCCTCGTTATGCAGGGCGGCATCCAGCGAGAGATCCCACTGCCGGTAGCTGGAGGCCCGGTCGGCCTTCATGCAGCCGTTGGGGAAACGGGCGATTTCGGCCGCCAGCTGCTCGGCCGCCTGACGCGCCGCGCCCGTCGGCACGACGCGGTTGGCGAGACCGAAGGAGAGCGCCTCATCGGCTTTGACCGGACGGCCGGTCAGGATCATGTCGAGCGCGCGGCTGTGGCCGATCAGCCGCGGCAGCCGCACCGTGCCGCCATCGATCAGCGGCACGCCCCAGCGCCGGCAGAAGACGCCGAAGACCGCATCCTCTTCGGCAACGCGCAGATCGCACCACAGCGCCAGTTCCAGCCCGCCCGCGACTGCATAACCCGAGACCGCCGCAATCACCGGCTTGGAGAGATGCAGGCGGGTCGGCCCCATCGGGCCTTCGCTTTCCGGCGTGGCATCGTTGCGCCGGTCGCCATCGGCCACCGCCTTGAGGTCGGCGCCGGCGCAGAAATTGCCGCCCGCGCCCCACAGCACGGCAACGCGCGCCGCATCATCGGCATCGAAATCCTTGAAGGCCTGACGCAGCGCATCCGCCGTCGGACGGTCGACGGCATTGCGGGCCTCGGGGCGATTGAGAATCACCGTCGTCACCGCGCCCTGCTTTTCGATCCGCACACTGGTCTGCTGCTGTCCGTCGCTCATGATGTCCTCCCCGACTGCTGCAAGGCTGACAGTCATGGCGCAATCGGGCAAGCCGTAAGTCTTTCCGGCGTGCTCCCGTTACGGCAATCTGCGAAGTGAAGAAAACAGGCAAATCCGAAGAATGGCTTTCGACTGGCGGCGGAATTTATGGCGCGGCACCGGCTATCTGCTCGGTCCCCTGGTCCGCCTGTGGCTGCAGCGCCGCGCCGCGCGCGGCAAGGAAGAGCCGGCGCGGCTGAGCGAGCGCCTCGGCATTCCGGGCCTGCAGCGGCCGGAGGGCCGGCTGGTCTGGTGCCATGCCGCCAGCGTCGGCGAGGCGCAGGCCCTGCTGCCGCTGCTGCAGGCATTGCGCCGCCGCGAGCCCGGGCTGACGCTGCTGCTGACCACGGGCACCGTCACCTCCGCGCGTCTGGTGCAGCAGCGCAAGGCCGGCATGCCGGAAGGTGACGGCATTCTGCACCAGTTCGTGCCGGTCGATCTGCCCGGCGCGGTGGACCGCTTTCTCGATCACTGGCGACCCGATCTGGCGGTGTGGACGGAATCGGAATTCTGGCCCGGCATGCTGAACGGGCTGCGCCATCGCGGCATTCCGGCGCTGCTGATCAATGCGCGGCTGTCGGACCGCTCCTGCCGCCGCTGGCAGGCGGCGCCCGGCACCGCGCGCTGGCTGCTCGGCAGTTTTGCCGCGATCTACGCGCAGACCCATGGCGATGCCGAGCGGCTGCGCCGGCTCGGCGCCCGCGACGTGCAGGAGGTCGGCAATCTCAAGCTCGCCGCGCCGCCGCTGCCGGTGGACGAAGCGGCCGTCGCCGAATGGCAGCAGCGTCTGCAGGGCCGGCCGAGATGGCTGGTGGCCAGCACCCATCCGGGGGAGGAACCGCTCGCGGTTCTGGCGCACCGCTTCCTCGAGCCGCATTTCCCTGGCCTGCTGACGATCATCGTGCCGCGGCATCCCGAACGCGGCCCCGCGCTGGCGAGCGAACTGGGCGCGCCGGATCTGAATATCGCGCTGCGCTCGCGCGGCGAGATGCCGGATGCGAAAACGGATCTCTATATCGCCGATACCCTGGGGGAGCTCGGCCTGTGGTGCCGATTATCGCCGCTGGTCGCGATGGGCGGCTCGCTCATTCCCCATGGGGGACACAATCCGCTGGAGCCGGCGCGGCTGGGCTGCGCCGTCATCTTCGGCCCGCACATGTTCAATTTCACCGAGGCCGGTGCCGGCCTGATCGCGGCCGGCGGGGCGCGCCAGTTCGGCGACTCCTCAGGCCTGGCCGAGGCGGCGGCCGCGCTGCTGCAGCAGCCCGACACCTGCCGCCTCATGGGTGAGCGCGGGCAGCATTATGCCAGCGGCCATGAAAAGGTGGTCGACATCCTCGTCACGGCCATTCTGGACCGGCTGCCCCGCTGAACCTTCGGCCCCGGGGGCCGTCACTCCATGAAGGGCTTGGCGATATGCGCCACCTCTTCCATCGAGGAGCCGAAATGCATCGGCTTCGACATGTCGGTGATCTTGGCGTAATTGGCGGCGAAATCCTCCACCGTCACCTTGGCGTCGACGCCGAAGAACATGCCCTGCGACTCCATGATCTGCATCTTGGCGTAGAAGCCCGCGCCGGCCGAGATGATGTCGCCGGTGGCGCTGCAGGCCTCGGAGCAGAGATAGGCCACGGCCTGCGAGACGTATTCGGGCTTCAGATGCGGCAGCAGCTTGGGCGGCAGCAGCGATTCGGTCATGCGCGTCGCCGCGACCGGCGCGATCGTGTTCACCAGGATGCCGTACTTGGCGCCTTCCTGCTTCAGCGCGTTCATCAGGCCGACTACGCCCATCTTGGCGCCGGCATAGTTGGACTGGCCGAAATTGCCGTAGAGGCCCGAATTGGACGAGGTCATGACGACGCGTCCGTAATTCTGCTGCTGCATGATCGGCCAGGCTGCCTTGGTGACATAGGCCGAGCCGAGGAAATGCACGTCGACCACGGTGTCGAAATCGGCGATCTCCATCTTGGCAAAGGTCTTGTCGCGCAGGATGCCTGCATTGTTGACCACGATGTCGACGCGGCCGAAGGCATCCATCGCGATCTTCACGATGTTGGCGGCGGAAGCCGCGTCCGAGACGCTGTCGTAGCTGGCAACCGCTTCGCCGCCCTTCGCCTTGATCTCGGCAACCACCTGGTCGGCCGCCTTGGAGGAGCCGCCGGTGCCATCCACCGCGCCGCCCAGGTCGTTCACTACCACTTTCGCGCCGCGCTCGGCCAGCAGCAGCGCATGGCTGCGGCCGAGGCCGGCGCCGGCTCCGGTGACAATGGCAACGCGGCCGTTGAAATCGATGGCCATGATTTCCTCCGTTCTTTCTACAGCTTGTGTTCGAGAATGAGATCGCAGACCTCGCGCACGGCGCCGTGGCCGCCGCTGGCCTGGGTGACATAGGCCGCCGCCGCTTTCACCGTCGGCCGGGCATTGGCGACGGCCACAGGCAGCCCGACCGCCTGCAGCACGTCGAGATCGTTGAGATCGTCGGCGACATGGCAGACCTGCTCCAGCCCGATCCCGAGCTCGGTACAGATCGCCTGCAGCGCCGGCAGCTTGTGGCGCACGCCCATATGGCCGAAACGGATCTTCAGCTTCTCGATGCGGCGGGCGATCGAGGGCGTGTCGCTCATGGTGATCAGCGCGACTTCGATGCCGGCCTCCTTCACCATCAGGATGCCGAAGCCGTCCTGCACGAAATACTTGCGCAGCTCGGTGCCCTCGTCGGTGTAGTAGATGCCGCCATCGGTCAGCGTGCCGTCGAGATCGAGCGACAGCAGCTTCACGGCGCGGAACTTGGCGATCAGATCGGCATCGAGCATCGGTCTTCCCCCGGAGCGCCGAAGATAGCGGGGAAATCCGCCACGGCGCCAGTCACAGACGCGCCTAACGCTGCGGCATGCGGCGTTCCTGGTCGCGTTCCATGCGCATCCGGTCGAGATCGTTGCGGCGCTGGCGCTCCATGTCCTGCCGCTCGGCCTCGAATCGCTGCTGCTGCTGCGACTGGATCTGGCGCTGCTCGCGTTCCTGCTCCATCCGCCGGCTCTCGTTGCTGAGGCGGTTCCACTCGCTCGGCGCGGCCGGATCGGCGGGAGCGGGCGGCGGCGACTGGGCCAGGGCGGGGCCCGCCGCCAGCAGCATCGCTATGATCGGGAGAAGTCGCATGATGGCCTCCATCATCAGGGCCCCATGCTGCCCGGCGAATCGGGCCTTTGCGTGGCAGCCTGGCGGGGCGGCCGGCTTATCGGCCAGGCCTGGGCGGGCCGCGATGGTCGAGCCAGTAGACGATGTGGTCCTCCAGCTCGCCCGCCTCCTTCTCGGAGATGCAGCGTCCCGCCACCGACATGCCGGCCTGGTGCACCGTCTCGCGGCTGCCGCTTTTCAGCGGATGCCACCAGGGCAGGTCCTTGCCGGCATGAACGAGGCGATAGGCGCAGGTCCTCGGCAGCCAGTTCATTTTCGCCACCTTGGCCGGCGTGAGCTGGATGCAGTCGGGCACCAGCTTCTTGCGCTTCGGATAGTTGCTGCACTGTCCGGTGGCGCAGTTCAGCAGCTTGCAGGCGACGTTAGTCTGCTCGAGTTTGCCGGTTTCCTCGTCTTCCAGACGATAAAGGCAGCATTTGCCGCAGCCGTCGCACAGCGACTCCCATTCGGAAGGCGTCATCTGGTCGAGGCGCTTGCGCCGCCAGAAGGGAATCGCGCGGGACATGGCGCGACACTAGACCCGCGATGCGCCCGCGTCAGCCCTTATGATGCTGGCGGATGAAGGCGGTGACCTTCGGCGCGATTTCCTCGCGCCAGCGGCGGCCGTTGAACACGCCGTAATGGCCGACGCCGGCCTGCAGATGATGCATGCGCTTCGCGTTCGGGATATTCGGGCAGATGGTGTGCGCGGCATAGGTCTGGCCGACGCCGGAAATGTCGTCCTTCTCGCCTTCCACGGTCAGCAGCGCGGTTTTGGAAATGGCGGCGGTATCGACCTTCTCGCCGCGCCAGCGCATCAGGCCGCGCGGCAGCTGATGTTCCTGGAACACGCGCTGCACCGTCTGCAGGTAGTATTCCGCCGGCAGGTCCATGACCGCGAGATACTCGTCGTAGAAGGTCTGGTGCGCCTTGGCGCTGTCGCCGTCGCCCTTCACCAGATGGTGGAACAGCCGCACATGGGCGCCGACATGACGGTCCAGATTCATCGTCATGAAGCCGGTGAGCTGGATGAAGCCCGGATAGACCGGCCGCATGAAGCCGGCATGCGGAAACGGCACGCGGCTGATCACGCTGTGCTCGAACCACTCGATCGAACGCTCCTGGGCCAGATTGTTGGGTACCGTCGGGCTGATGCGGGTATCGATCGGGCCGCCCATCAGCGTCATCGAGCGCGGCAGATTCGGATGCTTCTCGGCCGACATCAGGGCCACGGCGGCCAGCACCGGTACGGAGGGCTGGCAGACCGCCATGACATGGCTGCCCGGACCGAGCAGGTCGAGGAAGTGGCGAACGTAATCGATGTAGTCGTCAAGTTCGAACGGACCCTCGCGCAGCGGCACGTCGCGGGCATCCCGCCAGTCGGTGATGTAGACCTCATGGTTGGGCAGCATGGCCTCCACCGTGCCGCGCAGCAGAGTGGCGAAATGGCCCGACAGGGGCGCCACGATCAGCAGCTTCGGATCCCGGCGCTCCTCGCAGCCTTCGCGGACGAAATGCTTGAGCTGCCCGAAGGGCAGGCGCAGCACGACCTCCTCGCGCACCCGGCGGGTCGTGCCGTCGACCATCGTGGTTTCGAGGCCGAATTTCGGCTTGGGGTAGCGGCGGGTGATGTTGTTGAAGACTTCCAGCCCGGCTGCCATGGAACGGGCGGCCGGCGTGTAGTTCAACGGCAGATAGGGAAGCCGCAGCGCCGCGGACTGAACTTCGGCCAGCGCGCGAACCGGCTGCAGCGCGACACGCTGCATCTCGTAAAAGGAATAGATCAACACGGCCACCCCTCCTGCCGGTACCGGACGCGCCCCCGCGATGCGGCACCGGAACAAAATCCCGGAACGAAGCGACGCAAATGGCTGGTGTCGATTCGCTGGTTATCAATTTGTAATACGATGCTTTCGCAGCCGCATAATCCTTTTTGCGTTGCAAAACGAAAACGCGTACCGAAAGTTGCGCAGGACCTCAGTCCACCGCCTGCGGGCCGTACGGCGATCCGGCGCCCGGCTGCGGAAGGAAATGCGGAGAGCGGAACGCCCATGTATTCACCTCTCTGGTCGATGGTGACGCCGTTGCTTTCCTTCCTCCGTCTCTGTTCCGACAATCCCAAGCTTATTTGTGCTTATTTGTGCTTATCTGGTGCTAATCCGGGCTTAAGTTAACCCTTGCGGGCCTAATGCATTGAAAAACAAAGACTGGAAGGTGGCCTTGCGACACGGATATGCAACCGACGCTCGGGCCACCCGGTTCCTGCCGGAGCGGTGACCTTTCCGGGCAATATGTACATATAGGGAACATCGGCGCCGGTTCAAGGCCGGCGCGGCATCAGTCCGAAGGTCGAGGCTAGAGCTTGCTTTTGATCCGCTCCGCCATCTGCTCGGGGGTCGTGTCGTGGCGGAAATGGGTGAGATATTTCCCCTCGCCGTCCATCAGGTAGATGAAGCCGGAATGGTCGACGGAATAGCCCAGGCTGGAATCCTTCAGCGCGACCTTCTGGTAATAGACCCGGTATTCCCGCGCGACCTTCGCGATCTGCTCCGGCGTGCCGGTCAGTCCGACCAGCCGCTCATGGAAGGCCTGCACGTATTCCTTCATCACGGCCGGCGTATCCCGTTCGGGATCGACGGTGATCAGCAGCGGCTGCACCTTCTCGCCGGCCGCGCCCAGCTCGTCCATGGCGATCGCCATGGTCTGCAGGCCCGTCGGACAGATATCCGGGCAGTTGGTGAAGCCGAAATAGATCAGCATCAGCCGGCCGGCGAAATCCCTGTCGGTGACCGTTCTACCCTCATGATCGACCAGCTCGAACGGCCCGCCGATCGTCACCTGGCCGCTGCCGCCATCCTGCGACGAACGCGGGATCAGCGACGCGAAAACGACATAGGCGCCGAGCGCGAGCACGGCGAGCACCGCCGTGATCACCAGCCCGCGCAGCAGGCCCCTCTGTGCCGGCCCCGACATTCAGACCTCCTTGCCGCCCAGCGTGGCGGCAGCCTCGTTGATAAACGTCGCGAGCGCGATGTCGCGTTCGCTCAGCCCGCCGGCATCATGCGTCGTCAGCAGGATCTCCACGCGGTTGTAGACATTGAACCATTCCGGATGATGGTCGAGCTTTTCCGCCATCAGCGCCACGCGCGTCATGAAGGCGAAAGCGGTGTTGAAATCGGCGAACGCGAAGCGCGCGGCAATCGCATCGCGGCCTTCGACCTCGCGCCAGCGGGTCAGACCCTGCAAAGCGGCGGTACGCGCGGGTCCTTCCAGCTTCGCCACTTTCCGATCGACCGGTGCCATGCCATCCTCCTCGGCGACATTGCCGGGGAAGCTAACGCGCTGCCCCTGCTGCATCAACCGCTGCAACCGGGAATGGGGCGATCCGCCGCATGGCGTCTTCTCACGATCTGACACCGCCGAGCCTGGACGACCTTGCCGCAATGGCCGAGGCGGAACTGAACCGCCTGCGCCCGGCGCTGGGACGCTACATCGACGGCGTTCCTGTGCAGGTTGCCGAATTTCCCGACGAGGAAACGCTGCGGGAGATGGGCTGCGAGAGCCCCTTCGACCTGCTGGGCCTCTATGCCGGCGGCAGCATCCTGGCCGAGGAACGCGGCGATACCGGAACCCTGCCGGCGATGATATTTCTCTACCGCCGGCCGCTGCTGGATTACTGGTGCGAAACCGGCGAGCCGCTGCGCCGCGTCGTGCGCCACGTGCTGATCCATGAGATCGGCCACCATCTCGGCCTGTCCGACGAGGATATGGACCGCATCGAAGCCAGCGTCGCGTAACGCTCAGAGCCGGCGCAGCAGCTCCTCGACATAGTCCGGAACCACCTGCGTTGCCGGGCCGTAGCGCCCCTCGGCAAACAGTGTATGGCCGTCCGAGCGTTCCAGATTCAGCTCCACCGTATGGGCCCGGCCGGCGCGGCGCAGTTCGGCGACGAACCCTGCCGCGGGATAGACCTGGCCCGAGGTGCCGATCGAGAGAAACAGATCGCAGCTGTCGAGCGCGGCGTAAATCTCGTCCATGTAAAGCGGCATCTCGCCGAACCAGACCACATGCGGCCGCATCGCCTGCCTGATGCCGCAGGAGGGACAGGCCGTGGCAATCCCCATATCGCCGTCCCAGGCGCAGACATGCTCGCACATCCCGCAGCGCGCCTTGCGCAGCTCGCCATGCATGTGCAGCACGCGCTTCGATCCGGCGCGCTCATGCAGGTCGTCGACATTCTGCGTCACCAGCAGGAAGTCGCCCTCCCAGCTCTGCTCGAGCCGCGCCAGCGCCGCATGGGCGGCATTCGGCAGGGCCTCGATCAGGTTCTTACGCCGCGCGTTGTAGAAGTCGTGCACCAGCACCGGATTGCGGCTGAAGCCTTCCGGCGTCGCGACCTCGCTGAGGTCGTATTTCGTCCACAGGCCGTCCTTGTCGCGGAAGGTGCCGAGGCCCGATTCCGCCGAAATGCCCGCACCGGTCAGGATGACGATGGACCGCGTCTTACCCGTCATTCCACTCAGTCGGCATAACCATAGGCCGCCATCTCCTGACGGTCCCAGTGCTCGGCCTCGTCGGCCATCCAGTCATTCTCACCCTCTTCCTCGCTCAGCCCGTCGAGGCGGTAGACGCGTTCCGGCGTGTAGATCGCACCGGAGCTGGAGAGGAAGCTGGAATAGAGCACGAAGCGGTCACACAGGAAGGGCGGCGCCTCGTAGAGCGCATGATGGCTGAGGAAGGCGCCGAGCCGGTCGATCGGGGCGTTGTTCAGCCGCGCCAGGGTGACATGCGGCGCGAATTTGCGCCGGTCGGGCGCCATGCCGGCCCGCAGGCAGGCATTGTCGACCTTTTCCTGCAGCCGGAGCAGCGGCGGGCTGGGCCGTACGCCGGCCCAGAGCGAATGGATCTTGCGCTTGTCGCCGAAGGTGCCGACGCCGAACAGCCTCAGCTCGAAGGACGGCATCACGATGCCCGACAGCTCCTCGGCGACCGCATGCGCCACACGGCCGTCGACCTCGCCGATGAAGCGGAGCGTGAGATGGAATTGTTCGGGTTTCGACCAGCGGGCGCCGGGGACGCCGGCGCATAGGGTGGCAAGCGAGTTGCGGACTTCATCCGGGAAACTCAGGGCGACAAACAAGCGGATCATGGCTCAGCCCTCCGCAGGTACGGGCAGAAATGCCCAGATGGGACGCGCAACCCCTGTTATTCCAACACGGATCAGGCGGCCGGGTTCGGTTGATCGCGATGGATCGCCTCGATGCCGTCAAGAACCTCCTGTGACAGTTTCACATCGATGCTGTCGATATCGGTCTTCAGCTGCTCCATCGACGTCGCGCCGATGATGTTGGACGTGACGAACGGCCGCGAATTCACGAAGGCCAGCGCCATCTGTGCCGGATCGAGGCCGTGCTGCCGCGCCAGCGCCACGTAACGCTCGGCAGCGCGGTCGACCTGCGGATTGCTGTAGCGGGTGAAGCGCGTGAACAGGGTCAGCCGCGCGCCGGGCGGGCGGGCGCCGCCGAGATACTTGCCGGCCAGCACGCCCATGGCGAGCGGCGAATAGGCGAGCAGCCCGACATCCTCGCGGTGGGTGATCTCCGCGAGGCCCGCCTCGTACCAGCGGTTCAGCAGGTTGTAGGGATTCTGGATCGAGACGACACGCGGCAGGCCGCGGGTTTCGGCCAGATGCAGATGCCGCATGGTGCCCCAGGGGCTTTCATTGGAAAGACCGAAGGCGCGGATCTTGCCTTCCTTCACCAGATCCTGCATCGCGCCGAGGATGTCCTCGATGGCGTTCGTCTGCTCCTCGACATGGCTGTATTCCGCCTTGCCGAAATTGTTGGTAGAGCGATCGGGCCAGTGGGTCTGGTACAGGTCGATGTAATCGGTCTGCAGCTTTTTCAGGCTCGCCTCGACGGCGTAGCGGATCTGCTTTGGGCTGAGCTCGGTGGCGGGCGTGCCCTTCTCGCGCAGCCATTCGAAGCTGCCGCGCGAGGGATAGCCGCGGCCCGCCACCTTGGTGGCCAGCACGATCTTGTCGCGGTTCTTCCGCGCCTTCAGCCAGGTGCCGATATAGGTCTCGGTCCGCCCGGCCGTCTCGGCCTGGGGCGGCACCGGGTACATCTCGGCGGTGTCGATGAAGTTGATGCCGCGCTCCAGGGCGTAATCGAGCTGGGCATGGGCCTCGGCCTCGGTGTTCTGCTGCCCCCAGGTCATGGTCCCCAGGCAGATCAGGCTGACCGAGATGTCGGTGCGGCCCAAGCGACGGAACTCCATGACAAAACTCCTACTCAAGACTGGGGCGACCGCGGCCGCCGGATGGGGAAGATGGCCCATCTTGTCGGCAGGCCAACGAATTTACAACCAGATTTGCGGCTTCAGGCGCCGAGAAACCCCAAAATCTGGGGCAGCATCTTGCGGACCATGGTGGCGACGCCCTCCCGGTTGGGATGTATTCCGTCACCCAGATTGAGCTTCGGGTTGTTCGCCACCTCGTCCAGGAAGAAGGGATAGAGCGGCACGTCATGCTTCTTCGCCAGGTCGGGATAGATCGGGTTGAACCGCTTCCCGTAATCGGCGCCCAGATTGGGCGCCGCCAGCATGCCGACCAGCATGACCTTCACGTTTTCCTGCTTCAGCCGGGTGATGATCCTGTCGAGATTGGCCCTGGCCTCCTCGGGCGGCAGGCCGCGCAGCATGTCGTTGGCACCCAGGGCCACCAGCGCGTGGGTCGGCCTGTCGGCCAGCGCCCAGTCCAGCCTGGCCAGCCCGCCCGCCGTGGTATCGCCCGAAACGCCGGCATTGATCACCTGCGCCTGCACGCCCTTCTCCCGCAGCGCCTTTTCGAGCTGGGCCGGGAAAGAGGCATCGGCCGGCAGGTTGTAGCCCGCCGTCAGGCTGTCACCCAGGGCCAGGATCCTGAGCGGGGCCGCAAGCACCCCATGGGCGGCCAGCGTGACCAGCATCACCGCCAGCGCCAAAGCCGCGTTGCGCCAGCGCCGGAATGGTCCATATCCTGCGTGTACTTGCATCATCGCCTTCTTTTCTGCGGAAACCCTGTTCATGGACCCATTTAAGGCCGGATCTGCCGGTGTCGACACCATCATCGGCCTGACCGGCGTGAAGCTCACGCTGCAGAGCACGGCCGGGCCGGTCAATATCCTGCGCGGCATCGACCTCGGGATCGAAGCCGGCGAGCGGGTCGGCATCGTCGGCCCCTCGGGTTCGGGCAAATCGACCCTGCTGGCGGTGCTGGCCGGGCTGGAACGGGTCAGCGAGGGCGAGGTACGGGTGGCCGGCGCCGATCTCAACGCCCTGAACGAGGATCAGCTGGCGCTGTGGCGCCGCGCCAATGTCGGCATCGTGTTCCAGAGTTTCCACCTGATCCCGACCATGACGGCGCTGGAGAATGTCGCCGTGCCGCTGGAACTGGCCGGCGCGCCGGATGCCATCGAGCGCGCCCGCGCCGCGCTGAGGCAGGTCGGGCTGGATCACCGCGAAACGCATTATCCCGCCCAGCTGTCCGGCGGCGAGCAGCAGCGCGTCGCGCTGGCCCGCGCCGTGGCGCCGCGGCCCGCCCTGCTGCTGGCCGACGAGCCGACCGGCAACCTCGACGGCGCGACAGGCCATGCCATCATCGAGCTGATGTTCGGCGAGGCGGCGCGGCTGAACTCCACCCTGGTGCTGATCACCCATGACGACCAGCTGGCATCGCTCTGCGACCGCGTCGTGCATATCGAGGACGGCCGCATCAGGTCGGTCACGCAGGGCACCGCCAGGGCGCGCCCGAAGGCGGCCGAATAATGCTGAGTCTCCGCTTTTCACTGCGCGAGCTGCGCGGCGGCCTGCGCGGCTTCCGCCTGTTCGTGGCCTGTCTCGCGCTCGGAGTCGCGGTCATCGCCGCGATCGGCACCCTGTCGGCCGCCATCATCACCGGCCTCGAGCGCGACGGGCGTTCGCTGCTCGGCGGCGACATCGAGTTCCGCCTGACGCACCGTCCGGCCGAAGCGGCCGAACGCGCCTTCCTCGAGCAGCAGGGCCGCCTGTCGGAAAGCGTGCAGATGCGCGTGATGGGCCATGCGCCGCAGACGCAGCAGAGCGTGCTGGTGGAGATGAAGGCGGTCGGACCGGCCTACCCTCTCTATGGCCGCATGGAACTGGAGAATGGCGCCGAGCTGCAGGCGGCGCTGCGCCAACGCGGCGGCGTGTTCGGCGCTGCCGTCGATCCGCAGGCGCTGATCCGGCTGGATGCCAGCATCGGCGACCGCATCCGCCTCGGCGAGGCGGAGTTCGAGATCCGCGCCGTGATTACCCGCGAGCCCGACCGTGCCACGGCGGGCTTCACCCTGGGCCCGCGCGTGATGATCAGCCTCGATGCCCTGCCGCAGACGCAGCTGATCCAGCCCGGCAGCCTCGCCTACTGGGAATACCACCTCCTGCTGCCCGAGGGCGCGAGCGCCGCGGCGGTGCAGGCGGCGGCCGAGCGCGAATTTCCCTCCGCCGGCTGGCGCATCCGCGACTGGCGCGAAGGCAGCCCAGGCGTGAAACGCTTCCTCGACCGCGCCTCGCTTTTCCTCGTGCTGATCGGGCTGACCGCCCTGCTGATCGGCGGCGTCGGCGTGGCCAATGCCGTGCATGCCCATCTGCAGGGCAAAACGCCGACGATCGCCACGCTGAAATCCGTCGGCGCGACGACCGGCTTCATCTTCCGCGTCTATCTCTGGCAGACCATGCTGCTGGCGGCATTCGGCATCGCGCTGGGCATCGTCATCGGCGCGGCCGTCCCCAATCTTGCCGCCGGCGCCCTGGCCCGCATCATGCCGCTGCCCATGGTGCCGGGACTTTACGCGATGCCGCTCATCCTGGCCGGCATCTACGGTCTGCTGGTGGCGCTCGCCTTCACCGTCTGGCCGCTGGCGCGCGCCGCCGATATCCGCCCGGCCGCCCTCTACCGCGACCTCGTCGCGCCGGGAAAGCGCTGGCCCCGCCTGCCCTATCTGCTGGCGACGCTGGCGCTGTTCGCCGGCCTTGCCGCCATGGCGGTGCTGGGCGCCACCGAACGGCGCTTCGCCTTCTATTTCGTCATCGCCGCCATCGTCGCCTTCCTGTTGTTCCGGCTCTTCGCGCTCGGCGTTTCGGCGCTGGCGCGGCGGATCAGGCCGCCGCGCGGCGCGCGGCTGAAACTCGCGCTCTCCAGCCTGCACCGGCCCGGCGCGGCAACGGCGGCACTGCTGCTGTCGCTCGGCGTCTCGCTGACGCTGCTGGTCGCCATCGCGCTGGTGGAAGGCAACCTGCATGCCCAGGTGGAGGACCGCCTGCCCGACGAGGCGCCGGCCTTCTTCCTGCTCGACATCCAGCCGCAGCAGCGCGGCGAGATCGCCGCCCTGGTGTCCGCCACGCCGGGCGCGCGCGATTTCGACACCGTGCCGAACCTGCGCGGCCGCATCACCAGGGTGAAGGATGTGCCGGCCGACCAGGTGGATGTGACGCCCGAACAGCGCTGGGTGCTGCAGGGCGACCGCGGCCTGACCTATGCGCGCACGCTGCCTGAGGGCTCGACTTTGGTGGCCGGGCAATGGTGGCAGCCGGACTATGACGGTCCGCCGCTGATCTCGATGGAAGAGCGCGCCGCCAGAGGCCTCGGCGTATGGATCGGCGACCGGCTCACGGTGAACATCCTCGGCCGCGACATCGAGGCCGAGATCGCCAGCATCCGCCGCCTCGACTGGTCGTCCTTCGGGATCAATTTCGTGCTCGTCTTCTCGCCCGGCCTGCTTGAACGCGCGCCGCATACCTTCCTGGCAACGGTGAAGGCCGATGCCGCCGCCGAGGTCGCGCTGTTCCGCGACGTGACGCGGCAATTCCCCAATGTCTCGGTCGTGCGCATGAAGGACGTGCTGGGCGAGCTGAATGCCATGGTCGAGAAGCTCGGTGCCGCCGTGCGCGGCGCGGCCGCCGTCACCCTGATCGCCGGCCTCTTCGTGCTGGCCGGCGCGCTGGCGGCCGAGCACCGCAAGCGGCTGCGGGAAAGCGCAGTGCTGAAGGCGCTGGGCGCCACGCGGCGCGACATCCTCGCGGCGCATCTGATCGAATACGGCCTCGTCGGGCTGGTCGGCGCCGTCGTGGCCTTCCTGCTCGGCTGGCTGGCCGCCTGGGCCATGGTGACGCAGCTGATGAACGCCAATTTCGTCTTCGCGCCCGGTGTCGCGGCCGTCACCGCCATCGGCGGCGTGATCGCCACCCTGGCGCTCGGCCTGATCGGCGCCTGGCAGGCACTGGCGGCCAAACCCGCGCCGCTGCTAAGAACCGCCTGATGGCGGCAGATCAGATCATCGGCTTATACGAGCGGCATGCGCAGGCCTACGACGCCGAGCGCGGCCGTTCGCTGTTCGAGAAGGCCTGGCTCGACCGCTTTCTCGGTCTGCTGCCGCCCGCGCCCGCGGTGCTCGATATCGGCTGCGGCCATGGCGAACCCATTGCCGCCTATCTGATCGGGCAGGGCTGCCGGCTCACCGGCATCGATTCGTCGCCGAGCCTGATCGCGCTGTGCCGTGAACGGTTTCCCGCGCATCGCTGGTCGGTGGCCGACATGCGGCTGCTGTCACTGGAGCAGCAATTCGACGGCATCCTCGCCTGGGACAGCTTTTTCCGCCTCACCGTGGAGGATCAGCGCCGCATGTTCCCGCTGTTCCGGAAGCATGCCGCGTCGGGTGCCGCGCTGATGTTCACCAGCGGGCCGTATCACGGCGAGGCGATCGGGAGCTATCACGGCGAGCCGCTCTACCACGCCAGCCTCGCGCCGGAAGAATACCGCTCACAGCTGGATGCCCAGGACTTCGAGGTCGTCGCGCACAGGGCCGATGACCCCGATTGCACCGGCCACACCATCTGGCTGGCGCAGCTCAGGCCGTAACCCTCACCGCACCAGAACCAGCCGCGCCACCAGGCCGCCGATGCCGCTGAGCGCCACGATGATCGCCATCGGCAGGGCCGTGCCGTCATGCAGCGCGCCGACCATGGCACTGGTGACGGCGCCGAGGATGAACTGCAGGGTGCCCATCAGCGCCGCCGCCGTGCCGGCGCGATGCGCCTCGCCGGCCATGGCGGAAGCGCCGGCATTGGGCAGCACGGCGCCGAGGCTGGCGATGTAGAGGAACAGCGGCAGCCAGATCCCGATCATTCCGCCGGCGCCGAACCAGGCGGCGACCAGCAGCGCCAGGCCGGCCAGGGCCATGGCCCAGATGCCCACGATCAGCACCTCGTCCAGAGTGAAACGGCGCAGCAGGAAGCGGTTCACCTGCGACATGCCGATGATGCCGATGGCATTGACTCCGAAGATCCAGCCGAAGGCATCGGCGGGCACCCGGAACAGGTCGATGAAGATGAAGGGCGAGCCGGCGATATAGGCGAACATGCCGCCCATGCCGAGGCTGGAGGCGAGCGTGTAGCCCATGAAGCGGCGCTGCACCAGCAGCTGGCCGTAGCTGCGCAGCGCCGTGCCGATGGTCAGCCGGGCCTGCGGCTGCGGGCGGTTGGTCTCGGGCAGGCCGATCCGGGCCACCACCATGGTGAGCAGCCCGAAGCCGGCGAGAAACCAGAAGATCGAATGCCAGTCGAACCAGACCAGCATGTAGCCGCCGAGCAGCGGTGCGAGGATCGGCGCCACCCCCATCACCAGCATCAGCAGCGACATGACCCGCGCCCCCTCGCGCGGTTCGAACAGGTCGCGGACCATGGCGCGGGCGATCACCATGCCCGCGCAGCTGCCGAAGGCCTGCAGGAAACGGGCGGCGATCAGCGTGTCGACATTGGGCGCCAGCGCGCAGGCCAGCGAGGCGCCGACATAGAGCAGGTTGCCGATCAGCAGCGGCATGCGGCGGCCGAACCGGTCGCTCAGCGGCCCGTAGAAAAGCTGCCCGATCGCCAGGCCGAGGAAGAAGATCGACAGCGTGAGCTGGACCTTGCCGGCGTCGGTCGCCAGGGCGCGCTCCAGCGCCGGCAGGCCGGGCAGGTACATGTCCACGGCCAGCGGGGTAAAGGCGCTCAGCGCCCCCAGGATCAGGGTCAGGCGCAGCAGCGAGTGGCTGCCGGAAGCCGCCGGCCCGGCGGAAGACGGGGTAGAGAGGGTCATGGGACTCCTGGATGGGCGGTTTTCGGCCCGGGGGAGGCGCCTTCTACGCGATAGTTCGCCTACTGACGAGTACCGGCGTCACATCCTGAACAGAAAATTGAAATGCCAGACCTGTGAAGGGCTTAATTGGTTCCCGACAGGCCGATTATCCTTGAAATCGGGAGCCTGCCAGACAATATACCTCTGCACAAATGACATAACCTTTGGAGGCAAACCCATGTCGACGCCGTTCAACCAGCCGCGCTATGGCTACGGCGCCACCACGATCGACCGGGCGACGATCGATGAGGCGCTGCGCGCCTATATGCTGCGGGTTTACAATTATATGGGCTCGGGCCTGGCGCTCAGCGCCATCGTGGCCCTGCTGGTCGCCCAGTCCCCCGCCCTGATGCAGACCCTGTTCGGCAGCGGCCTGGCCTTCGTGGTCATGCTGGCGCCGCTCGGCATTCTGCTGGCCATGAGCTTCGGCGCCAACCGCATGTCGGCGGGCACGGTGCAGGTGCTCTACTGGGCCTTCACCGCCACGATGGGCCTGTCGATCTCCACGATCTTTCTTGTCTACACCGGCGAGTCGATCCTGCGGATCTTCTTCATCACCGCCGCCATGTTCGGCGCCATGAGCCTGTGGGGCTATACCACCAAACGCGACCTGACCGGGATGGGCGCCTTCCTGTTCATGGGCGTGATCGGCCTGATCATCGCCAGCGTGGTGAACATCTTCCTCGGCTCGACCGTGCTGCAGATGGCGGTCTCGGCGATCACCGTGCTGGTCTTCACCGGCCTGACCGCCTATGATACGCAGCGGATCAAGTCGGAGTTCTACGAGGGTACCCCGTCCGATGTGCTGACCAAGCAGGCGGTGTTCGGCGCGGTAGCTCTCTACGTGAACTTCCTGAACATCTTCATGGCCCTGTTGAGCCTGTTCGGCCAGCGGAACGACTGATCGCAGCGTCATTGCTGCAACTGCGAAACCCCGGCGGGCAACCGCCGGGGTTTTTCTTTGCCACCACTGCGGGCGGAACCGGCGCGAGCGGCGTGACAGGGCCGGCGGGCTGGCCTTAGACTTTCATTCGCCCACCAACGAAAAACCAGGATTGCTGCCCCGATGAAACTCGTCCTTGCGATGATGAAGCATGAGACCAATACCTTCTCTCCCATCGTGACCGACTGGGCGCGGTTCGAGGCCTGGGGGCTCTATACCGGCCAGGCCGCCATCGAGGCCTATGCCAAGACCAACATGCCGCTCGGCGTCTATCTCAACCTCGCGAAGGAATACGGCGCCGAGGTGGTGCTGCCGATGGCGGCCGAGGCGATGCCGGGCGGCAAGGTGACGGCGGACGCCTACAAGCGGCTGACCGATCCGATTCTCGAGGCGGTGCGCCAGGGCTGCGACGGCTGCCTGCTGGACCTGCACGGCGCCATGGTGGCGGAAGGCACCGATGACGGGGAAGGCACCCTGCTGGAGCAGATCCGCCGCATCGCGCCGGACCTGCCGATCGCCGTCACCCTCGACCTGCACTGCAATCTCACTCCGAAGATGGTGGAGAACTGCACCGCGCTGATCGGCTACAAGACCTATCCGCATGTCGATATGGATGTCGTCGCGGGCCAGGTCGGCCGCGTCGTGATGGAATTCATCGCCGGCAAGCGGCCGAAGCCGGCCATGGCGCTCCGCCAGCTGCCGCTGCTGTCGCAGACCCTGTGCCAGGGCACCGATGACGAGCCGATGAAATCGGCCATCCAGGCCTGCCGGAACGAGGAAGCCAGGGGACTGCCCTGCGCCAGCGTGTTCGGCGGCTTCGCGCTCGCCGATTTCAAGGATGCCGGCACCACGGTCATCACCGTCGGCAATGACCAGCAGCAGGCCGATGCGGCCGCCGACGCCATCGCGGCGCAGGTCTGGGACAAGCGCGACCAGCATGTCTACCGCCACCGCGACCTGGCCGAGAGCGTGGCGAAGGCCAAACAGATCAAGGACGGCCCGGTGATCCTGCTCGACCATGCCGACAATTGCGGCTCGGGCGGCACCCAGGACGTGATGATGGTGATCGAGGAAGTGCTGCGGCAGGGACTGGAGGATGTCGCCGTCGGCGCCGTCTGGGACCCGGAGGCCGTGCAGATCATGCAGAAGGCGGGCGTCGGCGCGACCGTGACGCTGGAGCTGGGCGGCAAGACCGACATGCCCTCGCTCGGCCTCAAGGGCCGGCCGCTGAAGCTGACCGGCAAGGTCCGCACGATCACCGATGGCGAATGGATCGTGCGCGGGCCGATGTATAACGGCTACAAGGTGATGATGGGCCCCACCGCCGTGCTGGAGGTCGACGGCCGCATGCAGATCGTCGTCGTGTCGCGCCATCACGAACCCTGGGATACCGGCGTCTTCACCTCGGTGGGCATCGATCCGCAGCACAAGCGCTACCTGCTGCTGAAGTCGCGCATCCACTACCGCGCGGGCTTCGCGCCGCTGGCCAGGGCGACCTTCACGCTGGATGGCGAGGGCGTGACGACCTCCGACAACAGCAAGCTGAAATACGAAAAGCTGCGCCGTCCCATCTATCCGCTGGATCGCATCAACGACTGGCAGCAATGACATGCTGAACGACCGCTGGGGCCTGCCGATCGCCACCGACGATCCGGACGTCGTCACCGGCCTCGATACCTTCGACACCAGCTTCCTGACCTATGGCACCACGGCCGCGACGGTCTGGGACGCCGCCCGCGCCGATCCCGCCTGCGTGATGGCGCAGGCCAAGGCGGCCGCGCTGGAGATGTTCCTGCAGACCGGGCAGTCGATCGCCAGGGCGCGCCCCTGGCTGGACGGCGCGGCGCCGCATCTGGCCAAGACGACGGAGCGCGAGCAGCTCTGGCATGCCCAGGTCAGCGCCTGGGTGGACGGCGATGCGGAACGCGCCATCGCGCTCTGCCGCGAGATCGTCAACCACTGGCCGGAAGACCTCGCGGCCGTGAAGATGACCCAGTTCCACATGTTCCATGTCGGCGACCTGGCCGGAATGCTGGAGATCGCCGAGGCCGCCCTGCCTGCGCACCGCGCCTCTGCCGAGATGCATGGCATGCGCGCCTTCGCGCTGGAGGAGATGAACCGGCTCGACGAGGCCGAAGCCTCGGCCCGGCATGCGATCGAGCTCAAACGCGCCGAGCCCTGGGCGCATCACGCGCTGGCCCATGTGATGGAGACGCAGGGCCGCTGCGCGGAAGGCTTCGCCTTCATGAGCGAGCATGCGGATACCTGGACGGACAGGAATTCCTTCATGCGCAGCCACAACTGGTGGCATGCCGCGCTGTTCGCCATCGATTCCGACCGGCCCGAAGAGGCCCTGCGGCTCTATGACGAGCAGGTCTGGGGCGTATGGAAGGAATACAGCCAGGACCAGGTGAATGCGGCCGCCCTGCTGGCGCGGCTGGAATTCGCCGGCCTCGACGTCGGCGCGCGCTGGCAGGACGTCGCCGACCATGTCGAACGGCGCGGGCCGGAGCATGTCGAGCCTTTCCTGGATGCGCATTACCTGCTGGCACTGACCCGCGCGGGGCGCGAAGCGGCCGCCGCGCGGCTGCTGGCAAGCCTGCAGAATCATGTTGCCGCCCTGCCCGATCGTCTGAACGGGCGCATCTGGCGCGAGGTCGGCGTGCCGCTGGCGGAAGGCGTCTTCGCATACGGCCGCGGCGACTGGCGCACCGCCTTCACGCGGCTGCAGCCGGCCCTGTCGGGCCTGCAGCAGATCGGCGGCAGCCATGCCCAGCGCGATCTGTTCTGGCAGCTCTGGCTGCGGGCGGGTGCGCACGCCGGCGAGATCGCCGCCGTGAAGCCGCATTTCGAGCGGCGCGCCGCAGAGCGTCCCGGTGTGGCGAAGCACCGCCGCGAACTGGCGGCACTCGGCGCATAGACCGTTATTTTCAGAACGTCGCTTCGCGCTTGGGTTCGAAATAGCGCAGCATCACGGCAAGGTCCTTGCCGCGGCGCACGATGCGTCCGCCCTGCGCCAGAATGGTGAAGGCGCCCTGCTTGCGCGCCAGCTTCGGCGTTTTCACGATGCGATAGAGCGCGCCGTCGGCGCTGCGCCGGAACACGGCGAAGCTGCAGCTGTCGCGATCATGGCCGATGGCGTAGTCGCGCCACTCGCCCTGGCCGACCATGCGGGCATAGAGATTGAGAATCAGGTTGAATTCGCGACGATCGAAAAAGACCTGCGGCTCGGTCGTTCTGCCCTCGGCGGACTTTGCACCCGCCGGGCGGGTCACCGCCTCCTCCGGGCGCCGGTACTGGTGAAGGGCAATCACCTCGCTCATGCCGAGCGGCTTACCTCCCGTCGAATCGCAGCAGCCGCAGACCGGCCACTGGCAGAATCTTGGTCCCTGCCCGCTGCGGCGTCAAGCCGACAATGCGTGACCAGGCCATCATCCGGCCCTGGTGAAACGGCTGCTCGGGCTGCAGCAGAAGTATGCAGCCGATACTGAATGTAACGGAAAGCGACTCCGCGCCGTGAAAGCGCGGCGCGGCGAAATTGGCAGGGACGACCGTATGACCGACTAGAGCTCGCTCAGCAGATTCTCGATGGCCTTTTCGTCCATCTGCTGCTCGCCCTTCTCGATCAGATCGCGGCGGCGTTCCTCGCCGGTATAGGTCGAGACCTTGTGGCGCCGCCGGTCGGGGCCGAAGAAATCGTCGGTACGCACGAACTGGCGCGGATACTCGATCACCATGGTGATGCGCTTGGCCATCGCCTTGGCGGTGAACGGCTTGACCAGGAATTCGGTGACGCCGGCATCGCGGGCCTTCATCACCTTCCACTCCTCCGACTGCGCCGTAACCATGATGATCGGCACGAACACGTTGCGCGAGGCGGGATTCTTGCGCACCCACTCGACGAAGCCGATGCCGTCCATCTCGCCGTCCATGTGCCATTCGGTGAAGATGATATCAACGACATTGTTCTCGAGATAGCTGAGCGCATCCCTGGCGTTCATCGCCTCCGCGATGCGCTGCACGCCCAGCGGACGCAGCACCTCCTTGATCAGCTGCATGTGGTTCGGATTGCTGTCGACCACCAGCACGGCAATGTTGTTCAGCTTATACGCCATAACGAGCGGATCCGTACCTAGTCGAACAGCTCGATGCTGCCGGCCTGGCTCTGCACGGCCGTGATCTTCCGCGCGCTCTCGCGCTGGAACACGGCCTTGGCGCTGGCATCCTCGATCTGCTTGACACGCGCCACGCCGGACGAGGGAAAATACTGCACCTTGCGCGGCAGCGTGCCGCGCAGATCCGCGGCCATGATCCTGAAGCCTTCGGCCTTGAGAAAGCGCTCGATGAAGTCGGCATTCTGGTGGCCGATGCCGCGCAGGCCGGCAAGCACGTTCGCGCCGCCGAAGATCTTCACCTCCAGCCGCTCGCGACGGCCGCCAGCGGTGAGGATGCCGTTGATCAGCTGCTCCATCGAATAGCTGCCGTAGCGCAAGGCGGCCGAGACCGGCAGGTCGGGACTGGTGTCGCCGCCCTTGTCGGGCAGCAGGAAATGGTTCATCCCGCCGACGCCGGCGACCGGGTCGCGGATGCAGGCGGCGACGCAGGAGCCCAGCACGGTGGCCAGCATCTCGCCCTCGCGGGTGGATACGAAAAAGTCGCCCTGGAAAACCTGGACGACATGCACCTTCAGAACGGGATCGAAATACCGCCGCCGTTCGACAGACGCACCCGCGCCGGCGGAATCGGCGGCGGGTCGTCGCAGGATGCCCGGGGTAGTATTCATCGCGTAACCATCATGGCCTGCCTGCAGGCGGCGGTTCAAGACCGCTGACATCCCGCAGGATGGCGTCGCCCCAGTCGACATCGGCACAGTCGGCACCGGCCAGGCGGGCGCCGGTGAGATCGGTGTGAATCACCCGCCCCGTCCGCTCGCCCTTCGGCGTCAGGATTTCGGCATGGCCGAAGCGGCTGCCGGCCAATGTCGCGCCGCGCAGGTCAGCCCCGGCGAGGTTGCAACCGGCGAAGGTGGCCGACGATATCTGCGCCTGGCGCAGATCAGCACCGGCCAGGTCGGCGAATTTGAACACGGTGCCGGCCAGCCGCGCATGCCGCAGCACCGCGCCGCGCAGCTTGATGCCCGAGAGATCGAGGCCGGACAGGTCGAATCGGGTGAGGTCCTGCCCGTGCAGATCGGCGCGCGCTCCCGCCCCGGTCTCGATCCAGCGGCGATGCGCCTGCAGGGCGGCGCGGATCTCCGCCTCGCTCATCTTCTTTGGTGCCGCGGCCGGTTCCGGCGCCGTGTTGGCCATCGCGACATTGGCGCCGCTCAGCTCGACCTCGGCGAGGTCGACGCCATGCAGATGGGCATCGGTGAGATTGGCCCCGGCCAGGGTCGCGCCGGCCAGATTGGCGCCGCTCAGCTCGGCGCCGACCAGATTGGCGCCCGACAGCGTGGCGCCGCTGAGATCCGCGCCGGACAGGTCGGCCCCCACCAGCTGGCAATCGGCGAGCGCCGCGTCCTGCAGGTTGGCGCCGGCCAGATTGCTGCCGCTGAAATCCGCGCCCAGCGCGTCGACGCCCACCAGCGTCGCCCCGGCGAAATTGCCGCCGGTGACGTTCTGGCGCAGCACCTCCACCGCCTGCCTGGGGTCCGAACCGATCTCCAGGCCGCGGCGGAAATTCGCGCCGGTGAGATTGGCGCCGGCCATGTTCACCTTTTCCAGCGCGGCGCCCCGCAGGTCGGCCCGCGTGAGATCCGCCCCGGAGAGGTCCGCACCGCTCAGGTCCGCCTTGAAGAAGTCGCACTGCACCAGCCGGGCCTCCACCATCCGGGCCCCGGTCAGGACGGTCATGCGGAAGCTGGCGCGCCGCAGATCGGCGCCGGACAGATCGGCACCGCTGAGGTCGCGACCGGAAAAATCAGCCGCCTTGCCCCCCGGCATCCCCTTCAACCAGAGATGATGGTGATGCAAGAGCTCTTTGATATCGATCGGATCCATATACCCAGCCTGCACCCTTGCAGCTTGTTAGCATGTTTTTGCCCGGGCGCCATACTGCCGCCGGTAAAGCCTCCCACCACCGCAAGTCGCACCATCCCTTACCGGCGGCAAACCGGGAAGGTTAAGAAATGGGAATGCCCCCTTCCGGACGCATGCAGGACGGATGCAAGCCGGCCGGGTTTGTGAAATAGTCGCATTATGGGGGAGAGTGCAGCATCGCCGCAGAACCAGCGTCCGTCGTCGCCGCCGGCCGAGGCGGAGTCCGCTACGATTGCGCCCGCCACGGCCCGCGAACTGCTCGACTTCGTTGCCCTCGTGCTGCTGGCCATCAAGGAGGAAATCCAGGACCTGCAGCAGGTGCAGAGCGCCACCTCCCAGGCTTTTGCGGCCAAGCTGGTGGAACTGGGCCGGCAGCTGCCCGGCTCGCCGGTGATGGGCGAGGTGGTGACGCTGATGCAGTCGGACGACCTGCGCAGCCAGCGCCAGCAGCACGTGATCAATGCGCTGAAATATGTCGAGGACATCATCCGCGAGCAGTCGGGGCGCAGCTGGGCGCCGTTGCTGACCCATCGCGCGGCCGGCTGGGGCGAGGGGCTGGTCGCCAGCCAGACGCTGGAGCAGGTGCGCACGCATTTCCAGCATTACCTGCTCGGCGCGCCGGCGGCGGAATCTCCCGCAGCGGCGCCGGCCGAGACCGAGGACGAGGTAGAATTGTTCTGACCGACTTTCGCGGCGATTTGGTTTGCAGCCCCGCAGGGGCATGACTAGGGTGTTTGCTACAGCGGCAGGCAGGGCCGCTGCGGAGTGGGAGCGTGATCGGGCATGGCTGAGAACGAGGGTACCAAGGCGGCTGCGCCCCAGTCGGGCAAGAAGGCGCCGAGTGACGCACAATTCGTCACGCCCCCCAACTACCTGAAGATGAAGGTCGGCGCCGGCGGCGTCGACAAGGAAGCGCTCAAGGAAGCCGAAATCGCCGTCCAGGTGCTCGGGCATAAGATGTATGCCCAGTGGGCGGATTCCGATCTGGAACGCATGCGCGCGGCGTTCGAGACGCTGAAGCAGACCAGCCTCGACAATGCCGCGGACGTGAAGAAGATGCTGCGGATCTGCTGGGACATGAAGGGCCTGGGCGGCACCTTCGGCTATCCGCTGGTCACCACCATCACCCATTATCTCAGCAGCTATCTGGAGCATTGCCTCGACCGGCAGCTCGAGGTCAGTTCGGCCGTGGTTTCGCCGCATATCGATGCGCTCTATGTCGTGCTGAGCCAGAAGGTCAGCGGCGATGGCGGCGCCATCGGGCGCGAGCTGGTGGCCGGACTGGAAAAGGTCGTGCTCAAGACCGGCGCCCGGATCGGCTGATCCGAATCAGCAGAACCCGATACAAGAACTGGTGGGTGCAGACCGCACCCCTCCCCGCATCTAGCGGTTCTTCTTGACCCCGCGAATCGGCATCGGCTAAGGTCGGAGCGAATCGGGCACGGGC
This sequence comes from Ferrovibrio sp., assembly GCF_035304305.1. Lineage (GTDB taxonomy): Bacteria > Pseudomonadota > Alphaproteobacteria > Ferrovibrionales > Ferrovibrionaceae > Ferrovibrio. The sequence continues at coordinate 86,777 of NZ_DATGQG010000054.1, forward strand.
CGATTCGGTTTCCGATTCAAGTGCGGGATAGGACGATCCGGTGGATCTGGACCAGGGCGTTTATGCGGATCGCGATGCCGGCCAGGATGATGCCGGTCCGGACGATGCCTTCTTCTCCGCCGACCCCATTATCGATGTGGAACCGGAGGACCTCGATCCCCGGGAACGCGACGCCGGCCAGTTCTCGGCCCCGCGGCCGCGCCTGACCGAGCGTTTCAACACCGAAACCACCTTCCAGGGCCTGTCCCTGTCACAACTTGCAGTTCATTCGCTCTGGATCGTCGATTATCTGCGCCATCTCGGAGCGACCGAGATGGCCGACGGGGACATCGAGTCGCTCGGCCACTGCGCCGACGATCTGGAAGATGCCATCATGATGATGTTCCAGCTCGCCGGCGGCACCCGGCAGGAACTCCGGCAGCGCTATCAGGACCTCAAGCAGACGTTGCAGGTCCGCCAGCGCATGACTATCGATCCGGGTCACGCCTGACCGGGAAATCCGCGGCAAAGTCCCGGTTGGACGTGCTTTTTTGGTAACCCTCGCCATGATCCCTCTTTCGTCCCGTGGGACCCTCGGCTAGGCTGCCCCGCAAGCCGGATGCCGGAGGCACGGCGGCGGCCAGCTCCCGTCCGGCGGGGGTTCAGGGGGAAGGCGGATGGAGCCGTTTACGATTACCAAGACGGATGATGCCGTCCAGCTCGGTCTGGTTGCGAGCATGGACCTGCGGGCCGCCGAGCCCCTGCTGCACACGTTTCACGAAGCCCTGGGTCACAACGGCAAGATCGTCATCGACGCCTCGGCCGTAGACCGGCTGTCGACCCCCTGCGTCCAGATCCTGCTCTCGGCTGCCCAGCATATGGAGCAGCACAACATTCCCTTCGTGATCCGCTCGCCCAGTGACGCCTTCGTTACCGCCTTCGACGACCTGGGGCTGTTCTCGTTTCTCATGAAATGGCCGGTAGAGACATGACCAAAACGGTTCTTACCGTCGACGATTCCAAGACCATGCTGCAGATGCTGCAATTCGCGCTGAAGCAGGGTGGCTATCAGGTGATTCAGGGCGAGAACGGGCAGGAAGGCCTCGACCTGCTTGATGCGAACGATAACATCGACGTCATCATCACCGACATAAACATGCCGGTGATGGACGGCATCACCTTCATCAAGGAACTGCGGAAAAAGCCCAAGAACAAGGCCACTCCGGTCCTGATTCTGACCACCGAAAGCAGCCAGGCGAAGAAGCAGGAAGGCCGCGCCGCCGGCGCGACCGGCTGGATCGTCAAGCCGTTCGATCCCGGCAAGCTGCTGGAAGTGATCCGGAAAGTCAGCCCGTAAGCCGTGGAGCAGAAGCGAGACGCGCCGAAATGGATGATTTAGCCCAGTTCAGACAGACCTTCTTCACCGAGTGCGAGGAACTGCTCGGCGACCTGGAAGGCCATCTGATGACGCTGCAGGCCGGCGAAGGCGACATTAACACGCTGAACGCCGTCTTCCGCGCCATCCATTCCGTCAAGGGCGGTGCCGGCGCCTTCGGCTTCGACCGCCTGGTCAACTTCGCCCATATCTTCGAGACCGTTCTCGACCTGATGCGCGACGGCCGGCTCGAGCCGACGCCGGATTCCGTGCTGCTGGTGCTGCGCTGCGCCGACATCCTCTCCGATCTCGTGCGTGCGGCCCAGAACGACACCGAGCTGCCGCCCGACCATGAGGATGAAGGCCGCAAGGCGCTGATCGCCCTGGCCGCCTCGATCGGCGTCAATGCCGATCCCAATGCCGCCGACGACGAGCTGGCCGCGCTGGATGCCCAGCTGGCGGCCGGCGGCCCCGATGCCGTGATTGCGGCCGCGGCCTCTGCCGAGCCGGAGCCGGCCCCTGCGGCCGCAGCCGCCCCGGCCAAGGCGCCGCTGCTGAAATATCTCGTGAAGTTCACGCCGCGCGACGCGCTGTACCAGCGCGCCAACGAGCCGCTGATCCTGATCCGCGAACTGCGCGAACTGGGCGGCTTCCTCGCCCGCGCCGACGCCTCCACGATCCCGCCCTTTGACCAGATGCAGGCCGAGGGCGCCTACATCAAGTGGGAATTCGAGATCGAGACCGACAAGGGCGAGCAGGCGATCCGCGACGTGTTCGAATTCGTGCTCGATGACTGCGAGCTCGAGGTCACCTGCCTGAATCCGCCGGCCGAGGCGGCGGCGCCCGCAAGCGAGGCGCCGGCCAAGGCGGAAGCCGCGGAACCCTCTCCGGCTCCGACGGCTGCTGCGGTTACTGCCACACCCAAGCCGCAGGCTGCGGCGGCCGGTACGGCGCCGAAGGCCGAGGCGGCCAAGCCTGCCGGTACCAAGCCCGCCGGCGCCAAGGCCGAAGGCGCCGCCCCCGAAGGTGGCAAGGCCGTCCGCTCGATCCGCGTCGATCTCGACCGCGTCGACAAGCTGGTCAACATGGTCGGCGAGCTGGTGATCACCCATGCGATGATCGCGCAGCAGACCGAACACCTGCATGCCGACCAGCATCCCGAACTGGCCAACGGCCTCGCCGAGCTGTCGCATCACATCCGCGACCTGCAGGAAAGCGTGATGGCCATGCGCGCCCAGCCGGTGAAGAGCGTGTTTGCGCGCCTGCCCCGCCTGGTCCGCGAACTGGCGGTAGCGACGAACAAGAAGATCCGCCTCGACATGAGCGGCGAGAACACCGAGATCGACAAGACGGTGATCGAGCAGCTGGGTGATCCGCTGACCCACATGATCCGCAATTCCTGCGATCACGGCATCGAGACGCCGGAGGAACGCATCGCCGCCGGCAAGCCGGCGGAAGGCGTGATCCACGTCTCGGCCGACCAGCGCGGCGGCCGCATCGTCATCGAGATCAGCGACGACGGCCGCGGCATCAACCGCGACAAGGTGATGAAGAAGGCACTGGAGAAGAAACTGATTCCGCCCGATGCGGTCCTGAGCAACGAGGAGATCGACAACCTGATCTTCCTGCCGGGCTTCTCCACCGCCGATACGGTGTCGAACATTTCCGGCCGCGGCGTCGGCATGGACGTCGTGCGCCAGAACATCCAGTCGCTTGGCGGCCGCGTGCACATCCAGTCGCGCCCCGGCCAGGGCTCGTCCTTCATCCTGACCCTGCCGCTGACGCTGGCGGTGCTGGACGGCATGGTGCTCAAGGTCGGCGACCAGTCCTACATCCTGCCGCTGGCCAATATCGTGGAAAGCCTGCGGCCGGAGCCGGACCAGATCAACATGGTGGCGAATTCCAGCGAGGTGCTGCGGATCCGCGGCGAATACGTGCCGCTGGTCTACCTGCACCGCATCTTCAAGGTGCAGAACGGCATCGACGATCCGACCAAGGCCCTGGTGATCATCGTCGAGCTGGAAGACGGCTCCAAGATGGGCCTGGTGGTGGACGAGATCATCGGCCAGCAGCAGGTCGTGATCAAAAGCCTGGAGGAGAACTTCGATCCGATCCGCGGCGTCGGCGCGGCGACCATCCTCGGCAACGGCCGCGTCTCGCTCATCCTCGATGTTGCGGGAATCAAGCATATTGCCGAGAATGAGACGCAGCGGCCGGGCAATCAGAACCGGCAACTCGCCGCACCGGCCCTGCAGGCCAGCGCGTAAAGGGTGGAGTAGGTAATGACAGCCGCAGAACAGAGCAGCGAGCAGCAGGCCCGGTCGAGCCGTACCGTGCAGCTTGTCTCCTTCACGGTTGGCAACGAGGAATACGGCGTCGACATCATGGCCGTGCGCGAGATCCGCGCCTGGTCGGAAACCACGCCGCTGCCGAACACGCCCGAGGTGGTCCGCGGCGTCATCAACATGCGCGGCGCCATCGTGCCGATTTTCGACCTGCGTGCCCGCTTCGGCATGCCGCGCACCGAGCCCGACAAGTACAACGTCGTCATCATCGTGTCGGTGGCGTCGCGGATTGTCGGCATCCTGGTCGACGCGGTTTCCGACATCATCACGATCAACGAGGACGAGATCCGCGCCATGCCGAGCATGGAGCAGGTCAACGGCGTCGGCTTCATGGAAGGCCTGATCACCGTCGGCGAGCGCATGGTCGGCCTCATCGGCCTGGAGCGGATGTTCTCCGGCCGCATGCTGGAAGCCGCCGACAGCAGCACCCGCCCGATGCTGAGTAGCCCCTCCGAGCAGGCCAGCGCCGCCTGAACCCGGTCGCCCGGACAGATCGATGAACGCCGACATCCGCACGCGCCTCGAAAAGGGGATTGTGGACGCGCCCGGACCCGAGGATCGCGAATTCAGCTTTTCGGGCGAGGATTACGCCTTCCTGCGCGCCATGCTGAAGGAGCGCACCGGAATCGAGCTCGGGCCGACCAAGCACAACATGGTCTATGCCCGGCTGGCCAAGCGGCTGCGCCGCCTCGGCATGCAGAGTTTCCGGCAGTATATCGAGTTCATCGGCTCCGATGCCGGCCGTGAGGAACTCGGCGCCACGCTGAATGCGCTGACCACCAACCTCACCAAGTTCTTCCGCGAGAACCACCATTTCGAGCATCTCGCCGGCCAGGCGCTGCAGGAGATCCGCGCCCGCGCCGCGACGGGCGGCCGCCGGCTGCGCATCTGGTCAGCCGGCTGTTCCTCGGGCGAGGAACCCTACTCGATCGCCATCACGCTGCTGCGCGCGATGCCCGACATCAAACAGTGGGATGCGAGAATCCTCGCGACCGACATCGACACCGAGATGGTGCGGCGCGGTGCCGAAGGCGTCTACAATGCCAGCGCGCTGGAAGGCATTCCCCACGAGATCGCTTCGAAGTATTTCGAGCCGCACGGGCCGGACAAGGTCAGGCTCTGCGCCGAGGCACGGGCGCTGATCAGCTTCAAATACCTCAACCTGATCGAACCCTGGCCGATGAAGGGCCCGTTCGACGTGATCTTCTGCCGCAACGTGGTGATCTACTTCGACAAGGACACCCAGCGCACGCTGTTCGACCGCTACGCCAACCTGCTGGCGCCCGGCGGCTTTCTCTACATCGGCCATTCGGAAAACCTGTTCGGCATCACCGAGCGGTTCAAGCTGCTCGGCCGCAACATCCATCGCAAGATCGCGTGAGGCCCTCATTGGCTGGCAAGAAAATCCGGGTCCTTATCGTCGATGACAGCGCGCTGATCCGCCAGCTGCTGACCGCCGCACTGTCCAGCGACCCCGAAATCGAGGTGGTGGGCGCCGCGCCCGACCCGCTGATCGCCCGGAGCATGATCAAGGAACTGAATCCGGACGTGCTCACGCTGGACGTCGAGATGCCGAACATGGACGGCATCTCCTTCCTCGAGAAGATCATGCGGCTGCGGCCGATGCCGGTGGTGATGGTCTCGACGCTGACCCAGAAGGGCGCCGCGATCACCATGCAGGCGCTGGAAATGGGCGCCGTCGACTTCGTCCCGAAGCCGACCCTGGACATCAAGCATGCGCTGGAGGAGATCCGCCACGAGCTGATCGCCAAGGTCAAGACCGCCTCGACCGCCCGCGTGGTGGCGCGTTCCAGGCCGGCCGAAGGCCAGGCGACCCGGCGGCTGACGCCGGGTCCGGGCTTCACCTCCACGGACATCATCGTGGCGATCGGCTCCTCCACCGGCGGTGTCGAGGCGCTGAAGGAGGTCATCACCATCCTGCCGCCGGACAGCCCGCCGATCCTGATCACCCAGCATATGCCGCCGCGCTTCACCGGCAGCTTTGCCGCCCGCCTGGACAGCCTTTCGGCGGTCACGGTGACCGAGGCCAAGGACAATGTCCGGGTGTTTCCCGGCCACGTATATATTGCTCCGGGCGACTATCACCTGACGCTGCACCGCTCGGGGGGCCACTATTACACCAAGCTTAACCATGATCCGCCGGTCTCCGGCCACCGCCCCTCCGTCGACGTCCTGTTCAGCTCGGTCGCCGAGCATGCCGGCCATAATGCGATCGGGGTCATCCTGACCGGCATGGGCAAGGACGGTGCCGTGGGGCTCAAGAAGATGCTCGATGCGGGCGCCCAGACCATCGGTCAGGACGAGTCGACCAGCCTGGTCTACGGCATGCCCAAGGCAGCGAAACTGATGGGCGGGGTACAGGCAGAGGTAGCGATCGGGCAGATCGCGGCCGAGATCCTGAACCGGTGCAAACAGCGTTGAGAAAGCTCGTTTTTTAAGCTAGATAGCGGGTATCAAGGGCGCATCAGGCGCGGCGGCGCGGGCCAGGAAGGCCCGGCTTGATTGAAAGGATGTGAGGGGCAGATGCCTTCGGCCAGTACACTCCGGGTTCTGATCGTAGACGACCAGATGAGCATGCGCGGCATCGCTCGCTACTGCCTGCAGGAAATCGGCATCAGGAACGTCGTCGAAGCGAAGAACGGCGCGGAAGCCCTGACAGCGATGAATTCCAACAAGTTCGACCTGATCATCTCGGACTGGAACATGGACGGGATGGACGGACTGACCCTGCTGAAGACAATCCGCAGCAATCCGCTCACCAAGCGCATGCCCTTCATCATGGCGACCGGCCAGCGCGACACCGAAATGGTGAAGACCGCGATCCAGGCCGGCGTGAACAATTACATGGTCAAGCCCTTCAACGCCGCGACGATGCGCCAGAAGATCGAAGCGGTGCTCGGAAAGCTCGGCGCGTAAGGCATGCCGAATCCGGCAGGCATGGCGGCCCAGTCCCCTCCTGCCGCTTCCGCGGAGCCCGGCGTGCCGCTGCGGTTGGACGATTATCTTCCCTATCTGATCAATCGCGCCGGCGTAGCGATGGCTGCGCGCTTCAGTGCCGTGCTGCGCCGCGAGGGCATCTCGCTGCCCGACTGGCGCGTGCTGGCCGCCCTGCGCGAGCGCAACGGCCAGCGGCTCACCGAACTCGCCTGCCGCACCAGCATCGAGATCTCCACCCTGTCACGGCTCGTCAGCAGCCTGGAGGCCGGCGGCCTGGTGACCCGTGACCGCGATACCGAGGACGCGCGTGCCATCGCAATCCGGATCTCGCCGGCCGGCGAAGACCTGAGCGCCCGCCTCACACCGGTGGCGCAGAATCTGGAAAAGACGGCCCTGGCGGGCCTGAGCGAAACGGAAGCGCAGCAGCTCAAGGAGCTGTTGCATCGCGTCTTCGACAATCTGGACGCCGTGCCCGCCGTCGACGCCGAGACCGTTACCGGCGCGCGCTAGCCGGTTCCCAGACAGCGCTCCAGGAAGGCCACGATATCGGCCGTCACCGCATCGCGGTTGGTCTCGTTCAGCAGTTCGTGGCGGGCCTTGTCGTAGAAGCGGCTTTCGACCCGGTTCAGACCTGCCGCCCCATAGGCCTCCAGCAATTGCCGCAGGCCCTTGCCACCGCCCGAAACCGGGTCGTGAGTGCCGGCAATCACCAGCACCGGCAGCGTCTTCGGAATCCGCGCCTGGTTCGCCGGCCGCGCCATGGCATCCAGGCCATCGAGGAAATCGATCCAGGACTGCACGGTGATGGGGAAGCCGCAGAAGGGATCGGCGACATATTTGTCGACTTCGGCGGCGTCCCGCGACAACCAGTCGAACGGCGTGCGCGACGGTTCGAAGCGCCTGTTGAAGGCGCCGAAGGACATGTTGTGGATCAGCATGCTGATGCCCCGCCGGCCCAGCCGCAGACGTTCCAGCCGCGCGATCAGGCGGCCGAGCACGGCAATCGCCGGCGGCTTGCCGCTGGAGGCGCAGAGCACGCAGCCGGCCAGCCGCGAGCCGTATTCATGCAGGAACTGCTGCGCCATGAAGGATCCCATGGAATGGCCGAACAGCAGCAGCTTCAGCCCCGGATGGCGCTGCCGCGCCAGTTCGCCCGCGGCGGCGAGATCGACGACTGCGCGGTTCCAGCCGTCCCGGTCGGCGAAATGGCCCAGCCCGGCGCTGCCGCGCGCCGAATGGCCATGGCCCCGGTGGTCGAAGGCATAGACGGCGAATCCCGCCTGGTTCAGCGCCGCGGCAAAACGCGCATACCGCCCGGCATGCTCGGCCATGCCATGGGCGATCAGCACGATGGCCCGCGGCGTGCCGGCGGGAAGCCATTCGTAGCCCTGCAGCAGCAGCCCGTCGGCCGGTGAGGTCAGGGTGATGTTCGGCTGCGTCATGGCGCGACTCTAGCGGCCCCTCCGCCCGGCGCACAGAGCCGGAGATGCGCGCTTTTTGACAGGCGCGGCTTTTCGCCGTCTACTGACGGTCCCCCCGGAGGACGCCAATGACCGTTCAGAGCCCGAAAAACCAGATCCCCAATTCGATGTCCGCCCGCGACATCGCCCATGTGCTGCACCCCTATACCAACCTGGTGAAGCACGAGACCGCGGGTCCGCTGGTGATCGAGCGCGGCAAGGGCATCTACGTCTATGACGACCAGGGGCGCGAATATATCGAGGGCCTGGCCGGGCTGTGGTGCGCGGGGCTGGGCTTCAGCGAGCCGGCGCTGGTCGATGCCGCCATCGAGCAGATGCGCAAGCTGCCCTTCTACCACGGCTTCGGTCACAAGACGACACCGCCCGTGGTGGAACTGGCCGAGCGCCTGAAGGCGCTCAGTCCGGTGCCGGTCGGCAAGGTCTTCTTCGCCGAGTCCGGCTCGGCCGCCAACGACACGCTGATCAAGCTGATCTGGTATTACAACAATGCGCGCGGCAAGCCCGACAAGAAGACCATCCTGTCGCGCAACCGCGGTTACCACGGGGTCACAATCGCGACGGCCAGCCTGACCGGACTGCCGGCCAATCACCGCGATTTCGACCTGCCGATCGCCCGCATCAGGCATGTCGACTGCCCGCATCATTACCGCTTTGCCGAGCCCGGCGAGAGCGAGGCGGATTTCGTCGCCCGGCTGGCGCGCAACCTCGAAACCTTCATCCAGCAGGAAGGCCCCGACAGCATCGCGGCTTTCTTCGCCGAGCCGATCATGGGTGCCGGCGGCGTGATCGTGCCGCCGCAGGGCTATTTCCCGGCGATGCAGGCCGTCCTGCGCAGATACGACATCCTCAGCGTCTCGGATGAGGTGATCTGCGGCTTCGGCCGCACCGGCCGGCAATGGGGCGCGGAAGCACTCGACTATCAGCCGGATTTCCTTTCCTGCGCCAAGCAGCTGTCGGGCGCCTATCTGCCGATCTCGGCCGTCCTGGTGCCGGAGAAGGTCTATGACGTGATCCGCGACAATTCCGGCCGGATCGGCACTTTCGGCCATGGCTTCACCTATGGCGGCCATCCGGTATCGGCCGCCGTGGCGGTGCGCGCGCTGGACCTCTATCGCGAGCGCGACATTCTCGGCCATGTCAACCGGGTGGCGCCGCGCTTCCAAGCCCGGCTGCGGCGGCTCGCCGAACATCCGCTGGTCGGCGAGGTGCGCGGCATGGGCCTGATCGGCGCGGTCGAACTGGTGGCCGACAAGGCGAGCAAGCGCGCCTTCGCCCCCGCAGCGGGCGTCGGTGCCGCCTGCATGGCATTCGCGCAGGAGGAAGGCCTGATCCAGCGCGCCGTCGCCGGCGACAGCATGGCCTTCTGCCCGCCGATGATCATCGAGGAAGCGGAGATCGACGAGATGTTCGATCGTTTCGAGCGGGCGCTCGAGCGGACCGCGACCCTGGTCGAACGCGAGGGCCTGCGACAGGCGGCGTGACTGGCGTCATCTGATCGCTTTTGGCGAAGTGAACGGTTCCGTCACCCGTTTTAGACGGCTATGTTAATATCATTCTAACCAAGTGCGGGCAGATTCTGAGCGATGAACACCGCGACGGACAATCAGGCCCATAACCAGGAAGCCAACGAGCTGATCTCGAAGATCGAGCAGCGGGCGATGCAGATCTTCAGGTTCACGGAGGACCCGGACGAGAAACGGTCCACCGTTTCCAGCTTCCGCAAGTTCTCCGGGCTGGTCGACGAATTCCACCAGGCCGCCGAAGTGGCCGAGGGTCGTCTCTCGGTGCTGAAAACGGGCCGGCGCGACGAGCTGCGGCGCTATGTGGCGCAGATGCGCGCCAAGATCCTCAAGATCGAAATCGACGTCAAACAGAGCTATCTCGAGAACCTGATCGAGACCCGGGCTGCCCTCCCATTCGGCGCGCGGGAATTCTTCGCCACCCGCATGAAGCGCCTCGAGGAAATCAGCGGCCTGCTGCGGGACGCGCCGGGCAGCGACGGCGGCGCCGACGACATCCTCGGCAGCATGCGCAAGATGCTGCAGCATCTGATGGACCAGGCGCCCCAGCTGGAGGTTTTCGAACGCGATCCCGACTGGCGGCCGCCGGCACGTTCCGGCAGCGCGCCGCGCCCGGCTGCTGCCGCACCGGCCGCGCCCCGCCGTCAGGCCGGGCCGGCCACGCCGGAGATCAAGCCGATCCGCCTCACCGGCCGTGACGAATGGGGCCGCGTGTTTCTCGACAAGGGGTCCTTCGACACCGTCAACTATGCCTGCCGCGCCCGCGGCATCACGCTGGACAATGTCGCATCCAAGCTCGGCATCACCCGCGTGGCGCTGACCCTGATCCTCAACGGCCAGGATCCGATCCAGCGCAACATGCTCGACGTGCTGCACAAGATCATCAACAACTACAACGCCGCGACCGGCGAACTGGGCTGAGCATCAGCCGCCCGGCTCCAGCCGCAGGATGCGGCCATTCGAGGAATCCGTGACGGCGTAAAGATATCCGTCCGGTCCGTCGCGCACATCGCGGATATTGCTGCCCAGCTCGATCCGCTCCTGCGCGACCACGCGGGTACCGTCCAGCACGACGCGCTGGATGCTGCGGAAGACCAGGGAACCGGCAAACAGATTGCCCTTCCAGGCCGGGATCCTGTCTCCCGTATAGAATGCCATACCGGCCGGCGCGATGGATGGCGTCCAGTGCAGCAGCGGCTGTTCCATGCCGGGCGCCTCGGTGCCGATGCCGATCTTCTGCCCCGAGTAATGCACGCCGTATGCGATAACCGGCCAGCCGTAATTCCTTCCCGCTTCCGGAATGTTGATCTCGTCGCCGCCGCGGGCGCCGTGCTCATGCAGCCAGACCTGGCCGGTCGCGGGATGCAGCGCCATGCCCTGGATATTGCGGTGGCCGTAGGACCAGATTTCCGGCAATGCATCGCCGCGGCCGACGAAAGGATTGTCGGGCGGTACGCTGCCGTCCTTTTCCAGCCGCACCACCTTCCCGAGATGCGTGCGCAGATCCTGCGCCGGATCGAAGCGGAAGCGTTCACCCATCCCGAGCCACAGTCTGCCCCCGCGATCGACCACGATGCGGCTGCCGAAATGATTGCCGCCGGACATTTTCGGCTGCTGCCGGAAGATCACCGTGACATCCTCCAGCCGCGTCTCGGCGAAGCGGGCGGAGGCCATTGCGGTGCCGGCGCCGCCTTCGCCCGGCTCGGCATAACTGAAATAGAGCCTGCGGCTGGAGGCGAAATCCGGATCGAGATGCAGATCCAGCAGGCCGCCCTGGCCCGAGGCGAAAACCTCCGGCACGTTCGCCAGCGGCGCCGACAGGCTGCCGTCCCTGGCGACGATCCGGATCCGTCCGGGCCGTTCGGTGACCAGCATGCGGCCATCGGGCAGGAACTGCAGCGCCCAGGGATTTTCCAGTCCCTTCGCGACGGTCACGACGCGCAGCAACCCGGCCTCGCTGCTGCGGGTCTCGACATCCTGCGCCAGGCCGGGCCCGCCCCGAGCCAGCAGTCCCGCCAGCAAACCCGTGATCATCAGCTGAAGACTCGTCCGCATCTGCCGCTCCGTCGTTCCGTCCGGATGAGATAGATCGCCCCGGTCAGCCGGGAACCGCATGCCGCCGGGCCGCCCCCTATTCTCTGCCACAATTTTTCCTTTCCCGTGTTTCTGAATCGCCGGAGGACGAGGCGGAGGAATCATGGCAGGCAGTTTCGCGATCTACCCAAGCCTCCGTGACAGGGTGGTGCTGGTCACGGGTGGCGGCAGCGGAATCGGGGCATCCATCGTGGAGCATTTCGCCGAACAGGGCGCGCGCGTGGCCTTTCTCGACATCGCACAGGCGCCGTCCGAGGCGCTGGTCGAGCGCATCGCCGCCGACGGGCATCCGCGACCGCTGTTCCTGCCCTGCGATCTGACGGATATCGAGGCCCTGCAGGACGCCATCGCCGGCGTCAGCGAGCGGCTGGGCAGCATCGACGTGCTGGTCAACAACGCCGCCAGCGATGATCGCCACGACATCGAGGAGATCACGCCGGATTATTTCGAATCGCGCATGGCGGTGAACCTGAAGCATCAGGTCTATGCCACCCAGGCCGTGCTGCCCGACATGAAGCAGTCGGGCGGCGGCTCGATCATCAACATGGGATCGATCAGCTGGGTGGTGGGCGAGCCTGACCTGCCGCTTTATACGGCAGCGAAGGCCGGCGTGAACGGACTGACCCGCAGCCTGGCCCGCAAGCTCGGTCCGCACAACATCCGGGTCAACTGCGTCATGCCCGGCTGGATCATGACCGAGCGGCAGGAAACCCTCTGGCTGACGCCGGCAGGCGAACAGGAACTGCTGCGCAAGCAGGCGCTCAAGGAGAAGCTCTACCCGCCCGATGTCGCCCGCATGGTGCTGTGGCTCGCCGCCGACGACAGCCGGCGCTGCACGGGGCAGGCCTTCATCGTGGATGGCGGGTGGATCTGAGCCGGACCGTCAACCGGGCTAGACGCGGATCAGGAAATACCAGACGAGGAAAAAGGCGATGACGATGCCGGCCAGGCCGAAGCCGAGCACATAGCGCATATGGCCGGTCTTCACGCCGGACCGCGCCTGTGTGGGCTCCATGACGCGCTGTCTGGTATCCCAGTCTTTCGGATTGGTGATGTTCGGATCCTGTTGCGGTGCCATGGAGGCTTAACAGCACCGCACCAGGAAGGTTCCGGCCCGGAGCGGGCCGGAGTCCCGCTTATCCGCGATTCATCCGGTTGTTGACCAGATCTTCCACCACGCTGGGATCCGCCAGCGTGCTGGTGTCGCCGAGGCTGGAATACTCGTTCTCGGCAATCTTGCGCAGGATGCGGCGCATGATCTTGCCGGAGCGGGTCTTCGGCAGACCCGGCGCCCACTGGATCAGGTCCGGCGAGGCGATCGGTCCGATCTGCTGGCGCACATGCGCGACCAGCTCCTTGCGCAGTTCTTCGGTCGCCGTCACCCCCGCCTTGAGCGTCACATAGGCATAGATGCCTTGGCCCTTGATGTTGTGCGGGTAACCGACCACGGCAGCCTCGGCCACCTTGGGATGCGCCACCAGCGCGCTCTCGACTTCCGCCGTGCCCATGCGGTGGCCGGACACGTTGATCACGTCGTCGACGCGGCCGGTGATCCAGTAATAGCCGTCGGCATCGCGGCGGCAGCCGTCACCGGTGAAATACTTGCCCGGGAAGGTGCTGAAATAGGTGTCGATGAAGCGCTGATGGTCGCCGTAGACCGTGCGCATCTGGCCCGGCCAGCTGTCGGCCATGCAGAGATTGCCCTCCGCGACGCCCTCCAGTTCCTTGCCGTCGCCGTCGACGATCACCGGCTTCACGCCGAAGAACGGCAGCGTTGCCGAGCCGGGCTTCTGGGCGATGGCGCCCGGCAGCGGCGAAATCAGGATGCCGCCGGTTTCTGTCTGCCACCAGGTATCCACGATCGGGCAGCGGCCGTCGCCGACCACGCGGTGGTACCACAGCCAGGCTTCCGGGTTGATCGGCTCGCCGACCGAGCCGAGCAGGCGCAGGCTCGCGCGGCTGGTCTTCTTCACCGGCGCCTCGCCCTCGCGCATCAGGGCGCGGATCGCGGTCGGCGCGGTATAGAAGATGTTGACCTTGTGCTTGTCGATCACCTGCCAGAAACGCGACGCGTCGGGATAGTTCGGCACGCCTTCGAACATCAGCGTGGTCGCGCCGTTGGCCAGCGGCCCGTAGAGGATGTAGCTGTGGCCGGTAACCCAGCCGACATCCGCCGTGCACCAGTAGATGTCGCCTTCGTGATAGTCGAAGACATACTGGTGGGTCATGGCCACGAAGACGAGATAGCCGCCGGAAGTGTGCAGCACGCCCTTCGGCTTGCCGGTCGAGCCGGAGGTGTAGAGGATGAAGAGCGGATCTTCCGCGCCCATCGGCTCGGGGTCGCACTTGGCCGGGACCTTCGCCGCCTCGTCATGCAGCCAGATGTCGCGGCCGTCCTGCCAGTCGATCTTGCCGCCGGTATGCTTCACCACCAGCACCTTCTTCACGCCGGGGCAGCTCTTCAGCGCCGCATCGGTGTTGGCCTTCAGCGGCACCGGGCGGCCGCCGCGCAGGCCTTCGTCGGCCGTGATGACGAACTGGCTGTCGCAATCCTGGATGCGGTTGGCGAGGCTGTCGGGCGAGAAGCCGCCGAAGACCACCGAATGGATCGCGCCGATGCGGGCACAAGCCAGCATTGCATAGGCAGCGGCCGGAATCATTGGCAGGTAGATTGTAACGCGATCGCCCTTCTTGACGCCGTTCGCCTTCAGGACGTTGGCCATCCGGCAGACTTCGTCATGCAGCTGCTGGTAGGTGATGTGCTCCGACTTGGACGGATCGTCGCCTTCCCAGATGATCGCGGTCTGGTTCGCGCGCTTGGGCAGGTGCCGGTCGATGCAGTTGGCCGAAACGTTCAGGGTGCCGTCATAGAACCAGCGGATATGCAGGTCCTTCTTGTCGTAGGATACGTCCTTAACCTTGGTAAACGGCTTGATCCAGTCGATCCGCTTGCCGTGCTCGGCCCAGAAGCCTTCCGGATCACGGACGGATTGTTCGTACATGGCCTTGTACTTGCCGGCATCGACCCAGGCGCGCTTTGCCCAATCGTTTGACACCGGAAAAAGCTCGTTGTCGGCCATGATAGGCTCTCCCCTTTCTTTTTGCGTCTGGACGTTTCCTCGCGCGCTCCGCGGGAGCGCAGCCGTAGCATCCCGAATGATGCCCGGACGGGTCGGAGGGGACAAGCGCCCCCTCTCAGGCCTTCGACCAAAGCATAGCGCGGCAGGGCCGTTTTTGCCGGGGGTGCGGCTAGAAGTCGCGGTCGGCCGTCCCTGAGGGTCTGTCTGGCACGGCGGCGATCGCGGCCGCAAGGCCGCGCATCAGGCCGGGATAGTCCTGTCTCAGCCCGGCGATCATCTCGTCCTGGGCCTGGCGCCATAGCGCCACCCCCGCGCAATAGGCCGCGCGGCCTTCGAAGGTGGCCCGTACCGCCCTGGCCCGGCCGCCCCGGGCCGCGGCGTCCACGCTCAGCAGTCCGCTGTCCACCAGCGGTTTGATGTTGCGGGTCAGCGTCGTGCGGTCGAGATCCAGCGCTCTGGCCAGTTCCGTGACCGTCGCCGGACGGCCGTTCTGCTTCTCGAAGGCCGCCGCCATGCCGATCAGGCTGTGCTGCGGCAGACCGAGCCCGATGCGGGCCAGATGGCGGGTATAGAGGGCGCTGGCCCGCCGCGCCGCCGAGCGGAGCAGGAAGCAGATGCACTCCTCCTTCCCGTCCGGGGCCGGCCGCGGCAGGACCGGATCGCCCTTTTCCGCCATGGCGGGATCGACAGCATGGTTCATGACGTGTATATACACGATATATCCTGGTGCCGGCAAGCCGGCCAGCGTTGCGAAAGGTCCTCCCATGTCAGCCCTGCCCGGCGATACCGCCCCCCGCACCCGCCATGCCGATGCCCGGCCGCCCGAGATCAGGGAATACGCGCCCATCCCGCTGGAGGAGTTGCGCGCCCGCAGCGGCATCGAGCTTTTCCGCGACATGATGGCCGGCAAGCTGCCCGGCGCCCCGATCGCCAGGCTGATGAATATGTGGGTCGATGAGGCCGAGCCGGGACGCGTCGTGTTCGGCGCCCGGCCGGAACGACAGCATTACAATCCGATTGGCTCAGTGCATGGCGGTTTCGCGGGCACGCTGCTGGACAGCTGCATGTCCTGCGCGGTGCAGTCGCTGCTGCCGAAGGGCATGGGCTACACCACGCTGGAATACAAGGTCAGCCTGGTGCGCGCGATCACCGACCAGATCGGCGCCGTCTATGCCGAGGGCAAGGCGATCCAGGTCGGCAGCCGGGTCGGCACGGCGGAAGGCCGCATCGTCGACGCCAACGGCAAGCTCTACGCCACCGGCACGACCACCTGCCTGATCTTTCCGATCTGATCTGCGGGAAGGCTGTTTTCGGTATCAGCGGCGCCAGACCAGCTTGTGCAGCGCGGCCCGTCGGTCTGCCTCGGTGAGGCCGGCGTCGCGGAGCTGCGCGGCATCCAGTTCGGCCAGCTCCTGCCGCTCGCGCGCGAGGCGCTGGGCAACCACGATCAGGGCGAAAAACCGCCCCGGCAGCCACAGCCATGACCGGCGCCGTCGGGCATCGGGCAGGACATGGGCGCCGGTCGGAAACATGATGGCTTTCGAAATGCGCGACATGGCGCAACCCTAATGGCCGATGCCGGCATGATGCTTCGGTTCGCACCGAAGCATCCGCGATTGCTGCCCGCGGATGCTGCCCCTAGACTTCACCCATGAGCAGCACCGAACCGCAATTCGCCACCATCGCCGCCCTGTTCGGCGATCCGGCCCGCGCCAACATCCTGCGCGCACTGATGGATGGCCGCGCCCGCACCGCCAAGGAACTCGCGCTGGCGGCCGGCGTCACGCCGCAGACCACCAGCGGCCATCTCGCCAAGCTGGTGGACGCGCAGCTGCTCGATGTCGCCAGCCAGGGACGGCACCGCTATTACCGCCTTTCCAACGGCCTTGTGGCCTGCGCGATCGAGAGCATGATGGCACTGGCGGGGGAGCGGGTGATGGCACCGCATCGCCACAGCCCCAGGCTGACCGCCGAACTGCGTGAGGCGCGCACCTGCTACGACCATCTCGCTGGCCGGCTCGGCGTGCGCCTGTTCGACCGCCTGCTGCAGCGCGACTGCCTGATTGCACCGGCCGGACCAGCGGAGGATTTTCAGGTTACCCGGGCCGGCCGGCAGCTCTTTGCCGAAATGGGCATCGACGTCGACAGCGTCGCGCGCCAGCGCCGCGGCTTCGCCCGCCCCTGCCTGGACTGGAGCGAGCGCGTGCCGCATCTCGCCGGCAGCCTCGGCGCCGCCATCGCCAGCCGCTGCTTCGAACTCGGCTGGCTCATCCGCCGGCCCGACAGCCGCGCCGTCACCCTGACCCGGCGCGGGCGGGAAGAGCTGGACAGGCTGTTCGGACTCGGATCGCTGGTACCCGGCGAGGCGCCTCAGGCCATCCAGTCGGCGAGAAAGCCGAGCGGATCATGGGCGCGGGCGACCGAGATAATGAAGCCGTAGACCGCCAGCGCCGCCAGCCACAGACCGACCCGCCGCGCCCGGCCGGTTCCCGACCGGAAGGCCATCGCCCCGAGCACGATGTAGACGACCAGCAGCAGCACCTTCGCGGTCAGCCAGGCATCGGCGAAGGGATACTGCTGCACGATGGTCATCAGCATCAGCGCCGCTGTGAGCAGCACCGTGTCGTTCGTGTAGCTCAGGTAGCGCAGCAGCGCTGCCCTGGGCCAGCCGGAGCCCATTACGAGCCCCAGGCCGCGCACCAGGAACAGACCGCCGCTGAACAGCACCGCCGCGACATGGACGAGGCGGATCTCGGCGTAGAACGCACTCACCTCACGCCCGCAGCTTACTCGCCCGGCCTCGCTGCAGTCCCGACATGACCCTGCCCGAAGCCACGCGCGGGCAGTGCGTCCTCGCGGCGCGGGAACACCCACAGGCCGGCAATGAAGGCTGCTAGGATCAGTGCGCCGATGGCGAAGATCGTGTCGCCCGGCACCCGCATCCAGACCAGCAGGTCGACGATCGGCTGCTGCATGAACTCCGCCGAGCGCGCATACCAGTAGCCATGCTCGATCGAGGCGAAGACCTGCATCGTGCCCAGCGGCAGCAGGGTGAGCAGTGCCATCAGTGTCAGACCGATGTTGAAGCACCAGAAGCTGCTCTTCAGCAGACCCTCGTGCCAGACCACGTCGGGCTTCAGGCCGCGCAGGCAGAACAGCACCAGGCCGATGCCGAGCATGCCATAGACGCCGAACAGGGCAGTATGGCCATGCAGCGGGGTGAGGTTCAGCCCCTGCATGTAGTACAGCGACAGCGGCGGGTTGATCAGGAAGCCGAACAGTCCGGCACCGACCAGATTCCAGAAGGCGACGGCGATGAAGAACATCACCGGCCAGCGGTAGCGCTGCATCCACGGCGTGGCCTTGCCGAGCCGGTAGTTGTGGTAGGCCTCGAAGCCGATATAGGCGAGCGGCACCACTTCCAGAGCCGAGAAGCTGGCCCCCAGCGCCAGAACCGGAGTCGGCGAACCGGCGAAGTAGAGGTGATGCAGCGTTCCCAGCACGCCGCCACCCATGAACACGATGGTCGCGAACAGGACCGCCACGCTGGCCGTCGTCACCTTCAGGAGACCGAGGCGCGTGAACAGGAAGGCGATCACCGCCGTGGCGAAGACTTCGAAGAAGCCCTCGACCCAGAGGTGGACCAGCCACCAGCGCCAGTATTCCACCATCGAGATATGGGTATGCTCGCCCCACATCAGCGCCGCGCCGAAGAACAGGCCGATCGCGACGGTGGACAGGAACAGCAGGCCGACGATGGAACGCGCTTCCGACTTCTGCATCAGCGTCGGCCACAGCGCACGGCCGACCAGGAACAGCCACAGCATCAGGCCGATGAACAGGAAGACCTGCCAGAAGCGGCCCATGTCGGCATATTCCCAGCCCTGGTGACCGAACCAGAAATTGTTCTCGAGGCCGAGAGTCTGCATGACCGCCATCCACTGGCCGGCGAAGGAGCCGACAACGATGATCAGCAGGCAGACCCAGAGGAAGTTCACGCCGAGCCTCTGGAAGGGCGGCTCGTAGCCCGAGATGGCCGGCGCGATGTAGAGGCCGGTGCCGAGCCAGGCGACCGCAATCCACAGCACCGCCAGCTGGGTATGCCAGGTCCGCGTGATCGAGTACGGCAGCACCTCGGCCAGCTCATAGCCGTAAACCAGCTGACCCTCGACCTGGTAATGCGCCGTCATCGCCCCGAGCAGGATCTGCACCAGGAACAGCGCCAGCAGCACCCAGAAATATTTCGCAGTGGCCCGCATGGACGGCGTCACCGTGACATGCCGCATCGGGTCGAATTCGGGGAAGCTGTGCGTCTCCTCGCGGCCATGGGTGGCGGCGTAGTGCCAGCCGAGCAGGCCGATGCCGGCGAGCAGGAACAGCACGCTGAAGACCGACCAGAGGAAGGTGCTGGCAGGCGGCCGGTTACCGATCAGCGGCTCGCTCGGCCAGTTGTTGGTATAGGTGATGCTGTCATTTGGCCGCTCGGTTGCAGCCGCCCAGGCGGTCCACCAGAAGAAGGCCGGCAGCGCCCGCCGGAGTTCCGGATCGGGCACGGTATCGTTCTTCATGGCGTAGGCTTCGCGCAGGCCGGCCGTCGCCGGATCGTTGCCGAACAGGCTTTCGTAATGCCGCGAGACCGCAGCGATGGCCGCGGCGCGGTCCGCGCTCAGCCTGATCGTGCCGGTATCGGGATCATAGCTGTTGACGCGCATGCTGGAGCGCACCCGGTTCTGCAGCGACGACTGCTGCTCCCCGTTGAGATGCTCGTAGCCGGTGCCGAAATCGCGCCGCGCCCAGATGTCCATCAGCGCGAGGATTTCGCGATGCAGCCAGTCGGCGCTCCAGTCGGGCGCGACATAGCCGCCATGCCCCCAGATGGAGCCGAGCTGCATGCCGCCCATCGACTGCCAGACCTGGCGACCCTTCTCGATGTCCGCTCTCGTGTAGACGACATTGCCGCCGTCGGTCACCACCTGCTCCGGCATCGGCGGCGCATTCTGGTAAATCTGGTTGCCGCTCCACAGCAGGACGCTGAAGGAAACCGCCAGAAGGAGGCCCAGCAGGCTCCAGAGTTTCTTGGTGCTGGTCATCGTCATGTCTCCAGTTCCGGACCGCCGGCTACCTGCGGCAATCCGTCATATCCCGATATCCCCCGGGGCATCGCTGCCGCAGCCGGGCAGGCACACTTCTCCATCCGGAGCGGCGCGCCCGGGCCGGAGGATGCCTACGCCGGTGCAGTCGATCCTTGCGCCGGGACAAACAATTGCCGGGTTGATGATCGGAGAAGCGGACGAACCGCGACGGAAAGCCGCATGGCCGGCCGCCGCGCGGTTGAAACGCCGCGCCGCCTTACGCTATCTTGGCGATGCGCGGGTGTAGCTCAATGGTAGAGCAGAAGCTTCCCAAGCTTACGACGGGGGTTCGATTCCCCTCACCCGCTCCAATCGAGAAATCATGCTTTCCAGCGGCGCGGCGCAGTACAGCCGAGCCGTCCTAGCGGCCGGCAAGACGCGACGGGCCGAGGCCGGCCTGCGCGAGGCTGGCGACGAACTCGATTTCCGGCGGGTAGCTCAGTCCGGCGACGCGCCGGGTGACGAAATCGGCGATCTCGCGCGCGAGTTCGGCGCTGCCCGTCTGTCCCGGCTTCAGCACCAGAAATGCCCGCGCCACTTCCCCGAGCAGCTTGTCGGGCCGGCCGACCACGGCTGCTTGGGCGATGGCGGGATGGGACAGCAGGATGCGTTCGATCTCCACCGGTCCGATCAGGTAGCCGGCGCTGTGAATTGCATCATCCATCAGGCCGAGATACAGCACGTTGCCATCGGCATCGATTCGCACCAGATCGCCGGTCAGGTAGAACCGCCCGCCATGGCGGAACCGGCGCGCCGTCGCCGCAGCATCGCGGTGATAGCCCTGGAACCAGAAGAGCGGCGACTTCTCGGTATCGACCGCAAGCTCGCCTTCCGCACCCGGCGGCAGCTCCCGGCCATCGCCGTCCAGCACCACCACGCGCAGTCCCGGCATGGCACGACCGATGGAACCCGGGATCGCGCCGCGGCGCAGGGCCGGCAGATGATGGTTGATCACCGCAAGCCCGAGTTCCGCCTGGCCGTACAGATTGTGCAGTTCGATATCGAGCGCTGACTTTGTCCAGTCGACCAGAGCCTGCGGCAGGGCGCCGCCGACGCTGGAAGCGACGCGCAGCCGCAGGCCCGAGGGCGGCGGACAGACCGCCTGGGCGTCGCGCATTTCCTGATACCAGCCCGGGGCCGCCAGCAGATTGGTGACGCCGTATTTCACCAGCACGCGGTAGACCTGCGCGACATCGAACGGCCCGTCGCAGAACAGAACGGTGCGGCCGAGCAGCAGCGGGCCGATCACGGCGTAATAGAGACCCGCCGCCCAGCCCGGGTCGGAGATGTTCCAGTAGACGTCGTCGTCGCGCGCATCCAGCCCGACCAGCATATGCTGCTCCAGGCAGGCGAGGGCCCTGACGGGCACCGGCAGGCCGCGCGGCACGTCGCGGCCGCTGATCGTGTAGAGCAGGACGAAGGGATCGTCGCCGTCCAGCGTTGCATCCGCCTCCAGCGGGCGGGCGGCATGCAGCGCCAGCCAGAAGGAAACGTCGCGGTCACCGATCGCCGGTCCGCCCTCGCCTTCCACCGAGACGACGCGCAGGCTTTCATCCTGCGGCAGCTTGGCGCGCCCGGCGCCGTTGCTGACGATCACCTTCGCGCCGCTATGCTCCAGCCGGTAGGCGATGGCCTGCGGGCCCAGGGTGGTGAAGAGCGGCACCTGGACGGCGCCCAGCCGCCACAGCGCCAGGGTCGCGATCAGGTATTCCGGCCCCTTGGGCAGATGGATGACGACGGGCGTGCCCCTGGTGACGCCGAGATCGCGCAGCACGCTGGCGAAGCGCCGCGAGTAATCCGCCAGTTCTCCATAGGTGAGGCGCGAGGAGCGGCCGGCCGCGCTTTCATGCAGCATGGCCGGCGGGGCATCGCGCCCGGCTTCGGCATGACGGTCGCACAGAAGATGCGCCAGCCTGATTCCGCTGCCGGCATATTTCGCCGGCGCCAGCGCCGCCAGGCGATGCAGCTTGTGTTCCGGCAGGCTGTTCAGGGAAATGCGCGACGCCGCGACGCTGCCGAGAAAGAAGAGCTCGCTGCCGAGGAAATAGCGCCGGGACGTCTCGCTCTGCTCGACCATGCCCTGGCGGATCAGCGTCGCCAGCAGGCGCCGCACGGTGCCCTTGCTGAAACCGGTATCGCTGACGAGGTCGGTCAGGCGTGCGCCGCGGCTGCCATGGCTCGCCAGCTCCTGCAGCAGCGTGATGGCGCGTTCCAGGCTCTGCGTTCCTGTCGCGCTGGCTTCCGCAACGGTGGTCTGCACCGTTTTCCTCCCCTGTGGCAGTCCACATAGTGGACCGCAGACATCGCAAGCGCAAACCTGCAACGTCGCTTGCGCCCGCGCTGCCTGCATGTTTATCATCCATCCGATCAGCAGCAGAATCAATGCGGTCCGAAATATGGACCAGCACGGCAATCAACAAGCTGAAGCTGCTGACACGGACGCGTCAGTCCGGGAGGAGACGGAATGGAAGCGGCGGCAACCAGTCTGGAATGCCAGGGTGTGGTACGCAAATTCGGCGGCCTGGTCGCGCTGAAGAACGTGTCGCTGTCGATCGCTCCGGGGCAGATCTACGGCCTGGTCGGGCCCAATGGCAGCGGCAAGACTACCCTGGTCAATGCCGTCACCGGATTCTATCCGCCGCAGCAGGGCCGCCTCCTGTTCGAAGGCCGGGACATCACCGGACGCAAGCCGCATACCGTGGCGAAGCTCGGCATTGCCCGCACCTTCCAGAACCTCGCGCTGTTCCGCGGCATGAGCGTCCTCGACAACATCATGATGGGGCGCCACATCCATATGCGCCCGCGCGCCCTGAGCACGCTGCTCTACTGGTGGTGGGCGCAGCGTGACGAAATCCGCGAACGCGAAGTCGTCGAGGAAGTGATCGACTTCCTGCAGCTGCAGGACGTGCGCAGCGAGCCGATCGAGACGGTTCCGCTCGGCCTGCAGAAGCGGATCGAGCTGGCCCGCGCCCTGGTGGCGCAGCCGCGCCTGCTGATCCTGGACGAGCCGATGGCCGGCATGAACCAGGAGGAAAAGGAATACATGGCGCGCTTCATTCTCGATGCGCGCGAGGAACGCGGCCTGACCGTCCTGCTGATCGAGCATCACATGGATGTGGTGGCGGCGATCTGCGACCAGATGACCGTGCTCTGCTACGGCGAGAAGATTGCCGAAGGCCGGCCGGCCGACGCACTGGCCGACCAGAAGGTCATCGAGGCCTATCTCGGGAGCAGGAACCGCCATGCGGCTTGAGGCGCTGGCCAGCGATACCGGAGCGGTGCCGCGCATCCATGCCGGCATGGATGGCGGGACGCTCGTCTCGCTGCTGGCCGCCAATGCGGCGGCGCATCCGCAGGAAGTCGCCATGCGCGAGCGCGAGCATGGCATCTGGAAGGAGTTCACCTGGCGGCAGTATCTCGATGCGGCGCTCGGCTTCGCCGCCGGCCTCGAGGCGATGGGCTTCCGCGCCGGCGAAGGCCTGCTGGTGATCGGCGACAACCGGCCACGGCTCTATTTCGGCATGATCGGCGCCGGCATGCTGCGCGGCCTGCCAACGCCGGTCTTTTCCGACCTGCCGCCCGAGGAGATCCGCTTCTTCGCCGCCAGCAGCAAGGCGCGCTTCGCGCTGGCCGAGGACCAGGAACAGGTCGACAAGCTGCTCGAGCTGCGGACGGAGACCGGCCTGCCCGAGATCATCATCTATGACGATCCGCGCGGCCTGCGAGGCTACAAGCAGCCTGGCCTGGTGTCCTGGGACGATCTCATCGCCCAAGGCGCCGCCCGCCTCGCTGCGGAGCCCGGCCTCCGCGACGACCTGATCGGTCGCGCCCGGCCCGACGATGCCGCCGTCCTGCTGCATTCCTCGGGCACCACCGGCAAGCCGAAAGGCATCGTGCTGCAGCATCGCCGCGCGCTGGCCGCCGTGCGCAACGCCGCCAAAGCCGACTATTTCCAGACCCGCGACGAGCTGATGGCCTATCTGCCGGTGGCCTGGGTCGGCGATTTCGTCTTCACGGTGGCCGGCGGCATCGCGCTGCGCTTCTGCGTCAACATTCCCGAGCGTCAGGACACGGTGCTGGCCAACCTGCGTGAAGTGGCCCCTATGGTCTATTTCGCCTCACCACGCTCTTGGGACGGCATGCTGACCCATGTGCAGGTCGGCATGGCGGAATCGTCGCCGCTGAAACGCCGGCTGTTCGACTATTTCATGCCGCTGGCGATCGCCATGGAGCGTGACCGGCTGGAGGGGCGCGCACCGACCCTCGGCCGCAGGATCCTGCGCTGCATCGGCGAATGGCTGGTCTATGCGCCCCTGCGCGACCATCTTGGCCTCGCCCGCGCGCGGCGCCCCTATACGGCCGGCGAGGCGATCGGCGAAGACACCTTCCTGTTCTTCCGCGCGCTCGGCCTCGACCTGAAGCAGTTCTATGGCCAGACCGAGAACGCGGCGCTGACGGCGGCACAGGCGAGCGGCAAGGTGAAACTGCACACGGTCGGCCAGCCGCTGCCCGGCGTCGAGATCAGGATCGCCGAGGACGGCGAGATCCTCATCCGCGCCGACAGCGTCTTCGACGGTTACCTCAATGACGAGGCCTCCACGGCCGCCGCCATGGCCGGCGGCTGGCTGCATACCGGCGACGCGGGGTATCTGGAGGAGGACGGCGATCTGGTCGTGCTCGGCCGCGTCAGCGAGGTGGTGCACACCGCCGCCGGCGAACGCTACATCCCGACCTATATCGAGAACCGCCTGAAGTTCAGCGCCTATGTGAAGGATGCCGCGGTGATCGGCGCCGCCCGCCCGCACCTGGCCGCCATGATCTGCATCGACATGGCCGCCGTGGGCCACTGGGCGGAGGAGAACGGCGTCACCTACACCTCCTATGCCGATCTCTCGCAGCAGCCGGCTGTCGTCGAGCTGATCGCCGGCGTCGTACGCCACGTCAATTCCCTGCTGCCGCCGGGTCTGGCGATCCGCCGCTTCGTCAACCTGCCGAAGGAATTCGACCCTGATGACGGCGAGGTGACCCGCACCCGCAAGCTGCGCCGCAACGTCATCGACGAGCGCTACGCGCCCGTGATCGAGGCTCTGTACGGCAGCGGCGAGTCGGTCGAATTCGAGACCCGCATCACCTACGAAACCGGCGCCACCGGCGTGCTGAAACGCCAGCTGGCCCTGCGCAGCGTGGCCTGAGGCAGATCATGGACATCTATTTCCTCCTCGAACTGGCGGTAAACGGCGTCCTGATCGGCCTGATGTACACGCTGGTCGCGCTCGGCATCGTGCTGATTTTCAAATCCTCCGGCATCGCCAATCTCGCCCAGGGCGCGCTGGCCATGGCCGGCGCCTATATCGCCTGGGCGCTGCTCACGCTGGCCGGCGTTCCGCTCTGGATCGCGGTGCCGCTCAGCCTGATTGCCATGTTCTTCATCGGCGCCGGCATCGAGCGCGTCGCCCTGCGCCCGATGATCGGCCAGCCGGTGATCATGGTGATCATGCTCACGCTCGGCCTCGAAATCCTGCTGCGCGGCCTGGTGCCGGCGATCTTCGGCTCGGTGGTCAAGCGCCTCGATCTCGGCATCCCGCAGGCGCCGGTCATCATCGGCCCGATGCTGATCAACACCGCCTATCTGGTCTCGGGCGGCGTGGCGCTCGGCCTCGTGCTGCTGTCGATGCTGTTCTTCGGCACCCGCATCGGTACCGTGCTGCGCGCCGTATCCGACGACCAGACCGCCTCCTGGTCGGTCGGCATATCGGTGGAGCGCGCCATCGGCCTGTCCTGGGGCATGGCGGGCGTCGCGGCGGCCTCCGGCGGCATTCTCTGGGGCTCGGTGCAGGGCGTCGACTGGACGCTGTCGCTGCTGCTGCTCAAGGCGCTGGCAGTCGCCATCCTCGGCGGACTGGACAGCATCTTCGGCGTGCTGATCGCCGGCATGATCCTCGGAGTCCTGGAAAGCGTGATCCCGGCCTATCTCGACCCTTACGTCGGCGGCGGCAGCCGCGACGTGGTGGCATCGATGGTGATTCTGCTGACGGTGATCTTCCGCCCTCACGGCCTGTTCGGCCGCGAAGACATCGAGCGGGTGTAAGCGATGTTCTACCGCCTCTCCGGCATCAAGCACGTCTCCTACGCGGCCGACCGCCAGCTCTGGCCGGTGCCCTTCGACCGCTATCTCGTCATCGCGGCGGTCATCCTCGGCATTACCGCGCCGTTCTATCTGTCTCCGCTCTATCTCGGCAGCTACATGCTGCCCTGGATCATCTGGGCCACGGCCGCCCTGTCGCTCAATCTGCTGATGGGCTGGGCCGGGCAGATCCATCTCGGCTTCGCCGCGGTTATGGCGATCGGCGCCTACAGCGCCATCCATCTCGCCCGCGCCGGCGTTCCTTTCGAACTGGCGCTGCTGCTCGCCGGCCTGCTTTCCGCCCTGATCGGCATGATCTTCGGCGCGGCGGCACTGCGGGTGAAGGGCCTCTATCTCGCGGTCTCCACGCTGGCCATGCAGTACATGATCGACTGGATCATCTCGCATGTGCCGGCGATCAGCGGCGGCAGCCAGGCCACCCTGCAGACCCCGGTGATTCGCATTCTCGGCTTCCCCGTCGATTCGGATGCCGGCCGCTACTGGGTGGCGCTCGCCGTCTGTGCGCTGGTGACGATCTTCATGCTCAACGTGAAGCGCACCAGCTTCGGCCGCGCGCTGGTCGCCGTGCGGGAGAAGGATTTCGCGGCCGCGATCATCGGCGTCAATCCGTTCTACTACAAGCTGGTGGCCTTCTGGGTCTCGTCCTTCCTCGGCGGCGTGTCCGGCGCGGTGCTGGCCTTCTGCTATTACCGCGCCGTGACCCCGGAGCAGTTCCATCTCGACGTTTCGATCCAGGCGGTCGCCATGGTGATCGTCGGCGGCATGGGTTCGATCCTCGGCAGCTTCTTCGGCGCGGCGCTGGTGCTGCTGGCCCCCATCGTGCTGAACAACTTCGTCGGCTGGTTCGTGGCTGCGATCGGCCTGTCGCTGTCGCCGGAAGTGCTCGCCCTCATTCCGCTGATCCTCTACGGCGGCCTGATCGTCGGCTTCCTGCTGTTCGAGCCGCTCGGCCTCGCCAAGATCTACGACAATATCCGCAATTATTTTCTGGTGTGGCCTTTCCGGCATGCCCGCCGGTGAGGCGTTGAGTTGCGTAAAACCATAACCACAGAGTGAAGGGAGAACGCCATGAACAGGATTGCATTGAACCTGCTGGGAGCGGCGGCCTTGGCCGTCACGACCGGCAGCGCTATGGCACAGGACAAGGTCATCAAGATCGGCCTCGCCCAGGATTTCACCGCCGTCTATACCTTCGTCACCTCGGACTACAACCAGGGCCAGCGGGACTATTTCACGCTGATCAACGAGCGCGGCGGCATCAAGGGCCACAAGATCCAGGCTGAAGTGGTCGATACCGCCAACCAGCCGCAGCGCGGCATCGAGGCCTACGAGCGCATGAAGAATGAAGGCGCGGTGCTGGTGGACTTCCTGTCCACGCCGGTGTCGCGCGCCGTGGTGCCGCGCGCGCTGAAGGATCAGGTCAACATGCTGACCCTGTTCCATGGCCGCTCGGATGCAGCGGATGGCGAGACCTTCCCCTACATCTTCCCCATGACGCCGCTCTACTGGTCGCAGGCAACGAACATCCTGCAGTACATCAAGGAGCAGGAAAAAGGGAACCTGAAGGGCAAGAAGATCGCGCTGGTCGGCATCGACTCGCCCTTCGGCCGCGAGCCGCAGCCGATCTTCCAGGCGCTGGCCGAGAAGGAAGGCTATGAGCTCGGTATCTACCCCTATCCCTCGCCGGGCAACGAGCAGTCGGCGACCTGGACGGCGGTGCGCCGCTTCCAGCCGGACTGGACGGTGATCTGGGGCGCCGGCGGCGGCCAGACCGTTTCGCTGCGCGAAGCCATCCGCAACGGCATCAAGCTCGACCGCCTGCTGTCGGTGATCTGGCTCTCCGAGGTTGACACGGAAATCGCCGGCAAGGAGGCCTCGAAGGGCGTACTGCGCTTCGAGGGTGCCGCCTACGGCAAGGATGCCGCCGTGATCAAGGCGATCGAGACGGAAGTCGTCGCCAAGGGCAAAGGCGCGGGACCGGCCGCCAAGGTGGGCTCGACCTACTACAACATCGGCGTCGCCGGCGCTGCGCTGGTCGCGGAAGGCATCCGGCTCGCGCTGGAGAAGAATCCGAACGGTCCGCTCACCGGCGCCCAGCTCAAGGCCGGCCTCGAGAGCATCAAGGATTTCGATGCCCAGGGACTGATCCCGCCGGTGACCATCACCGCCAAGGACCATCAGGGCGGCGGCAAGGGCCGCATCTCCCAGTGGGACGGCTCCAAGTGGGTGCCGAAGACCGACTGGTATGCGGCGTCCCAGGATCTCGTCTGGGAGCTGGTCCGCAAGAACGCGGAAGAGTTCAAGACGTCGGGGAAATGACCGTGCTGCTGGCGCTGGAAAACATCGAAGTCGCCTACGATCGCGTCTTCCAGGCGATCAAGGGCGTCTCGCTGACGGTACCCGAGGGAGGCGCGGTTGCCCTCCTCGGAGCCAACGGCGCCGGTAAGAGCACGACCCTCAAGACCGTCTCGGGCCTGCTGAAACCCGAACGCGGAGAAGTGACGCGCGGCAATATCCTGTTCCAGGGACAGGATATCGCCGCGCTTTCAGCGCCGCAGCGCGTGCGGCTCGGCATCGTCCAGGTGCTGGAAGGCCGCCGCGTCTTCGGCCATCTCACGCCGGCGGAAAATCTCATTGCCGCCGCCTCCATGCACCGCAGCCGGCAGAAGGTCGCCGAGCTGATGGAGATGGTGTTCGCCTTTTTCCCGCGCCTGGGCCAGCGCGCCAATGCCAAGGCGGGCTATCTCTCGGGCGGCGAGCAGCAGATGCTGGCCATCGGCCGCGCGCTGATGACGGAACCCAAGCTGCTGATGCTGGACGAACCGAGCCTCGGGCTCGCGCCCTATCTGGTGGACGAAATCTTCGGCACGATCAGCCGGATCAACCGCGAGCGCGGGATGGGCGTCCTGCTGGTCGAGCAGAATGCCACCGCGGCGCTCGAAATCGTCGACCATGCCTATCTGATCGAGAACGGCCGCGTGGTGATGAGCGGCAGCGCCGAAACGCTGAAAGCCAATCCCGACGTGCAGGAATTCTACCTCGGCGGTGCCGGTCGGGTGGATTACCACGCCGTGAAGCATTACCGCCGCCGCAAGCGCTGGCTGGCCTGAGCCGCCGCATTCACCGGGTTACCGGATTCCAACCTTCCGGCCGCAGCCGTACCGCAGTACACCCCCGCGCGAGACCGGCGCTGCCGGGCTCGGCCCTTTTGGGTGTTTCCTCCCTTTGACTTGATGGCCCCTCTCGCCGCCCGAACGTGGCGACTGGGGTCTTTTTTTATGCCGCCTGCGCCGCGGCCCGGGCCGGCAGGCGGATGACCCGCTCGACATACAGCAGCGACAGCACAAGCAGCAGGGCGAGCGCGGCAAGCGACGCCAGCATGTGGCTGCCATGGGCGATCAGGCCGAACACGAAGGCCATCACCATGGCCGAGACGCTCGCGACCGCTCCGGCCAGGCCGCTGCCCGCCGGCAGCTCGGCCAGCGTGAGATGCCGCAGCGCCAGCGTGTCGCAGGCCAGCCAGTAGGACTGGCCCGCCACCGCGGCGACAAAGAAAACCGGGGCGTAAGCCTCCGCCGTGCGCCAGCCAAGATGGGCGTCGAGCAAAAAGGCATAGGCAGTCGCGGCAAGCGCAAGCAGCGGCGCCGCGCGCAGCACGAGATGCACATGACGGTCGAGAACGCGCGCAAGACCGAGCCCCGCCAGCGCGCCACCGATCGTGGAGGCTGCGACAAAGAGGCCGAGAGCGTGGGACGCATCGGTGACGTTGGCCGCATGCATGGCAAAGAACGGCACCGCCATATCGATGGTCTGTGCGACCGCGCGCATCGAGAGATAGCGCCGGAACCAGGGCGAGGTCTTCGTCAGCCGCCAGCCATCGGCAAGCGAGGGAGACGTTCCGCCGCGGGCACCGCGGACTTCGAAAAAGAGCAGGATGGCGAGGGCGCCGAGCACCAGGCAGGCGGCGCCGAGCAGCAGCTTCCAGCCATAGCCGTCGAGGCTGCGCGGCGTGTCATGCTGCAGATAGAAGAAGAGCAGCAGGATGACCGTCAGCCCGCCGCCCGCCGCGAGCCGCAGCGCCAGCAGGGCGCCGCGCCGCTCGGCGGGAATGGCCTTGGCGGCAAGCTGGCGGAAACCGAGGCCCCCAAGGCCATTGGCAATGCCGACCAGAAGCAGCAGGGCAATGATCACGGCGATGGCGGGTAGCGGCGGCAGCAGCCAAGCCGCCAGCGCCATGCCGGCAAGTGCCGCGGCCTTTACCAGCGTCGCCCCGCCGACCAGCTGCTTGGCCAGTGGTGCGCGCACGACGACCGGACCGGCGGCAATGCCGGCCGCCAGCTGGCCGGCGCGGACAAGCGGCACGGCCGCCGATGAGATGAACGGGAAGGCACCAAGGGCATGCAGCAGCCAGGGCACGACGATATTGGCGCTGGCGATCTGGTCGCTCGCATCCACCAGCGTGCCGTTGGCGATGCCGAGGCCAAAGTTGCGCCGCAGCATCGCCGGGGCGGACTGTTTCTCGGGGGAATCGGTCATTGCGCCTTGCAGTGCCGCACCGGAGAGTGAAGACTGATCCGTCCTTTAGCCTCGCCGGGCCGATCATGTCCATCCCTTTCCGCAACCGGTAGACTCGGCCCATGAGTGAAATCGAATCCCGCTACGCCTGGGCCCGCCTCGTCGCCGCGATCGCGCTCGGCACCATCGGCGGCGTCGGCATGTGGTCGATCGTCGTCGCCCTGCCAGCGGTGCAGGCCGAGTTCGGCGTCGCCCGCGCCGATGCCTCCATGCCCTACGCTCTGGCAATGATCGGCTTCGTCTTCGGCACCGTGCTGATGGGCCGGCTGGCCGACCGTTTCGGCATCATCGTGCCGGTGATCGGCGCCACCCTGGCGCTGGCAGCCGGCTATGCCTCCACCGCCTTTGCCGGCAGCATCCTGTCCTTCGCCCTGCTCTATGGCCTGCTGATCGGCCTGCTGGGCGGCTCGGCCTTCTTTGCGCCCCTGCTGGCCGACACCTCGATGTGGTTCGACCGGCGCCGCGGCCTCGCCATGGGTCTCTGCGCCAGCGGCAATTACGTGTCCGGCACGATCTGGCCGCCGGTGCTGGAGCATTTCATTGCCGAGATCGGCTGGCGCGAGACCCATCTCTGGATCGCCGCCTTCTGCCTGCTCACGATGCTGCCGCTGTCGCTGATGCTGCGCCGGCCGCCGCCGAAACAGGCCGCACCGGTGCCGACGGCCGCCAATCCCCAGCCCTCTTCCGGGCGGCCGCTGGGACTGCCGCCGAACGTCCTGCAGGCTCTGCTGGTCGTCGCCGGACTCGGCTGCTGCGTCGCCATGTCGATGCCGCAGGTCCACATCGTCGCCTACTGCGTCGATCTCGGTTACGGCCCGGCCCGCGGCGCCGAGATGCTGGCGCTGATGCTGGGCTTCGGCATCGTCAGCCGGCTGGCCTCGGGCTGGATTCTCGACCGGATCGGCGGCCTTGCCACGCTGCTGCTCGGCGCCGTGCTGCAGGGCGCGGCTCTCGCCTTCTACATTCCCTTCGACGGCCTGGCCTCGCTCTACATCATCTCGGCCATGTTCGGCCTGGTGCAGGGCGGCATCGTGCCTAGCTATGCCTTCATCATCCGCGAGCATTTCCCCGCCGCGCAGGCCGGCTTCCGCGTCAGCCTCGCGATCTCGGCGACGCTGGCCGGCATGGCCCTGGGCGGCTGGCTGTCGGGCGCGATCTACGACCTCACGGGCTCGTACAAGGCGGCGCTGGTCAACGGCGTCGCCTGGAACCTGATGAACGTGACCATCGTCAGCTGGCTGCTGCTGCGGCAATGGCGGCAGCCGTCGCCGGCCGCCGCCTGAAGACCGTCAGAGCCCCAGGATCAGCTTGGACATGATGTTGCGCTGGATCTCGTTGGAGCCGGCGTAGATCGTCACCTTGCGCATGTTCAGATAGCGCGCGGCGACGCCGTCGGCGTAATCGGGCCCGATGCCCGGCTCGTTGCCGCCCTCGTAAAGCGGCGTGAACGGCGCGGCGTAATAGCCAATGGCATCCGCCGCCAGTTCCGTCACCGCCTGCTGCAGCTCGGTGCCGCGGGTCTTCAGGATCGAGGAGGCGGCGCCGACATTCTGGCCGCCGCGCAGCTGGCCGAGGATGCGCAGCTCGGTCATTTCCAGCGCCATGATGTCGATTTCGGTCTGGGCAAGCCGCGCGGCGAAGGACGGATCCTCGATCAGCGGGTTGCCGCCACCACGGCTCTCCGCCTGCGCGATCCGCCGCACATGGGCGAGATGCCGCTTCAGGCCGGCGGAATAGGCGTTGCCGCGCTCGAATTCCAGCAGGTATTTGGCGCAGGTCCAGCCCTGGTTCAGTTCGCCGACCAGATTCTCCTTCGGCACCTTCACGTCATCGAAGAAGACCTGATTGACCTCCTGCATGCCCTCGGTGGGCTCGTCGATGGTGACGATCGGCGCCACGGTAACGCCGGGCGACTTCATGTCGATCAGGATGAAGGAGATGCCTTCCTGGGGCTTCTTCGTCTGCGCCGTGCGCACCAGGCAGAAGATCATGTCGGCATGCTGGGCTTCCGAGGTCCAGATCTTGCTGCCGTTGCAGAGGAAATGGTCGCCCTTGTCCTCGCATTTCATCTGCAGCGAGGCAAGGTCGGAGCCCGCGCCCGGCTCGGAATAGCCCTGGCACCACCAGGTGTTGCTAGCGAGGATGTCGGGCAGATACTTCTTCTTCTGCGCCTCGGTGCCGAACTTCATGATCACCGGCGCCAGCATGCGCGGGCCGAAGGGCACGACGATCGGCGCGCCGGCGGAGCCCATCTCCTGGTCGAAGATGTAGCGCTGCACCGCGGTCCAGCCCGGACCGCCATATTCCTGCGGCCAGTTCGGCGCCAGCCAGCCCTTCTCGTTCAGCTTCTTCTGCCAGCGGATATGGAGATGCTTGGCGATGTAGCCGGTCCGCGTCTTCTTCATCGCGGCGCGCATCTCGTCGTCGAAATTCTCGTCGATGAAACGGCGCACCTCGTCGCGGAAGGCAAGCTCTTCGGGCGTGAAATTCAGGTTCATGGCGCTCCCCGGACTGATGGCGCAGGCAGGCTGCGGCGGTCTCTTCTTGTCGCCCAAATAGGGCATGAAACGCCGGAGGCGTCAAACCCGCCGGCGCGCCTGCCGCTACGGCAATCGGCGGGATCGTCATGGCGATTGTGCGGATGCCCCGCCCTCCTATAATCGGCCGCAGAACCCGTCTCGACGCCCCGGACATGACCGACCGCAAAGACCGCCTGGATGGCCTCGCCATCGGCCTCATGACCATCCTGTGCCTGACCTGGGGCATCCAGCAGGTGGTCATCAAGATCGTCGCCGATTTCGTGCCGCCGCTGCTGCAGGCCGGCATCCGCTCGGCCGGCGCGACCCTGGCCGTGCTGGCCTGGATGCTGTGGCGGCGCATCCCGCTGCTGGACCGCGACGGCAGCCTGGTGCCGGGGCTCTGGGCCGGCATCCTGTTCGGCAGCGAATTCGCGCTGATCTTCTACGGCCTGACGCTCACCAGCGCCTCGCGCGCGGCGATCCTGCTCTACACCGCCCCCTTCTGGGTCGCGCTGGGCTCGCATTTCCTCGTGCCGGGAGAGCGGGTCCGCCTGCTGCAGTGGGCCGGACTGGGGCTTGCCTTCCTGGGCGTCATTCTCACCTTCGCCGACCGGCTGGCAGCGCCGCAGCCGCAGGAACTGCTCGGCGATGCCCTGATGGTCGGCGCGGCCATTCTCTGGGCCGCTACCACGGTCCTGATCAAGGCGTCGAAGCTGCGCCTGGTCTCGCCCTACAAGACGCTGCTGTACCAGCTCGCCGTATCCTCGCTGGTGCTGCTCGCCGGTGCCGCGCTGTTCGGCGAGGATTTCGACATTCCGCTCACGCCGTTCGTGATCGGCGCGATGGGCTTCCAGATCTTCGCCGTCGCCTCGGTCAGCTATCTGGCCTGGTTCTGGATGATGACGCGCTATCCGGTCTCGCGGCTGTCGGCATTCTCGTTTCTCACGCCCGTCTTCGGCGTGCTCTGCGGCGCGATCTGGCTGGACGAGCCGATCTCGCTGGCGCTGCTGGCGGCACTGATCCTGGTGGCGGCGGGCATCTATCTGGTGAATGCGCCGGCACGTGCGCAACGCTGACGCGCGTTCGCTTCCGCTTCGCGCACGAATGAGCGCAAACATCTGCGTATAAAAGCGAACGAAGCGCGGCAATCCGGTGATACCCGGCATTTGGGCTTGCGGTGACGGCATCAGCGTTTATGGTGCCGCTGCATACGACAATTCGATCGTTTTCCGCGCGCCTGCATTCCCATGCAGGCCAACCGAAAAATTTTTTCACAAAGGGGAGAAAGCATGATCAGCAGCGATTTCACCGAGATCAATCGCAGCAAGGCAGATTTCAGCGCGATCTACGTTCAGCCCGATCCGCGCGCCTATTTCCGCACCCTCGGCACGCTCGGTTACGTGATCCCGCATCTGGCGCGGCCGGTCTTCGATCAGCTGATCGAGGCGCGCCAGCGGGCCAAGGGCGGTCCGATCACCGTTCTCGATCTCGGCTGCTCCTACGGCGTCAATGCCGCTCTGATGAAGTATGCCGTCTCGTACGACCAGCTGACCGAACGCTACGACGCCCTGAGCTTCATGCCGCTGGGCAGCGACGAGATCCGCAGTCTCGACCGCCACTACTTCGCCGCCTGGCCGCGGCGGCGCGACATCCGCGTCATCGGCCTGGATGTGTCGAAGGAGGCCGTCAGCTATGCCGAGGCCTGCGGCATTCTCGATGTCGGCATCGTGGCCGACCTGGAACGCGACGAGGTTCCGGCATGGGCCGCCCGCGAGCTGGCCAAGGTGGATCTGATCGTTTCGACGGGCTGCGTCGGCTACATCACCAGCAGAAGCTTCGACAAGCTGGCGGTCTGCACCGCGAACGGCGAGGCGCCCTGGGTCGCCTCCTTCGTCCTGCGCATGTTCGACTATTCGGACATCGCCCGCACCCTGCAGCGGCAGAAGCTGGTCACCGAGAAATTCGAGGGCGCCACCTTCGTACAGCGCCGCTTCCGCGACGAGGAGGAGATGCGCGGCACGCTGGAGGCGCTCGGCGCCCGCGGCATCTCCGCAGCAGGGAAGGAAGCCGACGGCCTGTTCCATGCCGAGCTGTTCTGCTCCCGCCCGGAAGCCGAGGTGCGGGCGCAGCCGCTCAACCGCATGCTGTCGATCGCCAGCGGCGTGAACCGCAATTACGGCCGCCGGCCCCGCCTGCCGGTCCGCCCCGGAAAGGCGCCGGGAAAGGCGGCAGGCCGGTCTCTGGCTGCGGCAGGCTAGGTCAGACGGCGCGGGCGCCGAGGCCGAAGCTGCGGGCCAGATCGGAGAGGCGCTCGCCCACCAGGATGACCTGCTGGTCGCCCAGCATGCCGACCGCGACGACGACGTAATTCTCCATCAGCTCGTGCAGGATGGCGGAGAAGAGCTGGCGCTTCACCAGCGGCGGGATGGCGATCAGCGCCGAATGCGGCGCATTGTCGAGGGTGACGAAGAATTCCTGGACGGCGAAGCCATGGGGCGCCGTGCGGATCCGCTCGTTCATCTCCTCCAGGGTAATGGTTCGGCCGCTCTCGGTCTGGACGCGCAGGGCGATCAGGCAGAGCAGCGCGTGGAAGAGATCGCCCACCGCGGCATACCAGTCGTCGACCCGCTCCGGATCCTCGAACAGTGCGTCCTCGATGGTGACGGCATCGAGAAAGGCGCGTGCGGTTTCGAGATCGAGGGCACCGGCTTCGGTCTGCGAGAGCATCATGGCAGCATCCACGGTTTGCGACGCTGCATTTAAACGCGAAAAGCCGGCTTCGTTCCGTGGCAAGCGCGGACAGGCGCCCGCAGACGGTCAGATCACGCCTTTGTCACGAAGTGTCGACAAGGTGGCGTCGTCCAGTCCGAGCCGCTCGCGCAGCACGGTCTCGGTATGCTCTCCCAGCAGGGGCGGGCCGCGGTCGTAAACGACGGGAGAATCCGAGAGCCGCAGCGGCGAGGCGACCGACGGCAGGCTGCCCTGCCCGGTATGGGGCACCGTCTTCTGAAGGCCACGCGCCTTGACATGCGGGTCAGCGAAGACGCGGTCAACGGTGTTGATCGGACCGCAGGGCACATGGCGCTTCTCCAGCGCCGCGATGAGGTCGTCCATGGTGCGCTTGCGCGTCTCGGCCTCGATCGCGGCGACGATCTCGGCGCGATGGTTCAGGCGCTCGATATTGGTGGCGAAGCGCGGATCGGTCTTCCATTCCGGATGGCCGAGCTCGTCAGCCAGCTTGGCGAACTGGCCGTCATTGCCGACCGCGATGATCACGTGGCCGTCGGCAGTCGGGAAGCTCTGGTAGGGCACGATGGCGGCATGGCCGTTGCCCATACGCACCGGAGCCTCGCCACCGATGAGGTAGTAGGTCGCCTGGTTGGCCAGCGTCGCCACCTGCACGTCCAGCAGCGCCATGTCGATATACTGGCCCCTGCCGCTGCGGTGGCGCTGGTTCAGGGCGGCGAGAATGGCGATGGTGGCATACAGGCCGGTCATTACGTCGGCCAGCGCAACGCCGGCCTTCTGCGGTCCGCCGCCGGGCAGGTCGTCCCGCTCGCCGGTGACGCTCATCAGGCCGCCCATGCCCTGGATGATGAAATCGTAGCCGGCGCGCGGCGCATAGGGGCCCGTCTGCCCGAAGCCGGTGATCGAGCAGTAGACCAGCCGCGGATTGATCGCCGACAGGCTGTCGTAGTCGAGGCCGTATTTCTTCAGGCCGCCGAGCTTGTAGTTCTCGACGACGACATCGGCCTGCTTCGCCAGGTCGCGCAGGATGCGCTGGCCCTCTTCCGAGGCCATGTCGACGGTGATCGAATACTTGCCGCGATTGGCCGCGAGATAATAGGCGGAATCGGCGCGCGCGCCGGTCTGCGGGTCCCTGAGATAGACCGGCCCCCATTTCCGCGTGTCGTCGCCCTCGCCCGGCTTCTCCACCTTGATCACGGTGGCGCCGAGGTCGGCCAGGTTCTGCGTGCACCAGGGGCCCGCCAGAACCCGGCTGAGATCGAGCACGACAATGTCGTCGAGCGCGCGCATTCCCTTCACCCCCGGCCGTCAGGCGATCAGTAGAAGGCCTGAATGCCGGTCTGGGCACGGCCGAGGATCAGCGCATGGACGTCATGCGTGCCCTCGTAGGTATTCACCGTCTCCAGATTCATCAGGTGCCGCATCACATGATATTCCTCATGGATGCCGTTGCCGCCGTGCATGTCGCGCGCCATGCGGGCGATGTCGAGCGCCTTGCCGCAGTTGTTGCGCTTGATCAGCGAGATCATCTCCGGCGCCGCCTTGCCCTGGTCCTTGAGCCGGCCGACGCGCAGGGCCGCATTGAGGCCGAGCGCGATCTCGGTCTGCATGTTGGCCAGTTTCAGCTGGATGATCTGGTTCGCCGCCAGCGGCCGGCCGAACTGCTTGCGGTCGAGCACATACTGCCGCGCCTGGCGCCAGCAGGTCTCGGCCGCGCCCATGGCGCCCCAGGCAATGCCGTAGCGGGCGTTGTTGAGACAGCCGAAGGGGCCCTTCAGGCCCTGCACGTTGGGCAGCAGGTTCTCATCGGGCACGAACACATTGTCCATCACGATCTCGCCGGTGATGGAGGCGCGCAGGGAGAGCTTGCCGTGGATCTTCGGCGCGCTGAGTCCCTTCATGCCCTTTTCCAGCACGAAGCCGCGGATCACGTCGTCTTCGGTCTTGGCCCAGACGACGAAGACGTCGGCGATCGGCGAGTTGGAAATCCACATCTTGGCGCCGTTGAGCTCGTAGCCGCCAGCCACCTTCTTTGCGCGGGTCTTCATGCTGCCCGGATCGGAGCCGTAATCGGGCTCGGTCAGGCCGAAGCAGCCGATCCATTCACCGCTCGCCAGCTTGGGCAGGTACTTCTCGCGCTGGGCCTCCGTGCCATAGGCATGGATCGGATGCATCACCAGGCTCGACTGTACGCTCATCATCGAGCGGTAGCCGGAATCGATGGCCTCCACCTCGCGGGCGATCAGGCCATAGGCAACATAGGATGCGCCGGCGCAGCCATAACCCTCGATGGTCGGGCCGAGCAGGCCGAGTTCACCCATCTCGCGGAAGATCGCCGGGTCGGTCTTCTCCTCGCGGAAGGCTTCCGTCACCCGCGGCAGCAGCTTGTTCTGGCAGTAATCGCGCGCCGTATCACGGACCAGCCGCTCCTCTTCGGTCAGTTCAGCTTCCAGGTTGAACGGATCATCCCACTGGAAGGCAGGCCGGCTTGAGCTCTGGGCGTTCATGGCGATTTCCTCACGTCTGGTCAGGGAGATAGCCCCCTGGATGCCGGCCGGCAAGCTGGCAGAGAGACGGTTGGCATGCAAACGATAAAAGACTATCACTTGATAACCGGAGGTTATCAATCTTATGGCCCTGCCGCGCCGCTTCCTGCCCCCACTATCCGCCCTGACCGCCTTCGAGGCGGCCGCCCGGCACCAGGGATTCACCGCCGCCGCGAAGGAGCTGAACATCAGCCAGGCCGCGGTCAGCCGCCGGGTGCAACTGCTGGAGGAGATCCTCGGCCTTACCCTGTTCGAACGTATCCGGAAACGGGTGGTCCTCACGCCTGCCGGCGCGGCCTATGCCCGCGAACTGCAGGAGGCGCTGGGCCGGATCGGCACCGCGACGGTCAACACGATGGCCGCCCGCGGCGGCAACGCGACGCTGAACATCGCCACCCTGCCCACCTTCGGCACCCGCTGGCTGATCCCGCGGCTGCCCGACTTCGCCGCCCGCCATCCGCAGATCACCATCAACCTGCCGACCCGGATCGAAAGCTTTGACTTCACCGCCGAGCCGCTGGACGCGGCCATCTCGTTCGGCGATCCGGTCTGGCCGGGCGCCGTCGTCGAGCGGCTGATCGAGGAAGAACTGGTTCCCGTCGCCTCGAAGGCGCTGCTGGACCGGCACCGCATCCGCAGGCCGGAAGACCTGTTCCGTATTCCCCTGCTGCAGCAGTCGACCCGCCTCTCCGCCTGGGCCGACTGGTTCGCCGCGCTGGAGATCAGCTGCCCGCCGGTGCCGCTCGGGCCGCGCTACGGGCAGTTCGCCATGGTGGTGCAGGCGGCAGTGATCGGCATGGGCGCCGCCATCGTGCCGCGCTTCCTGATCGAGCAGGAACTCCGAGACGGCAGTCTCGTTGTGCCCTTCCCCCAGTCGCTCGGCAGCAAGCAGGCCTATTGCCTGTTCTATCCCGAGGCGCGCCGCAACGACCCGGCCCTGCGCGCCTTCCGCGACTGGCTGGTGGAAGCCACTAGGCAGCAGTCGCGTAAGCTTCCAGAGCAGCGAGATGGCGCTGCTTCTCGGCGGCGCTGAGGAAGGCGGCACGGAAGCCGTTGCCGGCCAGGGTGACCAGCTCCTCGCGGCTCAGCCCCAGTGCGCGCTGCACGGCGTCGTAATTCTCGTTCACGTAACCGCCGAAATAGGCCGGATCATCGGAATTGACCGTGGCCATCAGCCCTGCCTCCAGCATGCGGCGCAGCGGATGCTGCGCCATGTCCCGAACGACGCAGAGCCGCAGGTTGGACAGGGGGCAGACGGTGAGCGGCATCTGCTCGCGGGCGAGCCGCGCCACAAGCGCCGGATCCTCCAGCGCACGGTTGCCATGATCGATCCGCTCGACGCCGAGCAGATCGAGGGCCTCATAGACATATTCCGGCGGGCCTTCCTCGCCGGCATGGGCGACGCGATGCAGGCCGAGCGCCCCGGCGCGCGAGAAGACGCGGCGGAATTTCGAGGGCGGATGTCCGCGCTCGGAGGAATCAAGGCCGATGCCGATGAAATGCTCGCGCCAGGGCAGCGCCTCGTCCAGCGTGCGTTCGGCGCTGGTCTCGTCCAGATGGCGCAGGAAGCACAGGATCAGGCGTCCGGTAATGCCGAGATCCTGCTCGGCATCCTTCAGTGCCCGCGTGATGCCGCGGATCACCGTCGGGAACGCCACGCCGCGTTCGGTATGCCCCTGCGGATCGAAGAAGATCTCCGCGTAGCGGACATTCTGCGCCGCCGCCCGCTGCAGATAGGCCATGGTCAGGTCGTAGAAATCGGGCTCGCGCCGCAGCACGTTCATGCCCTGGTAATAGAGGTCGAGAAAATCCTGCAGGTTGCCGAAACTGTAAGCGCGGCGCAGGTCTTCCACCGAGGCATAAGGCAGCGCGATGTCGTTGCGCTGCGCCAGTCTGAACAGCAGCTCCGGCTCGAGCGTGCCTTCGATATGGACATGAAGTTCAGCCTTGGGCAGGCCGGCGATGAATGGATCCGTCTCTGTCATGTTTCAAAACTAGGCATGGATGGCGCACACTGCAATGCGTGACGTCGGGGAATGGAAGTTCACCATCGGCACGACTATAATCATCGTTATTGCGACCTGACCGTGTGACCTGACTGAGGCCCTCATGCTCGAACGCATGCCGCCCGGTGCTGCGGCGCCGATGCCGAACCGCCTGTGGTGGATGATCGTACTGCGCGGCATCGCGGCCCTGCTGTTCGGCCTCGTCGCCATCTTCTGGCCCGGCATCAGCCTTGGCGCGCTGGTGATCCTGTTCGGCGCCTATGCCCTGGCAGACGGCCTGATCGCGCTGGTGGCCAGCCTGCGCATGGCCCGCGGCGAGCCGAGCCGCAGCTTCGTGGCGCTCACCGGCATTACCGGCATCCTGATCGGACTGATCAGCATTCTCTGGCCGCAGGCAACCATCATGCTGCTGCTCTACATGGTCGCCGCCTGGGCCCTGCTGTTCGGAATCATCGAGATCGCCGGCAGCCTGCGGCTGAAACGGCAGGTCAGTCCCGACTGGCCGCTCAGCAAGGGCGGCATCATCCTCGTCGCCTTCGCGCTGCTGCTGATCGCCTTCCCCGGCGCCGTTGCGGTCGCCGCCACCTGGGTCATCGGCATCTTCGCGCTGATGATCGGCGTCGCCCTGCTGGGTTTCGCCTGGCGACGGCGCGCCCGGGACTCGGCCATCATCGGCTGAGCTGTTTCTCGTTCTGCTTGCCGGCCGGCTTGTTGATCGGCAGGGCCAGCGTGACGATGAAGCCGCCGCCCGGCAGATTCGCCGCCGCGATCAGCCCACCCAGCGCTTCCATGTTGCGTTTTGCAACCCAGAGCCCGAGGCCGAAATTGGTGCTGTCGGAATGATTTGCCTCGGAGCGGAAGGAGGCGTCGCGGTCGAAGATGCGCGGCAGCAGTTCCGGCGGCACGCCAGGGCCTTCGTCCGACACCGTGATCGCGGCCCGTCGTCCGCGCTGCACCCGCACCCACACCGTGCCGCCCTTGGGTGAAAAGCTGATCGCATTCTCGATCACCTGACCCAGCGCGTCGGCGATCAGCCGCCCGCCACGCGGCGAAATGATGTCGACATCGGTTTCGCACCGCAGGGTGACGCCGCGAGCGGAGGCATCGGCGCTGCGCGCCTCGACCACATCCTCCACCAGAGCGCCGAGATCGACCGGTTCGCGCGGCGGATCCAGACGATCGGCGACGGCATCGTCGAGATTGCGCGATGCACGTACCAGGGCGTCGAGACGGTCGAGCGCCGCATCGGCGGCCCGCAGCGCCTGCTGGCTGCGCCGATCGTCGGCGCTGATCCGCGCGCGCAGGGGAACCAGCGCCTGACGGATCGTGCCGAGCGGCGTCTTGAAGGCATGGGCACTTTCTTCCGCCGCCTGGCGCAGTTCGCCGGCAGTGGCGCGCAGGCTGTCTTCCATCCGGTCGAATGCCGCGGCAACCGGTTCCAGTTCGGGCAGCCGGTTGCGCTGCACGAAGCGTCCCTCCACGCGCCGTTCGGCCACCGCCTGCGCCGTCTTGGCGAAGCGCCGCAGGCCGCGCCAGAGATCGAAGGCGATCAGCAGCACGATCACCGCGAAGCCGAGATAGATCGCGGCCGCGATCTGGACTTCCGGCGCCTCCCAGTAGGGCCGGCCGAGGCGCTGCTCCACCGCGTCGGTCAGATCGTTGGAGACCACCAGCGCCCAGCAGCCGCGCTGCGTGCGCACCGGCGTGATCGAGGTGATCATCTCGCTGGTCCCGCCGGCCATATCGACCCGCAGCGCCAGCGGCAGGTCGCCGCCGCAGCTGTCGCCGAGCTGGGCCAGAACGCCGGCCTCGTCCAGCCGGGCGCGCTCCCAGGCCAGTTCGGCGGGGGGTATCGCCGGCGCCGAGGCGACATAGAGGAAGCCGGCATCCGGCGGCGCATCATGCGGCCGGAACAGCAGCCGCAGGCTGACGCCCTCGGTCTGGAACCGCGCCAGTTCCTCACCCAGCCGGAACAGCGGGATCATGTCGGCACGCTGCAGCCGTTCCTCCAGCACGCGGCCCACCGTGAGGCCTTTGACGCGGATGCTTTCCAGCAGCAGCTTCTGCCGGTCGAGGTCGGCCTGGCGGAATGTCAGGTACAGAATCGGCGGCAGGGCGACGAACAGCGCGACGACAATCAGCGCGCGAACCTTCAGCGAGCGCAGCAGGCGACCGAAGCGCGCCGCGCTGTCAGCCATGGCGCCAGCGGTAACCGAAACCGGGATAGGTTTCGATGGCGTCGAAATCCGGATCGAGATCGCGGAATTTCTGCCGGATGCGCTTCACCATCGCGCGCACGTTGGCGCGATAGCCATCGGGCCCCTGCCCCGCCTCGAAGCCGACGCCGCGGACGGCGTCGTAGATCTCGCGGTAGCCGACATCGCGGCCGACGCGCTGCGCCAGCAGCTGCACCACCTTGAATTCGCCATGGGTCAGTTCGACCTGCTGGCCGTTCCAGGAGGCCCGCGCCGAGGCGACGTCCAGCACGAGGCCGCTGGCGCCGCCCTGCTGCATCGCGCCGCCGGCCGGCTGCTTGCCCGCCAGCGCGATGCGCAGCCGCTGCAGGATGATGGCGAAGCTCTTGCTCTTGTCGACGAAGTCGACCGCGCCGAGCCGCAGCCCCTTCTCCTCGAAGATCGGCTGGTTCAGCCCGGTGAGAAACAGCACCGGCAGTTCGTGGCCGGTAGCGCGCAGGCGCTCCAGCGTCGCCGGTCCGTCCATGTCGGGCATCTGCCAGTCGAGCAGCAGGGCGGCGGCACGGTTGCCCTTGACCAGCCAGTCGATCAGGGCTGGTCCGCCGCCGAAGGTGACCGAGCGGTATCCCGCTTCGGTCAGGTTGGCGGAGATGGTTTCACGGAACAGGCCATCGTCGTCCACGACGGCAACGAGCGGCGAGTCAGCGGCGAGCGGCATCGCGAATCCTCATGAGACAGCGGTCGGCGGCTTCGTTACGGTCAGTCATACCGTTTACCTGATATTGCAGTACGTAGAAATCGTTGCGTGCGGTGTCGAAGTAAAGATAGGCGGACAGGACGCAGTCTCCCTCGGCGAATTCCAGCACCCGGGCCGGGGCGGCTTCCCGTTCGGCCACCGGTGTGCCGAACCGGTCGATCAGGTCCGCCCGGTTCAACCCGGTCACCGTAGGGGGCGGTTCGGCGTGGTATTCCCCGCCATGCCCGGCGGGCTCCTCAGGCGGGGCGCCGTGGGAAGCGTCGTGCGCATCTGAACCGTTCGTACCCTGACTGCGTCTGGCCTGTAATGCCGCCAGCGGTTTTCGCTCCGGCAGGGGCGGCCTGGGCGGCTCCGACTCGGCGGCCGGCGCCGTCTGCGTCACCGGCACTTCGATGACGATGGGCGCCGACGGTGATCCGAAACCGGGAAAGCCTTCGCAGGCTGCCAGCGGCAGCAACAGCCCTGCCACGACCGCATGCCAGGCGGGCTGGCGGCGGCGCGGCTGGCGCGAATCACGAAAGAATGCGGGCATGCCCTGGACGATACGCAAGCTGTGCGTGGCGGGAAAGGCACGTCTGGTTCGGAACAGTGTTTTTGGTCCAGTCGGAGGCGTGAGAGAGCTGCATAAAGCAATGCGCTGCTAACGTCTGTGACTTTCCCGTGATCTAAGTTCGATATCGACATGACATGTCGAATAAAACGCGGACGCCGGCAAATAACCGTTGCCGTGCTTCCGAGAATCGCCACAAGGTGCCTGCAACGGAGTGAAGCACCGCAGCCTGAACGGGAGTGGCTGCGGCAGATACGCAGGAGATTGCATCGGTGCAGATCGGCATGCCGAAGATATCGCACATCACCGCACTGGCTTTGGCCGGTCTGGTGGTCGCAGGCTGCTCGGGGATGAATACCCAGCAGCAGCGTGCGCTGTCCGGCGGTGCCATCGGCGCGGCCGGCGGTGCGGCGATCGGTGCGCTGACCGGCAGCACGCTGACTGGCGCGCTGGTCGGCAGCGTGATCGGCACCGGCGGCGGTCTTCTCTATCACGAG
Source organism: Ferrovibrio sp. (assembly GCF_035304305.1). Taxonomy (GTDB): domain Bacteria; phylum Pseudomonadota; class Alphaproteobacteria; order Ferrovibrionales; family Ferrovibrionaceae; genus Ferrovibrio. The sequence continues at coordinate 131,279 of NZ_DATGQG010000054.1, forward strand.
ACGCAAAGGAACAAGTGAGCAGGTTTTAGGTTTTAGCGGAGCGGCGCGTCATGCCTGCCTCAACCCCGTGGTGGAGCACCCCCTCCATCGCCGCGCCGCGGCCCGGTCGCCGACCCACCCTCGGCCTGGCCGCTGCCATCGTCGCCTCGGTGATATCCGGGGTGGCGATGGCAGATCCGCCCCCCCTCTCCGCTACCACCGCCGGCCCGACGGCGGTGCCCGGCGCCGCCGGCGCCTCCGAAAGCAACTACATCTGGCTCAATGTCGTGCAGCCGCCGCGGGTGGCCCCGACGATGCCCTATGCGGTCTATCCGATGCCGCACGGCATCGAGGACGGCACCTGTGACCGCCGCTCCCTGCTCAAGGAAATCAGCCGCGGGCCGGTGGTCGCCGCCAATGGCAGCACCCAGGCAAGACCGGTGCTGATCGGCGGCGATCCGGTCAGCATTCTGGTCGGCAGCGTGATCGGCCGCAGCATGGACGATCTGGACCAGTATTGCGTCAGCCGGGTGCTCGAGTATGCGCCCGACCGCGCCCACATACACTGGTATGGCGACCTCGGTATTGCCTACGGGGTCACGCCGCTCAACACCTTCGAGCGCGACGGCCGCTACTGCCGCGAGTTCCACACCGGGGCGCAGATCGGCGGGCGCAGCGAGAGCGCCTATGCCGTTGCGTGCCGCCAGCTCAACGGCGTGTGGCAGGTCATGAGTTGATCATGAACTGGTCGTACTTCCTTAAGGATCATCATTCCTACAATGCGGTTCGTTCAGTGATCTGAGTAAGTGGAATTGTGTCATGCTGACGAACACATTGCTTCTCTATGTCACGCAGGAAGCCTGGGCCCGGGCGCGGGAGCGTCTGGTCGCCGGCCGTGCCCATGCCGATCAGGACGACCGCTATCTGATTCCGCGCTGGCGCGAGGAAACCGAGCAGCGCCGGACAACGGCGAGCGAGGTGCGGCGCTGGCCGCCGCGCCTGCGCCACTGACGCAACCTGCCGCCGCACCGCCGGACCGGTTGCGGCTTGGCTCTTTACGATAAGGCCAGCGCGCCGTAGCAATGCCGGAACGCATTCGTTTCCGGCTGCCGATGTCCACCGTTTCCTCCCCCCGTTTCGCCCTCTACCTTGCGCCACCGCCCGCCGACCCGCTGAGCCAGGCCGCTGCCCGCTGGCTCGGCCATGATCCTGAGACCGGCCGCTCCTATCAGCCTGAACCCGCCGCCGGCCTCGCCGCGGCGCGGATCGCCGCGCTCACCGAAGCGCCGCGCCGCTACGGCTTCCATGCCACGCTGAAACCGCCCTTCCGCCTTGCCGAAGGCTGCGACGAGGCCCGGCTGATCGTCGCGTTGGAACGCTTCACCATGGTCCGGCGGCCGCTGCGCCTGCCGCCGCTGAAGCTTGCGAAGATCGGCGGGTTCTTCGCGCTGGTCCCTTCGGCGCCCAGCGAGGAGATCCAGGCGCTCGCCGCTGATTGCGTGCGCGACTTCGATCACCTGCGCGCGCCGCCCAGCGAGCAGGAACTGGCACGCCGCCGCGCCGCCCGACTGACGCCGCGCCAGGAAGAGTATCTGCTGCAATGGGGCTATCCCTATGTGATGGAAGAGTTCCGCCTGCACTTCACCCTGACCGGGGACGTTCCGGATGCGGCGGAAAGCGCGGCGCTCGAGCGGCATCTGCAGGCGATGACGGCGCGCTTCACCCGCACGGAATACCGCGTCGACGACATCTGCCTCTTCGTGCAGACGGCGCCGGACAGACCCTTCCGCATCGCCGGCCGCTATCCGCTCGGCGGCTAGCGCGCCGTCAGCCGGCCGAGCACCTGCAGGCTGCGGCGGTCGACGACCACCACCTCGCCGCTGCCGGGATAGGTCTGCACCAGGGCAGCGATGGTCGCCTGGTGCGAAACCAGCACCAGCGCGCGATGCTCCGGCAGACTGGCGATCAGCGCCTTCAGTTCCGCGATCTGTGCCTCCCGCGCCGCGCTGCGGCCGTGCAGCGAGGCCAGAGCCGGCGCGACATCCGGCATGCCGAGCTCCATGAGGGCGGCGGTCTCCCGAGCCCGGCACCAGGCGCTGGTCAGCACCAGCGCCCGGTCGATGCCATGCTGCCGGAAGGCGTTGCCGAGCCGCCGCGCCTGGTTCCGGCCGGCATCCGAGAGATTGCGCTGGCTGGCGCAGTCGTCGAGCCGGAAGCCGGGCGGGTCGCCGGCGCCCGGCGCCTCGGCATGGCGGACCAGTGCGACGGCCTGCCCCTGCCGCAGGGCCTCCCACAGCGCCGCCGTCTCGCTGGCCGCGGCCGCGCCGGTCCAGACGAGCAGCAGCATGATCACTGCCCAGAAAACCCGCATCGCACCTCGCCGCCCGCGGCCTTTGGACTAACTGATAGGCCGATGGGGCGGCAGGAACAGGGAGCCGGGCATGACCCTGCCGGTCACGGAAACACTGAAGCTGATTCTGAGCGGGCCGCGGGCGGACGCGCCGGCCGGCCTGCTGCACGGGTCCGGCATGGCGGTTGAACCGCGGCCCGGACTGAATTCCGGCCGGCGCGAACGCGATCGCAGGCTCGATGCGCTGTTCGAGGCGCTGCACCGTGTGCTGCCGGACCGGCCGGCCGACGAGATCGAGGACGAGATCTGGGCGATCTGGACCGGCCATGACGACCCCGCGCTGGAAGCGCGGATGCAGTGCGTCATCGCCGCCATCGCCCGGCGCCGCTTCGCCGAAGCCGACGTCCTGCTGGCCGCGCTGCTGCGCGACGCGCCCTACTGGGCCGAGGCCTGGAACAAGCGCGCGACGCTGCGCTTCCTGCAGCATCGCGACGACGACAGCATCGCCGATATCCGCCGCACGCTGGAACTCGAGCCCCGGCATTTCGGCGCCATCTGCGGCTTCGGCCAGATCTGCCTGCGCCATGGCGAGACCGCCGCGGCGGCGGCGGCCTTCGCCGCCGCACTCGATCTGAACCCGCACCTCGACTCGGTTCGGGCCATGCTGGCGGAACTGGAGCCTGATCCGCCGCGCCAGCTCAACTGACGGACAGCGACGGAAAAGACGGTAGCGGGAAAGCGGGTTGACGGCCGCCGCGACCGGCTTTACGGCTGGACGGCGCGGTTCGCGCCCCGTCCGGAGTCATTCCCGTCCATGACCGACCTTTCGCTCGACTGGCTCAACCTGGTGCTGCGCTGGATGCACCTGGTCTTCGGCATCGCCTGGATCGGCTCGTCTTTTTTCTTCGTCTGGCTCGACAATTCGCTGCGGCAGGGCCAGCAGCCGAAATCCGGCGTACTGGGCGAAGCCTGGATGATCCATGGCGGCGGCTTCTATTTCACCGAGAAATACTCCGTCGCGCCGCCGCAGTTGCCCCCTGAACTGCACTGGTTCAAATACGAGAGCTACTTCACCTGGCTGTCGGGCTTCTTCCTGCTCGGCGTGCTCTACTATGCCGGCGCCGACCTCTACCTGATCGACCCCAACGTCCTGCCGCTCAGCGCGCCGGCGGCGATCGGCATCAGCGTCGCCTCGCTGATCCTCGGCTGGATCGTCTACGACCGGCTCTGCAAGTCGCCGCTGGGCAACAACACCGCGCTGCTGGCCTGCATCGGCTTCGTGATGCTGGTGGCGGCGACCTACGGCTATGCGCAGGTCTTCTCGGCGCGCGCCGCCTATCTGCATGTCGGCGCCCTGCTCGGCACGATCATGACTGCCAATGTGGCGATGGTGATCATCCCGAACCAGAAGAAGGCGGTCGCGCAGATGCTGGCCGGCCAGACGCCCGATCCGGCCTACGGCAAGCAGGCCAAGCAGCGCTCGTTGCACAACAACTACCTGACCCTGCCGGTGCTGTTCGCGATGATCAGCAACCATTACCCGATGACCTACGGTCATCCCTACGGCTGGGTCATCCTCGCGGTGGTCATGATCATCGGCGGCCTGGTGCGGCATTTCTTCAACCTGAAAAACCAGGGCCGCGGCCAGCGTTACGAATTCCTCGCCGTCTCCTTCGCGCTGGTGATCGGGCTGGTCTTCTTCACCGCCTGGGATCCGCGCCGCAGCGACTTTGCCGGCGATGCAGGCATCGAGGAGGTCCAGAAGGTGGTGGCATCACGCTGCACCGCCTGCCATGCGGCGCGGCCGACCTTCGACGGCATTGCCGAGGCGCCCAAGGGCGTGATGCTGGAAACGCCACAGCAGATGCGCCGCTTCGCCGCCGCGATCAACCAGCAGGCGGTGCGCACCGAGGCCATGCCGCCGGGCAATGCCACCGAGATGACCGACGAGGAACGCCAGCTGCTCGGCGCCTGGATCGCCGCCGGCGCGAAGATCGACTAGTGCCTGTGCCGGTGCTGCTGCGCCGGCGCTGTGTTCGTATACCCGCGCAGCTCGTCATAGCGCCGGATCTGCGCCTCCGTCAGAACACTGCGGGTTTCCAGATGGGTCGCCAGATGCACGGCGCGAAGCCGGCCCTGCATGCGGCCGATCTCTTCGGTCCTGGCCTGCAGCGCGGCCGCATCGATGCGGCGTTCGGCGAACAGCCGGTCCAGCTCGCGTTCGGCCGATACGAGCTGCCTGCCCAGCGTGATCGCCGCGTCTGCCATGCGGCGCTTCTGGTCCTCCAGAGCCGCCACCTGCGCCGCGTCGAGGCCGAGCTGTTCGCGCAGCTCCAGCGCATGCGCCGGCCCGGGATAGGAGTTGAGCTCGGCCGCCCTGGCCAGGCCCATGCCGCGGCCGGCCAGAAGATCGGCCGTCTCCTGTGGCGACAGCGCCTTGATGGTTCGGCTTTCCTGGCCCGCATAGGGCTGCGGCTGATGCTGGGCGTGAGCGGCCATCGGCAGCAGCGCCAGCGTGGCGGCGAGTACGAGACGTTTCATGACGGCCTCCCTAGTAAGGCACCTTGTCGGGCTTCACGGTCCAGGCCTGAAAAACCTGCTGCGCCTCGTCGCGCAGGATCTGCTCGCATTTCAGGCTGCGCTTCTCCATCGGCAGGGCCAGTTCGCGATAGAGAAAGGCGTCGTCGAAATCGATGGCTGCCGCATCGGCCTGCGTATTGGCGTAGTAGAGCCGGTCGATGCGCGCCCAGTAGGTGGCCGCGAGGCACATCGGACAGGGCTCGCAGCTGGTATAGAGCACCGCGCCCCGCAGGTCGAAGCGTCCCAGCCTCCGGCAGGCGTCGCGGATGGCTACCACCTCGGCATGGGCGGTCGGGTCGTTGGCGCCGGTCACCTGATTCCAGCCCTCACCGACGATTTTCCCGTCCATCACGATGACGGCGCCGAACGGCCCGCCATGGTTGGCTTCCATATGCTCGCGGCTGAGCGCGATCGCCCGCCGCATGAAACCGGCATGATCGCTCATCACGACCCCCGATAGGTGGAATAGCTCCAGGGCGAGACCAGCAGCGGCACATGGTAATGCCCGTCGGCATCGGCCATGGCGAAGCGGATCGGGATGCTGTCGAGGAAAGCCGGCTGCGGCAGCGCCACGCCCCTGCCGCGGAAATAGGCGCCGACCTGGAAGACCAGCTCATACTGGCCCGGCCTGTATTCCTCGCCCGCCAGCAAGGGCGCATCGGTCCGGCCGTCGCTGTTGGTCGTCACCGTCTTCAGCAGCCTGCGCTGCCCGCCGTCCAGCGCATACAGCGCAATCTCGATGCCCTCTGCCGGCTTGCCATGCATCGTATCCAGTACATGGGTGCTCAGGCGGCCCATCGCATCACTCCTTCATGTCCGGCAGGGCTTCGAGGCGCAGGCGGGCAATCTTCCCAACCTCGCACAGCGCGGTGGCGAATTCCTTCTCCCGGTCATTAGCCAGCCGGCGCTCGAATTCGGCAAAGATCTGGCTCTTGGTCCGCAGCTTCACCGCGATGATGAAGGGAAAGCCGTGGCGTTCCAGATAGGCGGCGTTCAGCGCAACGATCCGCTGCTTCTCCTCAGGCGTCAGCCGGGTGAGGCCGACGCTGTCCTGCTCGGAGGTGGAATGCGCGGTCAGCGTGCCGGCATCGGCTTCCCGGCCGGCCAGCTGCGGATGCGCGCGCAGCAGCGCCAGCTTCTCGTCTTCCGATGCGGCCCACATCACATCGACCATCGCGCCATGCAGGGAGTCGAGGCTGGAAAAGGGCCGCTTCGCGGCGGCCCGCTGCGGCACCCAGGGCGAATGCTCGAAAATGTCGCCCAGCGCGGCAACGAAATCCGCCTCGGACATGGCGTTGAGTTCGGCAAGTGTGGTCATGATTGTGCACTTTATCCGGCTATCAACGAACCGTCATCCTTGGACGAAGCCCGAGGTCCAATACCGGTTCCGGCGTGCCAAGGGTCGGGATGGATGCCCGGGTCAAGCCCGGGCAGGACAGTGATGGGTATGGGCTTGCTGCCGTGGCCTGACCAGCTACAGCACAAGTATCGCCCGGAAGTCGTTCACGTTGGTGAGCGTCGGTCCGGTCGTGATCAGTCCGCCCGCGGCCTGGAAGAAGCCGTAGCCGTCATTGTCGGCCAGGCAGGCCTTGGCCGAGACGCCTTTGGCGGCGGCGCGCGCGATGCTGTCAGGCGCGAGCCAGGCGCCGGCATTGTCCTCGCTGCCGTCGATGCCGTCGGTGTCGGCGGCCAGTGCGTAAATTCCCTCCGCGCCGTCCAGCGCCACGGCCAGCGCGGTGAGGAATTCCGCATTTCGCCCGCCGCGGCCCTTGCCGCGCACCGTGACCGTGGTCTCGCCGCCCGAGAGCAGGACGCAGGGCGCCGCCGCCGGCTGGCCGTGGCGGCGCACCTGGCGCGCGATGCCGGCCATGACCTGCGCCACCTCGCGCGCCTCGCCCTCGATGGCATCGCCGAGAATCACCGGCACAATTCCGGCCTCGCGCGCGACTTTCGCGGCGGCCTCCAGCGCCATCTGCGGCGTCGCCACCATCACGGTTTCCGTGCGGGCAAAGACGGGATCGCCCGGTTTCGGCGTCTCCTGCGCGGCCTGTTCGAGGTGCCGGCGCACGGCGTGCGGCGCCTCAATGCCGTATTTTTCCAGCACGGCGCGCGCATCGGCAAAGCTGGTCGGATCGGGCACGGTGGGGCCGGAGGCGATGACCGCCGGATCGTCGCCCGGCACGTCGGAAATCAGCAGCGAAACGACGCGCGCCGGCGCAGCTGCGGCCGCCAGACGGCCGCCCTTGATGCGCGAGAGATGTTTGCGCACGCAATTCATCTCGGCGATGTTGGCACCGGATTTCAGCAGGGCCTGGTTCACCGCCTGCTTGTCGGCGAGCGTCAGTCCGGGCGCCGGCAGGGCCAGCAGCGCCGAGCCGCCGCCGGAAATCAGGCAGAGCACGAGATCGTTCTCGGTGAGTCCCTGCACCATGCCCAGGATCAGCCCCGCGGCTTTCTCGCCGGCGGCATCGGGCACGGGATGGGCGCCTTCGGCGACGCGGGTGCGTTCGCAGGGCACGGCATGGCCGTAGCGCGTCAGCACCAGGCCCTCGAGTTCACCCGGCCAGGCCTGCTCGACGGCGCGCGCCATGCTCGCGGCAGCCTTGCCGGCACCGACGACGATCGTGCGCCCTTTCGGCGGTCGCGGCAGATGCGGCGGCACGCAGACGGCCGGATCGGCCGCCTTGCGGGCGGCGTCGAACATCGCTTGCAGAAGGCCTTCCGGATCGCGTGTCATCGGCGTTCCTCCCTTTTTGTTGCTAGCGGATGACCCGGCGCTTGGCCAGCCCCAGCCTTGGAGGAAAACCGGCCCCGGTGTATGGTCCGGCCATCTCCCGCAGCCTTCCGGATTCCGCTCATGACCGCTTTCCGCTTCGCCGATACCATGCTGGCCCGCCTCGACGAACTGGGCCGGATCAGCGAAAGCCCGGATTTCCTGCTGCGCACCTTCCTCACGCCCGAGCAGAAGCAGGCCCATGAGAAGGTCGCCGGCTGGATGCGCGAGGCCGGCATGACGGTGCATCACGATGCTGCCGGCAACGTGGTTGGCCGCTACGAGGGCAGCCAGGCGGATGCGCCCGTCCTGATGCTGGGCTCGCATCTCGATACCGTGCGCAATGCCGGCAAATACGATGGCATGCTGGGCGTGATCGCGCCGATCGCCTGCGTCGCCGACCTGGACCGACGCGGCAAGCGCCTCGACCATGCCATCGAGGTGGTCGGCTTCGTGAACGAGGAAGGCACCCGCTTCGGCGCGCCGATGACCGGCAGTCGCGCCATTGCCGGCACCTTCGACCCGGCGATGCTGGAAACGAAGGACCGCAACGGCGTCAGCATGGGCGAAGCCTACAGAGCCTTCGGCCTCGATCCGGCAAAGATCGGGTCCTGCGCCCGCAGAAAGGGCAGCGTCGCCGCCTTCATGGAACTGCATATCGAGCAGGGCCCGGTGCTGGAGAATGAGGGTCTTGCCCTGGGCGTCGTCACCGCAATCTCCGGCGCGCGCCGCCACCGGGTCGAGATCACCGGCCTGGCCGGCCATGCCGGAACCGTGCCGATGGGCCAGCGCCAGGACGCCCTGGTGGCCGCCGCCGAGATCGTGACCTTCATCGAGAGGCGCTGCACCGGCACGCCGACGCTGGTCGGCACGGTGGGCATGATGGAGGCGCTGCCCGGCGCAATGAACGTCATTCCCGGCATGACACGGTTCTCCATCGACATCCGCGCCGGCGACGACGCGACCCGCGATGCCGCGATTGCCGACGTGCTGCGCGAGATCGAGGCGGTCTGCGCCCGCCGCAACCTGACCTTCACCGTGACCGAGCTTTACAACTCCACCGCCACGCCCTGCCATCCGGCGCTGATGGATGCGGTGGAAGCCGCCATCAGGGCACAGGGCCTGCCGACCATGCGGCTGCCGTCGGGTGCCGGCCATGATGCGGCGACGCTGGCGCCGCTCTGCCCCATCGGCATGATGTTCATGCGCTGCACGCGCGGCATCAGCCACAATCCGCTGGAAGCCGTTCTGCCCGAGGATGTCGAGGTGGCGACGGCGGCCCTGCTGCATTTCATCGAGAATTTCCGCGCACCGGTTCAGTAGGACTCCGCCATGACCATCGACAAGACTGCCGCCGCGGCCATTCATGACTTTGTCACCGCCCGCCAGGGCGAGATGGCCGCCATGCTGGCCGAACTGGTGAAGGTGCCGTCCGACAATCCGCCGGGCGACTGCGCGCCCCATGCGAGGCGCGCCGCCGAGCTGCTGGAGAAACTCGGCTTCACCGTCGAGCGTCATCCCGTGCCGGATGACCTGGTGAAGGCCAACGGCATGATCTCCTGCACCAATCTGGTGGTGCGAAAGAAATTCGGCGAAGGCCCGGTCGTGGCGCTGAACGCCCATGGCGACGTGGTGGCGCCCGGCGAAGGCTGGAGCGTCGACCCTTACGGCGCCGTGGTGAAGGACGGCGTCATGTATGGCCGCGGCGTCGCGGTTTCGAAGTCCGATTTCGTCACCTATTCCTATGCCCTGCTGGCGCTGGAATCGCTGGGCCGCAGGCTGAACGGCACGATCGAGCTGCATCTCACCTATGACGAGGAGGCCGGCGGCGCCATCGGCCCGCAGTGGCTGCTGGAACAGGGCATCTCGAAACCCGACTACGCCTTCTCGGCCGGCTTCTCCTACGCCATCACCACGGCGCATAACGGCTGCCTGCATCTGGAGGTCACCGTGAACGGCCGCTCCGCCCACGCCGCCAGGCCCGATACCGGCCATGACGCGCTGGAAGCGGCCACGAAGGTGCTGCAGGCGCTCTACACCTATCGCGGCACGCTGGCGAAGATCCGCTCCGGCGTGGAAGGCATCACCACGCCATCGCTGGTGGTCGGGCTGATCAGCGGCGGCATCAACACCAATGTGGTGCCCGACAGGGTGACCTTCCGCCTCGACCGCCGCCTGATTCCGGAAGAGAATCCCGAGCAGGCGGAAACCGAACTGCGCGCGCTGATCAACGGCGCGGTGAACGGCCTGCCCGGCATCAGCGTCGAGGTGAAGCGCATCATGCTGGCGCGGCCCTTCGGCAGGGTGGAGGGCGTCGACAGACTGATCGACATCCTCGCCCGCAACGCCACCGAGGTGATGGGCAAGCCGGTCGGCACCGAAGGCATTCCGCTCTACACCGATGCACGGCATTACTCCGCCGCCGGTGTGAAGACCGTTCTCTACGGCGCCGGGCCGCGCAACCTGCTGGAAGCCAACGGCCACCGCGCCGACGAGAAGCTGGTCTTAAGCGATCTCTACAAGGCGACCGAGGTGGTTGCCCGCACCCTGTACGAGCTGCTGGGCTGAGCATGGCGAAGAAGAAGACCGCACGGAAGAAGACGACCGACATCGTCGCCGCCGCGCTGGGGAAGAAACCCTATCCGCGCGACCTGATCGGCTACGGCGCCAGTCCGCCCGACCCGCAATGGCCGGGCGGGGCGCTGATCGCGGTCAACTTCGTCGTCAATTACGAGGAAGGCGGCGAACGCAGCATCCTGCATGGCGACAAGGTCTCGGAGACTTTCCTGCACGAGGTGCCGGGCGGCGTGCCGCGCGAGCGCATGCGCGACGAGCAGGTGGAGTCGGTCTACGACTACGGCAGCCGCGCCGGCTTCTGGCGCCTCATGCGGCTGTTCGCCGAGCGCGAGATGCACTTCACCTCCTGGGCGGTCGGCATGGCAGTGGCGCGGCATCCGGAGGCCGCCCGGGCGATGCACGAGGCCGGCCATGAGGTCGCGAGCCATGGCTGGCGCTGGTACGACTATGCGAAAGTGCCCGTCGCCACCGAGCGCGCGCATATGAAGCTGGCCATCGCAGCCATCGAGCAGGCAACCGGCCAGCGGCCGCTGGGCTGGTATACCGGCCGGCTGTCGTCCAACACGCGCCGGCTGGTCGTCGAGGAAGGCGGCTTCCTCTACGATTCCGATGCCTATGACGACGACCTGCCCTACTGGACCCTGGTGGGCAAGAAGCCACAACTCGTCATTCCCTACACCTTCGACTGCAACGACATGAAATTCGGCCAGCTGCACGGCTTCGCCACCGGCACGGATTTCTTCGACTATCTGAAGGATGCCTTCGACGTGCTCTACCGCGAGGGGCTCGACGGTGCGCCGAAGATGATGACCGTGGCTTTGCACTGCCGGCTCGCCGGCCGTCCTGGCCGCGCCGCCGCGCTGGCCCGCTTCATGGATTACATCCAGCGCCACGAGAAGGTCTGGGTGCCGCGCCGCATCGACATCGCCGAGCACTGGCGCAGGGTGCATCCCTACAGGGGTTAGCGCGTCCCGCCCACCAGCCCGTCCCAGGCGGCCATGGCGCCGTCGGCGATGCGGTCCAGCGTCCGGCGCGAGGCGCCGTCGCGTGCCTGGATCGAGAGTCCCTGCAGCACCGTCGCGTAGAACTGCGCCAGCGCCGCCGTATCCGCTCCCCTGGGCAGGGTGCCGCGCGCCCCGTGGCGGTCCAGCCGTTTCTTCAGATCGGCAACGGAGGCCTTGCGCATCCCGGTGAGAAAGCCGCAGACCTTCGCATTCTCCGGCGTGCCCAGCATGGCGGCCAGCACCACCATGCAGCCGGGCGGCTTGGCCGGATCGGTATAGCTGCGGATATTGGCGCGCAGCATCGCCTCCACCATGGCGCGGGCGTCCGGCGCCTCGTCCATCGCCCGGCGCGCTCCGGCGCCCTCGCTCTCCTGGTAAAGCCGCACGGCTTCGCGGAACAGGGCCTCCTTGCAGCCGAAGGCGGCATAGAGGCTCGGCGCATTGATGCCCATGGCCTGCGTGAGATCGCTGACCGAGGCGCCCTCGTAGCCGCGGCGCCAGAAGACCTCCATTGCGGCCCGCAGCGCCGCATCCCGGTCGAAGCCGCGCGGCCGGCCGCGCGGCGCTGCCCTGCCAGCCATATCCGTTTCCTGCGCTCCCATCCGATTCTGTAGCAATCGTTATGTAAGCCGCTTGACCCGCCGGAGCAAGGCCCTACCTTGCCGCTCCTAATTATGTATCGACCACTACATAACAGGAGACGGACATGACGAATCTCAAGGGCAAGGCGGCATTGGTGACCGGCGGCAGCCGCGGCATCGGGGCGGCGATCGCCATGGCGCTGGCCGAGGCCGGCGCCGATCTGGCCCTGACCTTCCAGGGCTCGAAGGACAGGGCGGACGCGGTCGTGACGCGGATCGAGAGCAAGGGCGGCCGCGCGGTTGCCATCCGGGCCGACAGCGCCGATGCGGCGGCCGTGACCGCATCCGTGGACGAAGCCGCGAGCGCGCTCGGCCGGCTCGACATCCTGGTCGTCAATGCCGGCATCGTCACCGAGGGCAACAGCCTGGAGGAGATCGACCGCATCCTGGCGGTGAATACCCGCGCGCCCTATCTCGCGGCGCTGGCCGCAGAGAAGCACATGACGGATGGCGGCCGCATCATCACCATCGGTTCCTGCCTCGGCGAGGCGGTGCGCTTTCCCGGCATCACGCTCTATTCCATGTCCAAGGCGGCGATCACCGGCATGACCCGCGGGCTGGCCCGCGATCTCGGGCCGCGCGGCATCACGGTGAACGTCGTCCAGCCCGGCCCGATTGACACCGACATGAATCCGGCAAGCGGTCCGTCGGCGGATGGCCAGCGCGCGCTGACCGCGCTCGGGCGCTATGGCCGGGCCGAGGAAGTGGCGGCAATGGTGGCTTTCCTGGCCGGGCCCGGCGGCGCCTATGTGACCGGCGCGCAGATCGCCGTCGACGGCGGCACCAACGCGTAGCGCCGTGGAGTCGGAGGGGCCTTCCTTGATTCCGCGGCGCAGAACCGCCTATCCTGCCCGATCAGGCAAGAAACACGGAATCCAGGGAGACCCCGATGACCGAATGGCCGCGTCTGGCCGGTGTGACCATCACCGGAGCCTGCAAGCCGGGTTTTGAAACCATCCTGAACGCAGAAGCGGTCGCCTTCATCACCGAGCTGCAGCGCCGCTTCAACCCCGAGCGCAAGCGCCTGCTGGAGAAGCGCGTCGAGCGCCAGGCGCGGCTGGATGCCGGCGAGAAGCCGGATTTCCTGCCCGAGACGAAGCATATCCGCGAGGGCGACTGGACCGTCGCGCCGCTGCCCGACGACATCCTCGACCGCCGGGTCGAGATCACCGGGCCGGTCGACCGCAAGATGGTGATCAACGCGCTGAATTCCGGCGCCTATGTCTTCATGGCCGATTTCGAGGATGCCTCGACGCCATCGTGGGACAACCTGATCGACGGCCAGATCAACCTGATCGACGCCAACAAGGGCGTGATCGAGTACAGGGATCCGGCCTCCGGCAAGGAATACAGGCTGGGCCCGAAGCCCGCGACGCTGTTCGTGCGGCCGCGGGGCTGGCACCTGCCCGAGCGCCACATGATGGTGGACGGCGAGCCGATGTCGGGCAGCCTGTTCGATTTCGGCCTCTACTTCTTACACAATGCGAAACTTCGGCAGCAGCAGGGCAAGGGCAGCTACTTCTACCTGCCCAAGATGGAAAGCCATCTGGAAGCGCGGCTGTGGAACCAGGTCTTCGACTTCTCGGAGGATTACCTGAAGCTGCCGCGCGGCACGATCCGCGCCACCGTGCTGATCGAAACCATCCTCGCCGCCTTCGAGATGGACGAGATCCTCTACGAGCTGCGCACCCATTCGGCCGGCCTGAACTGCGGCCGCTGGGACTACATCTTCAGCTTCATCAAGAAATTCGCGAAACAGCCCTGGGCCGTGCTGCCCGACCGCGCGCAGGTCACCATGACCGTGCCCTTCATGCGCAACTACTCGCTGCTGGCGATCAAGACCTGCCACCGCCGCCGGGTGCATGCCATGGGCGGCATGGCGGCGCTGATCCCGATCAAGAACGACGAGAAGGCCAATGCCGAGGCCATGGCCAAGGTCGCGGCCGACAAGAAGCGCGAGGCGACCGACGGCCATGACGGCACCTGGGTGGCGCATCCCGGCCTGGTGCAGATCGCCAAGGCCGAGTTCGACGCGGTGATGAAGGAAGCCAACCAGATCGCCCGCCAGCGCCAGGACGTGCATGTCGAGGCGAAGGACCTGCTGGAAATGCCGAACGGCAGCATCACCGAGGCCGGCCTGCGCCAGAACGTGAATGTCTCGATCGGCTATCTCGAGGCCTGGTTGCGCGGCATCGGCTGCGTGCCGCTTTACAACCTGATGGAAGATGCCGCCACCGCCGAGATCAGCCGCGCCCAGGTCTGGCAATGGCGCCACCACAAGGCGAAGCTCGACGACGGCCGGCTGATCGATGCCGCGCTGATCGAGAAGACCATAGACGAAGAACTGGAAAAGACCAGGCAGCTGGTCGGCGCGGAGAAGTTCGACAACGGCAAATACGCCGAAGCGGCGGAGATCTTCCGCAAGCTGGCGCTGGCCGAGGAATTCACCGAATTCCTCACCCTGCCCGCCTACGACCATATCGTCGCGGCGGGAGCCTGACCTCCCGGGCAAGGTCCCTTCACAGCACAAGAATCGTCACCCTCGGCGCAGCCGAGGGTGACGCATCCGGATCCGTTCACCGGAACCCACCCCTTCCGCCGCGGGTTTCTCCTCAGCATGCAGGAGGAGCCGCCATGCCGCAGAACGAGAAGACCCGCCTGCCCGACCTGCCGACGCAGCATCACGAGCGCCCCGGCACGCGCGGTCGCGCCTCAGGCGCCGCGCATACCGAGCCGCTGATCCGCAACGCCGAAGCGCAGCGGCATTACGGCCCCGGCACCTACGGCAACGACCAGTTCGCCGCCGAGCATCACGAGATCATTGAGGAACAGGTGCCGCAGCCCGAAGGGCTGGACCATGCGCAGAAGCAGGTCGAACGCCCGACCACGCGGCCGAAGGATCGCCGCTACGGCCGCACCGGCGCCGACGGCAAGGGCTGACACAGGCGGAACTTCCGCCGTCACCCGGTCGTTTCACCCGCTCAGTCAGGGAGTAGCGTCATGACCCGTCCGCCGCCCGTACCGCCGCAGAACCAGCCGCCGAAGCAGCGCAACCTCGCCGACCAGGGCAATGCGCCCGGCACCGGCGCCGCGAAGGAGAGCGGCTCTAGGACCACCGACCGTAACGCGCACAAGGGCCGGCACGCGGATATCAGCCAGAACACCCGTCACCAGGGTTACCAGCAGGACCGCTGACCACCGCACGGAGAGGCGAGATGAATGCAGCCATGCCACCGCTGTCCCGGGGCGGCAGCAGCAGAGCTGCAATCCTGCTCGGCTTCGCGCTCGGCGGCTTCTTCGACGGCATCCTGCTGCATCAGGTGCTGCAGTGGCATCATCTGCTCAGCGGACTCGAGGGCGAGACATGGCGCGACATCCGCGTGCAGATTCTCGCCGACGGCGTCTTCCATCTGCTGATGTATGTGCTGGCGGCGATCGGCCTCTGGCTGCTCTGGCGCCACCGTCATGATGCCGCCGCCCGCTCCGGCCGCCGGCTGGCCGCCAGCCTGCTGCTCGGCTTCGGCATCTGGCACATCACCGATATCGCGCTGGTCCACTGGATGCTCGGCCTGCACCGCATCCGCATGGCGGTGGAGACGCCGCTGCTCTGGGATCTGCTGTGGCTCGCGGTCTTCGGCGTTGCGGCAGTTGCCGCCGGCCTGTGGCTGCGCGCCCGCGCCGGCGCGGATCCGGGCGGTGGCGGCGCGCATCCGATCCCGGCGATGCTGCTGGCAGGCATCGTCGCTTCCGCCGCGGTCAGCGCCAGCCTGCCTTTACCGGCCACCGCAACGCCGGATGGCCGCACGCCACTGCTGGTCTGGTTCCTGCCCGGCACGGCGCCGGCCGAGATTTTCGCCGCGATCGACGCGCTGGATGGCCGCACCGTGTGGAGCGATGCCAGCGGCGAGGTCTATCTCATCGCCGCGGGCGGGGATCTGTCGGTGTGGGACCGGCGCCTGTGGCGGCTGTACCGCCACAACGCACTGCCGGTCAGTTCGAGCGTCTTTCCCGCCGCCTGCTTTCGCGCCATGCGCCTGACGTGACCGCGGCAGCGGCGAGCTTCTCGACGCGCACGCGGCTGATCGCCTCGGCGAGTTCTTCCGCCTTGAACGGCTTTTTCAGCAGCACGGCATCCTCGTATTTGCCGCTCAGCTCCAGGATGCCGAGACCGGTGACGAAGATCACCGGAATGCCGCGCGCCGTAAGACGGTCGGCAACGGCAAAGCCCGGGCGGCCCTGGAGATTGATATCGAGAATCGCAATGTCGGCGGCAATCTGCTCCGCCGCGGCGAGAGCCGCCGCGTGGCTGGTCTCGACGGCAGCGACACGGTGGCCGATATCGCTGACGAAATCAGTCAGCACCTCGGCCACGGCCGCATCATCTTCGGCAATGAAAATCGACAGCGCTTCCGCTGCGGGCGCAGCGGACACCTTGCGACCGGCATGGCTGGCCGCATCGCTTCCTGGGCGATCAATCATGTCCGGAGAATCCCTCTTTTCAGCGACACGCAATCACGTTCGGTACGCAGTCCGATATGCAGGGGGACATAGGCACCGGCAGCAGCGAAAACAAGAGCCGCGACCATGACATCGCCGTGTCAGAACCCGTGTTCCATGCAGGCAATCAGATGGAACCGCGTCTGCGGTCAGGGGTATCCGGAGGAGAGCGGTACCGAGGAAAGGTTGCAGTCATGACTCCGGGAGATCTGGCATTTTTCACTGGCATGATGATCGGCTATCTGGCCTTCGCCGGCGCATTGCTGTTCGGCATGATCACCTCTTCGGCGCCGCCACCATCGGCACCGATGGACCAGGAACGCCATCCGCTGCGGCAGCGGCCCGATCTCCGGCCGGTGCAGCAGACACACTGAATCGGCGGGATTCTAGACCTCGGTGATGCCCCTGGTTGCGGCCATAGCCGGCCGCAACCGCAGCCGCACCCACCACTGCGCCAGCACGGACTTTTCTCCGATCATCGCCTGCCCTTCCGGCGTCATCGTCAGGCAGGCCAGCATCGGCGCCGCGTGCAGGTCGGCCAGGCTGATCCGCGCGCCGCAGAGAAAAGGCTGCCCGGCGAGAATGTCGGCCAGTGTGTCGCAGGCCGCCCGCGCCTTCGGCAGCGCAGCCGCGATTGCCGTTTCGTCGGGTGTCGCGCCGCGCAGCGGCTTGCGCACCCGCTCGACGAACAATCCCCAGACCCAGGCGCGATAGGCATAAGAATCGAGGATCGAGATCGTCTGGTTCATGCGGGCCCGCGGCTGCGGGTCCTGCGGCTGCAGCGGCGGACCGTCGAAGGCCTCGTCGACATAGCGGCTGATCGCACCGCTTTCGTACAGCGCGAAGCCGTCATGCTCGAAAGCGGGGATTTTCCCGAAGGGCTGGCGCCGCAGATAGTCCGGCGGCGGTCCGTCGGGCGCGAACACGTCGACCTCTTCCAGGCGGTAGGGGACGCCCTTCTCTTCCAGCGCCAGCCGGCAGATGCGCGTGTAGACGCTGTAGGTCGCGCCGAAGAGAACCGGCGGCGCCATCTCAGCGCCGCGCCTCCATCGCCATGCGGAACGCCAGTCCGGCCAGCACGGTGCCCATTACCCACCGCTGCAGCAGCAGCCAGAGCGGCCGGGCGGCGAGGAAACCGGCGATGCTGCCGGCGGCAACGGCGATCAGGGCGTTCACGCTGACGCTGATCAGGATCTGCGTCGCACCCAGCAGCAGCGACTGCAGCAGCACATGGCCCTGCTCCGGCGCAATGAACTGCGGCAGCAGCGAGAGATAGAGCATCGCGATCTTCGGATTGAGCAGGTTGGTGACGAAGCCCATGGTGAACAGCCTGCGCGGACTGTCCTGCGGAAGCTGCCGCACCTGGAAGGGCGAGCGGCCGCCGGGTTTCAGTGTCTGCCAGGCGAGATAGAGCAGATAGGCCGCGCCGCCATAGCAGAGCGCCTCATAGGCATAGGGCACCGCGAGCAGCAGCACCGTGATGCCGAAGGCGGCGCAGAGCATGTAGACCACGAAGCCGAGCGCCACACCGCCCAGCGAGATCAGCCCGGCCATGCGGCCCTGGCAGATCGAGCGCGAGATCAGGTAGATCATGTTCGGCCCCGGCGTAAGCACCATGCCGAGCGAGACAAGGGCGAAGGCGGCCCAGTTGGCGGCAGGCAGCAGGGTGAAGGTGTTCATGGGAGGCCGTCGGCGTCGTTGCGGTCGCGCGACTCTATCCGGCCCGCCGTGGAACGCTGAAGCGCGAAATTGCAGCGATGCAATGCGCCGCCGGCGCAGGGGAAAGACAGAGCCGCGCGCGGCGGAAGGGCGAGGGGTTATCCGACCGGGCCTGATGCGCCCGCGTCTACTGCGCCACCGTCATCAGCTCAAAAAGATGGCCGTCGGGCGAGCGGAAATAGACGCCGCGGCCGCCGCCCCAGTGATTGATCTCGCCGTTCTCCGGCGTCGTCGGCCCGCTGCCGTAACTGAGGCCTGCCGCCCGGATGCGGCCGAAGATGGCGTCGAACTCCGCCTCGCTGACATGGAAGGCGTAATGCTGGGTCCTGAAGTCGGTGTCGGTGTCGAACAGCAGATGCAGCTGCTCGTTCACCTGGACCGGCGCAAAGAAACCGGGCTCGCCGCATTCCAGCCCGAAGAGGTCGGCGAAGAATCTGGCCGCCGCGAGCTTGTCGCGCGCCGGCACGATGGTGTGGTTGAGAACGATGGCCATGGCGGATCCCTGTCGCTGCGGTCCGGTGCTGCCGGTCTGATCTAGGGCGGAGGGCGGCGGCAGGCAGCGGTGCTTCGCTTGACAGTCGCGCCTGAATGTTCTATCATTGTTCTTTTCCGCTGTTGCCCATCGTCCATCCGACCATTCCATGGCCGCTCCCCGGGGGAGCGTCCGCATATAAGTGCATTCGTCTGCCACAACCCCAGCCTGTGCCCGAACCGGATTCAACGGGATTGAACCGGCCTCAACGGGACTCAACTGGCCTCGAACGGGACTGAACTGGCTCTCAACGGGATCGAATTGGCGTCCAACAGGCTCCAACGGGCTGCAACCGGCTCGCAGCCTGACCGGACCGGACCCGCAAGCCGTTGAATTGTCTGGCGGCGGACCTCCGGTCGGCTGCGGGAGGCACCGTTTTTGCGGCATGATCGGCCACCGCGACCCCGCGGCTCTGCCCGCACAGGCTGTGCGACAGCGGCGGCAGCGGACCGGCGTTGCGCCCGCCCCGGCCGCGGGGTAAACACGGCCCGCTTTCCGTTTCAGCCCTCCGTCTGCGAGTCGCCCGATGATCCCGCGCTATACCCGTCCCCAAATGGCCGCCATCTGGGAGCCGGAATCGAAATTCCGCATCTGGTTCGAGATCGAGGCCCATGCCTGCGATGCCCAGGCCGAACTGGGCGTCATTCCGAAAGCCGCCGCGAAGGAGGTCTGGAAGAAGGGCAAATGGGAGATCGCCCGCATCGACGCGATCGAGCGCGAGACCAAGCATGACGTCATCGCCTTCCTGACCAATCTGGCCGAGCATGTCGGCCCGTCGGCGCGCTTCGTGCACCAGGGCATGACCTCGTCCGACGTGCTGGATACCTGCTTCAACGTCCAGCTGGTGCGTGCCGCCGACCTGCTGATCGAGGGCGTCGACCGCGTGCTGGCCGCGCTGAAGGAGCGCGCCTTCGAGTTCAAGCTGCTGCCCTGCATCGGCCGCAGCCACGGCATCCATGCCGAGCCGACCACCTTCGGCCTCAAGCTCGCCGGCTTCCATGCCGAGTTCCAGCGCGCCCGCAGGCGCCTGCTGATGGCGCGCGAGGAAGTCGCCACCTGCGCGATCTCCGGCGCCGTCGGCACCTTCGCCAACATCGATCCCTTCGTCGAGGAATGGGTGGCGAAGAAGCTCGGCCTGCAGCCCGAGCCGGTCTCCACCCAGGTGATTCCGCGCGACCGCCACGCCGCCTATTTCGCCCATCTCGCCGTGGTGGCCTCCTCGGTCGAGCGGCTGGCCGTCGAGATCCGCCACCTGCAGCGCTCCGAGGTGATGGAGGCCGAGGAATTCTTCTCGCCGGGCCAGAAGGGCAGCTCGGCGATGCCGCATAAGCGCAATCCGGTGCTGACCGAGAATCTCACCGGTCTGGCGCGGCTGGTGCGCTCGGCCGTGATCCCGGCGCTGGAGAACGTCGCGCTGTGGCACGAGCGCGACATCAGCCATTCCTCCGTCGAGCGCGGCATCGGGCCCGACGCCACCATTCATCTCGATTTCGCCCTGCATCGTCTCGCCGGGGTGATCGAGAAGCTGGTCGTCTATCCCGACAACATGATGAAGAATCTCGACCGCTTCGGCGGCCTGGTGCATTCGCAGCGCGTGCTGCTGGCGCTGACCCAGGCGGGCCTGTCGCGCGAGGAGGCTTACGCGCTGGTGCAGAAGCATGCCCTGCGCATCTGGCAGCATGGCGGCGATTTCCTCCAGGCGCTGCTCGGCGAGAAAGACGTCACCGCCCGGCTGAAGCCGGCGCAGCTCACCGCCCTGTTCGATCTCGGCTATCACCTGAAGCATGTCGACACCATCTTCGCCCGCGTCTTCGGCCCGGAAGGCCTGACGCCGGGGAAAGCAGGGAAGGCCGCGCCGAGGAAGAAGACGGCCGCCAAGCCGAAGGCCAGGAAGAAGCGTTGACAGCGGCGTGACAGCGGCCTCTCCTGCGGCAAAAAAGGAGAGGACGCCATGATCGAAGCCCTGCGCACGCCGGACGAGCGGTTCGAGAACCTGCCCGGCTACGACTACACGCCGCATTACCTGACGCATCCCAACGGTCTGCGGATGCATTACGTCGATGTCGGCCAGACCGGCACGCGCACCTTCCTCTGCCTGCACGGCCAGCCGACCTGGAGCTATCTCTACCGCCGCATGATCCCGGTGCTGTCGCGGCCGCTGGACCATCGCGTGGTGGCGCCCGACCTGTTCGGTTTCGGCCGCTCCGACAAGCCGAAGGAGGACGCGGTCTACACCTTCGATTTCCACCGCGACTCGCTGCTGCATTTCATCCGCGCGCTGGATCTGCAGAACATCACGCTGGTCTGCCAGGACTGGGGCGGGCTGCTCGGCCTCACCCTGCCGATGGAGATGCCCGAACGCTTCACCGGCCTGCTGGTGATGAACACGGCGCTCGGCACCGGCGACCAGCCGCTGACCCAGGGCTTCCTCGACTGGCGCGCGTGGAACAACAAGAATCCCGACATGGCGATCGCCAAACTGATGAAGCGCAGCTGCCCGCATCTGAGCGACGCCGAGGCCGCCGCCTACGAGGCGCCCTATCCCGACGTGACCTACAAGGGCGGCGTGCGGCGCTTCCCCAACCTGGTGCCGGACGCACCCGATGCGCCGGGCGCGGAACTGTCGCGCAAGGCGCTGCAGTTCTGGAAGAACGAGTGGAGCGGGAAGAGCTTCATGGCGATCGGCATGACCGATCCGGTGCTCGGCGCGCCGGTGATGCGCGGCCTGCGCAAGGTGATCCGCAACTGCCCCGAGCCGCTGGAGCTGCCCGAGGCCGGGCATTTCGTGCAGGAATGGGGCGAGCGCGTGGCGGAGGAAGCGCTCGCCCGGCTGTAGCGCCGCCTATTTGGCGAAGATCATCTCGTCGTGGGCGAAGGCCTTGAACTCGAGCGCGTTGCCCGAGGGGTCGAGGAAGAACATGGTGTGCTGCTCGCCCACCTCGCCCTCGAAGCGGACATAGGGTTCGATGATGAACTTGATGCCGGCCTTGCTGAGCTTCTCGGCCAGCGCCTTCCAGTCGGGAATGGTGAGGATGACGCCGAAATGCTTCACCGGCACGTCATGGTCGTCGACCGCGCTGGTGGATTTGTGGCCGCATTCCTCCGGTGCCAGATGCGCCACGAGCTGGTGGCCGAAAAAGTCGAAATCGACCCAGTTCTCGGCCGAGCGGCCTTCCGGGCAGCCGAGCAGTTCGCCGTAGAATTTGCGGGCCTCGGCAATGTCGCGGACCGGGAAGGCGAGATGGAAGGGACGGATCGCCCGGGCGGCGGTCTCGGCGGCAGGCTTGGTCGGGTTCAGGGCATTCATCGCGGCGGGCCTCGTGCAGGGGGCGGATCGTTTGCCCGAAGATAGCGGCTGGCGCTGCGGCGGCAACCGATTAAAACTCCACCGGCCATGAGTTTTCCTCATGGCATCCCACCGCCGCCGGCGCGCTGCCGCCGTCTGGTTTTCCCCGATTGCCGCCCCATATACGCCCGATGCCAGTCTTCTCCGTTCTCGACCTCTCCCCGATCACCCAGGGCAGCGACGCCGCCCAGTCCTTCCGCAACAGCCTCGACCTCGCGCAGCATGCCGAGCGCTGGGGCTACCGGCGCTTCTGGCTGGCCGAGCATCACAACATGCCCGGCATCGCCTCGGCGGCGACCTCGATCCTGATCGGCCATGTCGCCGGCGGCACCTCGACGATCCGGGTCGGCGCCGGCGGCATCATGCTGCCGAACCATTCACCGCTGGTGATCGCCGAGCAGTTCGGCACGCTGGCCTCACTCTATCCCAGCCGCATCGATCTGGGCCTCGGCCGCGCCCCCGGCACCGACCAGCGCACCGCCTATGCCCTGCGCCGCAACCTGACCTCCGACGAGGACGAATTTCCGCGCGACGTGGTCGAGCTGATGAACTACTTCGCGCCGGCCGAGCCGGGCCAGGCGATCCGTGCCGTGCCGGGCGCCGGGCTAGACGTGCCGATCTGGATCCTCGGCTCCAGCCTGTTCGGCGCGCAGCTCGCCGCCATGCTCGGCCTGCCCTACGCCTTCGCCTCGCATTTCGCGCCCCAGCAGATGATGCAGGCGATCGCGCTCTACCGCGAACGCTTCAAGCCGTCGGAGCATCTCGACAAACCCTATGTGATGCTAGGCTTCAACATCTTCGGCGCCGATACCGACGAGGAGGCGCTGCTGCTCTCGACCTCCTGGAAACAGGCTTTCGTCAACCTGCGCAGCGGCCGGCCGGGCCAGCTGCCGCCGCCGAA
Source organism: Ferrovibrio sp. (assembly GCF_035304305.1). Lineage (GTDB taxonomy): Bacteria > Pseudomonadota > Alphaproteobacteria > Ferrovibrionales > Ferrovibrionaceae > Ferrovibrio. The sequence continues at coordinate 154,178 of NZ_DATGQG010000054.1, forward strand.
GCCCGGTTACGACGACGAGCTGCCGCCGCAGTTCCGCGCCATGCTGGACCAGGTGCTGTCCTGCTCGGCCGTGGGATCGCCGCAGACGGTGCGCGCGACGCTGCAGCAGTTCCTGCAGCGCACCGGCGCGGACGAGCTGATGCTGACGGCGCAGATCTTCGATCACAAGGCGCGGCTGCGCTCCTTCGAGATCGCCGCCGAGATCCGCGACAACCTGTAGACTCGATCCGCATGTTTGCCGTCCTGCGCGCATCGCGCTTCTATCCGCTGCTGCTGCTCGTCGCGACAGGCAGCACCCTGGGCCTCGCGCCGCCCTTCGCCAAACTGGCCACCTCGGCCGGCATCCCGGCAATCGCCTTCGCGTTCTGGCAATACGGCCTTGGCGGCCTCGGCCTGCTGGCACTCGCCATGCTGTCCGGCGCGCGCCCGCCGCTCGGCCGGACGCATCTGCGGTATTATGCGATCAGCGGCCTGATCACGCTGGCCCTGCCGAACGTGCTGGTCTTCCTCGCGGTGGCGCGGATCGGCGCCGGCCTGCCCAGCATCGTCTACGCCTTCCCCGCCATGCTGACCTATGCCATGGCGCTGGGCATGCGCATGGAGAAGCTGGCCTGGACGCGCGCAGCCGGCATCGGCCTCGGCCTCATCGGCATCCTGATGATCGTCGGCCCGCGCTCGGGGCCCATCGACGAGGCCGCCCTGCCCTGGATGCTGCTGGCCTTCATCGCGCCGGTCTCGCTGGCGGCCGGCAACATCTATCGCACACGGGCCTGGCCGAAGGATGCCGCGCCGCTGGCGCTGGCCGCCGGGACCCTGCTCGGCGCCGCCGTCTGGCTGCTGTTCGCCTGCCTGGCGATGGATCTGTTCTACATGCCCGCCGGCATCGCGGAGCCCGACTGGGTGCTCGCCGCGGCCGGGCTTTTCGCCTGCCTGAGCTTCATTCCCTATTTCGAGCTTCAGCGCGTCGCCGGACCGGTTTACCTGAGCCAGATCGGCTATGTGATGGCCGCCACCAGCCTCGCCATCGGCACCTTCGTGTTCGGCGAGCGCTACAGCCTGGTGGTCTGGCTTGCCGTTCTGGTGATCGTTGCCGGCATCCTGCTGGTCAACCGCCGGCCGGCGCAGAAGCCGGCCTGATCGCGGCGCCCCCGATGCGAGCGCTCAGTGCGAGCGCTCGATCATGGTACCCACGCCATGGGCGGTGAAGAGCTCGAGCAGCAGCACATGCGGAATGCGGCCGTCGAGGATATGGGCCGCCTGCACGCCGCCGCGCACGGCATCGAGGCAGGTTTCCACCTTCGGAATCATGCCGCCCGAGATCGTGCCGTCGCCCATCAGAACCAGGGCTTCCTTTGCCGTCAGCGTCGGGATCAGCTTCTTGTCCCTGTTCAGCACGCCGGCGACATCGGTCAGCATCAGCAGCTTGGAGGCGCCGAGCGCGGCGGCAATGGCGCCGGCCGAGGTATCGGCATTGATGTTGTAGGTCTCGCCCTGCTCACCCACGCCGATCGGCGCGACGACGGGGATGACATTGGAGTTGAGCAGGGTGCGCAGGATTTCCGGATTGATGCGCACCGGCTCGCCGACGAAGCCGAGGTCCAGCAGCTTCTCGATGTTCGAGCCCGGATCGCGGACGCTGCGGCGCAGCTTGCGGGCCTCGATCAGCTTGCCGTCCTTGCCCGACAGGCCGATGCCGGTGCCGCCGGCGGCGCCGATCGCACTGACGATCTGCTTGTTGATCGAGCCGGCCAGCACCATCTCGACGATCTCGACCGTCGCCTGGTCGGTGACGCGCAGGCCATCGACGAATTCGCTCTTGATCTTCAGCCGCTCAAGCATGGCGCCGATCTGCGGCCCGCCGCCATGCACCACGACCGGATTGATGCCGACCTGCTTGATCAGCACGATGTCGCGGGCGAACTGCTCGGCCAGCTTCTCGTCGCCCATGGCATGACCGCCATACTTGATGACCATGGTATGCCCCGCGAATCGGCGCATATAGGGCAGGGCCTCCGACAGCACGTTGGCGGTCTGCTGCAGATGCGCTTCCAGCGGCATCGGGCCGGAGGTCTTCATGGTCGGGCTTCTTCCTGGTTGGCGTGACGAGGGATGGTTATACGGGTCAGGCGGCCAGGGCCGCAAGTTCGGCCCGGAGCTCCGGAATGCCCACCCCCTCCTCGCTGGAGGTTACGCGGATCACCGGGTGGGCGGCGACATGGCGCTTCAGCACGGCGGCCGTGGCGGCCTCGACCTTCGCCAGATCGGCCTTCGAGGTCTTGTCGGCCTTGGTCAGCACCACCTGGTAGACCACCGCCGACTGGTCCAGCAGCTTCATGATGTCTTCATCGCCGGGCTTCAGCCCGTGGCGGCTGTCGACCAGCAGACAGACCCGGCGCAGTTCCGGCCGGCCCTTCAGGTAGGCGCGGGTGGTCTCGGTCCAGGCTTCCGCCTTCGCCTTGCCGACGGAGGAATAACCGTAACCCGGCAGGTCGACGAGGCTGAGCCTGCCCTGGCCGAGATCGAAGAAATTGAGCTGCTGCGTGCGGCCCGGCGTGTTGGACACCCGCGCCAGCGCCTTGCGGCCGGTCAGCGCATTGACCAGCGAGGATTTGCCGACATTCGAGCGGCCGGCGAAGGCGACCTCGGGTCCGCGCGCCGGCGGCAGCTGCGCCAGGGTCATGGCACCGGCGAAGAATTCGCAGGGACCGGCAAAGAGAAGCCGGCCGCGTTCCAGCGCGGCCGGCGTCAGCTCTTCCTCCGCGGCCGGCAGTTCGGCCATCGGACTTACTTCTTCGGTTTGGCGGCGACCTTCGCCGGCGCCGGCTCGGGTTTCTCGGCGCCGCCGCCGATCTTCACGCCCATCCGCTTCATGATCACATACTGCTGCAGGATGCTGAGCAGGTTGTTCCAGGTCCAGTAGATCACCAGGCCGGCGGCGAAGCTGCCGAGCATGAAGGTGAAGACCACCGGCATCAGGGCGAAGATCTTCTGCTGCACCGGATCGGGCGGCGTCGGATTCATCTTCATCTGCGCCCACATGGAGATGCCCATCAGGATCGGCCAGACGCCGATCGAGATGATTGCCAGCGGGCCGAGATCGGGCACGCTCCAGGGCAGCAGGCCGAAGCCGTTGAGCCAGGAGGTCGGGTCCGGCGCCGACAGATCGCGGATCCAGCCGTAGAACGGCGCATGCCGCAATTCGATGGTGATGTAGAGCACCTTGTACAGCGCGAAGAAGACGGGGATCTGCAGCAGGATCGGCAGGCAGCCGGCGGCGGGATTGACCTTCTCCCGCTTGTACAGTGCCATCAGTTCCTTCTGCATCATCTCGCGGTTTTCGCCGTAGCGCTCGCGCAGCTTCTGCATTTCGGGCTGCAGTTTCTTCATCGCGCTCATCGCCACATAGGACTTGTAGGCGAGCGGGAAGAAGATCAGCTTGACGATGACGGTGAGCGCCAGCATCGCCAGGCCGATATTGCCGAGCAGGCCCTTCAGGAAGTCGATGGCGTGGAACATCGGCTTGGTCAGGAAGTGGAACCAGCCCCAGTCGATCGCCAGCTCGAAACGCGGAATGCGGTGCTGCTCCTCGTAGCGGTCGATCAGCTTCACTTCCTTGGCGCCGGCAAACAGCAGGCTGGTGGATTCGATGCTCTTGCCCGGCTCGAGCTGCTGGCCGCCGCCGAGATAATCGACCTGGAAGCGGTCGGGCCCGTTGCCCTTGGCGACGGTGAAGCGCGCCTTCACATTCTGCTCCGGAGCGGGCACCAGGGCGGTCAGCCAGTACTTGTCGGTAAAGCCGATCCAGCCGCCGACCGAATTCACTTCGACGGGCTCGCCCGGCGCGAGATCGCCATAGGCATGCTCCTGCTTGGTGCCCTCATCGCCGGCGGCGTCGCGGAACACGCCGAGCGGGCCTTCATACAGAATATAGAGACCGTCGGTCTTCGGCAGGCCATGACGCGAGGCCAGCGCATAGGGGAACAGCGTGACGGCCGCGCCGCCGCGATTCTCCACCTTCTGCGTCACGGTGAAGAGATAGTTGTCGTCGAGATTGATGACGCGCGTGAACACCAGGCCCTGGCCGTTGTCCCAGGTCAGCGTCACAGGCTGCCCCGGCCGCAGCACGTCCCTGTCGGCCGTCCACCGCGTCTGGCCGTCCGGAACGGCAACGCCGCTGCCAGCCGCCGTCCAGCCGAACTCGGCGTAATACGGCGACGGCCCGCCGGCCGGCGAAAGCAGATGGATCGGCTGGCTGTCGGGTTTGATGGTTTCCTTGTATTCCGGCAGCGTGATGTCATCGATGCGGCCACCGACAAGGTTGAGCGAGCCGACCAGCCGCTTGCCCTCGATCTTCACGCGGGGCGCCGCAGCCAGCGCCTTCTCGCGCGTGATGGTTTCGGCCACCTGCTGCGCCAGGCTGGGCAGCTGCGGCAGCGCAGTGGTTCCCTCCTGACCCGGCGACGGCTGCGGCACGCTGGCCTGCTGCTCGCTCTGCTGCACCGCCTGCTGCTGGCGCAGGCGCTCCTGCTTCGGCGCCTCGACCAGCAGCTGGAAGCCAAGCAGGATCGCCACCGACAGGGCGATCGCGATGATGAGATTCTTCTGGTCGGACATCAGACTGAGCCTTGCTGTACGGAAGACGTTTGGCCGGCAGGCGGTACGGGATCGTAGCCGCTGCCGCCGAAAGGATTGCAGCGCGCCAGACGGCGCACCGCGAGATAGCTGCCCTTCAGGCCGCCGTGCCGCTCCAGCGCTTCCAGCGCATAGCAGGAGCAGGTCGGCTGGTAGCGGCAGTTATGCCCGATCCAGGGCGACAGGAACAACCGGTAGGCCTGGATGGGGAGAGCAGCGAGGCGGGCGAGCGGCGTCATGCCGCACCGGACGCCGCGTCGGGCGTTTCGCCCTGCCACAGCTTCAGCCTGCGCAGGGCCGATTCCAGATCCCGCCGCAGGGCGGCGTAGTCCCGCGACGGCGTCGCCTTCCGGGCAACGAGAACATAGTCATGGCCGGCAGCGGCATGGCCTGGCATGATTTCGGCAGCGAGCGCCTTGAGTCGCCGCCGTGCCCGGTTACGGGCCACGGCATTGCCGACCTTGCGGGAAGCGGTGAAGCCGATCCGGCGGCTGCCGGTAGGCCCGGGCGCGACCTGCAGCAGCAGGCCCGGCAGGGCTACCCGCCGTTCGGCCGCCTGCACCCGGAGATAATCCGCGCGGCGGCGGAGTCGATCGACGCCGCCCGACGCCATAGCGGGTTGATCAGGCCGAGAGCTTCTTGCGGCCGGCAGCCCGGCGGCTGGCGATGACCTTGCGGCCGCCCGTGGTCGCCATGCGGGCGCGGAAACCATGGCGGCGCTTGCGCACCAGCTTGCTGGGTTGATAGGTCCGTTTCACAGCGGCTCTCCGTCTGACTGCCGCCTTTTATCGCGGAAAACCGCGAAAAAGACGAAAACACGCATATAGAACTGCGGGGGCCCGCGAGGACCCCCGGCAAAATCGGTCCCGCTGTATACGGGGTCATATCAACAGAGTCAACGCGGGATCGCCGGCCCTGCCGGGCGGAAGCCGCGCGCGACCGGGCAATGCCGGTTGACGCGCCGGGGGCCAGACCCTATAACCGGCCGCCAATTTTGCGGAAACACGGAAGTTCAAGAGGATTTTATCATGGCTCGTCGTTGCGAGGTTACCGGCAAGGGCGTTCAGACCGGAAACAATGTGAGCCACGCCAACAACAAGACCCGGCGTCGGTTCCTGCCGAATCTGAAGGTCGTCACGCTGATCAGCGAGGCCCTCGGCCGCGACGTGCGCCTGCGGGTGTCGAGCCACGGCCTGCGCTCGGTCGAGCATAACGGCGGCATCGACAACTGGCTGCTGAAGACCAGCGACTCCCGCCTCTCGGACGAGGCCCGGGTGCTGAAGCGCAAGATCAAGAAGGCGCTGGCTGCCAAGCAGGCCGCCTGATCCGCGCTGCCGCACAGGCAGAGTTTCGGACGCCCGCCTCTCCGGCGGGCGTTCTTTTTTCCGGATCAGGGCCGCAGCCGGAAGACCATCAGCAGCGTCCGCTGCAGCGGGTTTCGGTTGTCGTCCGACATTACATAGAGCCAGGCCGAGCCGTCCGCCGCGCGGCGGACATCCAGTGCCTCCATGTTGTCGACGGACCAGGGCCGGGCCCATTCCGCAACGACGCCGGAGGGCAGCGGCCCCGGTATGGCGAGCGCCGCCGCAGGTGTGCGGCGCAGGCGCGCCTTCGGACCTTCCAGCAGCGTGAAAAAGCGCTCGAGCACCAGCACGTCGCCCGCGCCTGCAACATTCGCCGGGATGACCGCGGCATCGGTGGGCCGGAATCCATCGCGCAGCGGCCAAGCGAGATCGCGCCATCCTGTGCCGCTCTTCAACCAGGCCGCGCTTGCCTCTTCGCCCGCCGCCAGCTCCTCGCTGAACAGCAGCAGCGCTCCGCCGGGCAGAGCCGCGATGGCTTCGACGCCGCCATTGCTCGGCTGTTCAACGGCGGCAAGTGGCAGCGCCACTTCTCCGGTGGCCGGGCCGCCGGGCTGCGCGTAGGTCCAGATCCTGTGCGAGCGTTCGAACGCCACCAGCCAGCGGCCATCGCCGGTGCGGCGCAGCGCCTCGGCATCCCTGTCGCGACGCGTCGCGACGGGTCGGCCGGCCTGATCAAGCAGCGGCAGAATTTCAGCGCGCGCGATGCCAGTCGGGACCGCCTCGTTCGCAGCGAATTCGAGACGCAGCCAGTGACCGGTATCGGAAATGGCCCATAACCCGCCGCCATCCGCATCGACGACAAGCCCGGAATAGCCGCCAAACCGCGAATCCTCGCCAGCCAGTATCAGTCCACCGAGATAATCCAGCCGGCCCAGGGTCTTTTCGGACGGCTGTTCGGGATTGAGTTCCAGAATCGCGCTGCGCACCGTGATCGGCTCGGCCGCCGCCGGCCGGATGAAACCGCAGAATGCCAGCGCCAGCAGGGCCGGAAGCAACAGGACCGGCATGAGTCTATAGTGCAGGGGAGCAGGCATCCGTTATGCTTTCCTCGCGCGTCGAATGGGATGGCAGCATATGCCGGTCAGAACCGCCAGCGATATCCCGGATACCCAGTCCCGGGTCAGCAGCCCGGCCAATGCGATCCGGGCCTCGATTTTCTTTGTCTGCATGCTGCTGCTGATCCTGGCCGGCGTCTTCGGCTGGCATCTCTATCAGCAATACGGCCAGGAAATCGCGCGCGGCCAGGGGGCAGTCCGCTCGCTGGCGACCGCGCTGGACGAACATGCCAGCCGTACCTTCGGCGCCGTCGACATTTTCCTGCTCAGCCACGCCGACGGTCTGAGCGGCATGGCCGGCGCCACACCGCTGACCGGCCTGTCGGCGCTGCGCGAGCGGATGAATGCCCGGCTCGCGGAACTGCCCCAGGTGCGCGCCTTCCTGGTTCTCGACGAGAACGGCGACACCATCATCGACAGTGACAGCCTGACGCCCCGGCCGTTCAACGGCGCCGACCGGAAGTATTTCCGGATCCATGTCGCCAATGCCCATGCCGGCCTGTTCGTCGGCGAACCGGTGCAGAGCCGGATCAACGGCAAATGGGCGATCAGCGTCAGCCGCCGCTTCAGCAAGCCCGACGGCAGCTTCGGCGGCGTCATCGTCGCCGCGGTGGATCCCGGTTACTTCCACAGTTTCTACCGCGCGGCGCAGCCGACCGAGGATGCCGCGCTGGTGCTGTATCACGAGGACGGCACGCGGCTCGCGCGCGTACCGTTCAACGAGTTCAGCACCGGCAGCTCGGCCGCCCACCTCGCGCTGTTCACCGAGCACCTCAAGCTGTCGAACAGCGGCGTATTCCTCGCAACCCGGCAGTCCGACAACGCGCAGCGCTACGTCGCCTACCGGCGCGTCGGCGGCCTGCCGCTGGTCGTCTCCAGCAGCCTTTCGGTCGCCGATATTCTGGCGACCTGGTACCAGAACGTGTTGTCCGGCATTTTCGCCATCGTCGTCGCAGCGGCAGCGGCGATGGTCTTCCTCGCCATGCTGCGCCGCCAGATCCATCGCGCCCATGCGGCCGAGATGCTGCTGAGCGATGCAGTGGAATCGATGGGCGATGGCCTGCTGCTCTACGACCATCAGAACCGGCTGACGCGCTTCAACCGCCAGGCCGTCGAACTGCTGCCCGCGCTTGCGCAGTTTGCCGGCAAGCTGCCTATACCCTTCGAGAATGTCATGCTGGCGGTGGCCGACGAATTCGGCGCGGCTTCCACCGCAGAGCGTCGCGCGCGCCATCTGGCGCTCCGGCAGGAAACGCTGTTCCGGCGCCGGGAACCCTTTTCCTTCGAGGCCCGGCTGAGGGATGGCCGCTGGCTGCGTTTCTCGATGAGTCCGACGCGCGACGGCGGCGCCGTCGACATCGTCACCGACGTCACCGCGCTGAAACGGGCCGAGCAGCGGCTGCGCGACGCCATCGACAGCCTGTCGGACGGCTTCGCGCTCTACGGGCCGGACAACCGCCTCGTGCTCGCGAACCGCTCTCTCTACGAGCTGACCGGCCACGACCCCAACGTGGTCAAGCCCGGCATCAACCACGACGAGATCATCGAGATCGTGCGAAGGCGGCGCGAGGCCTTCTGGCCCGACGTCGACCATGACGCCTATATCGAGGCACTGCGGATGCAGCAGCGCCATCCGACGGGCCGTCCGATCGACCGGGAGTACCTGCCCGGGCGCTGGCTGCGCAGCGTGCGGCACCGGACCGCGGACGGCAGCACCATTTCCGTCGTCACCGACATCACCGATCTCAAGCTGGCCGGACTGCGGCTGCGCGATGCCGTGGAAGCGCTCGGCGAGGGCTTCGCGCTCTACGACCGCGACGGCTATCTCGTCATGGTCAACCGGCATTTCTATACCCTGACCGGCCATGACCCCAACAGGGTCAGGGTCGGCACCCACAACGACGAGGAGATGCGCCTGATCGCGCAGTACCGCGATCGGCTGGCGCCGGGACTCAATCTCGACAACTTCATCGAGACGCTGCGGAAGGATTTCTGGAATCCGAGCGGCAAGCCAATCGACGCGGAGGTGTTTCCCGGCCGCTGGCTGCGCATACAGCGGCGGCGCACTGCCGATGGCGGCGTCATTTCGATCATCGATGACATCACCGACCTGAAGCTGGCCGAGCAGCGCCTGCGCGACGCCATCAGCGCCATCAACGAAGGCTTCGTGCTGTACGATTCCGAGGACAGGATCCGCCTCTTCAACCAGCGGTTCGTCGATTACTTCTGGGTGCTGGCCGACATCATCGAGCCGGGCCTCAGCTTCGACGAACTGCTGCGCGTCGGCGTCGAGCGCGGCGTCTTCGATACCGGCGGCAGGGAACTGGAAACCTGGCTGGCCGACCGCAAGGCCGACCACCGCAACCCCTCGGGCCCGATCGAGCGGCGCCTGCCCGACGGACGCTGGCTGCTGGTCCGCGAACACCCCACCGCCGATGGCGGCATCGTCGGCATCGGCACTGACATCACCGCCATCAAGCGCGCCGAGCGGCAGCTGCGCGACGGCATCGAGGCGATCTCCGAAGCCTTCATGCTGTACGACAGGAACGACCGCGTCGTGATGTTCAACCAGCGGATGCTGGACTACTATCCGGCGACGAAGAACCTGATCCGGCCCGGCGCCACCTTCGAGGAAATGCTGCGCGGCGCCGTCGCCCGCGGCCAGATCGTCATCGACGGCGATGTCGAAGAATGGATCGAGGAGCGCCTGCGGACGCACCGCAATCCCGGCCCGGTCATGGAACGGCAGACCACCGACGGCCGCTGGATGCTGGTGCAGGAGCAGCGCACCGCTGATGGCGGCATCGTGGCGATCGCCCGCGACATCACGGCGCTGAAGAGCCAGCAGGCGGCGCTGCAGCGCCATGTCTCGGAACTGGAGGCTGCCAACCGCCAGGTCGAACAGCAGGCCTTCCAGCTGCGCGAACTGGCGGACCGCTTCGCCATCGAGAAGGACCGCGCCGAAAGCGCCAACCGCGCGAAGTCGGAATTCCTCGCCATGATGAGCCACGAGATCCGCACGCCGATGAACGGCGTGCTGGGCACCATCGGCCTGCTGCTCAACACCCAGCTGTCGCCGCACCAGCACAAGCTGGTGACCACTGCCCGCGGCTCGGCCGAGCACCTGCTGACGCTGATCAACGACATCCTCGACTTCTCCAAGCTGGAAGCGGGCCGCATCGATCTCGAAGCCATCGATTTCGACCTGCCGCACCTGATCGAAAGCGTGGTGTCGATGATGAACCCGCGCGCCGTGATGAAGGGCCTGCGGCTGTCGAGCTGGCTCTCACCCGACGCACCGCGCTTCCTCAACGGCGATCCGGGCCGGCTGCGCCAGGTGCTGTTCAACCTGCTCGGCAATGCGATCAAGTTCACCGCCAAGGGCGAGGTCAACATTCTCGTCGAGAGCGCGGCGGAACCGGACGGCCGGCACCGACTGACCTTCAGGGTGCGCGACACCGGCCTCGGCATCGCCGCCGACAAGCTGGACCTGTTGTTCAGCCGGTTCAGCCAGGCCGACAGTTCGATCGCGCGGCGCTTCGGCGGCACCGGACTTGGTCTCGCGATCTCCAAGCAGCTGGTCGAGCTGATGGACGGCGAGATCGGCGTCACCAGTGAGCCCGGACAGGGCAGCACCTTCTGGTTCGCCGTGCTGCTGCCGGAAGGCGCGCCGGTGGAGATGGCGACGCCGGCGGCACCGGCCGAGACAACAACGGCATCGGCGGCCCGGGGCCCGCTGCGCGTGCTGGTCGCCGAGGACAATCAGGTGAACCAGATGGTGATCAGCATGATGCTGCGGCAGATCGGCCATCAGGTCGACGTAGTGACCAACGGCATCGAGGCCTGCGAACAGGTCCAGAAGGCGCCCTACGATCTCGTGCTGATGGATGTCCAGATGCCCGAGATGGACGGCATCGCCGCGACCCAGGCGATCCGCAGCCTGCCGGCGCGATGCTCCGGCATCCCAATCATCGCGCTTACAGCGAATGCCATGGAGGGTGACCGCGAAACCTATCTTGCTGCGGGCATGAACGATTACGTCGCCAAGCCGATCGCGCTGCCGCAGCTTCTGGCGGCCATGAACCGCGTGCTGGATCGCCCGGTCATCACGGCCGGATTGGCAACGCCGGAGGCCGGGCCGCAGGGCGAACAGGGCCTGAGCGAAGCCGCGAAGGCCGGCCTCGGCGACCTGCTGGCATCGCTGAAAAAGCTGAAGCGGTAGGCCGCGGAATCAGGCGGCGCGGCGGGATCGTCCGGGGCCGCGCGGCTGCGATGCAGCCGGCGTCTCGTCGAAGAGTTCGGCCAGCCGCTCCATCATCGCGCCGCCGAGCTGCTCAGCGTCCACGATGGTGACCGCGCGCTTGTAGTAGCGGGTGACGTCATGGCCGATGCCGATGGCGGTCAGTTCGACCGGCGAGCGGCGCTCGATCCATTCGATCACCTCGCGCAGATGGCGGTCGAGGTAGTTGCCCGGATTGACCGACAGCGTCGAGTCGTCAACGGGAGCGCCATCGGAAATCACCATCAGGATGCGGCGCTGTTCGGGCCGGGCGAGCAGGCGGTCGTGGGCCCAGAGCAGCGCTTCGCCGTCGATATTCTCCTTCAGCAGCCCCTCGCGCAGCATCAGGCCGAGATTGCGCCGCGCGCGCCGCCACGGCGCGTCGGCCGCCTTGTAGACGATGTGCCGCAGGTCGTTGAGACGACCCGGCTGCGGCGGCTTGTTCTCGGACAGCCATTTCTCGCGGCTCTGGCCGCCCTTCCAGGCACGCGTCGTGAAGCCGAGGATTTCCACCTTCACCGCGCAGCGTTCCAGCGTGCGGGCGAGGATGTCGGCGCACATCGCCGCGACGGTGATGGGGCGGCCGCGCATCGAGCCGGAATTGTCGATCAGCAGCGTCACGACGGTGTCGCGGAATTCGGTATCGCTTTCCTGCTTGTAGGAGAGCGGCAGGGTCGGGTTGGCGACCACGCGCGCGAGACGGGCGGCGTCGAGGATGCCTTCCTCGAGGTCGAAATGCCAGGAGCGCGACTGCTTCGCCATCAGGCGGCGCTGCAGGCGGTTGGCCAGCTTGCCGACGACCGATTGCAGGTGGCTGAGCTGCTGATCGAGATGATGGCGCAGCCGCGCGAGCTCCTCGGCGTCGCACAGATCGTCGGCGCTGATGACCTCGTCGAACTGCTTGGTGAATGCCTTGTAGGTCGGCTCGCGGTTATGGCCGGTGAGATCCGATTGCGGCGGACGGCGGCCCTTGCCGGCCTCTTCTCCGGAGCCCGCAACCTCCTGCTCCATGCCGGCTTCGGCTTCCATCTCGGCTGCTTCGCCGCCGGACGCATCAGCCGCGTCGGACTGGTCCATGCCGGCGCTGGCGGCCTCGCCCTGCTCGGAATCCTGGCCCTCGGACTGGCTCTGCGGCTGGTCGCCCTGGCTGTCCTCGGATTCGCCCTCGTCTTCCTCGTCGAGGTCGTTGCCGTCCTCATCAAGCAGATCGAGATCCTTGATCAGCTTGCGGGCCACCTTGGCGAAAGCCCGCTGGCTGTCGATGTTCTCGAACAGCCGGTCGAGATCCTCGCCGCCCTTCTCCTCGACCCAGTCGCGCCACAGCGCCACCATCTTCTGGGCCGATTCCGGAATTTTCTCGCCGGTCAGGCGTTCGCGCGCGATCAGGCCGACCACGTCGGCGAGCGGCGCCTCCGAACGGTCCTTGACCTTGGCATAGCCGCGGCTTTTGCAGCGGTCTTCCAGCGCAGCCGCCAGATTCTTCGCCACGCCGGACATGCGGTTGGCGCCGATCGCCTCGACGCGCGCCTGTTCGATGGCGTCGAATACCGCACGGGCCGTGCCGCCCTGCGGCAGCAGCCTTGAATGTAGTGCATCGTCGTGATGGCGCAGCCGCAGGGCCATCGCATCCGCCATGCCGCGGATCTGCGCGACTTCTTCCGCCGGCAGGTCGCGACCGGGCACCGGCAGGCGGGCCCGCTTGCCGCGCAGTCCGGGCGTTTCCGGACCGAAGCTGACCTGGAGGTCACGGTCCTGGGAGATCGCCCGGGTGGCGGCAGTCAGGGCACGCTTGAACGGTTCTGCGGGACTCTCTGGCTTGGCCATCGCGCCGGATATGCCTTACCTGAGATCGGCCTTCGCCGCCGTCTCGGGCAGCTCCTCGCCGAAGCAGCGCTGGTAGTATTCCGCCACCATCGGCCGCTCGAGCTCGTCGCACTTGTTGAGGAAGGTGAGCCGGAAGGCAAAGCCGACATCGCCGAAGATGCGCGCATTCTCGGCCCAGGTGATCACCGTGCGCGGGCTCATCACCGTGGAGATATCGCCATTGATGAAGCCGGCGCGGGTCAGTTCCGCCACGGCCACCATGTTGCGCACCGTCTTCTTGCCCGCCTCGCCGGTATAGGTCGGCGACTTGGCGAGCACGATCGCGACTTCATCCTCGGCCGGCAGATAGTTGAGCGTGCAGACGATGCTCCAGCGGTCCATCTGGCCCTGGTTGATCTGCTGCGTGCCGTGATAGAGGCCGGTGGTGTCGCCGAGGCCGACTGTGTTGGCAGTCGCGAACAGACGGAAGGCCTTATGCGGCCGGATGACGCGGTTCTGGTCGAGCAGGGTCAGCTTGCCCTCGACTTCCAGCACGCGCTGGATGACGAACATTACATCCGGGCGGCCGGCATCGTATTCGTCGAAGACCAGCGCCACCGGCGACTGCAGCGCCCACGGCAGGATGCCTTCACGGAACTCCGTCACCTGCTTGCCGTCGCGCAGCACGATGGCGTCCTTGCCCACCAGGTCGATGCGGCTGATATGGCTGTCGAGATTGACGCGCACGCAGGGCCAGTTAAGCCGGGCGGCGACCTGCTCGATATGGGTCGACTTGCCGGTGCCGTGGTAGCCCTGCACCATGACGCGGCGGTTATAGGCAAAGCCCGCCAGGATCGCGAGCGTGGTTTCGCGGTCGAACCGGTAGGCGCTGTCCAGATCGGGGACATGCTCGGTCGGCTGGCTGAAGCCGGGCACTTTCATGTCGCTGTCGATACCGAACACGTCGCGGACGGAAACGGTGATATCCGGCAGATCGGTGGCCGGCGTGGCAATGGACTTGGTCTGGAGGGCCGTCATCTCACTCTCGGTCGTCTGGTGGCTTGCTTGGCCTTTTCGTGGGGCCTGAGTAGCGGCCCGCCTGGAAATCGCTCAAGTATAACCGCGCGATTGCAGGAAGGCATAGGCCTGGTTGATGCTTTTCAGCTGTTCCTCGGCGGCCCGGTCGCCACCCCTTGTATCGGGGTGATACCGCTTCACCATCGTCTTGTATTGCGCCTTTATCACGGCTTTTCGTAACGGCAGGGTCAGCTTGGCCAGCTCGAACCCCAGCGTCACCAGCGCTTCCCGGACATCCGGAGGCAGCCGCAGCTCGGCCTCGCTCTTGCGTCGCCCGGCCCCGATCCGGATCCCCACATCGGCGAGGATGCCCAGATCGTCCTTCACCCAGACCTGCGGCTCCTCGCGCTGAGGCTTGGTCCCGAGCCGCCAGGTCGGGCGGTGCCCCAGCACGTCTTCGCGCTGGTAGCGCTCGATCTCATCGGGACTCATGCCCCGAAAAAAATCCCATCCGGCATTATACTGCCGCACATGGGGCAGACAGAAAAACCAGCGCCCGTCCCGTGGTTCCCGGCTTTTTGGGGCCGGATACAGCCCCTCTTCGCTGCATCCCGGATGATTGCAGCGGTTCGGCCGGCTGCGGCCGAAAGCAGCCTCCAGATCAGCTTCAAGAGCGGCTTTGCGCTGTGCGGCGCGGGCTTTGTTCATGGTCGCGAAAGTATGGTTTCCGGGCGATGCACTGGCAAGGCAATAGCGGCTGATTTAACGTCGCACCGAATTGCGGTTTTCCTATGGAACACATGGAGTCTGACGATGGGCATGGCTGACCGGATCCGCAGAAGTCTCGCCGCCGCACTGGCCCCGGAGCGCGTCGAACTGGTCGACGAATCGGCCCGCCATGCCGGTCATGCGGCGATGAAAGGCCTGCAGCCGGAGGAAACGCATTTCCGCCTGCTCGTGGTGGCCGAAGGTTTCCGGGGCCTGTCGCGTGTCCAGCGGCAGCGGCTTGTCCACAAGGCACTGGAGGCGGAACTGGCAGAAGGCATCCACGCCCTTGCGATCACTGCCCTGACCCCGGATGAACCCGGCGCCGCCCGGGAGCCATAGCAGCTACAGCCGGAGCGAACCAAAGTCATTCTCATTCAACTTTTTCAGGCGCTTAATTCCAGAATTACAACCTTTTCATTTGACTGGACTCGGGGCGGGCTATTAAGAGTTGTGGCATGCCAATCACCCGCAATCCGCAGCATAGCGGCGCCATCTCGGGTCCCAGTCTGATTACCCGGAATATCCGTCTTCACAGGGGGCGCACCAGCATCCGCCTCGAGCGACTGGAATGGGCAGCGCTGGATGCCATCTGCCGGGCCGAGGGCTTGGACCGCCACGCCTTTGCCAGCCTGGTCGACCGCGATCCGGCGCGCAAAGAGAAGACGCTCACCTCAAGGGTGCGCAGCGCCATCCTGACCTATTTCGTCGCGCGGGCGGGCATGAGCATCCCGGGAATGGGCAGCCGGCTCGTGCGCGAGTTCGTCAGTTCAGGACCAGAAGCAGCAACGCCGGAAGAGACGCGAAGCTGATCAGCGTCGAGAGCACGACCAGGCTGGCGATGGCGGGCGGGTCGCGGTTGTAGCGGGCGGCGAAGACGTAGTTGATCACGGCGGCCGGCATGGCGCACTGGATGATCAGCACCCCGCGCGCCGGCCCCTCCAGTCCGAGCAGCATGGTCAGGCCGAGGCCGACCGCAACGCCGATCCCGAGCCGCAGCACCGACAGGATGATGCCGTTGCGCACGTCCTGCACCTTCAGCGTCGCCAGCGAGACACCCAGTGTCAGCAGCATCAGCGGGATGGCGATGCCGCCGGCAACCTGCAGGCTGCGCATCATCCATTGCGGCAGCTGGACGTCGGTCAGATTGCCGATGATGCCGGCCAGCACGGCATAGATCATCGGCGAGCGCAGTACGGTGCCCAGCTGGCCGCGGCCGGCCATCAGCGCCTGACCGATGGTGAAATTGCCCAGCGACGAAACGGCGAAAAACAGGATACCCAGAGCCAGCCCCTGCTGGCCGAAGGCGAACAGGCAGAGAGACAGCCCGGCATTGCCGGCATTGGGGAATGTCAGCGAGGAAACAAAGGTGCGCACCGGCATATGCAGGAGCTTCAGCGCAAGCGCGCTGGCCGCCATGAAGACCGCCAGCGCCAGCACGCAGGCCAGAAGCATGACGAAGATGATGCTGCGCTCGAACTGGGTCGCCAGCAGCGTATGCAGAACCAGACAGGGCGTGCCGATATTGGTCGCCAGCAGGCTGACCGTCTCGACCTGGAAGGGACGCCCCCGCTTGGCCCAGAGCCAGCCCATGCCGGCCAGCACGAAAAGCGGAGCGATGACGGGAAAAATTTCGGCAAGCGCCGCCAGCGGCATATGCTCAGGCCGCCCTGCGGTCCAGCTGTTCGCTCAGCAGCCCCTGCACGGCCTCAACCGGCACGTCGTCGCGCTGCACGGCGCGGCCGATCGCTTCGGCAAGTATGAAGACCAGCTTGCCGTCACGGACCTTCTTGTCCTGCCTCATATGATCGAGCAGGCGCTCGGCGGAAAAGGCCTGCGCCCCGTCCACATCGGCGAGGCGTGCCGGCAGGCCGGTTTCGGCGAGATGCCGCTCGACGCGCGGCGCCAGATCTGCGTCGCAAAGCCCCAGCGTACCTGAAAGGCGGAAGGCCAGAGCCATGCCGACCGCAACCCCCTCGCCATGCAGCAGGCGCTGGGAATAGCCGGTTTCGGCTTCCAGCGCGTGGCCGAATGTATGGCCGAGATTGAGCAGCGCGCGCTCGCCCTCCTCGCGTTCGTCGGCGGCAACGATGCGCGCCTTGTGCGCACAGCACCGCGCCACCGCCTCGGCCAGCAATGCGGCATCGCCGCTCAGCAGCTTCGTGCCGTTGGCTTCCAGCCAGGCATAGAACTCGGCATCGCCCAGCAGGCCGTATTTCACCACTTCGGCATAGCCGGCACGCAGTTCACGCGGCGGCAGCGTCCGCAGCAGGTCGACATCGGCCAGCACCAGGCGCGGCTGGTGAAAGGCGCCGATCAGGTTCTTGCCCTGCCGCGAATTGATTGCCGTCTTGCCGCCGACCGAGGAATCGACCTGCGCCAGCAGCGAGGTCGGCACCTGAATGAAATCCATGCCGCGGCGCAGGACGGAGGCCGCGAACCCGACCAGGTCGCCGATCACGCCGCCGCCGAGCGCGATCAGATGATCGCGGCGCTCGACCTTCAGCGCCAGCAGCGCCTCGCAGAGGTGCTCGAAACCGGCATAGGATTTCTGCGCCTCGCCGGGCGGCAGAATGATTGCTTCGCTGCCGATACCCTGCTGCGCCAGCGCGCGCTTCAGCGGCTCGAGATGCCGGGCGGCGACATTCTCGTCGGTAACAATCACGGCGAAAGATCGTCGCAGCAGCGGCGCGATATGTTCGCCGGCACGATCCAGCAGGCCGCCGCCGACCAGAATGTCATAGGCGCGCTCGCCCAGCGCCACGCGAACCCGATGCTGCGTCATGACTGATGCCCCGCCTTCTCCGCCAGCGCGCGGTATGTCTCAGGCAGGTGCCGCAGGATCTCGTCCACCACCTCTTCATGCGGCACGTCGCTGGAAATCACCGTGATGTCCGCCTCGGCATAGACCGGATAGCGTTCCTCCATCAGGCGCGCCAGCGTGCCGCGGATATCGCCATTCTGCAGCAGCGGCCGGTGCCCGCGCCGGGCGCAGCGGCGCACCAGCACGTCGAGATCAGCCTTGAGCCAGATCGAGATGCCGCTGGCCGCGATCCGGCGCCGCGTCTCCGGATTCATGTAGGCGCCGCCGCCGGTCGCCAGCACGATGCGCTTCTGGCCAAGCAGCCGGGCGATCACCTTGCGCTCGCCATCGCGGAAGGCAGCCTCGCCATGCTCGGCGAAAATTTCCGGGATCGTCGCACCGGCAGCCTTCTCGATCTCGGTATCGGCATCGACGAAATCGAATCCGATCGCCTGGGCCAGCCGGCGGCCCACGGAACTCTTCCCGGCCCCCATCAGTCCGACCAGCACGAGACTGCGCGGTGCGTCCTGTTCCGAGACCTCGCCGCTGTCGCCCCGTCCGGGCCCTGCTGCATGCTGCTCACCGGCGGAATCCGGCGTCATGGCAATGATACTCACATCGTCTCCGTTACCGGGCTAGCACATTGCCTGCGCCGCGCCGCGCCGATAGAATGCCGGCAGAATAAAGCAATCGCGTCACATTTCCAGCGCGGTCCCGGCCCGATGGCCGGCTGCGCCCCGATTACGGAGCCGCGCCGCATGGCCCGCATGTCAGTCTTCTTCATTGCCCTGCTCGTGCTGCTGATCGGCGGCGGCGCCGCCTTTCTTGCCACCTGGGACATTCCTGCCCCTCGCGCCAAGGTCGAAAAGGTGATCCCGGCCGACCGACTGGGCAAATAGCCGATGCGGCCAGTCATGCTGCAGGCCAGGCGCTGGGGCCTAGCCGCTCTTCTGGCCGCTGCCGCCTGCGCCGAAGCCACGGCCCAGCCGATCCGGCTGATCCCGTCGGATGGCGGCGAATCGCCCGCACAGACCGCACCGCAGAACGAGGCGGCTCCGCAGCTCCCGTCCGTGCCGCAGGGCAATGTGCCGCCTGTGGGCGTGACGCCCGCAGTCCCGCCGGCGAATACGTCCACCCCGCCCGGCGATACCGCCGCGGCCATGCCGAACGGTTTCGTGATCCAGCCGTTGACGGCGCCTGATCCGTCCTCGGCCGGCCTGCTGGACGATGGCAATGGCGGCCTCGGCGCCGATATGTGGCAGGGCTCGACCCGCCGCCAGGCGGCCCAGGCCCTGAGCGTGCTGCCGGCGCCCGTGCCCTCGCCGGCCCTGCGCGAGTTGCAGCGGCGGTTGCTGCTGACCATCGCCGAAGTGCCGTCCGGCGAGCCGCAAACGCCGAGTCTGCTCGGTCGGCGCATCGCGCAGCTCTACGAGCTTGGCGATGTTGACGCCGCCGGACAGCTGGCAGTGCCGAAGCCGCCCCTGCTGAAAGATACCGTGTTTCTCCAGGTACCGGTGGATGCGGCCCTGCTGCAGCAGGATCTCATGCGGGCCTGTGAACTGATCCAGCAGGGACTCCGCGAGGACGGCGCGCCTTACTGGCAGAAGGCCATCGTGCTCTGCCGCTATCACGCCAAGGACATCGCCGGCGGCGATCTGGCGCTCACTCTGTGGCGCGATGGCGGTGGCGACGATGCCGCTTTCAGCGCGCTGGCCGCCGCCCTGCGCGGCGACACCAAAGTGAAGCTAGACGGACTTGGCGACGCGGTGAGCCCGCTGCATCTGGCGACGCTGCGCGCGGCCGGCCGGCCGGTGCCGAAAAACTGGCTGGAGATCGCCGCGCCGGCGGTTCTGGCAGAACTCGCCGGATACGAGAAGGCCGACGCCGATACGCGGCTCGCTGCAGCGGAGGCCGCAAGCCGCCTCGGCGCGCTCCCTCCGGCCAGACTGGCAGAAGCCTATGGCAACGTGGAGATCACCGATGCCCAGCGCAGCGCGCTGCTCGCCGGCAAGGACCATACGCCGCGCGCCGCCGCCGCGCTGTACCAGGCCGCCAAGAACGCCACCGAGCCGAAGCAGCGGACCGACCTGCTGCAGCGTGCCTTCGAACTGGGGCAGGCGCGCGACCTGCTGTTCCCCACTGCCGCCGTTCTGCAGCCACTCGCCGCCGATCTTACTCCCGATGAGAGCACCGCCGCCGCGGCACCGGCAATGATCCGCCTCAACCTTGCTGCCGGCGAGGTCGGGCTGGCACGGCTCTGGTACAACACACTGCTGACACTGACGCCCGAGCGCGGCGGGATGGTGGCGCAGGCCTGGCCGCTGCTGCTGATCGCCGGCGCCGAGACTGAGTGGCAGGACAGCCGCTTCGACGCCTGGCTGGCCACCATGGAGAAGATGCCCGCGGCCGAACGCAATGCCCGGGTCACGCTGCTGCTGACCCTGGCAGAAGGCGCGGGCATCGCGGTGCCGGCGGAACGCTGGGATGCGCTGCTGGCCCCCACTGCCGGCACGGGAACCCGCAGCGGCGCGCCACCCGCCATCTGGCGCAACCTTGCCCGCGCCGCGCAGGCGCAGGCAAAGGCCGAAACCGTGGCGCTGGCGCTGGCGCTGCTCGGCTCGCACGGCACGGAGATGGCCGATGCGCAGACTCTGGTCACCGCACTGAACGCCCTGCGCGGCGCCGGGCTCGGCCGCGAGGCGCAGCAGATCGCCCTGGAAGCCGCGCTGCTGCGGAATTTCTGAGCGCCCGATGGCGCGGCCCGACCGTCACATCGAAAACTTCCTTGAAATGCTGAGTGCCGAGCGTGGCCTGGCGCAGAATTCCCTGCTGGCCTACCGCACCGATCTCGCCGATTTTGCCGGCTTCCTCACTGCCGAAGGCGAAAGCGTGGAGCGCATCGGCATCGCCGCGCTGCGGCGCTACGTGCAGGGCCTTGCCGATGCCGGATTGAAACCGGCGACGGCAGCCCGACGCCTCTCGGCATTGCGGCAGTTCTTCCGCTTTCTCGCCCGGGAGGGATTGCGCAGCGACGATCCCGCCGCGCTGCTGGACGCCCCCAAACGCGCGCGCGCCCTGCCCAAGCTGCTGAGCGAGGAGGAGGTCGACCGGCTGCTGCAGGCGGCGCGCGAGCTGCGCGAGGATCCGGCCGAGGCGGCCAGGCTGACGGCGCTGCTGGAACTGCTCTATGCCACCGGCCTGCGGGTCAGCGAGCTGGTTTCCCTGCGCTGGCCGCCCTTCGGCGACGATCCGCGCTTCCTGGTGATCCGGGGCAAGGGCGGCAAGGAACGGCTGGTCCCGTTGAGCGAACCGGCCCGTCAGGCGGTGGAGGCCTATGCCGGCTTCCGCACCGACTTCCTGCAGCCAAAGCGGACTTCGCCCTGGCTGTTCCCCTCCCGTGGCGAGAGCGGCCATCTGACCCGCCAGCGTTTCGGCCAGCTGCTGAAAGATCTCGCCATTCAGGCCCGGATTCCGCCGGCGAAAGTCTCGCCCCATGTGCTGCGGCATGCCTTCGCCAGCCATCTGCTGGCACGCGGCGCCGATCTGCGCGCGGTGCAGAAAATGCTCGGCCATGCCGATATCAGCACCACCCAGATCTATACCCATGTGCTGGAGGCGCGGAAGCAGGCGCTGGTGCGGCAGCATCACCCGCTGGCCCGGGCCTGACCCACCGGCCGGACCCGCAATGGCCACAATCCGGGTAATTTTCTGAGTCTTGCCACGTTTATCCGGCGCTGTTAGCAGATGCGGCAGACCGATGAAGGGAAAGTGGTGCCATGAGCTTCAAGACGATCACGCCAGCGCCGACCCGGCTCAACCGCTGTGAACTGGCCGTACCGGGCAGCAGCACCAAGCTGTTCGAAAAGGCCGCGAAATCCGCTGCCGACGTGATCTTCCTCGACCTCGAGGATGCCGTCGCCCCCGACGACAAGCCGCAGGCGCGCAAGAACATCGTCCAGGCGCTGCATGACATCGACTGGGGCCGCAAGACGATGTCGGTGCGCATCAACGGCCTCGATACCCATTACATGTACCGCGACGTGATCGAGGTCGTCGAAGGCGCCGGCGACAAGCTCGACCTCATCATGGTGCCGAAGGTCGGCACCGCCGCCGATATCTACGCCGTCGACATGCTGCTGACCCAGATCGAGACGGCGAAGGGCCTCAGGAAGCGCATCGGCATCGAGGCCATCATCGAAACCGCGCTGGGCATGCAGAACATCCACGAGATCGCGGCGGCTTCGCCGCGGCTGGAAAGCCTGCATTTCGGCGTCGCCGACTATTCGGCCTCAACGCGGGCACGCACCACCTCGATCGGCGGACCCAACCCGCTTTACGGCGTGCTGACCGACAAGGACGGCGATAAGCCCCGCGAGTTCTTCTGGGGCGATATGTGGCATTACGCGATAGCGCGCATGGTGGTGGCCGCGCGTGCCAACGGGCTGCGGCCGATCGACGGTCCGTTCGGCGACTTCGCCGACGCGGAAGGCTACAAGGCGCAGGCCAACCGGGCCGCGATCCTCGGCTGCGAGGGCAAATGGGCGATCCACCCGTCCCAGATCCCGCTGGCCAACGAGGTCTACACGCCGCCGGAATCGGAGGTCGCCAAGGCGCGGCGCATTCTGGATGCGATGAAGCAGGCCCAGGCCGAGGGCAAGGGAGCCGTCGCGCTGGATGGCAAGCTGATCGACATCGCCTCGATCCGCCAGGCGGAAGGCATCGTCAAGCAGGCCGAGCTGATCGCCCAGGGCAGCTGACAGGTTTCAGGGGTTATTCCGCCGCGGAGGCCTTGGCGGGTTCCGGGCGCCCGGATCCGCCGGCATCGGCCGCCTTGTCCTGCCCCCGGGGCGCATGCTGGAATTCCGGTACCAGTGTCTTCAGCTGCGTCAGCACCGAAGCCGTATCCCGGGATCTGGCCGCCTCCAGCAGGGCATCAAGACTGCGTTCCAGTTCGGCGTGATCGATGATCCGCGGCGCACCCAGCAGCACGCCTTCCTGCGGCGTCGGCACCAGCGCCTCGTCGCGATGCAGCACTTCCTCGTAGAGCTTCTCACCCGGCCGCAAACCGGTGAAGACGACCTTGATGTCGCGCTCCGGCTGCATGCCGGCCAGGCGGATCATCTGATAGGCCAGATCGCGGATGCGAACCGGCTCGCCCATGTCGAGCACAAAAATCTTTCCTGCCGCATCGAGCTCGGCCGTCGGCAGAGCGGCGGCCTGCAGGATGAGCTCCACGGCTTCACGGGTCGTCATGAAGAAGCGGGTCACTTCCGGATGCGTGACGGTGAGCGGTCCGCCGGCGGCGAGCTGGCGCTGGAACAGCGGAACTACCGAGCCGGATGACCCCAGGACGTTGCCGAAGCGCACCGTCACGAAGCGCGTCAGGCCGGAGGAAAGATCAAGACTCTGGCAGATCATCTCCGCCACGCGCTTGCTCGCCCCCATCACGTTCGTCGGATTCACCGCCTTGTCGGTGGAGATCAGCACCATGGTGCCGACATCGTGACGCTGGCAGGCTGCAGCCAGCTGCCGCGTGCCGATCACATTGGTCAGCACCCCCTCTTCGATATTGGCTTCGACCAGCGGTACATGCTTGTACGCCGCGGCATGCAGAACGATCTCGGGGCGAAATTCGCGGAAGACCTGCTCGATCCGTTCGGGCGAGCGAATATCGGCCAGCACCGCGGCCCGCGGGACGCCGGAGAAACGCTCCGCCATCTCCATGTCGATCTGGTACAACGCATGTTCGCTCTGCTCGAACAGCACCAGCAGGGCCGGCTTCAGTTCCGCGATCTGGCGGACCAGCTCGGAGCCAATGGTTCCTCCGGCACCGGTCACCAGCACACGGCGGCCGGTGATCAGCTGCACGACTAGCGTACGGTCCAGCACGCGCTGCGACCGTCCGAGCAGATCCTCGACATCGATCGGCCGCGGCTGCTGCGCCGCCTCGTCCTCCCGGCGGAATTCCGTCATTCGCGGCAGGCGCGAGACGCTGATTGCCAGCGGCGCGGCCAGATCGAGCAGCCGGCGGATGCTGGCGCCGCCCAGCCGTTCGTCCGCGATCACGATCCGGCGCGGCCGATCCCCTTCATGCATGCCGTTGACGACCGAAGGCAGATCCTCGATTCCGCCCAGGATGCGGATGCCGCGCAGATCCCGGCCCTGCCGGCCTTCGCTGTTGTCGATAATCCCCACCACGCGATAGCCGGCCTGACGATTGCGCTCCATCTCGCGGATGAAGGCATCGGCAGCGAGGCCGGAGCCGACGAGCAGCACGGGCACGCGGCGATCAGTACCGGAAATGAGTGCGCCGGTCAGGCTGCCTTCCTTCCAGCTGCGATAGAGCAGCCGGGACCCGGCCAGCAGGGCAACCAGGATGAAGAACTGCAGGATGAGCGCGCTGCGCGGATAGGCTTCCAGACGCGTGACGAAGAACAGCAAGGGCAGGAAGAGCAGCAGCGACAGAGCGGACGCCCGCAGGATCGCCAGCATGTCGCGCATGGAGGCAAAATGCCAGATCCCGCGGTACAGACCGGAGAAACGGAAGACTACGGCCGCCACCAGCGTGAAGACCACCATGCCCTCCCACGCCTGCAGGGGGCTCCAGCGCCAATCGGCGAGCCAGTAACGCAGCCACAGCGCGGCCTGGTAGGACAGCGCCGCCATGACGATGTCATGCAGCGCCACGACCATGACGCGCCGGTTCAGGCGGGGGAAAATAATCTGTCTGAGTCCCACAGCTTTCAGTTGCCGTTTTCCAAGGGGGTCATTCTACCGGCTTAGCCGCCCCGACGAAATGCCTGCAAAGCAGCAGCGTCGCGACAATGGCCACGGCTACTGCCCCGCCGGAATAGGGCCAGCCGAGGAGCGCCACCAGCGCCAGCAGAATCAGGCCCAGATTGAGGATGGCTATGCGCGAGGCAACAACGGCATGCGAGCCGAATTTGCGCGCGCCCTGCTGGTAGAAATGGCTGTTATGCGCCTGCCAGATCCGCTCGCCACGAGCCAGACGGCGAATCAGCGTCACTGTGGCATCCGTCCAGTAATAAAGCGGCAGGATCACCGCCACCGCCCAGAAACCCTGCATGGCGGCATCCAGCAGCAGCCAGCCGAGCAGGAAACCCACCGGCACGCTGCCCACATCGCCGAGAAAAACCCGGGCCCGGTTCCAGTTCCATGGCAGAAAACCGGCCATTGCGCCGGCGACGATCAGCCCCAGCCCGGCATTGACGCCCACCAGCCCGGCGACCGCCTGGACCAGCGCAAGACCCGCGCCCACCGAGACCGCCTCCGCACCGGAGATGCCGTTGATGCCGTCCATGAAATTGAACAGGTTGGTGAACCAGAGCCAGGCGAGGAACACCAGCGCGCGTTCGATCCAGAGCGGCAGGGCCTGGGTCGGCAGCCAGTCGCCGGCGATCCGCGCGTCGGCAGGCAGCATGTAAAGCACCGCCGCGATGGCCAATGCCTGGGCCGCCAGCCGCTGCCCTGCCGGCAGGCCGCCGCGCCGGCGATCGTCGATCCACGAAACCAGCGCCAGCATCGCCGCCCCCACCAGCGCAAAGCCGGCGGGAATATCCGGAAACAGCGTCAGCCAGACGGCACCGCAGACCAGAATGGCCGTCATCACGGCAATGCCACCGCCGCGTGGCGTCGCCTGGGTATGGCTGGAACGCGCATTGGGCAGATCCAGCACGGCGCGGCGCTTAAGCCAGGCTATCAGCGGCGGTAGCAGGATCGCGGTGATCGCCGCAGCCGCCAGCCCCAGGCCGATGGCCCAGAACCAGTCGTTCAGGTTATCCGGCGTCGTCATGGGTTGCTCCGCAGCGGGCCGGCCACGCGCTCATAGGCCGCAAGGCTCTCGGTCACGAAACGCTCGACCGAGAATTCGGCCTCCGCCATGGCGCGTCCCCGCAGAGCCAGCCGCCGACGTAGCTCCGGGTCATCGAGCAGCTGCGCGATGGCCTGCGCCGTGGCCTCGGCATCGCGTACCGGCACCAGAAGGCCATTCTCGCCATGCCGCACCACTTCGCGGCATCCGGGCACGTCAGCCGTCACGATGGCCCTCCCGGTGGCCGCCGCCTCGATCAGGCCGCGCGGCAGACCTTCACGGTAGGAAGGCATCACGATCACATGGGCGCGCGCAAGCATGGCCGGCATGTCTTCGGCATAACCCCAGTATTCGACAACGCCCGCCTCGACCCACTGCTGCAGCAGGGCCTCTCCGATATCGGTCGGGTTGTCCGAATCGCGCCGTCCGACCAGCACGAAACGCGCCCGGTAACCCGCAGCCCGAAGACGTTCAGCGGCGCCGACGAATTCGTGGATGCCCTTGTCGCCGAGCAGCCGGGCAGGAAACATGACGATCGGCGGGTTGTTCTCATTGATCTCCGGCTCTGGCGCGGCAGCAAAGACATTCATATCGACGCCGCAACCCCGGATCATCACCCAGCGGCCGGGCTGCACCATCCCGCGCTGCTCGAACAGCGTACGGTCGTCGCCATTCTGGAAAATCGCCACGCTGTTGCGATGATTCAGTGCGAAGGCATAAAGCCGCTCAATGATCCGTCGCAGCAGGCCGGTACGGCCATCCTGCCGGATGAACAGGAATCCGAGTCCGGTGATCGCATGGACAACGGCGGGCACGCCGAGCAGCCTTGCCGCCACACCCCCCCAGATCACCGGTTTGATCGAGACGAGGTGCAGCAGCGCCGGCTGCAGCCGGCGGATCAGCCGCAGCATGGCAAGCAGCAGGCGCAGTTCGGCGACCGGATCACGGCCGCCGCGCGCCAGCGGGATCGGATGCACGTGAAATCCCAATGCCGTCAGCCGCGCCGCAATGGCGGCATCCGCCGGGGCGGCGACATGCACCTCCCAGCCGCGCTGCTGCATGGCCAGGCCGACGGGCAGCCGGTGAGTGGTGAAGAACAGCGCTTCCTGGACGACGATCAGCAGCCTGCGGGACATGCCCGGCTCTATCCCGCCCGGGCCTGCCGGGTCAAGCTGTGGCCCGGCAGGCAGCCCAAATAGCCGACAGATAACGGGCGGAATTGACACTGGGGCCCGGGCGGGCTACCCCCTGCGACGCGTTTCCCTGCAGAAAGTCCTTCCTTGTCCATTCCACCCGATTCGCCGCCTACCCCAACCACCTCCGAATCCATTGCCGTGATCGGGATGGGCTATGTCGGCCTGCCGCTGGCCCTGGCGCTGGCGCGGCATTTTCCGGTCATCGGCTTTGATATCGACCGGGGCCGGGTGGAGGAACTGCGCCGCGGCGTGGACCGCACCCGCGAAGCCGAACCCGAGGCCCTGCGCTCGAGCAGCCTGAAGCTCAGCGCCGACCCTGCCGACCTGCCCGGCCACGGCATTTACATCGTCACGGTCCCCACCCCGGTGGACGCCGGGAACAAGCCGGATCTGGGGCCGGTACGCTCGGCCTCGCGCAGCGTCGGCCAGGCGCTCGCACACGGAGCCGTGCCGGGCGCCATCGTAGTGTTCGAGAGCACGGTCTATCCCGGTGTCACCGAGGAGATCTGCGGCCCGATCATCGCCGCCGAGTCGGGCCTCACCTGCGGCCGGGACTTCTTCCTCGGCTATTCGCCCGAGCGGATCAATCCCGGCGACAGGGTCCATACCGTCGACAAGATCACCAAGGTGGTGGCCGGCCAGACGCCGGAAGTCGCGACCCGGCTCGCGGCGATCTACGGTAAAGTGACCAGCGGCGGGATCCATCTGGCGCCCACGATCAAGACGGCGGAAGCCGCCAAGGTGATCGAGAACGCCCAGCGCGACATCAACATCGCCTTCGTCAATGAGATCGCGATGATCTTCAACAAGCTGGGCATCTCGACCCAGGACGTGCTGGCAGCGGCCGGAACAAAGTGGAATTTCCTGAAATTCCAGCCCGGACTGGTCGGCGGGCACTGTATCGGGGTCGATCCCTATTATCTCGCGCACCGGGCGGAGGAACTGGGCCATCATGCCCGCATCATCCTTGCGGGACGCGCGATCAATGACGGCATGAGCCGCTACGTCGCCGAATGCGTCTCGTCGCGCATCCCGAAGAACGGCCCCGTGCTGGTGCTGGGCCTGACCTTCAAGGAAGATGTGCCCGACCTGCGCAACTCGAAGGTGGCCGACCTGGTCGGCCACCTGAAGCAGTTCGGTCATGCCGTCACCATCCATGATCCGCTGGCCGATCCGAACGAGGCGCAGCACGAATACGGCCTGATGCTGACGCCGAAACTGGACGGCCTGAGCGGCTTTGCCGCCGTCGTGGTCGCGGTTCCGCATCAGCAGTATCGCGCGCTTTCACCGGCCACTATTGCCGGCCTGCTGCAGCCGAATGGCCTGCTGGCCGATCTCAAGGGAATGTGGCGTGACCACGCAGCCGAGGCCGGCCTCAATTACTGGGCGCTGTAGTCGGCACCGGACATTGTTCCCGCCACCGGATGGGGCATAATCGGCGCGAGGAGTTTTCCGATGTCCGAACAGACCGACGCGCGCATTCCCGTCTCCGTCATCACCGGCTTTCTCGGCGCAGGCAAGAGCACACTGCTCAACCGCCTGCTGCGGCATCCGGAGATGGGCGAGACGGCGGTCATCGTCAACGAATTCGGCGAAGTCGGCCTCGACCATGCGCTGATCGCCTCCAGCAGCGAGGACACGGTGCTGCTGAATTCCGGTTGCCTGTGCTGCACCGTGCGCGGCGATCTGGTCGAGACGTTCCGCGACCTCACCCAGCGCAGGGATAAGGGGGAAATCAAGCCCTTCCGTCGCATCGTGATCGAAACCACGGGACTGGCCGACCCGGCACCGGTGCTGCATACCCTGATGACCGACCCGGTGGTGGCGGAACGCTGCCGACTGGAAAGCGTGGTCACGCTGGTCGATGCGGTCAACGGCGACAGCACGCTGAACCACCATCGCGAGGCGGTGAAGCAGGCCGCCGTCGCCGATCGCCTGGTGCTTACGAAGGTGGACGTGGCCGACGCCCAGGCGGTGCAGCAGCTGCGACATCGCCTGCAGCATCTCAATCCGGCAGCGCCCATCTTCACGGCGATCGATGGCGACATCGCGCCGAACCAGCTGTTCAATGCCGGGCTGTACGATCCCAGGACCAAGAGCTTCGATGCGCAGAACTGGCTGCGCGCGGAAGCCTACGAACATGGCCATGGCCACCACCATCATGATCACGGTCATCACCATGATCATCATCACCACGATCATGACCACGCCGGCGACGGCCAGGATCCGCATGACGTCAACCGGCACGATGCGTCCATCCAGGCCTTCTGCCTGACCTTCGACGAACCGTTCGACTGGAACACGCTGGCGACCTGGCTGGACCTTCTGGCCGCCTATCGCGGCGACAATCTCCTGCGGGTGAAAGGCCTGATGAATGTCAGCGGCGTGGACCGCCCGGTCGTCGTGCACGGCGTGCAGCACCTGTTCCATCCGCCGGCGACCATCCCCGCCTGGCCGGATGAGGATCGCCGCAGCCGGATCGTGTTCATCACGCGCGACCTGCCCCGCGAGGTGATTGAACAGACCCTCGCGGCGCTCCGTCAGGCCGAGCCGCCGGCGGACGCTGCCGCCAGCTGAAGCATGGTCAGGACCGAAACGGGGCGTGAGCGTCAGGCCTCATGACATCGCAGTGCCGGAAAAAGGCATGAACCAGGGTCTCGATCCCGCATTGCAGGCGCATATCCGCAGTCTTGCCGCCACCGCCCCGACGCGGGTCTTCGCCATCAGCCAGAACAGTCGCAAACTCTGGGTGAAGACCGCGGGCATCCCGCGCCGGCGCTCGTCGATTCTGCTGCAATGGATGCTCGCTACCCTGTTCGGCCTGCCGATGCTGCGTCCGCCGCGACGCCGCAGCGGTGCCGCCGCGCTTGCCGCCGAGGCCGCGGCGATCCGCAACCTCGCCGCGGACGGCTTCCCGGTACCCGAGGTCATCGGCTGCACGCCTGAATGGCTGGTGCTCGGCGATGCCGGCACGGCGCTGGAATCCGATCTCGGCCGTCTTGCCGATGTCGACGAGCGCTGGCGCCGCATCGAGGCGGCAGCGGCGCTGTTGAGCCGCCTGCATGCCGCAGGGCTGTGGCATGGCGGCGCGCAGATCCGCAATTTCAGCTGGCGCGACGGCAGGCCCGGCCTGCTGGATTTCGAGGATCACGACCTGCCGGGCATGACCAGGGCGGAGCGGCAGGCACGCGACCTGCTGCTGTTCCTGTATTCGCTGACCCGCTACGAGCCGGCGGGCGGACCGCCGCGGCTGCCGCGACTGGCAACCGCGATGCTGTCCGAAGCGGCACCAGACGCACGCGCGGCACTGGCGAAGTTCCTGCGGCGGACGAACTGGATCATTGCGCTGGCGCGGCTGATCCAGTCGCGCGCCGGGCGTGACGTGCGGCAGGCCGTGGCGGCAGAGGATGCGATTGCCGCCGCCCTGCGCGCCACTGCCTGAACGGAAGCCGGCTCAGAAGGCCGGCGGCGCCAGCGAGATGCTGCCGACGTCGAGGCCGCGCCAGTTTCTCAGCGGCTGTTCGACCAGCGGCCGGATCGCCTCGCGTCCGGTCTCGTCCAGCAGCCCGACATGCTCCAGCAGGCCGCCGAGGGCGGTCTGCGCGGCCCGCGCCGTGCCGTCCAGCACCTTCAGCGCGATCCCGATCCCCTTCTCCGCCGAAGCCGCGGTATAGACGCCTTCCGCGCCGGTCTTCGCGATGAAACGGCCGGCCCCGGCCTGCATCACTGCCGTGCAGAAGCGGCCGGTGCCGGCCACGTAGAAGGGCTCGGCCAACAGCGCGGCGGCGATCCGCTTTGCCGCTTTCGCCCGTTCCGGCGCCAGCCCCTGACCGGTGATGTAGCGCGCGAAGCCATGGGCCAGCTTGCGCAGCGGCAGCGGCATGGTCGGCATCGAACAGCCATCGATACCGGTCAGCGCAGGATCGAGCTTCACGTTGCATACATCCTCGATCGCCGCCGTGACCCGCCGCTGCACCGGATGGTCGGGCCGCACATAGCCGGCGATCTCTTCGCCGAGATGCCGCGCCACGCTGACCATGCCGGCATGCTTGCCGGAGCAGTTGTTATGCAGGTTGCCGGGCTGCCCGCCCTGACGCGCGAGCTGCCGCGCGGTCTCCTCGTGATAGGGCCAGTGCGCGCCGCATTCCAGCACGTCCGCCGAAAGGCCGATGCGCTTGAGCCAGGCTGCAACCGTTTCGGTATGCCGCGCCTCCCCGCCATGACTGGCGCCCGCCAGCGCCAGCTCGGCATTGCTGAGGCTGAAGGCGTCGGCAGCGCCGCTTTCCACCAGCGGCAGGGCCTGGATCGCCTTGTTGGCCGAACGCGGGAAGACCGGCGCGTCGACATCACCCCAGCTCGCCACCACGCCGCCATCGGCGTCGAGGATGGCTGCGGCCACGGCGTGGCGGCTTTCCACTTGCGCTCCACGCGTGACCTCGACGATAAAGGGCCGCGCGCCGGGGGGCGGCAGGGGACCGAAGGGGCGACTCATGGCGCTCTCTCCTGCTGGAATCGTTCTGGCTGGACTCACTTTGGCGGCTTATACACGGCGGCGACAGGACTGGCGATGCGTGGCTATTTCGGAATCGGCGTCGAGCGCCTGAGCAAGCCGATGAATGCAGGCAATCTGTTCCGCACCGCGCATGCCTTCGGCGCCGGCTTCGTGTTCACCATCGACGCCGAGTATTCGGTCAAGCGCGCCCGCTCCGACACCAGCAAGTCGCCCGATTCCCTGCCCTGGTACGAGTACGAGTCCGCAGCCGACCTCACCCTGCCGCAGGGCTGCCAGCTGGTCGGCATCGAATTGCTGGATTCGGCGATCGAACTGCCGCGCTTCCGCCACCCGCTCAAGGCCGCCTATGTGCTGGGCCCGGAAATGGGCAGCCTGTCCCCCGAACTGGTGGCCCGCTGCGCCCATGTGATCAAGATTCCCACCAGCTTCTGCGTCAATGTCGCCGTCGCCGGCGCCATCGTCATGTATGACCGGCTCATCACCCTGGGGAAGTTCGGCGAACGGCCAATCTCCGCTCTGCCCCGCAGCCTTGCCGCGCTGCCGGAGACGGCTGATCCCTGGGCGGACAATCCCGGCCGCCGGCACCCCAAGCGACGCGGATAACCACTTTTACGAGTACTGATGGCAACGCATTAACCTACTGGTTTCGCCTACCATTTCCTTTTCGGCATGCGGCTGCCATAATGCCGGCATAACTGGCACGTCGAGAAGGCCACATGAGCGCACCATCGGGGGTTACGGAGGTATCGGGCGGCGTTGTTCTGTGCCAGGACGCGCATGCGCTATCGGAACGCCGTGCCCGCGTGATGGTCGGCCGCGTCTGCCGGGACTATCTCGACGAGAATGTGCTAATCCCGATCGAGCTTCTCCACCATAGCGGCCATGCCAAGCTGCTGAACAACGCCGAGAATCTCTGTGCCGCGCTGATCCAGAAGGCGGCCGTCGCCCAGGCCCAGGCGACCAACAGTCCCGTTCGCGACAAGGTCAAGAAGCTCTACGCCATCACCACCGCGGCAATCACCCAGGTTGAGGCCTTCGAGAAGCGCCTGCCGGCCACGCCCCTGACCCACCGGCTGCTTGCCCAGCTGACCGCATCCGATCCGCTATACGGCACCCGCATCGCCTTCTCGGCGCTGGCGCGGCATCTGCACCTGAGCAAGAGCTGGACGGAGAAGGCCGAGCGCTGCCTGGCGCTGTTCGGCGAGGGCATGGATCCGTCCGCCATCACCGTCCTGGACGAGGCGCTTGCCGAAATCCTGTCGGCGAAAAGCGCCGTGCCCGAGCTGCTCGGCCGGTTCCGCGATGCCAAGCTGCGCATCGTGCAGCTGATGTCGCTGCTGGACAGCCGTTACGCCATCGACGACGAGGCTTACGCCACCGACTTTGCCCGCCGCCTGCACGAGATCGCCAGCGCGCATCCGATGCCGGCCCTGCGCGAGGCGATCGTGGCGCTGACCCGGCGGCTGCTGATCTCCTCCGTGCCCCTGCTGTCGGAAGAGCCGACCGAGGAATTCCGCGCCACCAAGGAAACCTATGCGCTGCTCACCCGCGACCGGGACATGGCGCTGGAACTCGGCGCCGCCGACCTGTTCGAGAAGCGCATGGTGCGGCTGGTGACCGCCGAGAAGCTGACCAAGCTGATACCGGGTCATTATTCGGCACCCAAGCTGATGCAGGGCCTGCAGCTCTTCGAGGAGGCGATCGGCGACGGCCCGCGCGAGATCCTGCTGAAGTACATCTCGTATCTCTTCGAGCACCGCGATCTCGAGAAGGAATTCGCCGATCCGGCCTATTCGCCGGAGGAGAAGGTCGAGATCGCGCAGGAACTGCGCAAGAAGGTGATCAGCTCGGGCCTCTCCGACCATCGCCGCGAGGCGTTCCTCGGCATTCTCGATCCCCTGACGCAGAGGCTGGCCGCCGGCGAACAGCGCCGCTCGGCGCGCACGCAATGCGGACCGGAAGATCACGTCCTGCTGGAGGGCACGCGCATCCCGCTGAAGAACTGGAGCGCCATCGGCCTGCTGTTCGGCCCGATCACCGGCACGTTCCTCGAGGGCGAAATCCTCAATCTGACGGTCAAGATCAAGAATCCGAAACTCCAGATCACCTTCGATGCTGAAGGCGATGTGGTGCGCTATACCGATGAGGGGTATGTGGCCATGCGGTATCGCTGCAAGGATGCGCAGATGGCCAAGAAAGTCGCGCTGTATTTCGACCCGCTGGCGGGCGCTCGCGTATAGGTCGCGCATCCGAACGCACACACCCATTGCCGGAAAATAACTTCTGTTTCAGCCGGCGATTGCATAGGTGTGGCGGATGGACACTGCCTTCCTCGCCGCACTTCCTGCCGATGGCATGCGCCGCATGCTGCGCCACTGGAACGAGTCGCGCGGCAGCGAGACCGTGCCGCGTCAGCCGCCCTTCACACCGACACTGCTGCCGGAGCAACTCGCGCTGGTCCAGGTCCACGAGCGCAAGACCGACGGCCGCTTTCTCTGCCGCCTGTCCGGCACCGCCATCGTCGAGGCATTCGGCTTCGAGAGCACCGGCCGCCATGTCGACGAGCTGGCGCATCCGTCCCATGTGGAAAGCCGCGTCGCGATCCTGAACGAAACGCTGCGGCATGGTTCGCCAATCTTCTATTCCGGACGGTTGCTGATGCCGCTTTGCCGGTGGAAGGGCGTCCAGCGGCTGCTCCTACCGTATGCCGATTCCCGGGGCGACAGGCGTTTTGTCTTCAGCATGCTGCATTTCCTCGAGCAACAGCCTGTCGGCATCGGCGCGGGCGACATTGCGGACAAGCGCCTCGCCTTCCCCGGCCAGGCCGGCGCGATCTGAGCGCCGCCCGGCCGGGAAGTCTGAAACCGGATCAGTGTTTTGCGGTGACACCGGGCATATCGGTGCGGAGCATGTACTTCTGCGTGATCTCGGGCAGATGCTCCTCGAGCCAGGTGGCCATGGCGATTTCCTCTTCGAGGATCTGCTCGCAGATATTGCGGGTTTCCGTGTCTCCCAGGCTCTCCGCGGCCGCAATCAGGATGCGATAGGAGGCAATCTCCATATGCTCGAAGGTATAGGCGGCCATGGAGCCCTTGATGATCTCGTCATCGACGAAGGCACCGCTCATCCCCTGGGCGAAGGCCATCATCCTGCCGAAGGCATCCTTCAGGGTTGACGTGGTGTCGCCGTAGCGGTCGAGGCACTGCTTAAGCCGGCGCGCCTGCCCGCGGGTTTCCTCGATATGGCGCTGAATCTGGCTCTTGAGTTCGGGATAGTTCTCGATGCGTCCGGCGAACTTCGTCAGCATCTTCTCGGACTGCTCTTCCGCCGCATGGGCATCGCGCAGCCAGTCGACCAGCTGTTCACGCGCCTCTGAACTGCCCGTCTGGCGGGTTGTCGCTTTCGCGTAATGCTGCTGCGGGGATTCGGACATGACCATACTCCTTCCAACGGATTTGTATGGCCATGGCAACCCGTGAAGTGGGGAAGCGTTCCGGCGAAAGATCGCCCGTCAGTTACTCTCGGACGGAGCCGCCCGACGGCGCGAAGCGGCTTTCTTCCTGGCGGAAGGCTTTGCGGCAGCCGGATCAAGTCCGGCGGCAGCATCCGCGGCAAGCGCCTCCTGCTCCGCCTCGGCAGCAGCCGCGTCGCGGGCGAGCCGCAGCGCCCTAAGCCTCGCCACCTTGGCCGCTTCGGCCACGTTGCGATCGTGATGATCCTTCAGCGCAGCCGCCGCTTCCCGGGCCTGGCTGGTTGCCCGCTCGAAACGCATCTGTGCCCGCTGCCGGGCCGCCTCGGCCGAATTGTCCTGCATGTCTGGATCCTTGATCAGGGGCGCACGCGCCGGACGGTGGTCCGCTCCGCCGCCTTCTGGCGATATAGGGCGCAGCGGCACGAATCATACCCCACAGCATCATTTTGCCATCAGGAAACTGAAAAAAGCGCAGGACCAACCTGGTTCCGGGGAGCAGCCCGCAAGCGCTGATCACCAGCAACGCGTCCGCGGAGCTCGGGGATCATTGCCATCTCATGCCAAGGTCTCGGCGGCGCGCGCAGGCTTCCGCATGCGCGAGTTCGTTTACCGTCGTCCGCGGGGAAATATGCCGATTCGGAGAGCGCGCGTCGTCGCCGTTCGAAGGTGTGAAGAACTGCCGCCGCAGTTTCAAACTGCGGACGCACCGCTTTCCGGGCGACGGGAACGAAACAGCGCCCGTCGGGTTACGGGCGCAAAGTGAAAAACTCCCCGTGTCCCTTTCATTCCCCAAGGAGATCGCCCCATGGCCCGACGTGCCGCCACGAAATCGAAGCCCCGTACCGCCAGCAAGTCGCGCAGGACGACGAAGTCCAGCACCACCCGCCGGAAGACGGCCAGCCGCTCGGCGGCGTCGCGTAAATCCACCGCACGCAAGACGGCATCCCGCCGCAGCGCCGGCCGCCCGACAGCCCGCCGCCGTTCCGCCCGGTTCGGCATGACGATTACGCCGGCGCTGGCGAAACTCGCCCGCCAGATGAGCACGGCGATGAGCGAGATGATGGCCTCTCCCACCGATGCCATCACCCTGCTGAAGCGGGATCACCGCGAAGTGGAGACCATGTTCAAGGAATTCGAGCAGCTCGAGTCCAAGGCCGAGAAAGGCAAGCTGGCCGCAAAGATCTGCCTCATGCTGACGGTGCATGCGACGATCGAGGAGGAACTGCTCTATCCGCAGGCCCATGAGGAGATCGAGGAAGATCTGGTCGACGAGGCCATCGTCGAGCATGCCAGCGCCAAGCAGCTGATCGCCGAGATCGAGGCGATGAGCCCGCGCGATCATCTGTTCGACGCCAAGGTCAAGGTGCTGGGCGAGTATGTGCAGCACCATGTGAAGGAAGAGGAAAACGAGATGTTTCCGCAGCTGCGCGACAGCGACATCGACCTCGAGGAACTGGGCGAGCAGCTGATGATGCGGAAGGCGGAGCTGCTGGAGAAGATGTCGTCCGCAAAACGCTAGGTTCCGGGCGAAAAGAAAAGCCCCGGCGGATCGCTCCGCCGGGGCTCTGCATGTCCGGGATGGACCGGCTTACTGGCCGGCGTCCTCGTCCTTCTTCTTGCGCATGGCGGCACCCAGGATGTCGCCCAGCGAGGCGCCCGAGTCGGTGGAGCCGTACTGCTCCATCGCCTTGCGGTCCTCTTCCATTTCCAGCGCCTTGACCGACAGCGTCAGCTTGCGCGCCTTGCCGTCGATGGTGACGATCTTGGCGTCCAGCTTGTCGCCGACCGAGAAGCGGTCCGGACGCTGCTCGTCGCGGTCGCGGGACAGTTCCGACTTGCGGATATAGCCCTGCACGCCGTCGCCGACGGTGACCGTGATGCCGCGCGGATCGACCGCCGCCACGGTGCAGGTGACCACCGCGCCCTTCTTCAGTTCGCCGAGCGACTGGAAGGGATCGTTGCCCAGCTGCTTGATGCCGAGGCTGATGCGCTCCTTCTCGACATCGATGTCGAGCACCTGCGCCTTGACCACCTGGCCCTTCTGGTAGTCCTGGATCGCCTGTTCGCCGGGCTTGTTCCAGTCCAGATCGGACAGATGGACCATGCCATCGACGCCACCGTCCAAGCCGATGAAGAGGCCGAACTCGGTGATGTTCTTGATCTCACCCTCGATGACCGAGCCGACCGGATGCTTGTCAGCAAAGGCATCCCACGGATTGGCCATGCACTGCTTGAGGCCGAGGCTGATGCGGCGCTTGGCCGGATCGACTTCCAGCACCATCACTTCGACTTCCTGCGAGGTCGAAACGATCTTGCCCGGATGGACGTTTTTCTTGGTCCAGCTCATCTCGGACACGTGCACGAGGCCTTCCACACCCGGCTCCAGCTCCACGAAGGCGCCGTAGTCGGTGATGTTGGTCACGCGGCCCATGAAGCGCGCGGTCACCGGGTACTTGGACTTCACGCCCTCCCACGGATCGGCCTCCAGCTGCTTCATGCCGAGGCTGATGCGCTGGGTTTCCGGGTTCACGCGGATGACCTGCACCTTCACGGTCTGGCCGATCGACAGAACCTCGGAGGGATGGTTCACGCGGCGCCAGGCGATGTCGGTGACGTGCAGCAGGCCGTCGACGCCGCCGAGGTCAACGAACGCACCGTAATCGGTGATGTTCTTGACCACGCCATCGAGGATCTGGCCTTCCTTGAGGTTGGACACCAGTTCCGAACGGGCTTCGGCGCGGCTCTCTTCCAGCACGGCGCGGCGCGACACGACGATGTTGCCGCGGCGACGGTCCATCTTGAGGATCTGGAACGGGGTCGGCTGGCCCATG
The DNA here is from genome assembly GCF_035304305.1 of Ferrovibrio sp. Taxonomy (GTDB): domain Bacteria; phylum Pseudomonadota; class Alphaproteobacteria; order Ferrovibrionales; family Ferrovibrionaceae; genus Ferrovibrio. Next base: position 191,739 of record NZ_DATGQG010000054.1, read on the forward strand.
AGCGGACCGATATCGCGCACCGGACGGACGTCGACCTGGCTGCCGGGCAGGAAGGCCACGGCGCCCGACAGGTCGACGGTGAAACCACCCTTGACCTTGCCGAAGATGACGCCTTCGACGCGCTGGTTGGCGTTGAAGCTCTGCTCCAGCTTCTCCCAGGCTTCCTCGCGGCGGGCCTTGTCGCGGCTGATCACCGCCTCGCCCTGGGCATTCTCGATACGGTCGAGGAAGACCTCGACGACGTCGCCGACCTTCACTTCCGGCGCGCGGCCCGGGGCGGCGAATTCCTTGAGCGCAACCCGACCTTCGCATTTCAGGCCGACATCGATCAGGGCAAAATCATTCTCGATGCTGACGACCACACCCTTGACGACAGTGCCTTCCATCGCATTCGCGGTGGTGAAGGACTCTTCCAGCAGGGCGGCGAAATTTTCGTCAGCCGAATAGGTTTCCGCAGCCTTCGCCGCAGTACTACGTTTAGCCATTATGTCTCCTAGGAGCCCCTAGTGGTTGGGCCTGCCGGATGCCAGAGGCGATCCGCGGGGCGGGCAGGCAGGGCGCTGACGCGGCGACCCGGGGTTGGTTGCTCCGCCCGAAGCGAGCGTCAGCGCTTCAGGGCTGCCGCGACGATCTCTGCGGCCGCGGCAACGGCGGCTTCTATAGCCAAATCCGAGGTATCCAGCAAGTGCGCATCCTCGGCCGGCTTCAGCGGCGCGGTGGCCCGGGCCCGGTCCTGCTCGTCGCGGCGGCGCAGATCGGCCAGGACCTGCTCGAAGCTGGCGGTATCGCCCTTTTCCATCAGCTCCTTGTGCCGGCGGCGGGCGCGGACCTCGTCACTGGCGGTGACGAACAGCTTCACCGCCGCGTCGGGACAGACCACCGTCCCGATGTCGCGGCCGTCCAGCACGGCGCCCCGTTTGCCCCCCGGGGGATGGGCGGCGAACCGGCGCTGGTAGTCCAGCAGGGCGGCCCGCACTTCGGGCAGGGCAGCCACCTTCGAGGCGGCAAGGCCCACGGCCTCCGAGCGCAGGTCGCCGGCGGCAAGGTCGCTTTCGGTCAGGCCGGCGGCGGCCGCAGCCGGGTCGCCGCCCTCGCGCAGCACCTTGCTGCCGACCGCGCGGTAGAGCGAGCCGGTATCGAGATAGGCATAGTCGTACCGGGCGGCGAGCTGCCGCGCCAGGGTGCCCTTGCCGGCGGCCACCGGGCCATCGATGGCGATCACGATAGGGGATGCTGTCATGCGGGCGGTTTAGCCGACTGGCCGGATTTAGGCAAATTCCCCTCAAGGGGGCTGCCAAGGCTTCTCATTTGCTCCGCCCGCTCCGGCAGGTTACCCCTCTGGGCCATGGAATGGGCATGGATTCCGATCACCATCTGGGCCGCCTTCTGCCAGACCATCCGCACCGGCCTGCAGAAGCAGCTTAAAGGGCGGCTGAGCACCAACGGCGCCAGCTTTACCCGCTTCGTCTACGGCCTGCCGCTTGCGGTGGCCTATCTGCTGGCGACGCTCTGGGCGACCGGCCGGGCGCTGCCGGAAGGTCATGCGGAATTCTATGCCTGGACGGCGCTCGGCGCCGTGGCGCAGATCCTCGCCACCAACCTGCTGATCCTGGCGCTGACGATGCGCAATTTCGTGGTGGCGACCGCCTATTCCAAGACCGAGGCGCTGCAGGCCGCCGCCTTCGGCATGCTGATCCTCGCCGAGCCGGTCAGCCTGGGCGGCATCGCCGCCATCATGATCGGCACCGTGGGCGTGCTGCTGATCTCGCTGAAGGGCAGCGACAATGCCCTGCATGCCTTCCTGTTCGGCTGGATGGAGAAATCGGCGCTGATCGGCATCGGCTCGGGCGCGCTGTTCGCCGTCTCGGCCATCGGTTTCCGCGCCGCTTCCCTGTCGCTCGGCGAGGATTTCCTGCCGCTGGCGGCGGCTACGACGCTGGTGCATGCGATCCTGCTGCAGATCGTGCTGATGATGGCCTATCTGGCCTGGCGGGAGCCGGGCGAGCTGCGCCGGGTGGCGGCGGCCTGGAAACCCGGCCTGATCGTCGGAATGGCCTCTGCCGCCGGCTCGGCCGGCTGGTTCACCGCCATGGCGCTGCAGGTGGCGGCCTATGTCCGCATGCTGGGCATGACGGAGATGATCTTCACCTTCCTGATGTCGTATCTGGTCTTCCGCGAACGGCCGGCGCGAACGGAGATCGTCGGCGTGGTCATCCTGCTGGCCGGGATTCTGCTTGCGCTGGCCGCGCGGAAATAAAAAAAGCGGGCGGCAGAGCCGCCCGCTTCGTTCCGCGATTATTCAGTTGCGATCGCCGGATTACGTGAAAATGAACTTCAGCAGGAAGACGAAGGCCACCGCCGCCATAACCGGATGAATGTCCCGGAAACGGCCGGTGGTCGCCTTCAGCACCACATAGGTGATGAAGCCGAGGCCGATGCCGGTGGCGATCGAGAAGGTGAATGGCATCATGATCGCCGTGACCACTGCCGGCAGATACTCGGTGAGATCCTCCCAGTCGATGCGCGCCAGGCTGCTGGCCATGACGCAGGCGACGAAAATCAGCGCCGGCGCCGTGGCATAGCTGGGGATCGATCCCGCCAGCGGGGCGAAGAAGATCGCCAGGATGAAGAGGATCGCGACGATGACCGCGGTCAGGCCGGTCCTGCCGCCGACGCGGATGCCGGCCGCGGACTCGATGTAGCTGGTGGTCGTCGAGGTACCCAGCGCCGCGCCCGCGATGGTGGCGGTGGAATCGGCGATCAGGGCGCGGCTGAGACGCTTGAGGCTGCCATCGGGATTGAGCAGACCGGCCCGCGGCGCTACCGCCACCAGCGTGCCCGCCGTATCGAACAGGTCGACCATCAGGAAGGCGAATACGATGGTGATCAGGCCGAGCGAGAGCGCGCCACTGATATCCATGGCAAGGAGGGTGGGCGCCAGGCTGGGCGGGGCCGAGGCGATGCCGCCGAACGGCGAGAGCCCCAGCACGATGCCGAGGATTGTAACGGCGAGGATGGAAATCATGATCGCCCCCGGCACCTTGCGGTTGTCGAGGATGGCGATCAGAAAGAAGCCGAGAATCGCCATGCCGACCACCGGCGTCATCAGCTTGCCGAGGCCGACCAGGGTCGCGGGATTGTCGACCACGATGCCGGCATTCTTCAGGCCGATCAGACCGAGGAAGAGGCCGATGCCGGCGCCGATGGCGAACTTCTGCGACAGCGGAATGGCATTGATGATCTTCTCGCGAATCGGCAGCAGCGAGAGGATGAGGAACAGCACACCGGAGACGAAGACCGCGCCCAGGGCCACCTGCCAGCTATGCCCCATGCCGAGAACGACACCATAGGTGAAGTAGGCGTTCAGCCCCATGCCGGGCGCCAGCGCGACCGGATAATTCGCATACAGCCCCATGATCGCGGTGCCGATGGCCGCCGCCAGACAGGTGGCGACGAAGGCGGCGCCACGGTCGATGCCCGCATCCGCCAGGATGGCCGGATTGACGAAGACGATGTAGGCCATGGTCAAAAAAGTCGTGATCCCGGCCAGCACCTCGGTCCGAACGGTGGTACCGTTCTCCGAGAGCTTAAAGTAACGGTCGAGCATAATTGGTCCCCCAGGTGTTAATCGGTCGAAGCCGCCGGCAGGCCCCCGAACGGTCACGATTCGCCGGCTGGACTTCGACTTAAGTATGACGGACGGATCACCGACTTGCACGCCTTTTCAATAACCTAACCACTCCCATGACCCTTCCCCAGATCGAGATCCTCTCTCTGCTGGCCGTCGCCCTCGTGCTGTTCGGCTGGGGCCGCTGGCGCCATGACGTGGTGGCCCTGGCCGTTCTGTTCGTCGCCGTCGGGCTCGGGCTGGTGAAGGCCGAAGAGGCCTTCGCCGGCTTTGGACATCCCGCCGTCATCACGGTAGCAGCGGCGGTGGTCATCAGCCGCGCGATATCCATGACCGGTATTCTCGACCGGGTCGCCACCCGGCTCACCGCGCGGACGACCAACCCGGTGCTGATCCTGATCCTGCTCTGCCTGCCGGCCGGCATCGCCTCGGGTTTCATGAACAACATCGCCGCCCTGGCGCTGGTCATGCCGGTCGCCATCGCGGTCTGCCAGAATGCCGGGCACTCGCCCAGCATGGTGCTCATGCCGCTGTCCTACATCACTGTGCTGGGCGGGGTCCTGACCCTGATCGGCACACCGCCCAACATCATCATCTCCGGAATCCGTGCCGACCGCCTGGGCGAAGGCTTCAAACTGTTCGACTTCGCGCCGCTTGGTCTTGCCATCCTGATCACCGGAACGCTGTTTGTCGCCTTCATCGGCTGGCGCTTTATCCCGCAACGCATTTCCGCCGGCCGCACCGGCTCCGGCCGCGTGCAGGAATATCTGCTGGAGGCCACGGTCGATGAGGAATCCCCGCTGATCGGCAAGCTGCTCGGCGACGTTTCGGTGATCCTCGAGGACAGCGATGCCGGGCTGCTCGGCCTCAAGCGCGGCAGCGTCACCGTGCCGGGTGCCGCGCAATGGACGCAGGTGCGGGCGGGCGATGTCCTGCTGATCGAGGCAGCGCCGGACACCGTCGGCCCGCTGCTCGGGCCGCTCAGCCTGTCGCTGGTCAAGCCGGGCCGCGACGTGCCGGTGGAGAACAAGGCCAACGACCTGCATATCGCCGAAGCCGTGGTGCGACCCTACGGCGCCATCATCGGCCTCACGCCGGCCGAACTGCGATTGCGGCAGCGTTTCACCGTCAATCTGCTCGGCGTCGCCCGCGAGGGCACCAACACCTTCAGCGGCCTGAAGGACTGGCGCTTCAATGCCGGCGACGTGATGCTGCTGCAGGGCGAGGAAGACTGCGTCGAGGATGCCATTTCCGAACTCGGCCTGCTGCCGCTGGAGCAACGCGACCTGACCCTGCAGCGGCCGAGCACGGCCCTGCCGACCCTCGCCATCGCTCTCGCGGGACTGGGGGCGCTCATCCTCGAACTCGCGCCGGCCGCCGTCTGCCTCGGCGCGGCAGCGACGCTCCTGCTCGTGACGCGGCGCCTGAGTTTGCGTGAGGCCTATCAGTCCATCGACGCCTCGGTGCTGGTCATGCTGGCCGCCCTCATGCCGGTCGGTGATGCCTTCGACAGCACCGGCACGACGGGACTGCTGGCGAAGTTTCTCGCGGATCTCTCGGGCGATCTTTCCGCGATCTGGCTGCTCGCCGCCATCCTGCTGCTGACCATGTGGATTTCCGACATGGTCAACAATTCGGCAACGGCGCTGCTGATGGCACCGCTGGCCATAGATCTGGCGAAACAGATCGAGGCCAATCCCGACGCCTTCCTCATGGCGGTCGTGGTCGGCGCGTCCTGCGCCTTTCTGTCGCCAATCGGACACCAGAACAACCTGCTGGTGATGGGACCGGGCGGTTACCGCTTCACCGACTACTGGCGTCTCGGCCTGCCTTTGCAGATCGTCGTCTTCATCACCGCCATGGTTGTGCTGCCGATGCTCTGGCCGCTGTAGAATCTTCGCAGCAGGGCAAATCTCCGCTAGGGACTTGCCGCGCTCTGTGGAATCCTGTGGCCATGTAGCGCTTCCCCGCTCCTGAAGGCCGGCAGAGACCGGCCATCCGGCCGCCTGTCGTGCCTTTGACCCCAGTGGCTCAGGGAGGACCCGCCGTGACCCAATCCAGTGCCGGAACTGCCGCCCCCAGGGTGGCCGCCATCGTCGGCCCCTATACGGCCGGCAAGACAAGCCTGCTGGAAACCCTGCTTTTCATCGCCGGCGCCATCCCGCGCAAAGGGTCGGTGGCGGCGGGCAACACTGTCGGCGATGCCGCGCCCGAGGCGCGCGCCCGGCAGATGACCATCGAGCCGAATATCGCGCATTGCAGCTTTCTGGGCGATCCCTGGGTGTTCGTCGACTGCCCCGGTTCGGTGGAACTGGCGCAGGACGCGCTCGCGGCCCTCATGGTGGCCGACATCGCCATCGTGGTGGCCGAGCCTGATCCTTCCCGCGCCGTGACGCTGGCGCCGCTGCTGCGGTTTCTCGATGCAAAGCGCATCCCCCATGTCCTCTTCATCAACAAACTGGACAAGACCAGCATCCGCATGCGCGACCTGCTGGCGGCCCTGCAGCATGTCTCCGCCCGTCCCCTTGTGCTGCGCGAGGTGCCGATCCGCGATGGCGAGACGATCACCGGCTATGTCGACCTGGTCTCCGAACGCGCCTACCGCTACGGCGACAACAAGCCATCCGATCTGGTCGAAATGCCCGACAGCGTCCGGCCGCGGGAAACGGAAGCCCGGCAGCAGATGCTGGAAGCCATCGCGGATTTCGATGACGCATTGCTGGAGCAGCTGCTGGAAGACCGCGTGCCCGCGCCGACGGAAATCTATGCGCAGCTCCGGAAGGAGCTGCACGAAGATCTGATCGTTCCCGTCTTCTTCGGTTCTGCCGAACGCGGCAATGGCGTCATGCGGCTGTGGAAGGCGCTGCGCCACGACGCGCCGCATCATGCCGAGACGGCGAAGCGGCTGGGCATTCCGTCGGCGGAGGGTGGTCTCTGCGGCACCGTGTTCAAGACGCTGCACCAGGGCCATACCGGCAAACTGAGCCTGACACGGCTGTGGCAGGGCGAGCTGGCTGAAAACGGCATGCTGGGCAGCAGGCGGCTGGGCGGGCTCTACCGCCTGATGGGCGGGCATGTCGACAAGATGCAGCGGGCCGTCCCCGGCGATCTCGCCGCTCTTGGCCGGCTGGACGAGCTGGCAACCGGCCAGTTCCTCACCGCTGACGGCCATGGCGATCCGGTTGCGGACTGGCCGGACCTGCCGCCGCCGGTGCATGCCCTGGCATTGCTGCCCGCCGACCGCAAGGACGAGGTCAAGCTGACCGCGGCGCTGGCCAAGCTGTGCGAGGAGGATCCGAGTCTGGTGGTCGACCAGAGCAGCGGTCAGCTTCTGCTGCGCGGCCAGGGCGAGATCCATCTCAAGCTTGCGATCGACAAGCTGCAGCAGCGCTTCAACGCCGCCGTACGGACATCGGTGCCGGCGCCCGCCTACAAGGAGACGATCCGACACGGCACGCACCAGCATGCCCGCTTCAAACGGCAATCTGGCGGCCACGGACAGTTTGCCGACATCAAGGTCGATATCGCGCCGCAGCCGCGCGGCCAGGGCTATCTGTTCGTCAACCGCATCGTCGGCGGCGCCATCCCGAAAAACTTCATCCCCGCCGTCGACGAAGGCATCCGGGAAGCGCTGCAGCGCGGGCCGCTGGGTTTTCCCGTCGTCGACATTGCCGTAACGCTGACGGACGGCCAGTTCCATTCGGTGGATTCCTCCGACCAGGCCTTCCGCACCGCAGGCGGCCTGGCGATGAGCGAAGGCCTGCCGAAATGCGGACCGGTGCTGCTGGAGCCGATCCAGGCCGTCACCTTCACGGTGCCGAACGAATACACCGCGAAGGTGCATGCCATCGTGTCCTCGCGACGCGGCCAGATCCTCGGCATCGCGGCGCGCGAGGAATGGCCCGGCTGGGACCAGATCGACTGCTATCTGCCGGAAGCGGAAATGCAGGACCTCGCGGTGGAGCTGCGCTCGGCCACTCTGGGCGTGGGCAGTTTCACCGCGCGCTTCGATCATCTGCAGGAACTCTCCGGCAAGCTGGCCGACCGCGTGGTGGAAGACAGGCGGCGGGCAATGGCGGCCTGACCCGGCCTAGCCCGGGATCACCAGCGCGCAAAGCGGCTCGAAGCTGGCGGCAAAGGTCAGCGTCGGTGCTTCCGCGAAACGCTGATCGTCGGCTTCCGTCACCTGGGCGCAGGCGAACATGTCGATGCTGATGCCGTCCGTGGCGAGAGGACAGAGCAGCCGGTGCGTCTGTCCGATGCGGCCGCTGGCTGCGCGATAGCGGGTTTCGGAGTAGACCGGCAGCCGGTGCTGTATGGTCATCCGGTAAAGGCCGGTGATGTATTTGGCATAATCCGGATCGGGCCTCAGTTCGTCGACAAACCGGCCGGTCAGGTCGAGTCCCGCATCGGCATTCAGTTTTGTCCCCACCAGCCGGAAGCGGAACCGCTCGCCGCCATTGATGACATCGATCAGTGCCACATGCGGCAGCATGCCGGGGCCAAGCTCGACCGGGCTGATCGCCGCCCGCCCCGGCAGAAGACCGCCGGCCGGACGTTTCGCCCGCCAGTAGTCCAGCAACCGGGTGATGCGGTGGTCGGTCTGCCAGGGCTCTCCCACCGCACTCATCATGATCCTTCCACCTCTGCCTAGGCCGCCGGCACCGTCGCCTTCAGCGAAGGCCGCTCGAAGACGCGCGCGGCCCAGGCGGCGGCCTGCGGATGCTGTTGCCGCCAGTTCATGTCGGCGAAGCGGAAATCGAGATAGCCCAGGGCGCAGGCGATGCCGACCGTGCCGATATCGACCCGGTCGCCGAAGGACGGCGCGAGCCTCTCGATTTCGGCCAGCGCGCCCGTGATCTTCTTCATCTGGCCCTCCGACCAGGCCGGCCAGCGTTTGTCCTCCGGCCGCAGGAAGCCCTCGTAACGGACCAGCAGAGCGGCATCGAGCAGCCCGTCGCCCAGCGCCTGCTGCCGCAGCGCGGTCCAGCGCGCCGGACCGGCGGCAGGAAAGAATTTCGGCCCCTGGTGCTGGCTGTCGAGGTATTCGCAGATCACCCGGCTGTCGAACAGGACCTCGCCGCTGTCGATGACCAGCGCCGGCACCTTGGCCAGCGGGTTGGCCCTGGCAAGATCAGGATGCTGCTCGACCGGCGACGTCACGGCGGGGATGCGCTCGATCTTCGCGTCCAGCCCGGTCTCCATGGCCAGGACGATGACCTTGCGCACATAGGGCGAGGTCGGCGAGTAGAAGAGTTTCATCGGGGTTTCCTCGGTTCTTATTCGGCGAGAACCCTAGGAGGAAACGCGGAACAAAAAAAGGCGCCGGCAATGACGACAGAGTCCTCATGGCCGGCGCAAGGTGTCCGTCTCGCCACCCGGCCCAGAAGAGACAACCGGGGCCGGGGTATCGCAGCCCGATGCGACTCCACACCGGATGCAGCTGTCATGAAGCAGGTTCCGTGCCAGCGATTTTGCCGCCGCCAGGGCCGTCCGGAACCAGGGGCTGCCCATGAAGCGGGCTGGCCGCCGGGCAAATGCCCAGCCGGAAGGCAATGCGGTTTGCCGCGATCCTGCCGCATTGTTCTGGCGGAATAGCCGGCATGGGAGCGGAACGGACATATCCTATCCGGCCGGCCATCCGGATGGCGGCGCTGGGCGCCGCTGTCGCGCTGGCCGCCTGCAGCGGCGATCGCTTCGCCGCCGATGACATCCAGATCACGCGCCGCACGGCCGAGGCGGATAACTGGAGCCGCTATCTGCCCGATCTCTACAACGGCCTGAATGCCTGCCTGGCTGCCCACCCGTCGCAGCCGGCCTACGTCGCCCATGCGGTGCCACAGAACCGCGGAATGATGCTTGTCGAGACGGTTGGGGCCGATGGCAGCCGCCGGGAATGCAGCATCGACACCGGCGCCACCAGGACACCCGTGCAGACCGAAGCAGGCGAAACAACCGCGCAGGGCCCGATCTTCACCCCTGCGACCATGCCCGAACCCTTCCAGCGCTGCGGCAGCAACGACCCGGTCTTCCATCGCGACGGCCGGCTGCTTGGCTGGGTGACGCATTTCCGCACCGATTGCCACGAGAGCGGTCCCGCGGCGCAGCAGAACTGGCGTGCCTTCGGCAACGAGCCCTACTGGAACCTGCGCGTGACCGGCGATTCGATCACGCTCGACCGTCTCGGCCAGCCGCCGCGCCACTATCCCTCGAAGCCGCCGACCGAAGGCAACGACCGCTGGACCTGGATGCTGGACTCGCCGGACGGCGACGCGCGGAACGCGCTGGAGCTGGTGATCTTCAATACGCCCTGCGGCGACACCATGGCCGACCGGCGCTTCGATTTCCGCTCCGAGGTGACGACCGGCGGGCA
>NZ_DATGQG010000055.1:0-20280 GCF_035304305.1 Ferrovibrio sp.
CCTCTCCAACGAGGTCCGCGCCAAGCTGAAGGCTGCCCGGCCGGGCACGCTGGGCCAGGCCGCCCGCATTTCCGGCGTCACCCCGGCCGCGCTGTCGGCCCTGCTGGGCTATGTGAAGAAAGCCCGCCGGCAGGGGATCGAAGCGGCGGAGTAGGTGCTTTTCATCGCTCCCGCGAAAGCGGGAGCCGGCTTCACCGTCTGACTGGTCCCCGCTTTCCCGGGATGACGACGGCAGCAGTGTTTCACGTGAAACACGGCCGCCATTCCCTTGAATCGTCATGCTCGGCCCCCGGGTCTGCGCTTGGCGCAGCCCGAGGACAGGCACCGCCGGGCATCCACCTGACCCCATCCACCCACCCGAACCGCCTCATGGACCCTCGGCTTACCGAGGGTGACGATCTTTGGGGATGCCACCGGATGTTTCACGTGAAACACTCCCGGGATCCCATTTCGGGACCCGATAGCCGCCGGTGACACGGCGGGAGTGACAAGACTAGACGTTCTGGGCCATAAGGACGGCCCATGACCCCCGACGACTTCCAGGCCCGGACCGGTGTTTCACGTGAAACACTCGAGCGGCTGCGCATCTATGCGGCGCTGCTGGAGAAATGGCAGAAGGCGATCAATCTGGTCGCCCCGAACACCGTCCCGGAGCTCTGGTCGCGGCATTTCCTCGATTCCGCCCAGCTTCTGGCCCTGGCGCCGCCGGATACCGCGCGCTGGCTGGATCTGGGCTCCGGCGGCGGCTTTCCCGGCCTGGTGATCGCCGCCATGGGCGTGCCCGCCGTCCATCTGGTCGAGAGCGACCAGCGCAAGACCGCCTTCATGCGCGAGGCGGCCCGCGCCATGGGCATCAGCCCGGTGTTTCACGTGAAACGCATCGAGGCGCTCGATCCCGTCGCCCTGCATGCGGCCATGGGCGGCCTGCCGCAGGTGATCTCGGCCCGGGCGCTGGCGCCGCTGGCCGAGCTGCTGGCGCTGGCGCATCCGCTGGCCGGGCCGGAGACGGTCTATCTCTTTCCCAAGGGCCGGCAGGCGCGGGATGAATTGACCGAGGCCCGGCGATATTGGACAATTGAAAATGTGGAGGCGCTGCCGAGTCAGACCGATCCGGCAGCCAGCATCTTGCGGATCAAGGGGTTACAGCCCGCGTGACCAGTACAGAACAGGAACACGATCCCGGGCTGCCCGAGACCCCGGCGGAGAGCCAGCCGGCGGCAGCCCCGGCGCCCGCCCGTCGCGCCCGCGTCCTGGCGCTTGCCAACCAGAAGGGCGGCGTGGGCAAGACCACGACGGCGATCAATCTCGCCACGGCGCTGGCCGCCGTGGGCGAACGCGTGCTGCTGATCGATTCCGATCCGCAGGGCAACGCCTCGACGGGGCTCGGCCTCACCCATGAGGAGCGCGAGACCGGCACCTATGAATTGCTGACCGGCGTCGCCGAACTGCCCGACACGATCCGCCCGACCCGGGTGCCCAATCTCTCCATCGTGCCGGCCAGCGTCGAGCTTGCCGGCGCCGAGCTGGAGCTGATGGATCTCGACCGCCGCCAGCATCGCCTGAAGGACGCGCTGGAGAACCGCCTGGGCGATTTCGATCACGTGCTGATCGACTGCCCGCCATCGCTGACGCTGCTGACGGTGAACGCCATGGTCGCGGCCGATGCGGTACTGGTGCCGCTGCAATGCGAGTTCTTCGCGCTGGAAGGTCTGGGCCAGCTTCTGCGCACGGTGGAGCGCATCCGCGGCTCGCTCAATCCGACGCTCGACGTGCAGGGCGTGGTGCTGACCATGTTCGACAAGCGCAACAATCTCTCGGAGCAGGTCGCCGCCGACGTGCGCGGCTTCCTCGGCGAGAAGGTCTACGACACGGTCATTCCGCGCAACGTGCGCATTTCGGAAGCGCCGAGCCACGGCGTGCCGGCGCTGATCTACGACCACCGCTGCCCCGGCAGCACGGCCTACATGAAACTCGCCCGCGAAGTGATCCGGCGCGAACAGGCGCTGAAGAGCGCGGCGTAGCTTTGTTTTGTCGTCATTCCCGCGCAGGCGGGAATCCCGTTGTCCGGCCGCCGCGGCGCGGAAACGGGATCCCGGCTTAAGGCCGGGGTGACAGGTGAATAAGGGACGACTGAAGTCATGACCGACGATCCGAAACGCCGCGCCATGCCGGCCAAGGGGCTGGGCCGGGGGCTCGCCGCGCTGATGGGCGACAGCGCGCCGGCAAAGGCGGCCGCCGATGCCGAACCGCGCGGCGTGCGCGAGATTCCCATCGAGCAGCTCAGGCCCAACCCGCACCAGCCGCGCAAGCTGTTCCGCAAGGAAGCGCTGGAAGAGCTCGCGCAGTCGATCAGGGAGAAGGGCATCCTGCAGCCGCTGCTGCTGCGCAGGGCCGGCGACGGGCAGGGCTTCGAGATCATCGCCGGCGAGCGGCGCTGGCGCGCGGCCCAGATCGCCAGGCTGCATGCGGTGCCGGCCGTCATCAAGGAGATCACCGACCGCGACGCCGTCGAGATCGGCCTGATCGAAAACGTCCAGCGCGAAGACCTCAATCCGATGGAAGAGGCGGCTGCCTTCCGCCAGCTCGCCAACCAGTTCGGCTACAGCCAGGACCAGATCGCGCAGGTCATCGGCAAGAGCCGCAGCCATGTCGCCAATGTCATGCGCCTGCTGCAGCTGCCGCCGCCGGTGATCAAGCTGATCATCGAAGGCAGGCTGGCGGCGGGCCAGGCGCGCCCGCTGATCGGTCACCCTCTGGCCGAGACCATCGCGCAGCGTATCGTCGAGGGCAACCTGAGCGCCCGCGACGTCGAGCGCCTGGTGGCCGGCCGCGGGCCCGCGAAAGGCGGCGGCAGCGGCGGCGGCACACGCGCGCCATCATCCGGCGGCTCGTCGTCCGCCACGCCGGCGCGCAAGGATGCCGACACGCTGGCCTTCGAGCGCAGCCTGACCAACGCGCTGGGCCTCAGGGCGGAAGTCGAGCAGGAGCCGGGCAAGCCGGAATCCGGCCGCCTCGTGCTGCATTTCCAGAGCCTGGAACAGCTCGACCTGCTGGCGAAGAAGCTGAGCCGCTAGGTCTGCGGCACGCCGTCGCGCCTCGCGGCAGGGGCTTGCGTTTCCCATGTTGGAAGGCTGTAGGGTCGCATCGTTCGTTCACGGGAGCATGATGCGATGACCCAGCAGACACGGATCTTTCATGTCGAGGGCATGACCTGCGGCGGCTGCGAGGCCAGCCTCGGCCGGGCGCTCGGCGCTGTCCCGGGCGTGGCGTCCGTTGCGATCCGCCGGCCGGAAAAGCGCGTCGAGGTCACCGGCACGGCCGAGCCCGAGGCGGTGCTCCGCGCCATCGCGCAGGCCGGCTTCGAAGCCCGGCCGGCCGCCTGACCGGGAGGCCGCCATGACCCGCCGCACGTTTCTCTGCCTCACCGCCGCCGCCGCCGCGCTGGCCGCGCTGCGCATTCCCGCCGCGCAGGCTGCGGCGGAGCATGTCCGGGTCTACAAGACCGCCAGCTGCGGCTGCTGCACCGGCTGGATCCGTCATCTCGAGCGGCACGGCTTCCGCGTCTCGGCGCAGGACCTGCCGCAGGCCGCGCTGATGCAGAAGAAGCTGAAGTCCGGGCTGAACCCCGAGCAGAGCTCCTGCCACACGGCGGAGATCGCCGGCTATGTCGTGGAGGGCCATGTGCCGGCCCGCGAGCTGAAGCGACTCTTGAGCGAACGCCCTGACGCCATCGGCCTCGCCGTGCCCGACATGCCGCTCGGCTCGCCCGGCATGGAAGCGGGCGACGACCGCGATGCCTATGACGTGCTGCTGATCCGCCGCGATGGCCGCGCGGATGTATTCGCGCATTATCCAGAGGCGTGACGATCCTGTCCCTTTATCTGTGATCGCTCACGGCCGCACGCCGGGCGTTTCCAGCTTCATGCCTTCGGCGCGCTGCATCAGGTACAGCTCGAGCTGCACCATCTCTTCCGCGTCCCAGTCGAAGGGCTCGGCGCGCACGCCGGTCAGGCAGTTGCGCAGGCGGCGCTGCAGCGAGCCGAGCGTCTGCCATTCCAGGCGGTAGATCGGATAGCCGGTGGGATGCGCCTGCGGGATCGGGCTGCCGGCGAGATGCCGGCCCCAGTTGTCGTCATGGCACTGCGCGCAGGAAAAGCCGAGCTGGCCCAGCGGCGTGGTGAAGAGCGCTTTGCCGCGCGCGCGATGCTCATCCAGCCGCGCATCCTGCGGCGGCGCGACGGGCAGGCCGCGCGACTGGTGTGCGACATAAGCCGTGAGCGCGAGCAGCGGGCGTGACTCGGGCGCGAAGGCCTCCCGCCTCTGCTTTTCCGTGCGGCAGAGATTGATGCGCTGCTGCAGGCTGACGGGGCGGTCCAGTTTTCCGCTGAAGGCGGGATAGCGCGCGGCCACGCCCTTCATGCTCTCTTTCGCATCGCCGTGGCAGCCGCTGCAGGCCGTCGCGCCGCTGTCCGGGGCCCGGTTCCACAGCGCCTCGCCCTCGCCGACCCACAGCATGCCCGGATTGAGCATGTCGTCGCGCTGCATCTCCCGGTTCGGCGCGCTCATGAAGTCGAAGCCCGAGCGCCGTTCGGCGCGGGGAATGTCGGCCGCCGGTGCGGGCAGCGCGAGGAGAATGCCGAGCAGCGGCAGCAGGCGGGTCATGTCACCGTGATATCGCCCGTCTCGGTATGGCTGAAGCCGTTATCGCCGTCCCAGGTGAAGGTGAGCCGGCCGCTTTCGGTCGCCACCGTCGTGAACGAGATGAAGGGATTGGCGGCGACGGCCTGCCAGAGATCGGCGCGGAACACCTCCGTGTCGTTGTAGCGGCAGGTGAAGCGGCGGATGATGTCGCGCGGCACGACCCTGCCCGTGGCGTCCGGCCGGTAGCCGGTTTCCATCACATGGGAGATCAGGGTGCGGATCTCGATCACCTCGCCCTTCTTCGCCGTCTTCGGAAAGGAGATGCGCGCCATGTTCATGATCTCAGCCCTCCACGCAGGCGGCGAGCGTCACGATCACCTCCACCTGGTCGCGCCAGATGCGGCCGTCGCTGGTCTTCGCCAGGGCGATCACCGTCTGCGAGGTGGCGAGCCGCATGCGCGTCGTCGCGATGGCGCGGCCCGAGCGCGGACCCAGATGGAAGATCGCCACGTTGGGCTGCGGGTTCCGCTCGGTGAACAGCGCCAGCGCCTGCACGTGATCCTCCGGCGTCATCGGGCTGTCCATGCGGACCGTCACCGACACCGAATTGCCGTTCTCCACCAGCGGCGGCAGGTCGAGGATCACGCCGCCGCTCTGCGGCTCGACGCCGCCGGTGAAGTCGCGGATCGCGGCGGCCAGGCTTTCCGGCGTGCCGAAGGCCGGCCGCACGGTCAGGAGCGCGGCGGCGCCGGCGAGCGCCGCGCGGCGGGTGATCAGAAGTCTGCTGCTGGTCTGCACGGTGTCCTCATCGCAGCGTCATCAGATAGGCGATCACATCCTCGATCTCGTCGGCGCTCAGCACCGGCCTGCCCTCGAAGGCGCGGGCGACGCGGGTGAGGCCGTCGGTCTTATAGTAAGCCGGCATGATGCTGGCGGGATTGAGGCGTTTCGAATCCACCAGCCGCAGGCGCAGCTGTCCTTCGCTCCAGCGCGCCCCCGCGCCGTCCAGCGGCGGCGCGAGATCGCCCTGGAAGCGCTCCTCCGGGATCGGGCCGGTATGGCAGAGCAGGCAGAGGCCCTTCTGCCGGCTCGCCACGATGGCCCGGCCGCGCGCCGCGTCGCCCGGCCGGCCGGTCAGCGATTGCGGGATCGCATCGCCGGCCACCTCATACGGCACCAGCGGCTGCGCGACGGCGGGACAACAGAACAGTCCTGCCGTCAGCGAGGCTGCAAGCACCCTCACCCTCCCGCTGCGCGGGTCCCTCCCTCTCCCGCCTGCGGGAGAGGGTTGGGGTGAGGGGCTTCCGCTGTTACCGCCGCAACGCCTCACGCCTGCCGCAGGTCCTGGTTCTTCAGCGGCAGATCGCGGATGCGCTTGCCGGTGGCGGCGAAGATCGCGTTGAGCACCGCCGGCGCGGCCACCGCGATGGTGGGCTCGCCGACGCCGCCCCAGAAGCCGCCGGACGGCACGATGATCGTTTCCACCTTCGGCATCTCGCTGATCGTCATCATCGGGTAGGTATCGAAATTTTCCTGCTCGATGCGCCCGTTCGCCACCGTGCATTCGCCATGCAGGGCCGCGGTCAGGCCGTAGACGAAGGAGCCTTCGACCTGCGCCTCGATCTGCTGCGGGTTCACCGCATGGCCCGGATCGGTGGCGGCGACGATGCGGTGGATCTTCAGCCTGCCGTCGGTGACCGACACTTCGGCGCAGGCCGCGACATACGAGCCGAAGCCCATGGTATGCGCGAGGCCGCGATACACGCCCTGCGGCGCCGGCCGGTCCCAGCCGACCCGCTCGGCCACCGCGTTCAGCACGGCGAGATGCTTCGGATGGTTGGCCATCAGCCGGCGGCGGAATTCCAGCGGATCTTTCCCGGTCGCATGGGCCAGCTCATCCATGAAGCATTCGAGGTAGATGGTGTTGTGGTTGAGATTGACGCCGCGCCAGAAGCCCGGCGGCACATGCGGATTGCGCATGGCATGGTCGATCAGCAGGTTCGGGATCGTGTAGCCGATCGCTGCTTCCGCGCCGCCCGGATTGAGGCCCTGGAAAACGACGGGATCGAGTCCGTTGCGGATGTTCTGCGGGAAAATGCCGGCGAGGATCGACTGGCCGGAGATGCGCATATGCAGCCCGGTCAGCTCGCCCTTGTCGTCCAGCGCCGCGGTCAGCCTGCACTGCGTCACCGGATGGTAGCGGCCATGCAGCATGTCCTCCTCGCGCGACCAGATCAGCTTCACCGGCGTGCCGGGCATCTCCTTCGCGATGGCGACTGCCTGCCGCACCCAGTCATGCACCGCGCCGCGCCGGCCGAAACCGCCGCCGAGATGCACCTTGTAGACCTCGCACTGCGATGCCGGCAGGCCCGATGCCTCGGCCGTGGCCGCCAGCGCCGCCTCGCCGTTCTGGGTCGGCGTCCAGACCTCGCAGCGCTCCGGCGTCCATCGCGCCGTGGCGTTCATCGGCTCCATGGTCGCGTGGTTCTGGAACGGATAGGAATAGGTCGCGGTGACGGTCTTCGCCGCAGCCTTCAGCGCCGCCTCGACATCGCCCTGCCGGTTGCCGACGGCGGCCTCCTTCGCCTCCAGGCCTTCTTTCAGCATCGCCGCGATATCGGCGCTGGAGACACTGGCATGCGGGCCTTCGTCCCATTCGATTTCCAGCGCATCCAGCGCGGTCTTCGCCCGCCACCAGGTATCGGCGACGACCGCCACCGCGCTGTCGCCGACCTGCACCACCTTCTTCATGCCGGGCATCGCGCTGACGCTCGCGGCATCGAAGCTTTTCACCCTGCCGCCGAAGACCGGGCAGTCCCTGATTGCCGCATTCAGCATGCCCGGCAGCTGCAGGTCGATGCCATAGACCTGCTTGCCGGTCAGCTTGTCGGCCGTGTCGAGCCGCTTCAGCGGCTTGCCGGCGATGGTCCAGTCCTTCGGATCCTTCAGCGGCACATCCGTCGGCGGCGCGACTTTCGCCGCCGCATCGGCGACCTGGCCATAGGTGACGCTGCGGCCCGACGGCGTATGCGTGATCACGCTGTTGGCCGCCGTGCATTCGCCGGCCGGCACGCCCCATTGCCCGGCCGCGGCCTGCACCAGCATCATGCGCGCGGCGGCGCCGCCCCGGCGCACATAGTCATGGGATTCGCGAATCCCCCGGCTGCCGCCGGTGGAGAAATTGCCCCAGGCGCGGTTGCGCGCGAGGTTCTGGCCCGGCGTCGGATATTCGGTGGTCACCTTCGACCAGTCGCATTGCAGTTCCTCGGCGACGAGCTGCGCCAGGCCGGTCAGCGTGCCCTGGCCCATTTCGGAGCGCGCGATGCGGATGACCACGGTGTCGTCGGGCCTGACGACGACCCAGGCATTGATCTCCGGCGCGGCGCCCTGCGCCAGGGCTTCGCCGAAGGGAATGTGGAAGCCGAGGCTGAAGCCGCCGAGCGCGGCGGCGGAGCCGACGATGAAGCCGCGGCGGGAAACGGCGGCGGATGCGATGTTCAGTGCGGTCATGGCTCGCCCTCCCCTTACGTGCGCCGGCCGCTGCTGCCGCCGGCCGCGTTGCCCGCGGCGTCGTGGATCGCGGTGCGGATGCGGTTGTAGGTGCCGCAGCGGCAGATATTGGTCAGCTCGGCGTCGATGTCGTCGTCGCTGGGATTCGGGTTCTTCTGCAGCAGGGCGGCGGTGGCCATGATCATGCCGGCCTGGCAATAGCCGCATTGCGGCACGTCATGGGCGAGCCAGGCCTGCTGCACCGGATGCGAGCCGTCCGGCGACAGGCCTTCGATGGTGACGATCTTCTGCGCCTCGGTGAAAGCCGAGACCGGCATGGCGCAGGCGCGCACCGCCTCGCCGTCGACATGCACGGTGCAGGCGCCGCAGACGGCGATGCCGCAGCCGTATTTGGTGCCGGTCAGCTGCAGCTGCTCGCGCAGCACCCAGAGCAAGGGGGTGTCTTCTTCGGCTTCGAATTCCCGGATGGTGCCGTTCACATTGAGTTTGGGCATGGCTGGTCTTCTCCCTGATGCGCCACTGGGGCGCGCTTGCAAAGGCAACAAGTCCGGCGACGGAGCACGGCAAGGGTAACCCCTGCATCTTTGTGGCGAACATCACATTCCCGGGACATGGCGCCGACCGCCCGTCGTATAGCCAGACCGCCATTTCCCGTGCAGCCCGTCCGCCGGTGCGGAAGGACGCTGGCCTGCCGCTTGGGGACGGCTGGAAAAGCAGGCGGATTAAAAAACCGCCAGATGCCCGGCCGCTGCTGTTTTTTTAATCAGCCGCCCGGTCCGGAATCGCGGCAGCAGGCGGCAAAGCCGCGGATTCGGCCGGACTCACGGCCTCTGTCGCAGCGCAAAATGGCTGGCATGCTTCTTGTAACTCTCCGGTCAGGGCGGCGCCCGGGGTGGGGTTTGCGCATTCTCCTGGGGGGAATGGGTGGGCTTCCGGCGAATGGCGCGCCTGCCATGATCAGGAGGTTCTCAACCGATGCTTTCTCCCACCGTCTCGATGACATCTTCCGCGGCCAGGGCCGCCGACCGGCCGCTCGGCTGGCTCGGCTATGCCGTTACCGGCCTCGTGCTGGCCGCACTTATCGCCCTGCTGCCGGGTACCGGCTTCGCCCAGGATGCCGAACCCGCGCTCAATGCCGGCGACACCGCCTGGATGCTCACCGCCACCGCGCTGGTGCTGCTGATGACCATTCCCGGCCTGGCGCTGTTCTACGGCGGCATGGTGCGCAAGCAGAACGTGCTCGCCATCATGATGCAGAGCTTCGCCATCTGCTGCATGATGAGCATCATCTGGATGGTGGTCGGCTACAGCCTCGCCTTCGCGCCGGGCAATGCCTTCATCGGCGGCTTCGACAAGCTGTTCCTTTCGGGCGTCACCGTCGACTCGCTGAGCGGCACGATCCCCGAGACAGTGTTCATCACCTTCCAGATGACCTTCGCGATCATCACCCCGGCGCTGATCACCGGCGCCTTCGCCGATCGCATGAAGTTCTCGGCCATGCTGTGGTTCATGGGCCTGTGGTCGATCTTCGTCTATGCCCCGGTGGCCCACATGGTCTGGGGCGGCGAGGGCACGCTGATGGGCGACATGGGCGTGCTCGACTTCGCCGGCGGCACCGTGGTGCACATCAATGCCGGCGTGGCGGGCCTGGTCGCCTGCATCGTGCTCGGCAAGCGCCAGGGCTACGGCAAGATCAGCCATGCGCCGCATAACCTGACGCTCAGCATCATCGGCGCCGCGCTGCTGTGGGTGGGCTGGTTCGGCTTCAACGCCGGTTCGGCGCTCACCGCCGGCGGCGGCGCGGGCATGGCCATGCTGGTCACCCAGGTCGCCACGGCTGCTGCCGCGCTGGCCTGGATGTTCTCCGAGTGGCTGTCGCGCGGCAAGCCGAGCGTGCTGGGCATCGTGTCGGGCGCCGTGGCCGGCCTGGTGGCGATCACCCCGGCTGCCGGCTTCGTCGATCCGATGGGCGCGCTGATCATCGGCATCATCGCCGGCATCGTCTGCTTCGTCGCCTCGACCACCGTGAAGAACGCGCTGGGCTATGACGACAGCCTCGATGTCTGGGGCGTGCATGGCGTCGGCGGCATCGTCGGCGCGGTCCTCACCGGCGTGTTCGCCCGTGCGGCGATCACCGGCGCCGAGGAGCCGGTCGGCCTGCTGGACGGCAATGCCGGCCAGGTGCTGACGCAGATCTACGGTGTCGCGATCACCATCGTGTTCACCGCCATCGCCTCGCTGATCCTGCTGAAGATCATCGACTGGACGATCGGTCTGCGCGTTGACGAGGCCACCGAGCGCGATGGTCTCGACCTGAACCTGCACGGCGAGACGGTGCAGTAAGGGTTCGCGCAAACACAGCCCGGGCCGGCTCGACCCACCCGCCGGCCCGGGTTGCTTCTTCCGGCAGACCTCACTGTCTGCCATCGCGGGTTCCGGGACTGACAGCATGACGGCCTTCGACGAGATGTCCGCCGCCCCGGCTGGCAACGGGGTCCGCCCGCCCTACCAGGCCTACAAACGCTGGCTCGACGCCGTACCGGCCGATCTGCTCGCCCGCCGCCGGCTCGAAGCCGATCTCCTCTTCCGCCGGCTGGGCATCACCTTCGCGGTCTACGGCGAGGGCGGCGATACCGAGCGGCTGATCCCCTTCGACATGGTGCCGCGCATCCTCGCGGCGAAGGAATGGCGCCGCCTGCGCCGCGGGCTGAAGCAGCGGGTGCGCGCGCTGAACGCCTTCCTGCACGACGTCTATCACGAGCAGGCGATCCTGAAGTCCGGCACCATTCCGGCCGACCTGATCCTGCGCAACACGCAGTATACCGCCGCCATGCGCGGCATCGCGGTGGCGGGCGACATCTACACGCATATCGCCGGCATCGACGTGGTGCGCACGGCGGAAGACCAGTTCTACGTGCTGGAAGACAATTGCCGCACGCCGTCGGGCGTCTCCTACATGCTGGAGAACCGCGAGGCGATGATGCGGCTGTTTCCCGATCTCTTCGCCGCGGTGCGCGTCGCGCCGGTCGGCCATTATCCCGACGCCCTGCTGCAGACCCTGCGCGAGAACGCGCCGGCCGGCTGCCCGGGCGAGCCCACGGTCGCGCTGCTGACGCCGGGCGTCTACAACTCGGCCTATTTCGAGCATGTCTTCCTCGCCGAGCAGATGGGCATCGAGCTGGTCGAGGGCAGCGACCTCGTGGTGAAGGACGACGTCGTCTACATGCGCATGGTCGGCGGGCTGAAGCGCGTCGACGTGATCTACCGCCGCCTCGACGATGCCTTCCTCGACCCCTACGCCTTCCGCAAGGATTCGATGATCGGCGTGCCGGGCCTGTTCGGCGCCTACAAGGCGGGAAACGTGACGCTCGCCAACGCGGTCGGCACGGGCGTCGCCGACGACAAGTCGATCTATCCCTACGTGCCGGACATGATCCGCTTTTACCTGGGCGAGGAACCGCTGCTGGCGAATGTGCCGACCTATGTGCTGCGCCGGCAGGAGGATCTGGAATACACCCTCGACCATCTCGACGAGCTGGTGGTGAAGGAGGTGCACGGATCCGGCGGCTACGGGATGCTGGTCGGCCCGAAGGCGACGAAGGAGGAGATCGCCGCCTTCCGCGGGCGGATCATGGCCGATCCCGCGGCCTATATCGCGCAGCCGACGCTGGCGCTCTCCACCTGTCCCACCTTCGTCGGCGAGGGCATCGCGCCGCGCCATGTCGACCTGCGGCCCTTCGTGCTCTGCGGCCGCGCCATGCGCGTGGTGCCCGGCGGCCTCACCCGCGTGGCCCTGCGCGAGGGCTCGCTGGTGGTGAATTCCAGCCAGGGCGGCGGCACCAAGGATACCTGGGTGCTGGAAGACGATGCCGCGCAGGACATCGCCGCCGGCGAGGACGACTGATGCTGAGCCGTGCGGCCGACAACCTGTACTGGATGACGCGCTATGTGGAGCGCGCCGAGGCGATGGCGCGCATTCTCGACGTGGCGCAGCGCATGAGCCTGCAGAGGAATGCCGGCCTCGCCGGCAAGAGCGACGAATGGGAAGCGGCGCTGATCATCGCCGGCTGCGACAAGGCCTTTGCGATCCGCCGCGGCAGGGTCACGCGGCGCGCGGTGATCGACTTCCTCGCCTTCGCGCCCGACAATCCGTCCTCGATCAATGCCTGCCTGCGGGCGGCGCGCGAGAATGCCCGCGCCATGCGGGCGCAGATCACCACCGAGACCTGGGAAAGCATCAACGCCGCCTGGCTGGAGCTGCAGGGCCTGACGCTGGCCAAGGTCGATGCCGACGGGCCGCAGGCCTTCTTCGACTGGGTCTGCGAGCGCAGCCATCTCTTCCGCGGCGTGGCCGAGGGCACCATGCCGCGCGGCGATGCCTACAACTTCATGCGGCTCGGCACCCTGCTCGAGCGCGCCGATTCCACCGCCCGCATCCTCGACGTCAAATACCACATCCTGCTGCCGTCGCTCGGCGAGGTCGGCGGCGCCATCGACTATTACCAGTGGGGCGCCCTGCTGCGCTCGGTTTCGGCGCTGCGCATCTACCGCCAGATCTACCGCGATGCGATCCTGCCGCGCCGCGTCGCCGAGCTGCTGGTGCTGCGCGCCGATTTTCCGCGTTCGCTGCATGCCTGCTTCGAGGGGATTTTCTCCATCCTGCAGCGCTTGCGCGGGCATTACCGGCGCGATTATCCTTCCGTCCGTCTCGCCGAGGGCATGCTGATGAAGCTGCGCTATGGCGATATCGAGGCGATCTTCGACGTCGGCCTGCATGAATTCCTCACCGCGGCCATCGACGGCAATATTGAACTCGGTGCCGCCATTGCCCGCGATTTCATGCAGCCGGCCTGAAGCACCGGTCGGTATCTTTTCTCGCTACGATTGATGACGCCATGAGCGCGGTGCCATGACCTATTGTGTCGGTCTCAAGCTGAACGACGGCCTGGTGATGCTGTCGGATTCGCGCACCAATGCCGGCGTCGATTCCATCGGCACCTTCGCCAAGCTCTATGCCTGGGAGCAGCCGGGCGAGCGCGCGCTGGCGATCATGACCGCGGGCAATCTCTCGGTCAGCCAGGAGGTGATGAGCCTGCTGCGCAACAATTTCACCGACGCGGTCAGCGGCTACAGCCTGACGACGGCGCCCTCGATGTTCGACGTCGCCAGCGTGGTCGGCGCGGCGATCCGCTTCATCGACTACCGCGACGGCGCGGCGATCCGCGGCCAGGGCGCCGATCCCTCCATCTCGCTGCTGCTCGGCGGGCAGATCAGGGGCGAGCCGCACAATCTCTACATGCTCTATTACGCGGGCAACTTCATCGAGGCGACGTCCGACACGCCCTTCCTGCAGCTCGGCGAGACCAAATACGGCAAGCCGATCCTGGATCGCGTGATCCGGCCCGAGACGAACCTGATCGAGGCGGCGAAATGCGCGCTGGTCTCGATGGACTCCACGCTCCGCTCCAACGTCTCGGTCGGCCTGCCGCTCGATCTCGTGGTGCTGAAGCGCGACGAGCTGCGTTTCGCGGTGCGCGAGCGCATCCACGACGACAACGCCTATTTCAACGACATCCGCGGGCGCTGGAGCGAGGGCCTGCGCAAGGTCTTCCAGACCATCCCCGATCCCGACTGGGGCCTGTGAAGGGCGCCTGACTCAGGGTTTGTGCGCCAGCGCCTCGGCGGGCACCGGCGCCAGAGTTCCGGCGCCCGGCGGCTGCCAGAGGAATTTCAGCGCCGCCGAGCCGCCCTTCTGGAAATACTGCACCTGCAGCGGATACCAGCCGGCCTGCGCCACCTCGATGAAGGTCACCGGCGAGGTCTGGGTGGCATGCACGTTGGGATCGTCGACCACGCGATGGCGGTCGATGGTGATGCGGATGCCGTCATTCGAGCTGGCCGCGAAGCCCCAGCGGCCGGGCCGGTCGAGGCGGATCAGTCCCTCCATCAGCACCGAGTAGTTGCGCCGGTCCTGCGACTCCCACATCACGCCCGAACTGGAGTCCGCATCCAGCACCGGGATCGCCGCGCCGCGCCGGCCTTTCGTCAGATCCTCGCCGCGCGGCATGTTGTCGATATGCTCGATCATGCCGCGGAAATAGAGCGGCACCAGGCCGGGGCGCAGATCGCCGGTGGCCGGCTGCGGCGCCACCGGGCGCGGCGGTTCCGCCGGCAGCCTGTACTGCAAGGCGCAGGCGGCGAGCGCCGCGGCGAGAGCGATGGCGGCAAGTGAGTGCAGGACGCGCATGGCGAATTCCCCCGGATGGCTGCGGTCAGCCTAGCCGAAGATCCGCGCGGTTACACGCCCATTCCGCTCAGGCCAGATCGATGGTGACCAGCACCGGCGCGTGGTCGGAGGCCTTTTCCTTGCCGCGCATGGCCTTCGCCACCTGGGCGCCCTTCAGCCGCGGCTGCAGCATCGGGCTGACCCAGACATGGTCGAGCCGGCGGCCCTTGTCGGCCAGTTCCCAGTTCGGCGAGCGGTAGCTCCACCAGGAATACAGCTTCTGCTCCGGCGGCACGAAATGGCGCACGGCATCGACCCAGCCGCGCGCCTGCTGCATGGCGATCAGGCCCTCGGTCTCGACCGGCGTGTGGCTGACCACGTCGAGCAGCTGCCTGTGCGACCAGACATCGGTCTCCAGCGGCGCGATGTTGAGGTCGCCGACGAGGATTTCCTTGCTGCCCTTCTTCTTCAGCTCCTTCGACCAGGCGGTCAGCTCGGCCAGCACGTCGAGCTTGTGGGCGAACTTGTCGTTCTTCTTCGGATCGGGCACGTCGCCGCCGGCGGGAACGTAGAAGTTATGCAGCACGGTGCCGTCGGGCAGCTTCGCCGCGATATGGCGGCAGTCGTCGCGGCCGCAGAGATTGCGTTTTTCCGACAGCTCGATCTCGTGGCGGGCGAAGATGGCGACGCCGTTATAGCCCGGCTGGCCCTTGATCAGCCGCGTCGTGTAGCCCATCACCTCGAACAGCTCGTGGGGAAACTGGTCGTCGCGCACCTTGGTTTCCTGCAGGCAGAGAATGTCGGGGCTGTACTGCTCGAGAAAATCCCGCATCAGGTCGAGACGGGCGCGGATGGAATTGATGTTCCAGGTGGCCAGCGTGACCGGGCCGGAGATCTTGGTCTTCTTGGACATGACGCGATTTTACCGGATGAGGAACGGGACGGCTAGGCCGCCGGCTCGGCATGGGGCAGCAGGGCGGCGTTGATCGTCGCATGCACCGGCGTGGGCACGCCGAGTTCGGCGCCGAGCTTCACCACGGCGCCGGACAGCCAGGGCAGTTCCAGCCGTGCGCCGCGCGTGAGGTCGCCCAGCATGGAGGACTGCATCTCGGCCGGCAGGCTGTCGGCGAAGGCGAGCGCTCTGGCCGCATGATCCTCCGGCAGGTCGATGCCGCTCCGGCGCGCCACGGCGCTCGCCTCTTCCAGCGCGGCGCGGAACACCGCGCGGCCCTCTTCGGTGGCGCGGATCGGTCCGATCGGCCTGCGCGTCAGCGCGGTCATGCCGGAAAAGCTGGAGAGGAAGACGAATTTCTCCCAGATGGCGCGGCGGATATCGGGCGAAGCCACCACGTCGAAGGTTCCGGCTTTCTCGCAGGCGGCGGCGAAGGCTTCCACCCGCGGCGAGAGGCCGCCGCCGGGCTCGCCGAAGGTCAGCCGCGCCATGCTGCCGGTATGGGCGATCACGCCGGGCCGCGCGATCGCCGCCGCGATATGGCAGGTGCCGCCCAGCGCCGCCGTCTCGCCGAAGGCCTGGCTGATCTTCGCGATGCTCTCGACGCCGTTCTGGAACGACACGACGGCCGTCTGCGGGCCGACCAGCGGCTTCGCCAGCGCCAGCGCCGCTTCGGTATCCCAGAGCTTGACCCCGAGGATCACCAGATCGACCGGGCCATGACCGGCGGGATCGTCGATGGCCTGCACCTTCAGTCCCTGCAGCGGGCCGCGCTGGCTCTCGACGGTCAGGCCGTCCCGCTGCAGGGCGGCGAGATGCGCGCCGCGCGCCACGAACAGCACATCCTCGCCCGCCGCGGCGAGATGGCCGCCGAAATAGCCGCCGACGCCGCCCACCCCGATCACCGCAATCCGCATATCCCCGTCTCCTTTTCCATTCCGCGATGCTAGCGCAATCCCCTGCGGCGCATATAGGGCGGCTTGGCGGCGCGGGAAATCGCGATACATGCAGAGACAGAGCCCGGGAGGTCATGCATGCCGATGCGTCTGGAAGGATCCTGCCGCTGCGGAGCGGTCACATTCTCCGTCGACAGCCACACGCCCGTTCCCTACCAGCTCTGCTACTGCAGCATCTGCCGCAAGACGGCGGGCGGCGGCGGCTATGCCATCAATCTCGGCGCGCTGTCAGGCAGCCTGAAGGTGAAGGGCCGGCGCGCCATCGGCGTCTACCGCGCCGAGATCTGCGACGAGGACGGCCGCAACTGCGAGACCAGCACGGGCGAGCGGAATTTCTGCAAAAAATGCGGCACGGCGCTGTGGCTCTATGACCCGACCTGGCCGGATCTGGTGCATCCCTTCGCCTCGGCCATCGACACCGAACTGCCGGTGCCGCCGGCGAAGGTGCATCTCATGCTGCGCTACAAGGCGTCCTGGGTGCAGCCGGATTTCGGCCCCGACGACGAGCGCTACGAGGATTATCCCAAACTTTCCATCGCCGACTGGCACAGGAAGCACGGGGTCTGGGTGGTGTGAATGAACGGGGCCCCGGCCGAGCCTTTTCGACGACAGCCGGGATCCCCTTTCTCACGCGTACTTCACCAGCAGCGCGCTCATCTCGGCATGGGTGATGCCGTCGGCGGCGTAGTCGAAGGCGGCGTCGGGTCTGGCCAGCGCCGCCAGCGTGCGTTTCGTGAAGCCGTAGCTCGCCAGCATCAGGCTGCCGCCCAGCGTCAGCCGGCGCAGGCCGGCGCGGCGCAGCTCGTCCAGCGGCGGCATCGGCCGGCCGGTCGAGACCATCACGTTGAGCGGCGCCGGCCGGATCGCCTCGGCGACCCTGGCGATGCTCGCCGCGTCGAACAGCGCCGGCACGAAGATCGATTTCGCCCCGGCCTCCCAGTAGGCCCTGGCGCGCCGCACGGCCTCGGCGAAATTCTCCTCGGGATTTTTGCTCCAGCCGATCAGGAAGGGATCGGTGCGGGCGTTCAGCACGAAATCCGGCAGGCCGGCCGCCTTTGCGGCTGCGACGCCGGCGCGGATGCGTTCGGCCGCGACCTCCAGCGGGAAGAGCCGGTTGGTGACGGGGTCCTTGTCCTCGATATTGGCGCCGACCATGCCGCACCGGATCGCGCGCGTCACGCTGGCGGCGACATGCTCCGGTCCCGGGCCGTAGCCGGCCTCGAGATCGCCGGTCACCGGCAGCGGCACGCGGCGCGCGATCTCGCTGACCACGGCGAACATGCGCTCGGCGCCGATCTTCTCGCCGTCGAGAATGCCGCCGGCCATGGCGATGCCCGACGATGTGGTGGCCAGCGCCGGGAAGCCGGCCTCGGCGATCAGCGCGGCGCTCGGCACGTCCCAGGCATTGGGCAGGATGAAGCAGCCGCTCTCATGGAGTTTCGCGAAACGCGCGGCCTTCTCGGCCTGTGTCGGAATCGTCATGGCAGTCTCTCAGGCAAAGCGGGGGATGCGGGCATTGGCGGAGTCACGGTAGCCCAGCAGCGGCGGGATCGCGAGATCATGATTGACCCAGTATTGTATCCCTGCGCCGGCGATGAGCGCGGCGATCTCGGGCCCGGCGCATTCATGGCGGCGCAGGCCGAAACCGAACAGGCGCCGCTGCGGGCGGTCGATGATGAAACGCTGCGGCCGGGCATTGGCGGCGGGATCGCGGTTGGCGGCCGCCAGCAGCACCAGGATCGCGTCGCCGCGCTGCAGGGACTGCCCGGCGATTTCGCCATCGGTTGCCATGAAGCGCCGCGTATTCTGCACCGGCGCATCGAAGCGCAGCAGCTCGCGGACGAAATCCGGCATCAGCGAGGGCTCCTCGCGCAGCCGGGCCTGCAGCTCCGGCTGCCGCTGCAGCAGCACCAGCGCATTGCCAAGCAGGCCGGCGGTGGCGTCATGGGCCTGCACCATCAGGCCGAGCGCGTTGCACAGCATCGTCTCGTCTTCCGCCGGCAGCAGGCCGCTATGGCTTCGCAGCAGATCGCGCAGCCGTTCCGCCGCCGCATCGCCTCTCGACACCTGTTCCGGCGTCGCCTGCGGCAGCAGCCCGCGCACGAAATCGCCCGTGCAGCGCGCCGCTTCCGCCCGATGCTGCGGCGGCAGGCCGAGCAGCGCCGCCATGCTGCGCACCGGCAGCTCGAACAGCCAGGCATCCGGCGGCAGCCGTTCGTCATGCAGGGCCGCCAGCACCTCTCCGGCGCAGGCGGCAATGCGCTCTGGCGACAGCGCCGCCAGCGCGGCGAGCAGCGCCTGCTTCACCGCCTCGCGCTGCGGATCGTCCCGCATGCGCACCAGCCGGCGGAACACCTGCGCCGCGGCGCCGCTGCCGAGATGCCGCGGCACCGGTTCGGCCGCGGGCCGCACATGGCAGAGATCGCTCTGCAGCACCGCCGTCACGGCTTCGGCGGATGCGGCGATCCAGAGCTTCAGCCGCGCGTCGTAATGGAACGGCCTCTCGGCCACCAGCGCGGCATACCAGGGATAGGGATCGGGATGGGTGACGGCGGCGATGGCGTCGTGCGGAGCATCGCGCGGGGGATCGGGCCTCTCGGTCATGCCCGGACTCTAGCGCGCGGCCGCGCCGCGATGCTTCGGTGCCGGCCGAAGTATCAGCAGAGTCGATGCGTGATATCGGTCATGCCGATGTCAGCTGCGCCGGATCGTAATAGAAGCGTTCGCGCCAGATCTTCTCGCCGCGCCAGGTCTGATGCGCCAGTTCCTCGAGCCGGCTCGTGCTGCCATCCCTGAACTCGAACTCGAAAATCCAGTGGATCACCACGGTATCGCCCTCCACCAGCACCGGCCGGATGCAGGTGGAACGCACGGTTTTCGCGCGTTCCAGCACTTTCTGCTCACGGGCGATCAATGCGTCGCGGCCCTCGCGCGGCGGCTTCAGGTTCTCCTGCATGCTGGCATCTTCGGTGTAGAACTGCGCGATGGCATCGGCGTGATCGCCGGCTTCCACCATGGCGATGAAGGCTTCCAGCGTTTCGCGGCGCGGCATGAAAAAACCTCCCTCTGGTGCGGCGACGGCACTTTTTCGCCTCCTGCGGCACTTTGACGCCGCTCAGACGATGAATAAGGCGTGATTATAGATCGGGATCGCACCAATTATACCGTCAGCGAGGCAAAGCCATGCAGACACAGATACCCACCGTACAGAACCACACCGAACCGCCACCTGCCGCCCAGTCGCATACGCTGGCCGACAAGATCTTCGCCACCGCCCTCACCCTGGCGCTCGTCGGCGCGCTGATCGGCGCCATCGTGATGGCGATCCGCTTCTGGGGCGACATGAGCCACGGGCTCAATCCCAACGCCGTCGTGCCGCTGATCCTCGGCGTGATGATCAGCCTGGTCGTCGGCGGCATCGTCGTCGGCATTTTCCTTTACGGCCGCCGCAAGGAAATCGAACGCGACCTGCAGGGGTAGCGTTTCCGGCTCTTCGTCATGGCCGGGCATGACGACGTAGGGCCTGTCACCAAGCAACACCACGCATGCAGCACGTCACCCTTGGGCGAAGCCCGAGGGTCCATTCCCGCCATCCGCGTGACGGGCGCTGCCGGTTCTCAGAACAGATTGAACGTGTTGCCGACGATGCCGAGCGGCAGGCGGCCGGCTTCGAAGAGGCGGAACTTGATCGCAAACGCGTGGTCCTGGTCCTCGCCCGCCGCCAGCACGAGCGCCGCCTGGTAGGCCGCCTGGGCCGCGGCGCCCGCCGCCACCTTGATCAATGCCTGGTCGGCGACGCCGCCGCGCGCCGCCGAGACGGCCGCCAGTCCATGCGCCACTTCGCCGGCCCTGGTCGAGACATGGGTGAGCGCCACCATCAGGTCATGCTCGTCGCTGCGCTGCAGGGCCTCGTCCAGCAGCGCGCGGCGCATCTGTTCTTCCGCTTCCCACCAGTCCTGGCTCCAGTCCGGCGCCTGGGCGGCGGCGGCGGCGGC
>NZ_DATGQG010000056.1:0-2938 GCF_035304305.1 Ferrovibrio sp.
AGCAAGCTCTACGTCGAAGACAGCAATACGGCCAAGGCGGCTCCGAGCTACGCGCTGTTCAACTGGCAGGCGCGTTTCGAGCAGAGTCTCGGCGCCCTGACGTTCAATCAGGTGCTGCGCATCGACAACCTGCTGGATCGCGAATACATCGGCTCGGTGATCGTCGGCGACGGCAACGGCCGCTTCTACGAACCCGGCCCAGAGCGTGCCTGGTATGTTGGCGCCGGAGTGCAGTACCGCTTCGATTGATCCGGCCAGGCCACCGCAACGGTGGATCGGTGAAGCGCGATCCACCCTACGTAGGGGGGATGTCGCCTTCTACATCCACCAATCCACCAACGCGCCGGCGCAACGGGAAACACCCTTTAATTCGCGCCGAAGCCGCCTACAGACTGCGCGCAATTACCATCCGCTGCACGTCGCTGGTGCCCTCGTAGATCTGGCACACGCGCACGTCCCGGTAGATGCGCTCGACCGGGAAGTCCTTGAGATAGCCGTAGCCGCCGAGGGTCTGGATGGCCGCCGAGCAGACCTTCTCGGCCATTTCCGAGGCGAACAGCTTGGCCATCGAAGCTTCGTTCAGGCAGGGCCGGCCGGCTTCGCGCAGGCTGGCGGCGTGATGCACCATCTGCCGCGCCACGGCGATCTGCGTAGCCATATCGGCCAGGCGGAAGGACACCGCCTGGTGCTCGATGATCGGCTTGCCGAAGGTCACCCGCTCGCGGGCATAGTCGCGCGCGGCCTCGAACGCGGCGCGGGCCATGCCCACCGACTGGGCGGCGATGCCGATGCGCCCGCCTTCCAGATTGGCCAGGGCGATGCGATAGCCCTCTCCCTCCTCGCCCAGGCGCAGCTGGGCCGGGATGCGCACCTCGTCGAGCTGGATCTGGCAGGTGTCCGAGGCGTGCTGGCCGAGCTTGTCCTCCACCCGCACCACCGAGAATCCCGGCGTGTCGGTGGGCACGATAAAGGCGCTGATGCCCTTCTTGCCCGCCTGCGGATCGGTCACGGCGAAGACGATCACCATGCCAGCATGGCTGCCGGAGGTGATGAATTGCTTGGCTCCGTTAAGCACATAGTGGTCGCCATCACGGCGCGCGCGGGTGCGCAGGTCGCTGGCATCCGAGCCGGCCTGTGGCTCGGTGAGGGCGAAGGCACCGAGCATGCGGCCCTCGGCCAGCGGGCGGAGGAAGCGCTCCTTCTGTTCCTCGCTGCCGTACTTGAGGATCGGCATGCAGCCGACCGAGTTGTGCACGCTCATGATCGTCGAGCAGGCGCCGTCGCCGGCAGCCACTTCCTCCAGCGCCATGGCATAGGCCAGATGGCCAGTCTCGGCACCTCCCCACTGCTCCGGCACCAGCATGCCCATGAAGCCCAGCTGGCCCATTTCGGCAATGGCCTCGGCGGGAAAGCGGTGTTCGCGATCCCAGTCGGCGGCAAAGGGTTTCAGGCGTTCCTGGGCGAACTGACGGGCCGCGTCCTGAATCTGCAGATCCTGTTCCGATGGCAGCATCACAAGGCTCCTCAATACAGTTCGATGGCGACGGCGGTGGCTTCCCCGCCGCCGATGCAGACCGAGGCCACGCCGCGCTTGCCGCCATGCTGCTGCAGCGCCGAGAGCAGCGTGACCAGGATGCGCGCGCCGGAGGCGCCGATTGGATGGCCCAGCGCGCAGGCGCCGCCGTGCACGTTGAGCTTGTCGTGAGTGATGGTCAGTTCGCGCATGGCCACCATCGGCACCACGGCGAAGGCTTCGTTGATCTCGAACAGGTCGACCTCGTCCAGCGACCAGTCGATGCGCGTCAGCAGACGCTGGATAGCCGCCACCGGCGCAGTGGTGAACAGGTTCGGCGCCTGTGCGTGGCCGGCGTGCCCGACGATCCGCGCCAGCGGCGTCAGGCCGCGCTCCTGGGCTTCGGACAGACGCATCAGCAGCAGCGCGGCGGCGCCGTCGGAAATGGAGCTGGCATTGGCCGCGGTCACCGTGCCGCCTTCGCGGAAAGCCGGCTTGAGCGTCGGGATCTTGTCCGGACGGGCCTTCGGCGGCTGCTCGTCGGCCTCGACCAGGTGACGGTCACGGCCGTGCGGTGCCTCGACCGCGACGATCTCGCCGGCAAAACGCCCCTCGGCCATCGCCTGCTGGGCGCGGCGCAGCGACTCCAGGGCGTAGGCGTCCTGTTCCTCGCGACTGAAGCCGTAGCTCTGCGCGCAGTCCTCAGCGAAGGTGCCCATCAACCGGCCGCGCTCGTAGGCATCCTCCAGGCCGTCGAGGAACATGTGATCGAGCACCTGACCATGGCCCATGCGATAGCCGCCACGGGCGCGCGGCAGCAGGTACGGTGCATTGGACATGCTCTCCATGCCGCCGGCCACCAGCACGTCGCTGCTGCCGGCCAGCAGTTGGTCATGGCCGAGCATCAGCGCCTGCATGCCCGAGCCACACATCTTGTTCAGCGTGGTGCACTGCACCGCCTGGCTCAGCCCGGCGCCCAGCGCCGCCTGGCGTGCCGGCGCCTGGCCCTGGCCGGCCTGCAGCACGCAGCCCATCAGCACCGTGTCCACCGCCTCGGGCGCCAGACCCGCGCGCTCCAGAGTCGAACGAATGGCGGCAGCGCCCAGTTCGGCGGCCGAAAGGCCGGCCAGATCGCCGAGAAAGCCGCCCATGGGCGTGCGCACCGCACTGACGATAACCACGGGGTCGAGTTGTTGTTTCATGAATGTCACCTGCAAATCGCGTAGCCGGATGCAATCCGGGAAATCGCTGTAAGTCCTCCCGGATTGCATCCGGGCTGCCAGTCCGTTATTTCGCTGCCATGCGCAGCGCGCCGTCGAGGCGGATCACCTCGCCGTTGAGCATCGGGTTCTCGACGATGTGACGTACCAGCGCGGCGTACTCATCGGGCCGACCCAGGCGCGGCGGAAATGGCACATTGGCCGC
>NZ_DATGQG010000057.1:0-47934 GCF_035304305.1 Ferrovibrio sp.
CGGCAAGATCACCAAGGTGCATGAAGACGGCACCGTGCAGCTTGAAATTGCCGACGGCGTGAAGATCAAGATCGTCAAGGCGACGATAACCGAGGTTCGCTCCAAGGGCGGAGACATCGACGAAGACAAGGCCGAAGCCAAGGCTGGCTGAGATAGTATATCGCGGGTCACCTTCGCGGCCGGGGTCCTCCGGCAGCAACGGGTTGATGCGGACGAGGCCCGAAGGGTATTGCGATGTTGTATTTTGCTCCCTGGAAAACCGCACTGGTCATTCTGGTCACCCTGGCCGGATTGATCACGGCGGCGCCTAATCTTCTCACCCGACAGCAGCATGAAGCGTTGCCGTCATGGATGCAGCTGCCCCAGGTGAACCTTGGCCTCGATCTGCGCGGCGGATCGCACCTCCTGCTCGAGGTCGACACGTCTGCGGTGCTGCGCGAGCGGCTGGATGCTTTGGTTGAAGGGGCACGCGAGGAACTCCGCAAGGAGCGGATCGGCTATACCAACCTGGGGATCGCAAGCGGCAACACCGTCGGGCTGCGCCTGCGGGACACGGCGCAGATTGACCGCGCTCGGCAGCTGCTGGTGAAACTGGGCCAGCCGGTACAGGGCGGCGCGTTCAGTCTTGGCGCAGCACCGACGGATCTGCAGGTCGAGATCTCTTCCGACGGTGTGGTGCGCATGACCCTGTCTGAAGTGGCGGTCCGCGAGCGCGCCCGTTCGGCCGTTGCCCAGTCCATGGAGATAGTTCGCCGGCGCATAGACCAGACGGGCGTGAACGAACCCACCATTCAGGTTCAGGGCAGCGACCGCATCCTGGTTCAGCTGCCGGGTGTCGATGATCCGGATCGCATCAAGCGCTTGATCGGCACCACCGCGAAACTCAGCTTCCGCATGGTCGACACACAGGCCGACCCGTCGATGCCGCCGCCCCCGGGCTCGGAGATCCTGGAAGGAGACAAGGCGCGCAGTGGCAATGGGCCGGTCGATCGTTATGTGGTCAGGCGCAGGGTCGAGGTCGCTGGCGACAATCTGGTGGATGCACAGGCCGGTTACGACCAGCGCACCGGAGAGCCGATTGTCAGCTTCCGTTTCGACAGCGTCGGCGCCCGCCGCTTCGCCGAAGTGACGCAGCGATCGGTTGGCCTGCCGTTCGCCATCGTGCTGGACAACAAGGTTCTGAGTGCTCCGGTCATTCGTGAACCGATCCTGGGCGGGTCAGGCCAGATCAGCGGCAATTTCACCGTTGCCGAAGCCAATGATCTCGCCGTCCTGCTGCGCGCGGGCGCCCTGCCGGCGCCGCTGAAGGTGATCGAGGAGCGTGTCGTCGGCCCGGATCTTGGTGCCGATGCGATCCGCGCCGGCATTATCGCCATCATCATCGGCTTTGTAGCCGTGAATGTATTCATGATTGCCGCATATGGGCTGTTCGGCATCTTCGCCGTGATCGCGGTTTCGCTCAACCTCGTACTCATCCTCGGCGCACTGTCGAGCATGCAGGCGACGTTGTCGCTGCCCGGCATTGCCGGCATTCTTCTCACCATCGGCATGGCGGTCGATGCGAATGTTCTGATCAATGAGCGCATTCGTGAGGAGTACAAGCTCGGCAAGTCGGTGGTCGCGTCTCTGGATTCCGGCTTCAGCCGGGCATTCTCGACAATTCTCGACTCGAACCTGACGACGCTCATTGCCATGGCGATCCTGTTTGCTTTCGGCTCGGGTCCGGTGCGCGGCTTTGCGGTTGCGATCTCGATCGGCATCGTCACCTCAATGTTCACCGCCATCCTCGTCGTCCGCCAGATGATCGTGCTCTGGATGAAGTCGGCCCGGCCTAAGAAGCTTGTCGTGTGAGGACCTCGATCATGTTTCGCCTGCGCCTGGTTCCCGACAAGACCAACATCAAATTCATGAAAGGCCGCTTCGTCGGCCTTGCGGTTTCGGCTTTCCTGTCGATAGCCTCCGCCATCCTCTTCTTTTATCCGGGGCTGAATTACGGCATCGACTTCCGCGGCGGCATTCTGATGGAAGCGCGGCTGCAGCAGCCTGCTGATTTTCCGGCGCTGCGCAGCCTGCTCGGCGGCATGAATCTGGGCGAGGTAGCCTTGCAGGAATTCGGCTCGCCGCGTGATGTGCTGATCCGGATTGAACGTCAGGGTGATGACGACGCGGCCCAGAACCAGGCAGCGCAGCGGGTGCGCAGCGAGCTGACCGCCGCGTATCCGGGCACCGAAGTGCGCCGCGTCGAGGTGGTTGGCGGCAAGATCAGTGCCGAACTGTTCACGAGCGGATTAATGGCTGTCGCTATCTCGCTAGCCGGAATCGCGATCTATATCTGGTTCCGTTTCGAATGGATGTTCGCCGCGGCGGCACTTATCACCCTGTTACTCGACATTACCAAGATGATCGGCTTTTACGCCGTAACGCAGCTGCCTTTCGGCCTGACGGCGGTGGCGGCCGTGCTGACGATCATCGGTTATTCGATCAATGACAAGGTGGTCGTCTACGATCGGATGCGCGAAAATCTGCGCAAGTACAAGACCATGCCTCTGCGCGAGCTGATTGATCTGAGCATCAACGAGACGCTCTCCCGCACGATCTTTACGTCCGTGACGACTTTCCTCGCCATGATACCGCTCGCCTTCATGGGGGGCGAGGCGGTCGAGGTCTTCGCCATTGGCATGCTGTTTGGCATCGTGGTCGGCACCTCGTCGTCGATCTTCATCGCCGCACCGCTCGTGCTGCTCACCGGCGAAAAATGGCTGCGGCGGCAGAAGGCGTCTGAAACCGAGGCGAAGTCGGCGCCGGCCGCCCAGCGGCCGTAACCCGAGTCGCGGCCGCCATGGATCTGCTGCCGCGCATTCCCGCCGACCGCCAGGTCATCAATGCCTATGGCGACGGCGGCTTCCGCATCTCCGGCACACACTGGACGCAGCCCGTGCTGGTCTTTCCATCGAAAACGGTTGCCTGGCCGGTAGCCGCTTTTTCCGAACTGACGCTGGAGTCGCTCGAGCCGGTATTCGGCACCGAGCCTGTCGCCGAGCTGCTGCTGATCGGATGCGGCCCTGCCATGGCTTTCGTGCCGAAAGACCTGCGCGCGGCGGTGAGAGCGCACGGCATCGTGATCGAGGCGCTGGATACCGGTGCGGCCTGTCGCACCTACAACCTTCTCATGGGGGAAGGGCGGCGGGTGGCCGCCGCCCTGATACCCGTCTAGCCTCGCACCTGCGTCTGCCTTACCAGGCGCCGCCATTCTGCTGCGCCACCATGCAGTAGAGCATGGGCAGCGAGAGCACGAAGTTGGTGCGCGAGGCGAGCATGGCGAAACGTGCCGCCTTAGCCTTGGTCGCGTCATCGGCCGGAACGATGCCCAGCGCCTTCTTCTGACTCGGCCAGATCACGAACCAGACATTGGCCGCCATGAAGAGGCCCAGCCACATGCCGATGCCAATCGTACGGCTGCCTTCCTGCAGCATCATGGCCTGGTGCCCATAGCCGTTCAGCACGGAAAGGGTCAGTCCGGTGGCCACCGTCGCGACCGCTGCCCAGCGGAACCAGAAGAGGGCTTCCGGCGCAATGAATTTCCCGATCGCCGGCTTCAGCTCGGCGGGAATTCTGGGCATGGTCGGGATCTGCACGAAGTTGAAATACCAGAGCAGGCCGATCCAGAGAATGCCGGACAGGACGTGCAGCCAGCGGAAGAAGAAGCTGACGAAGGCCGCATCGAAGGTGCTGTGGACCAGGAAGAACAGTCCCAGCGCCAGAACGATGCCGGCGCCGATGGCCTTGTAGAGATGTTCGAGGATCCTTGTCATGATGGCACATCCCTGCTGGTGTCTGTTTTCGCCGTACCAATGCGGATGCGGCACGAATCGTTGCTGGGAGGCTATCATGATTCGTGGTAGCGAGAAGCGAGCTTGCATCCCGGGACGCCGACTCGATGGTCGATTCGTTTGACGATTACTGCGCTGCGGAAGTCCGCCGCCACGATCCCGACCGGTGGCTGACAAGCCTGTTTGCTCCGGATTCCAGGCGTCCCGCATTGCTGGCGCTGTATGCCTTCAACCTCGAGATCGCGCGGGCGCGGGAGTCCGTCACCCAGCCGATGATCGGACAGATCCGCCTGCAATGGTGGCGCGAGGCCTGGGACGGAATCATGCTCGGCCAGCCGCGCAAACATCCGGTGGTGGAAGCGCTGCACGCGCATGTTCGCCGGATCGACGCCGCCGATGCCTATGCGTTGATCGAGGCGCGGGAGCGCGACATGGATCCTGCGCCAATGGCCGACCTGCCGGCGCTGCTCGCCTATGCCGAGGCGACGTCGGCGCCGCTGATGCGCCTGGCGGCCGGGGCGCTGGGCGCCGAGCTTGCGCCGGCGCTGCTGGAGACGATCCGGAAGGCCGGAACCGCCTATGCGCTGACCGGCATCCTGCGGGCGACTCCCTTCCTGCTGGCGCAACAGCGCGTGCTGCTGCCGGCAGACCTGTTGCGCGAGGCCGGGATTGCTCCTGACAGT
Organism: Ferrovibrio sp.; assembly: GCF_035304305.1. Taxonomy (GTDB): domain Bacteria; phylum Pseudomonadota; class Alphaproteobacteria; order Ferrovibrionales; family Ferrovibrionaceae; genus Ferrovibrio. The sequence goes on from NZ_DATGQG010000057.1 coordinate 4,514, forward strand.
CTGCACCAGAAGGATCACGGCGCAGCCGTCTACAGGGTCATTGAGCGGGTGGCGGACGAGGCGCGACGGCTACTGCAGGAAGCAGGCAGCAGCCGCATCGGACGGGCGGCCTTTCCCGCGCTGCTGCCGGCCAGGCTTGCCCGGGTCTATCTGCGGCAGCTGGAACAGGCCGGGTTCGACCCGGAGGCACTCGAACCGGACCGCGGCATCACGCGGAGGCATTTCGCGTTGCTGTCCGCATCCATCACACGGCGCATCTAGCCGAAGGTTCTGCGCAGGCCTTCCGCAAGCGGCATCGGCTGAACCCCCAGGCGCTGCTTCATTTCAGAGATCGGAAAGGCCTTGTCTTCCGAGAGCCGGCGGATTTCGTCGCGCCTTATGCGTGGCAGGAACGGCAGAACGGTCGTCAGTCCGGCGGCCGCTTCGAGCAGGCGTCCGGGCAGCGGCAGGATGAGCGGCCGTTTGCCGATCGCGGCACCGACCGCGAGCACAAGGTCGCGATAGCTGACCGGTTCGGGGCCGGCCACAACGATCGGATCACCCGGCGCCTCGGACCTGAACAGCGCCGCCTCGACGCAGGCGGCAACATCCTCGACATGGATCGGCTGCAGCAGGGTGCGTCCGCCATCGGGCAGGGGGATGACACCCAGCCTGCGGATATAGGCCGCAATACGCTGCAGGTTATTCTCGGCCGCGGCGCCGTAGATCATCGTCGGATGCAGCATCACGCCGGGAATGCCCGATTGTGCCAGTGCGGCCTGCGTTGCCTGCAGCAATGCGACATTGGGATCGGGAAAGCGCGTGTAGATCCGCGTCGAGCCGAGCAGGACGATGCGCTCAACGCCGGCGGGCAGAGCCCTGAGCAGATCGACGCCGTAGCGTCCGTGCAGGCAGGAAACAAGCAACCGCGTATCCTGCAATGCAGGCGCAATCGTCTCCGGGCGTTCGGCGTCAAATCGCCGCGCATGCGGGCGCAGTTCCGGATCGAGCCTCTCCGGCGTGCGGACGACCGGAATCACCGTGACGCCACGTGCCAGCAGGCGACGGCCGACAATACGCCCCAGCTTCCCCGTGGCGCCGATCAGCGTGACCGTTGGTCCCGTCATGCGGCGGCGGCTGTTGCCGCTTGCAGCCAGCCGGTCAGATCACCCAGCGCGCGCCGGGAGAGAAAGCGCTTGCGTTCGTCCTTGCGGATGTCGCCGGGCGGTGGCGGGAAGAGGCCGAAATTGACATTCATCGGCTGGAAGGTCTTGGCATCGGCACCGCCGGTGATGTGGTTGTGCAATGCGCCCAGGGCTGTGGTCGGCGGCGGCGGTTCCTGTCTGCCACCCAGCCGTTCCGCCGCCGCCATGCGGCCGGCGACAAGTCCGATGGCCGTGCTTTCGACATAGCCTTCAACGCCGGTGACCTGGCCTGCGAAACGCAGGCGCGGCATCGCCTTCAGGCGCAACTGCGCATCCAGCAGCTTCGGCGAGTTGAGGAAGGTGTTGCGATGAATGCCTCCGAGCCGGGCGAACTGCGCGTTCTCCAGACCCGGGATCATCCGGAAAATCCGCACCTGTTCGGCATGCTTCATCTTGGTCTGGAATCCGACCATGTTGTAGAGCGTGCCGAGCTTGTTGTCCTGCCGCAGTTGCACCACGGCATAAGGCCGCCGCTGCGTGCGCGGATCAACCAGGCCGACCGGCTTCATGGGCCCGAAGGTCAGCGTGCGCGGTCCGCGCTCCGCCATCACCTCGATGGGCAGGCAACCCTCGAAATAGGGCGTGTTCTTCTCCCAGTCCTTGAACTCGGTCTTCTCGGCTTCCAGCAGGGCGGCATGGAATGCCAGGTACTCGTCCTTTTCGAGCGGGCAGTTGATGTAGTCGCCTTCTTCCTGCTGGCCGGTGCCGCCCGGCCCCACCTTGTCGTAGCGCGACTGGAACCAGGCCTTGTCCATGTTGATGCTGTCGCGGTACACGATCGGAGCGATGGCATCGAAGAAGGCGAGGCTCTGCTCACCGGTAAGATCCCGGACCGCCTCGGCCAGCGCCGGCGAGGTGAGGGGGCCGGTGGCAACGATCACGCTGTCCCAATCTTCGGGCGGCAATCCGGCGATCTCTTCGCGGCGTATTTCAATCAGCGGCTCGGCCTCGATGGCCTTCTGCACCTCGGCCGAGAAGACATGGCGATCCACCGCCAGCGCACCGCCTGCCGGTACCTTGGCGATGTCGGCGGCACGCATGATCAGGGAGTTGCAGCGGCGCAGTTCCTCATGCAGCAGGCCGACTGCATTGCTCTCCGCATCATCGGAACGGAAGGAGTTTGAGCAGACCAGTTCGGCCAGGCCGTCTCCCTGATGGGCTTCGGTCTTCCGGACGGGGCGCATTTCGTGCAGCACGACCGGCACGCCGGCGCGGGCGATCTGCCAGGCAGCCTCCGAGCCGGCAAGGCCGCCGCCGATGATGTGGACGGGTTTACTCTTGCTCATGCAACAACTCCTCGAGCGCCTCCTGGTCGGCGGCGCCCAGTACTGTCATCGTCACCGCCTGGCTGAAGCCGCGGCGGGCCAGCGCGCCCATATCCTTCTGCCGCATCGCCGATCGTTCGGCCGGATCGGTCCTGAACGGTCCAAGCTTGCGCCGGCGGGCATAGGATATGGCAGCCGGCAGATCGGAGACAGGGATATCGGCCTCGATCTGCAATCTTTCCAGAGCGGCGTCGATATCCGGTTTGGCGACCCCCTTGGCCGCAAGCGTCTGCCGGATCCGGCCCAGCGCCTTACCTTCCGCATACAGGCGCCGGACCTTGGTCTCGGCGTAGGAACGGTCGTTCAGCAGCCCGTTTCGCTGCAGCTTTTCGATCAGCGCCGCAATCCAGCCGGCCGCCTCTGCCGGCTCCGGCGTACCGTGTTCCTGGATGGAGCGGCGCACCTTGCGGTCCAGAACACGGCGCAGATTGCCGGCAGAGGAGCTGTAGCGCTCGAGATAGAAGACGGCGGCCCGTTCCAGATACTGGGGCGTGATCTTCTTCGGTCGCTTGCGCTGCATGGCCGGCGCGGCAGTCAGCCCGCCAGTGCGGCGATCCCGGCGCGGGCGATCTGCGCGTCCTGATCGGACCTCACGCCGGATACGCCGACGGCACCAATGCAGATCCCGTCGACGATGATCGGCTCGGCGCCTTCCAGCAGGACGATGCCCGGCACGGAAAGAAAGGCGTTGCGGCCGCCCGCGACGATGTCCTCGAAGGCCTTGCTGGGACGCCGGCCGAAGGCGGAGGCTTTCGCCTTGCCCTGGGCGATCTCGATCGAGGTGAGGGGTGCGCCGTCGAGCCGCTGGAAATGCAGCAGATGGCCGCCGTCATCGACAATGGCAATGCTGACCTTCCAGTCGTTCCTTTTGGCTTCCGTCTCCGCCGCCGCGGCAATCGCCTGCACATCGGCCAATGTCAGTGCCTTGCGTGTGATCATGTTTCCCCCTTTTGTCACTCGGCGGCGTCACGCCGACGGGATCTTTCGTTCTTCTTCAATGAAAGGGTCGGCGCCTGGTGGCTGCGCTGGGCCGCTGGCTTGAGATATTCCTTCAGATACTGCCCGGTATAGCTTTCCTTCACCTTGGCCACATCCTCGGGCGTGCCCTGCGCCACGATGCGGCCACCGCCATTGCCGCCCTCCGGTCCCAGATCGATGATCCAGTCGGCGGTCTTGATGACCTCGAGATTATGCTCGATCACGATCATCGTGTTGCCGGCCTCGACCAGCGTATGCAGGACCTCGAGCAGCTTGCGCACATCCTCGAAATGCAGGCCGGTGGTCGGCTCGTCGAGGATATAGAGCGTGCGCCCGGTGGCGCGCTTCGACAGTTCCTTGGCCAGTTTCACGCGCTGCGCTTCGCCGCCGGACAGGGTGGTGGCCGACTGGCCGATCTTGATATAGCCGAGACCGACCTTCTCCAGGGTCTCCAGCTTCTCGCGGATGGTAGGGACTGCCTTGAAGAATTCGGCACCGTCCTCGACCGTCATGTCGAGCACATCGGCGATCGACTTGTCGCGGTATTTGATCTCCAGCGTTTCGCGATTGTAGCGCTGGCCCTTGCAGACGTCGCACTGCACATAGACGTCGGGCAGGAAGTGCATCTCGATCTTGATCAGGCCGTCGCCCTGACAGGCCTCGCATCGGCCGCCCTTGACGTTGAACGAGAAGCGGCCCGGCGCATAGCCGCGGGACTTGGCTTCCGGCAGGCCGGCGAACCAGTCGCGGATCGGCCCGAAGGCGCCGGTATAGGTGGCAGGATTGGATCGCGGCGTGCGGCCGATCGGGGACTGGTCGATATCGACGATCTTGTCCAGCCATTCCAGGCCTTCGATCCGGTCATGGGCGCCGGGGATTTCGCGACTGTTGTTCAGCTTGCGCGAGATTGCCTTGTACAGCGTCTCTATCGTCAGCGTCGACTTGCCGCCGCCGGAAACACCGGTCACGCAGGTGAACACGCCGAGGGGAAAGTCGACCGTGATGTTCTTCAGGTTGTTGGCCCGTGCGCCGACGATGCGGATGCGCTTGTTCGGCGGCGCCGTGCGGCGCTTGGCAGGAACCGGGACGAACTTCGTGCCGGCCAGATACTGGCCCGTGACGGATTTCTTGGCGGAGACGATATCGGCAGGCGTGCCCTGGGCGATGATCTCGCCGCCATGAACGCCGGCCGCCGGACCCATGTCGATGACATGATCCGCCGTGCGGATCGCTTCCTCGTCATGCTCGACCACCAGCACCGTGTTGCCGATATCACGCAGGTGGATCAGCGTCTCGAGCAGCTTGGCATTGTCGCGCTGGTGCAGGCCGATAGAGGGCTCGTCGAGCACATAGAGTACGCCGGTCAGGCCGGAGCCGATCTGGGATGCCAGCCGGATGCGCTGGCTCTCGCCACCCGACAGCGTGCCGGACGCGCGCGCCATAGTCAGGTAATCGAGACCGACATTGACTAGGAAACCGAGGCGGTCATTGATCTCCTTCAGGATTCGCGTGGCGATATCCTTCTCCTTCGGCTTCAGCTTGCGGGTGAGGTCGAGGAACCACTGTCGTGCCTCGAGGATCGAAAGGTCGCAGATCTCGCCGATATGCCTGCCACCAACCTTGACGGCCAGGGCCTCGGGCTTGAGACGGTGGCCGCCGCAGGTTTCGCAGGCCGTCTGCGACTGATAACGCGAAAGATCCTCGCGGATCATGTCGGAATCGGTTTCGCGCCAGCGCCGCTCCAGGTTCGGCAGCACGCCTTCAAAGGGCCGCTTTACCGTGTAGCTCCGCATCCCGTCGTCATAGGTGATCGGCACGATATCGTCGCCCGAGCCGTGCAGGATCGCGTTGCGAATCTTTGCCGGCAGTTCCTTCCACTTCGTGCTCAGCGAGAACTTGTAATACTTCGCCAATCCCTCGAGGGTCTGGAGATAGTAGGGCGACGGAGTCGCGGCACGCGACCAGGGCACGATGGCGCCTTCCCGCAGGCTGAGATTGCCGTCCGGCACGACCTGGTCAGCATCGAAATACATCTTCGAGCCGAGGCCGTCGCAAGCCGGGCAGGCGCCATGCGGACTATTGAAGGAGAACAGCCGCGGCTCGATCTCCTCGATGGTGAAGCCGGAAACCGGGCAGGCAAACTTGGCCGAGAAGATGGTCCGCTCGTCCTTGTCCGCATTCTCGGCAATCGCGATGCCGTCAGCGAGGCCAAGCGCGGTTTCGATGGAGTCCGCCAGCCGGGTCTGGATGCCGTCGCGGACCACGACGCGGTCGACCACGACTTCGATGTCATGCTTCAGTTTTTTGTTGAGCGTCGGAACCTCGGCGATCTCATAGAGCTTGCCGTCCACCTTCACGCGCTGGAAGCCGCGCTTCTGCAGGTCCTGCAATTCCTTGCGGTACTCGCCCTTGCGGCCGCGCACGATCGGCGCCAGCAGGTAGAGACGCGTGCCCTCCGCCATGGCCATGACCCGATCCACCATCTGGCTGACGGTCTGGCTTTCGATGGGCAGACCCGTAGCCGGCGAGTAGGGGACGCCGATGCGGGCGTAGAGCAGGCGCAGATAGTCGTAGATCTCGGTGACGGTCCCCACCGTCGAACGCGGGTTTTTCGAGGTGGTCTTCTGCTCGATGGAGATTGCCGGGCTCAGGCCGTCGATGTGATCGACGTCCGGCTTCTGCATCAGCTCCAGGAACTGGCGTGCATAGGCAGACAGCGATTCCACATAGCGCCTCTGCCCCTCGGCGTAGATCGTGTCAAAAGCGAGCGAGGATTTGCCCGAGCCGGACAGGCCGGTCAGAACCACCAGCTTGTCGCGGGGGATGTCGACATCGACATTCTTGAGATTGTGCTCGCGCGCGCCGCGGACGGAGATGAACTTCTGCATGGTTACGCCAACTCTGAGGGATGCCGATTATTGCGCTTTACGGGACAGTTGTTCACTATGCGGGACTCGTATATTATTAGATCACTTCGGGAACGGATAGGGGTTAAGCCATGGCGGGCAGCGTCAACAAAGTCATCCTGGTCGGCAATCTGGGCCGCGACCCCGAAATTCGTACCATGCAGTCCGGCGAAGAGGTCTGCCAGCTCTCCGTCGCGACCTCGGAGACCTGGCGGGACAAGGCTTCCGGCGAGCGCAAGGAACGTACCGAGTGGCATCGCGTGGTGATCTTCAACGAGAACCTCGTGAAGGTCGCCAAGCAGTACCTGAAAAAGGGCTCGAAGGTATATCTGGAGGGTTCCCTCCAGACCCGCAAGTGGACCGACAAGGACGGTGTCGAAAAATTCACCACGGAAGTGGTTCTGCAGCGTTATCGCGGCGAGCTGACCATGCTGGATGGCCGCGGTGAAGGCGGCGGGGGCGGCGGCTTCTCGAGCGGAGACGATTACGGCTCGGGCGGCGGGTCTTCCGGCGGTTTCGGGGGTGGCAGCCGTTCCGGCGGCAGCGCGCCGCCGCGGCGCGACGATCTCGACGACGAGATCCCGTTCTGATCGTCGGCTAGCGCCGGCTTCGCAGCATCGATGCCAGAACCACCCCGGCGACCACGGCTCCGGCCACGGCGCCGATCGGGTGTTCGCGGGTGATCTGACGCCCCATCGGCAGCGCGTTCCGTACGGCATCCGTCATGGGATCAGGAACCCGCTTGGTGGCCACCGAAACAGCGGCCAGCAGCAGCCCGGCAGTAATTGCGAGCAGGATGCCTGCGGAGGCGGCTGCAGCCCATGCCGGGTTCAGAATCTGCCCGAACCCCAGGAACATAGCCCAGCCGCCGAGGAGGAAGGCTGCGACCAAAGAGGCTAGCGCAATCAGGCCCAAGGCTGCGGCAATGGCATATTGTCGCAGCTTCTGGGCCAGACTCGCCGTCTGAATGCTGCCGACGACGAGGCCGAGAAGGGTTTTGATCATTTACGCAGGAGCAGGGTGAGGACCGCGCCGGCGGCAAATGCCGCAAGCAGGCTCGTGCCCGGATGCTCGCGGACCGTATTCTCGGCCCGGGCAATGTATTCACGGCTGCGCATCCGGACATCGCTCATCAGCGTGTTCAGTCGTTCCTGCAGATGGCTCAATTCCGCTTCGGCGATGGCACCACCATCGCGCTTGGCACGATCGAGGAGCGAGCTGAGCTGGTTGCCGAGTTCCGACACCTGGGCGCGCAATTCGTTGAGGTCCGCCTCAGGGCGACCATACTGCTGATAGGTGGGTTCCATGAACACGACTCCTGTGGCTTGAGACGGTATGCAGGCGGGAGAGACGACCGGAGGAAACGCGACGAGCTATCGCGCCGGCTCAATAACCGGAACGGGAACAAAAGGTTCCCCGAAAAACGCTCTGAAGCTGATCGTGACGGTTCAGCCGGCCTTCCGCTCCAGCGCCTTGGCCTTGTCCCAGGCTTCGTCCATGGCGGTGAGGTCGCAGTCGGTCAGATTCCGACCCGATTCCTCAACTATCTGCTCCATCATGCTGAAACGACGCTCAAATTTCCGATTGGCGTTGCGCAGGCACTGTTCGGGATCCAGTTTCAGATGGCGGGCCAAGTTCGCTACAACAAAGAGAAAATCGCCAAACTCCTCTGCGATCGCCTCAGAGGCCCCAGCTGAGATTTCCTGCTCAAGTTCTTCGAGTTCTTCTCGAATTTTAGCCAAAACAGGCTTCTTGTCAGGCCAATCGAAACCGACGCGGGCGGCGCGATTTTGCAGCTTCACCGCGCGCGTCAGGGCAGGAAGGCCGGTGGTGACTCCGGCAAGGACGGTCGAGACGTCCACCGCGGCCGGCTTCGCAGCACGCTCGGCTGCCTTGATGGCCTCCCAGTTCGTGCTTACGGCTTCCGGATGATCGGCCTCAACGCTGCCGAAGACATGAGGGTGCCGGCGGACCATCTTCTCGGCAATGCTGGTGGCTACATCAGGGAATGCGAAATGGCCGGCTTCCTCGGCCATGCGGGCGTGGAAGACCACCTGCAGCAGCAGGTCACCCAGTTCATCCTGAAGAGCCGGCATGTCATTGCGTGCAATGGCATCTTCGACCTCGTAGGCTTCCTCGATGGTATACGGCGCAATGGTGGCGAAGGTCTGCTTGAGGTCCCAGGGGCAGCCACCATCCGGGTCGCGCAGCTTCGCCATGATTTCGAGAAGCTGCTGCAGGCTGGCGAGATCGTATTGGCCGGGCTGGGACATGGCGCGCACCGTAAGCTGGGGAGCGGGAGCATGCTTGGGCTCGTGCTGCCTTGCAACCCGCTGCCGCCCGAACTATTGGCCGCGCCGGCTGTTGAGGCGGCGCATGTTCGAATGGATCACCCGCATGGTGGAGGAAGGCGGCTATCTGGGCATTCTCGCCCTGATGCTGGTGGAGAACCTGTTTCCGCCGATCCCGTCCGAACTGATCATGCCCCTGGCAGGCTTTCTTGCCGCCAGAGGCGACCTCAACGCCGTGCTGGTGATGCTCTCCGGGACGGCAGGGTCCGTGCTCGGAGCGGCGGCCTGGTATGCCATCGGCCTGCGGTTCGGGCTCGCCCGGATCCGGGGCTTTGCGGCCCGGAACGGCCGTTGGCTCGGCGCCACGCCGGACGAGATCGACAGGGCCCATGACTGGTTCAACCGCCATTGCGGCAAGGCCGTGCTGGGCGGGCGCATGATCCCGGCAATCCGGTCGCTGATCTCGATTCCGGCCGGCGTGGCGCGGATGGAGCCGGGGCGGTTCCTTATCTTCACGATCATCGGTTCGGCAGCCTGGTCAGGCCTGCTGATGGCGGCCGGTTTCGTGCTGGAGGATCAGTACAGCCGGGTCGCCGGCTGGGTCGATCCGGTAGCCAAACTGGTGCTGGCCGCCATGGTCCTGACGTATCTGTACCGGGTCGTCACGTTCCGGAAGGGCGGCGGAACCGCCGTATGACCGCCGCTTCGGAGAAACCAGATTATCTGATAATGTATATTATGGAAAATAATTGATGATGTAAAACGAGCAAGTTAGCTCAAGCCCAACCGAGGCGTTGCCGGATCTCTTCCGGCACCCGGTCCATGTCGTCAATCCGGCCGTTATCCCATTGCATCAGCCGACCATCGAACCACTGGATCAGGCCGCGCTTCAGCAGGCTGTCATAGAAAATCTCGAACCGCTTCGAGCGGCCCGGCAGTTTCGCCACCAGCACCGGCTTCCCGGTCGAACAGGCTTCCGAGATCATCGAAATCGACTCACAGGTCACGATGACGGCATCAGCCAGGGCCAGATAGCCGAAGTACGGGTTCGGCCCTTTCCCATCCCATAGCACGCCCGGCAGGCTGGCCAGGCCACCCCGCAGGATTGCCGCTTCGGCCTCGCCGGTGCGGCGCGACACCGTGGCCAGCAGGCTGCAGCCCGAGCGCTGCACCATCTGCCGGAGCTGGCCGACGAAGCCCCTCATCCATTCCTCGTCGAGCGTGTAGTTCCGGTTGCTGCCGCCGACCAGTACCGCCACGCGGGGGCTCGGCAGATGCGCCAGTTCCCGGCGCAGGGCTTCGGCGCCGGCATCCAGTTTCAGTCGGGTGACCCGGTGCATCGCGCCCTGGGTCAGGATCACATTCGGGCCGCGGACCTGGTCATGCTCAGGAACCACCAGCAGCGACCAGTGGCGCGGATTGGTCCGGGGGTCCTGGGTCAGGATCGTGCGGGTCTGGCCGCCGCTGGCTTTCTTTACCGCGAGAGCGAGGATCGCCGCCTTGCGGCCGCTGGCGATCAGCAGGTCCGGCCAGGGTGGCTGGAAATTCGGTCGTGTATCCTCTGTCAGAGCGTTCAGGCTGGCGAAGAACGGATGGGTTGGCAGCAGGCCGTAAGGCCGCCGGAACGCCACTTCGAAGCCCTGCGGCAGGCTGAAGCCCCCGGTGGCGAACAGCGCTTCCGCAAGGCCGAGCGCCTGGCTCTGCATGCCGGCGGCACCGCGTTCCCAGACGGCCCAGATCGTCTTCAGCATTCGAGGATCATGCCGTCATAGGCCGGCTCGACGCCCGCGGGCAGTTCGGCGCGCAGCCTGTTGTAGTCCAGATCGATATGCATGTTGGTGAGCACGGCGCGCTCAGGCTTCACGCGCGCGATCCATTCCAGGGTCTGCGCCACATGGCTGTGCGTCGGATGCGGCGTGTAGCGCAGTGCATCGACGATCCACAGCTTCACGCCGGCCAGCACCTCGAAGGCGGCATCGTCCAGTCCGACCACGTCGTTGGAATAGGCCATGTCACCACAGCGGAAGCCCAGCGAATGGATCTTGCCGTGATCCTGCCGGAAGGGCTGCACCTCGATCTCGCCGACCGTGAACGGGCCGTCGATCAGACGCGGTTCGATGATCGGCGGATAGCCGTCGCCGGCGGTCTCGAAGCAGTATCCGAATTTCCGTTTCAGCCGCCGCATGGTGAAGTCATCGGCATAGCCGATCACCCGCCGGCCGGCCGTGTAGGCCAGAATGCGCAGATCGTCCAGGCCATGGGTCTGGTCCGCATGGTCATGGGTCCAGGCGACACCGCTGACCCAGGTCAGGCCGTTATCGAGGAACTGGTTGCGCAGATCCGGGCTGGTATCGATTAGCAGCCGGGTCTCGCCCTTCTCCACGACGATCGAACCGCGGCTGCGACGGTTCTTCGGCTCGGAGGGATCGCAGGCACCCCATTCGCCATCGATCCGCGGCACACCCGCCGACGTCCCGCATCCGAGGATGATGGTCCGCATCGTTACGCCGCACCGTCAGGCCGCATGGCGTTCGGTAACCGCGTCTCGCGGCACCTTGTCGAACAGCCTGAGGAAGTTCTCCGTCGTGCGTTCGGTGATCTCGGCGGTGCTGACGCCCTTCAGCCTCGCAAGGAAAGCCGCCGTATGCGCCACATAGGACGGCTCGTTGCGTTTGCCGCGCAGCGGCACCGGCGCGAGATATGGCGCATCGGTCTCGACGAGCAGGTTTTCCATGGGCAGGGCTCGGGCGGACTCCTGCACGTCCCGCGCCTTGTTGAAGGTCAGGATGCCCGAGAAGGACACCATCATACCATGCCGCACGGCAAGCTCGGCCAGTGCGTGGCCCGACGAGAAGCAGTGCAGCAGGCCCTTGAAGCGGCCCTTCCCCATCTCCGCCTCGATGATCGCGGCCATATCCTCGTCGGCATCGCGGGTGTGGATCACCACGGGCAGGCCGGTTTCGCGCGCCGCAGCGATATGGGCGAGGAAGCAGTGCTTCTGCGACTCCCGGTCGCTGTGCTCGTAATAATAGTCCAGTCCGGTTTCGCCGATGCCGACCACTTTCGGATGTCTGGTCAGCGCTACCAGCTTTGCCGCATCGACATCCACATGGTCACTTGCCTCATGCGGATGGATGCCGACCGTGCAATAGACATCCGGATAGGCCTCAGCCACGGCCAGAACGCGATCGAACTGGTCCAGCCGCGTCGAGATGGTGAGCATCAGGCCGACGCCTGCCTGCCGCGCCCGCGCGATGATGGCGTCGCGCTCATCCGCGAAGTCCGGGAAATCGAGATGGCAATGGCTGTCGATCAGCAAGGCCATGATTAACTCCCCGCAGCAGCCTCGACATGCCGCGGGAACACACCCTGCGGCGGCGGCAGCGGCGTGCCGGCGCGCAGCCGGCCGATCTCGCCCAGGCAGGCGAAGCTGCGGGCCGCTTCCGAGACGCCGAGCTGATCCAGCATTTTCGCCGCCGCCGTGGGGACGAAAGGCTGGGCCAGGATGGCAAGCTGCCGGATCGCTTCCAGCAGGCACCAGAGCACGGTCTCCATCCGCTCGGGATCGGTCTTGCGCAGGGTCCAGGGCGCCTCGACGTCGATATACTTGTTCGCCGCGTCGACCAGGTCGAACCAGTGCTGCAGAGCGACATGGATCGCCTGTTCATCCAGTGCGGCACGCATCTGGTCGACCAGGCTGTCGGCCAGCGCCAGCAGCGCTTCATCGGACTCACGCAGTTCGCCCGGCGTCGGCACCGCGGCATTCGTGTTCTTGGCACAGAAAGACAGCGTGCGCTGCGCCAGGTTGCCGAAACCGTTGGCCAGCTCGCTGTTGATGCGACCGACGATGGCAGCGCGGCGGAAATCGCCGTCATTGCCGAAGGGCACTTCGCGCATCAGGAAATAACGCGTCTGGTCGAGTCCATATTCCTCGATCAGCTGCAGCGGATCGATCACGTTGCCCAGCGACTTGGAAATCTTCTGGCCTTCATTGGTCCACCAGCCATGGGCAAAGACGCGCTTCGGCGGCTGCAGGCCCGCTGCCAGCAGGAAGGCCGGCCAGTAGACGGCATGAAAGCGCAGGATATCCTTGCCCACCATATGCAGGTCGGCCGGCCAGTAGCGCTTGTATCGGTCGCTGTCCACATCGGGATATCCGGCGGCCGTCATGTAGTTGGTCAGTGCATCGAGCCACACATACATGACATGGGTTTCGTCGCCCGGAACCGGGATGCCCCACTTGAATGTCGTGCGGGAGACCGAGAGGTCCTTGAGGCCGCCCTTTACGAAGCTGATCACCTCGTTGCGGCGGCTCTGCGGCAGGATGAAGCCGGGATTCTCTTCGTAGAATTTCAGCAGCGGCTCCTGCCACGCCGAGAGTCTGAAGAAGTAGGACGGCTCCTCGACCCATTCGACCGGCGCGCCGGACGGCGCCAGCTTCTGGCCGTCGGGGCCCTCCTGCAATTCGTCTTCCTGGTAGAAGGCTTCGTCGCGCACCGCATACCAGCCGGAATACTTGCCGGCATAGATGTTGCCGCTTTCAACCAGTTTCACCCATAAGGCCTGGACCGATTTGATATGGCGCTCTTCCGTGGTGCGGATGAAATCGTCGTTGGAGAAATTCATCGCCTTCGCGAGGTCGCGGAAGGTCTGGCTCACGCGATCGCAAAAACTCTTCGGGTCTGTGCCCGCTGCCTCGGCCGATTTCTCGACCTTCTGCCCGTGCTCGTCGGTGCCGGTCAGGAACAGGACATCGTAGCCGTCCAGCCGCTTGAAGCGCGCCAGCACATCACAGGCGAGCGAGGTATAGGCATGCCCGATATGCGGCTTGTCGTTGACGTAGTAGATCGGCGTCGTGATGTAATAGCTTTTCATGCTCAATAGGTAAGGCAAGGACGCCGACGATGCCAGCGTCCGGGACCGCGAAGTCGGCCCCCTGCTATCACTTCGCAGGCTGTTTTTCCAGAAATTCCAGACGTTTCGCGGCCATCTTCAGCAGCTCGGACCAGCTCTGGCCGGCAGCCCGGCGCAGGATGGTCATGGACGGGTACCAGGGTGTCGTTGCGCCCTCGCCCATCAGGTAGAAGAACAGCCCCCGGCCGGCAGGCGCCAGGACCCAGACCGGCGCCCCCTGGGCCCCGGCCAGATGCGCCGTCACGTTCGAAACCGTGATGGTGAGATCGAGGGCGGCGATCTGCGCCGCCAGCCCGTCGATATCCTCGCGGGCGTCGATCTCCGGATCGACAACGTAGCGATCGCCAAACACCTGCCGCAGCGCAGCGTGTTCGGCCTCCGAAGCCCCATATTGAAGGCAGACGAAGCGGCAGTCTGCCGCCGAAGCCAGGGGCGCCAGTTCGGCGACCGGCACCGATTTGCCCGCGCCCAGAATCGGATTGGCACTGCGCCAGGACAGGCCGACCAGCTTCTGCCCTGTCCCGCCCAGCTGGCGTGCCCGCAGCTGCGCCGCCCGAGTGCCGTCCGGTTTCAGCCAGGCTTGCCCCGGCGGCGCCCCGTGCGGCAGATCACCGAGCGGCAGATGCCGATCAAAAGACCCGGCTAGCAGGTCGTCGGCAGGCTGGCCGGCTTCCGCCGAGAGTTTCAGCGTGGGAAAGCAGCGCCGCAGCAGCGGGATCAGGCGCGCATCCGTTTCCAGTGTCACGTCCGCCAAATCGGGCAGCAGCTGCGGGAGGTATTGCAGGAACAGCAGACGGTCGCCGATCCCCTGCTCGCCCCAGAGCAGAATCCGCTTGCCCGCGAGATTTTCTCCTCGCGCGGCGCGCGGCCATGGCCAATTCCGGCGCGGCAGCGGCGGTTCAGCCTTATGCCAGCGCCATCCGAAAGCCGGCCAGCCCGCCGTGAAGTCACCCTTGGCCAGCGCTGCGAGGCCATAATTCCAGTGGATTTCGGGATCCTGCGGCCGGCGCTGCAGCGCCTGGCCATAGGCATTCAGCGCCTGGTCCAGATCGCCGAGGGCATGGTGCGCCTGTCCCAGGGCGGCCCAGGCATCGGGATGACCCTGGCTGACCTGCAACGCCCGTTCGGCCTGCGCGAGTGCTGCCGCGGCATCGCCACTGTCCCGCAGCGATGCGGCCTTGTTGATCATGGCTGCGGCATAGTCCGGCCGCAGGCCCAGCGCCCGGTCGAAACTTGCCAGCGCCGCCGCATGCTCGCCCCGAGCCGCCAGCAGGCTGCCGAGGTTGTTGTGGCATTCCGGCGCCTGCGGTGCCAGTGCAAGGGCCTGTTGTGCTGCGTTCACTGCCTCTGCGAGCTCACCGAGAATCCGCAGGCAGGTCGCCAGCTGGAGCCAGGCAGCAGCATTCTGCGGCTGCAGGGTGACCACCTCGCGATATCCCTGCTCGGCCCGATCCCACGCGGCTGCCATCCGCTGCGCTTCTGCCCAGATATAGACGGCATTGGCGTCACCCGGTGACAGCCCGCGCACCGTTTCGGCCGCCTCCAGTGCTGCCTCGATATGCCCCGCCGACAGCAGCGCTTCCGTATAGCTGAGCCACAATCCGGGCTGCTTTCCCGCCCGATCCAATGCCCGCCGCAGCAGCGGCACGGCTTCCGCCGCCCGTCCTGTCTGCACCAGCAGGCGCCCCAGCAGATTGCTGGCATCCAGCGTATCGGGAGCGGTTCCCAGGACGGCGCGGTAGCCGCGCTCGGCGGCGGACAGATCGCCGCGGCGATGCGCCTCCAGGCTGGCCTGCAACTGCTGCAGGACGGCAGGCTGCAGCACCGTCATGGCTCGAAGCGGAAATCGGGCACGTCCACGCAGCGGTCGAGAAGCCGCTTC
Source organism: Ferrovibrio sp. (assembly GCF_035304305.1). Lineage (GTDB taxonomy): Bacteria > Pseudomonadota > Alphaproteobacteria > Ferrovibrionales > Ferrovibrionaceae > Ferrovibrio. The sequence continues at coordinate 19,994 of NZ_DATGQG010000057.1, forward strand.
AGGATCTGCAGGACTTCCTCGAACAGGGCCGGCACGCTGTCCGGCACGAGGTTGGGCGGCAGGCCCGGCAATACGTTGTCCCGAAAATCGCTCACCACGTCCTGCTGCATCAGGAAGATGGCCTGGGCGAAAATGTTGATCATGCCGCGGCGCTCCAGCGCCGTGAGGTAAGCCCCCATGCCCCGCAGCAGAGCGAAGAAGGCGCGTGTCTTGACCGCCGTGACCTCGTGCAGGATCGGTTCGCGGGTCTGCGGCGCAATCTGCTCGAGCTTGGACTCGATCACGTCGCAGAAGGACATGAATTCCTGCACCCGCCGGAAACCGTCTGAATAATCGGAAAACGGCAGGAGGGTCGCCTCCTCGTAGATCCGGGTGGTGATCGCCTGGACTTCGAGGGCGCGGCCGTTCAGGACCTGCAGCAGACGGATGGCGTCGGCGACCGGGTCCTTGGCGCCGACGGCGTCGATCTGATTTTGCCGATAATCGTTCATTCCGGAGGCCATCAGAGCAGAAATAAGTTAACGCTTTGATTGCCGGCCGGGCGCGGATGTGTACAATGGCGTTTTAATGTCTGCGAGTCGCGCTACCTCCCCCGCCGAATCGGCCAAACGGCCAACGGCCACTTTTCCCCATCGGCATCTACTTGGAATCGAAGGGCTTTCCCAACAGGACATTCAGGTCCTGCTGGATGAGTCCGACCGATATGTGGAGCTGAACCGCCAGGTGGAGAAAAAACAGACTTCGCTCCGCGGCCGAACCATCATTAACCTATTCTTCGAGAACTCCACCCGCACCCGGACCTCTTTCGAGCTGGCCGGCAAGCGGCTGGGCGCCGACGTGATCAACATGTCGGTCGCCACCTCCTCGGTGAAGAAGGGCGAGACGCTGATCGACACGGCGATCACCCTGAATGCCATGCACCCCGACCTGCTGGTGGTCCGTCATCAGGATTCGGGCGCCGTCGCCCTGCTGGCCCAGAAAGTCGGCTGCGGCGTCATCAACGGCGGCGACGGCAGCCATGAACACCCGACCCAGGCGCTGCTTGACGCCCTGACCATCCGGCGCCGCAAGGGCCGGTTGGAAGGCCTGCTGGTGGCGATCTGCGGCGATATCCTGCACAGCAGGGTGGCCCGCTCGAACATCCATCTGCTCAATACGATGGGCGCTCGCGTCCGCCTGATCGCACCGCCTACTCTGCTGCCGGCCTATGCCGAGCGGCTCGGCGTGGAGGTCTTCCATGACATGCGCAAGGGGCTGACGGATGTCGATATCGTCATGATGCTGCGTCTGCAGATGGAGCGCTTTCATGGTTCCTTCGTGCCGTCGACGCGCGAGTATTTCCACTTCTACGGCCTCGACCACGACAAGCTCGGTTTTGCCAAACCGGACGCACTTATCATGCATCCGGGACCGATGAACCGCGGGATCGAGATCGACACAGAGGTGGCCGACGACATTCATCGGAGCGTAATTCACGAGCAGGTCGAGATGGGCGTTGCCGTCCGCATGGCCTGCCTGGAACTGCTGGCGCAGCACCTGCCGAACTGGCAGGGCACCACGCCCTCGGGCATCTGAGCCGAAGACGGGGGAAGGAATGGCTCGCCGCCGCAAGCTCTACACCAACGCACGCCTGCTCGACCCGGCCACGGGCCTGGACGCCAAGGGTGCGCTTCTCACGGAAGGCGACCGGATTCTCGATCTCGGTCCCAAACTCGGCGGCGGCAGTTTTGCCGGCGATATCGAGGTGATCGACTGCCAGGGCCATTGTCTCTGCCCCGGCCTGATCGACATGCATGTCTGGCTGCGCGAACCGGGCGCCGAACACCAGGAAACCATGGCGACGGCTGCCCGTGCCGCTGCCGCCGGCGGCGTCACCAGCATGGTGGCCATGCCGAATACCGAACCGGTCATCGATGAGGTCGCACTGGTCGAGTTCACCGCCCGCCGTGCCGTGGATTCTGCCGTCGTGCGCATCCTGCCTGCCGCGGCGATCACCAAGGGCACCAGGGGCGAGGAACTCTGCGAGCTGGGCCTGCTGGCCGAAGCCGGCGCCGTCGCCTTCACTGACGGCGACCGTCCGGTGGCCAATGCCCGGCTGATGCGGCGCGCCCTGTCCTATGCAACCAGCTTCGACCTGCTGCTGATGCAGCATTGCGAGGAGCCGTCGCTGGCCAAAGGTGGTGTGATGAACGAGGGCGAGATCGCCGCCCGCCTCGGCCTCGCCGGCATTCCCGCCATCGCGGAAACAATCATGCTGGAGCGCGATATCCGCCTCCTGGAAGTGACCGGCAGCAAGCTTCACGCCTCGCATCTGTCCACGCGGGAATCCTTCGAAGCGGTCCGCCGCGCCAAGCAGCGCGGGCTGCGCCTGACCGCCGGTGCCGCGCCGCATAACTTCGCCCTGAACGAGCTCGATGTCGGCGACTACCGCACCTTCGCCAAGGTCAAGCCGCCACTGCGCATCGAGGATGATCGCAGAGCAGTGGTCGAAGCGATTGCCGACGGCACGGTCGACATCATCTCCTCGGCGCATTCACCCCAGGATCCTGAAAACAAGCGGCTGCCATTCGCGCAGGCCGAGTTCGGCATCATCGGGTTGGAAACGCTGCTGCCCCTGACCCTGGAGCTGTATCACAACGGCTCGGTGCCGCTGCTGAAGCTGCTCGCCTGCCTGACCTGCAATCCGGCGCGGCTGCTCAAGCTGGAATCCGGCCGTCTCGCCCCGGGGGCGCCCGCTGACCTGCTGCTGTTCGATCCGGACTCGCCATGGCGGGTGGACGAAAAGAAATTCCGCTCCAAAGCCAAGAACTCACCCTATGATGGCCGCCGCGTGCAGGGCCATGCCCTGCGCACCATCGTGGGAGGTGAGACCGTGTTCCAGCGCAAGCGGGAAGCCTGAGATGCCCGATTCAATTTCCTGGGCCAATGACGCGCCGTATTATCTTGCGGCTGCCCTGCTCGGCTATGTGCTGGGATCGATCCCGTTCGGCCTGATTCTGACCAAGCTGAGCGGCCTCGGCGACATCCGCAGTATCGGCTCAGGCAATATCGGCGCAACCAATGTGCTGCGCACCGGACGCAAGGATCTCGCCGCCCTGACACTCCTGCTGGATGGCGGCAAGGGTGCCGCTGCGGCGCTCATCGCCGGCATGTATGGCCAGGAAATGATGATGGTGGCGGCCTTCTCCGCCTTCATCGGGCATCTCTTTCCTGTCTGGCTGCGTTTCAAGGGTGGCAAGGGTGTGGCCACCTATCTGGGCGTGCTGCTCGGCGCGGCCTGGCCAGTCGGACTGTTTGCCTGCGCCACATGGCTGGTCGTGGCTTTCGTGATGCGGATCTCGTCCCTGGCCGCGCTGACCATGGCCGTCGCCAGCCCCGTCTTCGCCTGGTTCATCATATCACCCCAGATTGCGGAGATGGCCGCGGCGATGAGCGTTCTGGTCTTCATCCGGCATCATCAGAACATTGCCCGCTTGCTCAGGGGCGAAGAGCCGAAGATCGGCCGGAAGAAAGCCGCCGGAGATGGATCGGCCGCACCTCAGTGACACTGAGAAACGCGACTGGCTGCGGCTGATCCGCAGCGAGAATATCGGTCCGATCACCTTCCACAACATACTCCGGTATTACGGAACCGCCGCAAAAGCGATTGAAGCAGTGCCCGCCATGGCCAGGCGCGCCGGTGCCAGGCGGCAGATCAGACTGGCGAGCCGGGACAGTGTCGATCGCGAATGGACTGCTTTGCGCAAGCTGGGCGTCGGGCTGATCGCCTGGGGTGAGCCGGGATATCCGCTCCGCCTGATGCAGCTCGACGATGCGCCGCCGCTGCTGGCCGCCAAAGGCGATCCAGCCATTGCGGAGAGCGACGGTATTGCGATTGTCGGTGCGCGGAACGCTTCCGCCATTGGCCAGCGTTTCACGAAGGACCTGGCGGCGTCGCTCTGTCGGACCGGTTTCACCGTCGTCTCCGGCCTCGCCCGCGGCATCGACAGGGCTGCCCATGAAGGCGCTCTTGCCGCGAAGGGCCGGTCGATCGCCTTCATCGGCACGGGCATCGACGTGATCTTCCCGCCCGAGAATGCCGCCCTGTTCGAGCGCATGGCCGAGGACGGGCTGATCATGGCGGAGATGCCGGTGGGCACGCCCGCCCTGGCGCAGAATTTCCCGCGCCGCAACCGCCTGATCAGCGGCGCCTCGCTCGGCGTCGTGGTGATCGAGGCGGCAATGAAATCCGGTTCCCTGATCACCGCGCGCATGGCGGCGGAACAGGGCCGCGAGGTGATGGCAGTGCCCGGCTCGCCGCTCGATCCGCGCTGCCACGGCAGCAACGACCTGATCCGTCAGGGCGCCACGCTGGTCGAGAAGGTTGAGGATATCCTTGCTGTGGTTGCGCCGCAGACCGAGATGAGGCACAGCGAAGGGCTACAAATGCCTGCCAGAATCGCCTACGCGGGTGAGGACGATCTCGATCGCGCACATGCCGAACTCGACCGGCTGCTGTCGCCCTCACCGGTACTGATCGACGACCTGATCCGGCTCAGCGGCATGCCCTCAGCCCTGGTGCAGATGGCCCTGACGGAAAAGGAGCTGACGGGGCAGCTGCAGCGGCATCCCGGCGGCAAGGTATCGGCGGCCTGAATACCCGCTTGCCAAAGTCAGGCCTGCGCTATATCTGCTGGCCATCGGGGGTGACGCGGTCTCCCCGCAGATGCCTATTCTGAGCATCCAAGCACCGCTGCATCTTCTGCCCTGCAGATCGCGGGCGTGGAAAGGAGCAGCCATGGATGCCGCCATACCCTCAGTTTCCGCTTCCCATCTTGCCGAGCGTGTTTCCGCCGGTCGTTTCCCCTGTCTCATTGATGTCCGACGGGAGGAAGGCTATGCCGGATCCGGCACCGTAATCCGCGGCGCAAGGCGCAGGCCGCCCGAGCAGATCGACATCTGGGCACAGAATCTGGCGCGCGACAGAGAAATAATCGTCTACTGCGTCCATGGCCGTGAGGTCAGCCAGAGCGCCGCTGCCGCTCTGTACAGGCGCGGCTTCAACGCAGCCTTCTGGTGGGCGGCTTCGAAGGCTGGTGCGACGCCGGCGGCCATGTGCAGGCCAAGCCACCCGCAACACCAAGTCGCTGGATTACCCGCGGACGCCCAAAGATCGACCGTATTGCCTGTCCTTGGCTGGTGCGTCGTTTCATCGATCCGGATGCGGTCTTTCTCTATGTCCCGAGCCATCAGGTCGTCGCCAGAGCAAAGGAACTGCAGGCCGAGCCCTATGACATTCCCGGTGCCGCCTACAGCCACGACGGCGAATTCTGCAGCTTTGATGTCTTTATCCTCCGGCACCATTTGCAGGATGACCCTGCCTTGCTTCATCTCGCCGGGATCGTTCGCGCTGCCGATACCGGCAAACCGGAGCTGGCCGCTCCGGCCCATGGCCTGCTGGCGGTTTCGCTCGGATTGTCGACGATGTTTCAGGACGATGACCGGATGTTGACGGAAGGCATGCTGATATACGATGCCCTCTATGCTTGGTGCGCACGCGCCCGGAGCGAAACCCATAACTGGCCCCCGGCGGTGTGATCGGCGTCATCATGGATCGGAGAACCACAGTCCCGCAGCCCAGCTTCGCCGAAGCGCTGCTCACCTGGCTGAAGGTTGGCCTGCTGAGCTTCGGCGGTCCGGCCGGGCAGATCGCCATGATGCACCGCATCGTGGTGGACGAGAAGAAATGGGTCAGCGAGCCGCAATTCCTGCACGCGCTGAATTTCTGCATGCTGCTGCCCGGGCCCGAGGCGCAGCAGCTCGCCACTTATGTCGGCTGGCTGCTGCACCGCGCGAAAGGCGGCATTGCCGCCGGCCTGCTGTTCATCCTGCCGGGTCTGGCCATCATCCTGGCCCTCAGCACGGTCTATGTGCTTTGGCGCGAGATACCGCTGGTGCACGGCCTGTTCTTCGGCCTCCAGGCTGCCGTGCTCGCCATCGTAATCGAGGCCGTGCAGCGGATCGCGAAGCGCGCGCTCAGGGCGCGTTTCCTGCTCCTCCTGAGCATGGCGGCCTTCATCGGCATCTATCTGCTGCAGCTGCCTTTCCCGCTGATCGTTCTCGGCGCCGCGCTGGCGGGCTGGCTGGTCGGGCGCCTGCGGCCTGCCTGGATGGGCGGCAGCAGGGCTGAAGACGATGCCGCCCTGCTGCCCTCGGTCGCGCCGAGCTGGCGGCGCAACGTCGTCGTGCTTGTCGTCTTCGGCCTGCTCTGGTTCGGCCCGATCCTGTGGCTGCATGTCATGTTCGGCGGCGAACATGTGCTGAGCCGTATCAGCGTGTTTTTCAGCGAGATGGCCGTCGTGACCTTCGGCGGCGCCTATGCCGTGCTGGCCTATGTCGGCCAGCAGGCGGTGGATGTCTATGGCTGGCTGGAACCGGGCGAGATGCTGCACGGCCTCGGCCTTGCCGAGACCACGCCGGGACCACTGATTCTGGTGCTTACCTTCGTCGGCTATCTCGCCGGCTTCAAGGCCAGCGGCATCGAACCGGGAATCCTGGGCGGTCTGGCAGGCGGCGTGCTGGCGACCTGGGTTACTTTTGCTCCCTGCTTCCTCTGGATCTTTCTCGGCGCGCCGTATCTGGAGCGGCTGCGCGGCGTGGCGGCACTCAACCACGCGCTGGCGGCGATCACCGCGGCCGTGGTCGGCGTGATCCTCAATCTGGCCATCTGGTTCGCGCTGCATTCGCTGTTCCGCCAGATGGGCCAGCTGAGCCTTGGGCCTTTCACCTGGGATATTCCCGTCTGGTCCAGCCTGGATCCGGCCATGGCCCTGCTGGCCGCGCTGTCCATGCTGGCGCTGCTGCGCATCCGTATCGGCATGCTCTGGGTGCTGGCCGGTGCGGGCGCTGCCGGTGTTGCGCTGAAGCTGTTCGCATGAAAAAGGGGGCCGCAGCCCCCTTTCCCCTTGTTTCGGCCGGTCGGATCAGAGCCCGACCTGGGTGATGAACTTGGTGTTCAGGTAGGCCTCGATCGCCTCCGAACCGCCTTCCGAACCGTAACCGGAATCCTTCACGCCGCCGAAAGGCACTTCCGGCAGGGCAAGGCCGTGATGGTTGATCGAGACCATGCCGCTCTCGAAGGCCGCGCCGATGGCGGCCGCGGTCTTCGCCGACTTCGTATAGGCGTAGGCCGCAAGGCCGAACGGCAGGCGGTTCGCCTCTTCCACCACGGCATCGAAGCTCGAGAAGGGCATGATCGGCGCGATCGGCCCGAACGGCTCCTCGTTCATGATGCGCATGTCGGTGGTCACATCTGTGAGCACCGTCGGTTCAAAGAAGTTGCCCTTGTTGCCGATCCGCTTGCCGCCGGTCCGGATCTTCGCGCCCTTGGCCTGGGCATCGGCGACGAACATCTCCATCGCCTGCACACGGCGGTCATTCGCTAGCGGGCCCATGCGGGTGTCCTTGTCAAGGCCGTCACCCACCTTGAGATTCTTGGCCACCTCGGTGAATCCGTCGACGAACTTGCCATAGACCGACTCATGCACCAGGAAGCGCGTCGGCGAGACGCAGACCTGGCCGGCGTTGCGGAACTTGTTGGCGCTCAGGACCTTCACGGCCGTGTCCACGTCGGCGTCTTCAAAGACGATCGCCGGCGCATGGCCGCCGAGTTCCATGGTGATCCGCTTCATGTGCTGACCGGCCAGCATGGCGAGATGCTTGCCCACCGGGGTCGACCCCGTGAAGGTGATCTTGCGGATCACCGGATGCGGAATCAGGTATTCGGAGATTTCCGACGGCACGCCATAGACCAGCTGGATGACGCCGGCCGGTACGCCGGCATCGATATAGGCCTGCACCAGGGCGGCGCAGCTCGCCGGCGTCTCTTCCGGGCCTTTCAGGATGATCGAGCAGCCCGCGGCGATCGCGGCCGAGCACTTGCGTACCGCCTGGTTGATCGGGAAGTTCCACGGCGTGAAAGCGGCGACCGGGCCGACCGGCTCCTTGACCACCAGCTGATACACGCCCTCGGCGCGCGGCGGGATCACGCGACCATAGGTACGGCGCGCCTCTTCCGCGAACCAGTCCATGATGTCGCCGGCCAGCAGCGTCTCGCCCTTGGCCTCGATGAAAGGCTTGCCCTGCTCCATCGACATGATCTTGCCGATCTCGTCGGCGCGGCTGCGGATGATGTCTGCCGCCTTGCGCAGCGTCTTATAGCGGTCGAAAGCCGAGACCTTCTTCCAGGCCTTGAAGCCCTTGTCGGCGGCGGCCAGCGCACGGTCAAGATCCGCCTTGTCGGCATGGGCCACCTTGCCGATCGCCTCCCCGGTCGCGGGATTCAGCACCGGCTGGCTCTTCCCCGAGGCGCCGTTGCACCACGCACCGTCAATGTAAAGCTGGACTTCGGGATACATGCTTCCTCTCCTTTTCTCGGTCTGCCGGGTGGCTGCAATTTCAGGCCGCGAATTATGGCGGAAAGCGCCAGGGCCCGCTACCGGTTGCACGGCGCCCGCCGCGCCCCCAGAATGTCGGCCTTCCCACTTGTATTTCCGCAGCACAACATGACCAGCTCTCCCGCTCCTTTCCCTGCCGATACCGCTGAAACGCTTGCCCGCATCGCCGCCGCGCTGGAGCGGCTGGCGCCGCCCGCGCCGCCCGTCTTCGACGACCAGGCCGCGGACGCCTTCATCTGGCATGCGGAACCGGCGCCCGGCTGGCTGGAGCCCATCACCAGGATCAACGCCGTGCCGATCACGCTGCTGCGCGGGGTCGACCGGGTCCGCGACATCCTGCTCGACAATACCCAGCGCTTCGCGAAGGGCCTGCCGGCGAACAACGCCCTGCTCTGGGGTGCGCGCGGCATGGGTAAATCCTCGCTGGTGAAAGCCGTGCTCGGCGCGGTCAACAGGGAAAAGTCCCGTTCGCTGGCCCTGGTGGAAATCCATCGCGAGGACATCCCGACCCTGCCGCAGCTGCTCAAGGTCCTGCGCAATTCGAAGCGGCGCTACGTGCTGTTCTGCGACGATCTTTCTTTCGATGCCGAGGACCAGCATTACAAGTCGCTCAAGGCCGTGCTCGAAGGTGGCATCGAAGGCCGCCCCGAGAACGTGATTTTCTATGCGACCTCGAACCGCCGCCACCTGCTGCCACGCGACATGATGGAAAACGAGCGCAGCACCGCGATCAATCCCGGCGAGGCCATCGAGGAGAAAGTTTCGCTCTCGGATCGCTTCGGTCTCTGGCTCGGCTTCCACTCCTGCAGCCAGGAGGATTATTTCGCGATGCTGGATGCCTATTGCGCGGCTTACGACCTGCAGATCGATCAGGCGACGCTGCGCGCCGAAGCGGTGGAATGGGCCATGACCCGCGGTGCCCGCTCGGGACGCGTCGCATGGCAGTTCATCCAGGATCTTGCCGGCCGCATGGGCAAGCCGCTGACCGCCGTGAAGGCGTAATCAGGCAACGGAGAGGAATTTCGCCGGATCGACCGCCTGGGTGCCCCGGCGGATCTCGAAATGCAGCTGCGGTTCACTCACGCCGCCGCTGGTGCCGACCGTGCCGATCGCCTGTCCCCGCGTGACCTTCTGGCCCTTTCGCACGAGCGTCTTGTCCAGATGCGCATAGGCCGTGATCCAGCCATCGGCATGGCGGACCAGCAAGAGATTGCCGAAGCCGCGCAATTCGTTCCCCGCATACACGACGACACCGTTCTCGGCAGCAATCACGGGTGCGCCGGCGCGGGCAGCGATGTTGATGCCGTCGTTATGCAGCCCGTCGGCCTTGGGGCCGAAACTGGACAGGATGCGGCCGCGCACCGGCCATGAGAATGTCCGGCCCGAACGCGGCGGCAGAACGGTCTCGCGTTCCGGTTCCGGAGCCGCTGAGGGCGGCGGCTGCGGTACGGCCGGCGGAACCGGTGCTGCGGCCACCTGGGGGTTGGCCGGCGCTGGTGATGGCGATGCCGGCGGACTGGCGACCGGCGCAGTGCCGGTGCGCGCCGGCACGGTGACTTCCGGCAGCGGCGCAGCCGGCGTCTGGGATGATGTCGGCGCAGGGTCCGGAACCGAAAGCACCCTGGAGCCGGAGGTCGCCGGCTGCTGCGCTGCCGGGGCTGGCGGCGGCAAGGTCTCCACCTCAATCTCGCGCGAGGACGGCAGGCTGGACACCGGGGCGGCCGAGGCAACCGCATAGGCGGTCGGCGCCGAGATGCGCAGCTGCTGTCCGACCGCAATCGTGTATGGCGGCGCAAGGTCGTTCGCCTGCGCGATGCTGTAGAGATCGGCACCGTAGCTGCGCGAGATGCTGTAGAGCGTCTCGCCCCGCTGCACGGTATGGAAGCGGCCGCCCGGAATGCGGATATGCTGTCCCGTCTGCAGCAGATAGGGCGGCTGCAGCCCGTTATCGTCGATAATCGCGCGAACCGGACGGTTGTAGCGGCGCGCAAGGGCATAGACCGTATCGCCCGGCTGCACGACGACCATGTCCGGCACGGTTTCGGGGGCAACCGTGATCACCGGCGGCGGAACGGGGGGCACGAAGGCCGGGCCGCTGGCGGGCGCGGCAGTCTGCGCGGCCGGACGGTGGCTGAACGTCACGGGTGCCGGGGCCTGCGTACCGCAGGCCGCCACCAGACCAGCCAGCATCATCGGCGCAAGAAATCGCGCTGTTCCGACAAAATAGGACATTGCCGCAGAGTTTAGGGACTTCCTGTTAAGGCTTCATAAACGCTGTTTTGGCCCTGTCGGCCAAGCAGGCCCCTACCCGGCCGCTTCCCGGGCAATGCCGGGCAGCAGCGGCACGAAGCGCACGGGCAGCAGCCTCTCCTCCTGGATGTCATCTCCCGTACGGGTATAGCGGATGACGTCCTGCTCGATGGCCGAAACCGCAACCGGGGCCACCATGATACCGCCATCCGGAGAAAGCTGTTCCAGTAGCGTTTCCGGCCGCCTGTCGGCTGCGGCGGTGACCAGGATACGGTCGAACGGCGCCTGCTCCACCCAGCCCTTGTTGCCGTCGCCCAGCTTGGCGGTGATGTTGTTCACCCCGAGGTCGGCGAAGCGACGCTGGGCCGTCTGCAGCAGCGAGCGATAGCGCTCGATCGTGTAGACGCGGCGGCACAGCTTCGCCAGCACCATGCTCTGGTAGCCCGAACCGGTCCCGATCTCGAGCACCTTCATCCGGTCGCCGAGCCGCAGTGCCTCGGTCATATAGGCGACGACGAAGGGCTGGCTGATCGTCTGTCCCTGGGTGATCGGGAGGGCGATGTTGTCGTAGGCATGCTTCAGGAACTGGTCCGCCACGAAGCGTTCGCGCGGCACCCGCTCGATCGCCGCCAGCACACGCGTATCCGTGATGCCCTGACGGCGCAACTCCATGATCAACTGGATGACGCGCGTTTCCACAAGCTTACTTGAGCGCGGATCGCAGCGCCTTCAGCGTAGCCGACTGGGTCAGGTCCAGCTGCAGCGGGGTCACGGATATCGCGCCGTTCTCGGTCGCGCCCAGATCGCTCTGCCGCTTTGCCTTGCTCTTCTGCCGACGGAAACCGATCCAGTAATAGGGTACGCCGCGCGCATCGATACGATGGTCGAGTACGAGATCTGTGAGATCGCGCTGTCCCTGTTTGACTACCTCGATGCCAGTGACGGAATCCGCGATCACGTCCGGGAAATTGACGTTGATCAGCACGCCTTTCGGCCAGCCGGCCTTCAGCAGTTTGCGGATCACCTTCGGCGCATGGTGCTCGGCGGTGGCCCATTTCACCGGATGGCCGAACTGGAAACACTGGCTCAGGGCAATCGAGGGCACCCCCAGCAGGGTCCCCTCCATGGCCACGGCAACCGTGCCTGAATAGGTGACGTCCTCGCCCAGATTGGCGCCGCGGTTGACACCCGAGAGCAGAAGGTCGGGCCTCTTGTCCTTCATCAGCTCGTGGATCGCCATCATGACGCAGTCGGTTGGCGTGCCGCGAACCGCGAATTTGCGCGGACCGACCTTGCGAATGCGCAGCGGCTGCGTCAGCGTCAGCGAGTGGGAGGCGCCCGACTGTTCATATTCCGGCGCTACAACCCAGATGTCCTTCGACAGCGTTCTGGCCACCTTCTCCAGGATCTTCAGGCCCGGCGCGTGAATGCCGTCGTCGTTCGAAACCAGGATGCGCATAAACTAGGTCGCCTTCTCGATTTTGGTGAGCCCGCCCATATACGGCTTGAGCACATCCGGAACGGCGATGCTGCCATCCTCGTTCTGGTAATTCTCCATCACTGCGATCAGGGCGCGGCCGACCGCCAGGCCGGAGCCGTTCAGCGTGTGCACAAAGCGCGTCTGTTTTTCGCCCGGCGCGCGGCAGCGCGCATTCATCCGCCGTGCCTGCCAGTCGCCGCAATTGGAGCAGGAGGATATCTCGCGATACTGGTTCTGGCCGGGGAGCCAGACCTCGAGATCGTAGGTCTTGCGCGCCGCGCCACCCATGTCGCCGGCGCAGAGCAGCATGGTGCGGAACGGCAGGCCGAGCTTCTTCAGCACGGTTTCCGCCGCATCCGTCATGCGCTCATGTTCTACGACCGACTTTTCCGGCGCGACGATGCTGACCAGCTCCACCTTGTCGAACTGGTGCTGGCGGATCATGCCGCGCGTGTCGCGGCCCGCGGCGCCGGCCTCGGAACGGAAGCAGGGTGTGAGCGCCGTAAAGCGCCAGGGCAGTTCATTTTCGTCGATGATCAGATCGCGGGCCAGATTGGTCAGCGGCACTTCCGCCGTCGGGATCAGCCAGTAGCCAGTCGTGGTGCGGAACAGGTCGTCGCCGAATTTGGGCAGCTGACCGGTGCCGAAGGCCGAGGCATCGTTGACCATCAGCGGCGGCTGCATCTCGGTGTAGCCGAACTCGGTGGTGTGCAGGTCCAGCATGAACTGACCGAGCGCGCGTTCCAGACGCGCCAGCTGGCTTTTCAGTACCGTGAACCGCGCGCCAGCCAGCTTCACGCCGGCGGCGAAGTCCATGTAGCCCAATGCCTCGCCGAGGTCGAAATGCTCCTTCGGCTTGAAACTGAAACTGCGCGGCGATCCCGAGCGGCGCAGCTCGACATTGGATGTCTCGTCCAGCCCTTCCGGCACATCCTCGGCAGGAAGGTTCGGAATGCGCGACAGGGCATCGGTCAGGGCCACCTCATGGGCCCTCTGCTCGACCTCGAGCAGGCCAAGCCGCTCCTTCAGGACGGCGACCTCGGCCATCAGCGCCTGCGCCCGCGCCTCGTCCTTCCTGGCCTTTGCCGCACCGATCTCCCTGGACAGGGCATTGCGCTTGCCTTGCAATTCGTCGAACTCGGCCTGCGCGGCGCGGCGCTTGCGGTCCAGTTCGATCAGCTTTGCCGATTGCGGCTCCATGCCGCGCAGCCGGACGGCCCGGTCGAATGCGTCCGGGTTGTCCCGGATGAACTTGATGTCATGCATGATATGTCCGTCAGGATGTCTGCGTGGAGGACGCCTCATCCTTGTTGTCTTCTGTCGCGTTCTGGGCGGCCTCTTCCGCTTCGCGCTTGGCGCGGTCGCGTTCGATGCCTTTCACCATCCAGATCGACACTTCATAAAGCAGAATGAGTGGAATGGCGAGGCCGACCTGACTGATGACGTCGGGCGGCGTGACCACGGCGGCGAAAATGAACATGCCGACGATGGCGTATTTGCGCTTCGACGCGAGGCCGGCCGAAGTCGCGATGCCGACCTTGCCCAGCAGCGTCAGCAGCACCGGCAGCTCGAAGGCGATGCCGAAGGCGAAGATCAGCGTCATCACCAGCGAGAGATACTCGCTGACCTTGGTTTCCAGCTGGATGGGAATCGAACCATCCCCGCCCGGCGCCTCGAAGCCGATGAAGAACTTGAGTGCCAGCGGCATGATGAAGAAGTAGACGAAGGCGCCGCCGATCGCGAACAGCACCGGCGTGGCGATCAGGAAGGGCAGAAACGCCTTTCTCTCGTTCTTGTAGAGGCCGGGTGCCACGAACATCCATACCTGGCTGGCGATGACCGGAAAGCTGACCACCATGGCGGCCCAGAAGGACAGCCGGATATAGGTGAAGAACGCTTCCTGGGGCGCGGTGAAGATCATTCGCCGGCCTTCGGTGCCAGCTGCCTCGACCAAAGGAAGCATCAGGATGTTGTAGATATACGGCGCGAGGAAATAGCAGCCCGCGAAGGCGACGAAGATCGCGCCGATCGACCACATCAGGCGGTTGCGCAGCTCGACCAGATGATCGAGCAGCGGCATGCGGGAAGCTTCGACCTCGTCGGGTTTGGACTCGCTCACGTCTTGGCCTCGGGCTTGGCCTCTTCAACGGGCGCGGATTCCACCTCGGCGCTCCGGGGCGCCTCCATCACCGGCTTGGGTTCGGCAAAGGGATCATCGATCATCGGCTCGCGGAAGGATTTCTCCAGCGAGCCGTCGGGATCGATGCTCTTCTTCACCTCATCCTGGAGCGACCCGTCGGTGATCTGCTTGGCGGCCTGGCGCAGTTCGTCCAGCTCGGACTCGCGCACCATGTCGTCGATGCCGCTCTGAAATTCCCTTGCCATGGCCCGTGCCTTGGACGTCCACTGACCGACGGTGCGCAGCACCTTCGGCAGGTCCTTCGGGCCGATGACGACCAGAGCGACCACCGCAATGATTCCGAGTTCCGACCAGGCAATGTCGAACATCGCCGCTTACGCCACCTGACCTGCTGTGCCACGACGGTACGGGAAGCCGCCGGGCGTCATCGATATCACCGGAGCTGCTGCCAGGGCTGTGATCAGTGCGACTGAGCCTTGTCCGCAGGGGCCGAGGTGCTGGCAGCGCCGCCGGTCGGCGTCTGCTGCTGGTCGATCACCGGAGGATTCGCCGGCTTCTCGTCGGTGTCTTCCTTCATGCCCTTGCGGAAATTCTTGATGCCCGAGGCGAGATCGCCCGCCACCCGCGGCAGCTTGCCCGCGCCGAAGATGATCAGGATCACCAGCAGGACAATAAGCCAGTGCCAGAAACTGAACGTACCCATACCCTTGTCTCCTCCTACGAGGGGTCTTCCCGCAGACGGGGCGCCTGCCCCCGCAGCAGTTCACTATGACAGAGATAGCGCCGGCAAGGCAATCTACCTACCCCTTACGGCGCCGGAAAAACAAAGCAGAAGTCCGGGTTTAGGGAAAAATGCAGGATTGCGCCGGCGGGCGGCAGCGGACCGGCCGGCAGGCGGGCCGCCAGCCTGAGCCCGTCGGGAGCTGTGACTTCGAGGCGGCGATAGGCGCCCAGCGCCGTGGCCCGCTCGACCCGCAGTGCCAGTCCGCCATTCCCCGCCGGCTGTTCCTGCAGGGCCTCTGGCCGGAACATCAGGATGGCCGCGGCCCCGTCCGAGATCTGCGGCGCCGGCACGTCGCCCAGGGGCGTCCGCAGCCGGCCGGCTTCGACGCGGCCCGGTACCTCGTTGGTCTCGCTCAGGAACCGCGCTGCGAACGGCGTGCGCGGCATGGCGTAGACGCGGTCCGGGGTGTCCAGCTGCTCGATTCGCCCGGCCTGCATCAGGGCGATCCTGTCGCCCATCCGCATCGCCTCCTCCGGATCATGGGTGACCAGGAGCGTCGCCGTGCCAGCCTGCTTGAGCACGGCAACCGTCTCGTCGCGGATCTGGTCGCGCAGACGGCTGTCTAGGCTGGAAAACGGCTCGTCCAGGAGCATGACCCGGGGTTCCGGCGCCAGCGCCCGCGCCAGCGCCACCCGCTGCTGCTCGCCGCCCGACAGCTGGTGCGGATAGCTCTTCAGATGCGGTGCCAGGCCCAGGCGCTCCGCCCAGACCGCCGCACGTTCCCGCCTTTCGGTGGCCGGCAGGTGGCCTAGTCCGAAGGTGATGTTGTCGGCAACGCTGAGATGGGGGAACAGCGCATGATCCTGGAACACCATTCCGATATGGCGGTGCTCGGTGGGAACGTTGATTCCCGGGCCGGCGACCGTGCGTCCGCCGATGCGGACTTCGCCCTGCTGCAGGGTTTCGAGGCCGGCGGCCAGCCGGAGGGTGGTCGATTTCCCGCACCCCGATGGCCCGAGCAGGCCGAGAATCTCCCCGGGTGCGACATTCAGCGTGACATTGTCGACGGCACGACGCGAGCCGTAGTGATGGCTGACGGCAATAAGGTCGAGGCCGCCACCCGAGCCGGACGGGGTGAATTTAGTCCTGGTCAATGGCGCTCAGACTCGTCGTCGTCGGACTCGTCCTCGTCATCGTCATCATCGTCGTCGTCATCATCGTCGTCGTCGTCATCATCGTCGTCGGATTCGTCATCGTCCTCATCGTCCGACTCCTCATCCTCGGCGCCGTCATCCTCTTCATCGTCATCATCGTCGTCATCGGACTCGTCATCGTCTTCATCATCCGAGTCCGCGTCGTCGTCACCCTCGTCGTCATCGTCGTCATCGGACTCATCCTCGTCGTCGTCCTCTTCGGACTCGTCCTCGGAGTCATCGTCTTCGTCGCCATCTTTTGCGGCCTTCTCGTCCTTCTCGATGATCAGCGGCTCGAGGAACTCGCGACCGTCATCATCTTCGTCCAGCGGATCCTCGCCCGCAGTATCCAGCGTCTCACCCGGCATCGGGATGCCGCCGGAAGCAGGCAGCGCTTCGAGCAGGCCGGAGGCACGCAGCTCTTCCAGACCCGGCAGCGCGTCGACGCTCTCCAGACCGAAATGCACGAGGAATTCATCGGTCGTGCCGTAGGTCACCGGGCGGCCCGGCACGCGGCGGCGGCCGCGGATCTTCACCCAGCCGGTTTCCATCAGCACGTCGAGGGTGCCCTTGCTGATGCTGACGCCGCGGATTTCCTCGATCTCGGCGCGCGTGCAGGGCTGGTGATAGGCGATGATCGCCAGCGTCTCGATGGCGGCGCGCGACAGCTTGCGCTGCACCTGGCGATGCTCTTCCAGCAGATGCTGCAGGTCCGGAGCGGTGACGAACGCCCAGCGGCCGGCCACCTTCTTCAGGTTCACGCCACGATTGCGATACTGGTCCTCGAGGGCGGCCAGCACGGCCGGCACCCGCGCGGTCTTCGGCATCCGCTTGCGCAAAGTCGCCTCATCCAGCGGTTCCGCGGCCGCGAACAGCAGTGCTTCCGCCATGCGTACGGCCGCCGCGAACGCTTCCTCGCGATCGGCGTCGCCACCGCCGTTGCCGTCGGATCCCGCCTCGCCTTCCGTCTCCTCGCCTTCGGTTTCGTCGGCGGTCTCGGCCGGTTCGGCGCTATGGGGCATATCCTCGTCGAGCCGGGCCTCTTCCGGCAGCGCGTCGTTCGACTGCATGACTTACTCTTCCGAATTGGCCGCCGGTTCCGGCTGCGCGGGGGCAGCCTGCTGGCGGCGGATATAAATGGGACCGAAGGTCTGTACCTGCTTCAGCTCGATCAGGCCCTGCTTGGCCATTTCCAGACTGGCGTTGAACGTCGATGCCAGCGCCGAGCGCACGGTGAAGGGGTCGTCCAGCTCGGCCGGCAGGAAGGCCTGCAGGGTCGCCCAGTCGGGAATCTGCCCGATCATGTTGCGCAGCCGCGCCAGCGCCTCTTCGACCGAAACGATGCGCCGGCGCGCCACTTTCATGGTCAGGACTTCGCCCGATCCCTTCGAGGCGCGGAATTCGGCATAGGCCTTGAGCAGCTCGTACAGCGTGGCGTTGTAGATCGACTTGCGGATGATGCGCACGCCTTCCGGCTTGCCGCGCAGGAACATCGCCAGGCCGACCTGGTCCCGCTGCATCAGCTGGTCGGCCGCCTTGCGCATGGCTTCCAGGCGCTGCAGCTGCAGGGCCAGCCGGGCCGCCATGTCGGCGCCGGAAGGCTCACCCTCCTTCTCGGGCTCGGGGATCAGCAGCCGCGATTTCAGATAGGCCAGCCAGGCGGCCATGACGAGGTAGTCCGCCGCCACTTCGATGCGCACCCGGCGCAGCTCCTGGATGAAGGCGAGATACTGTTCCGCCAGCGCGAGGATCGAGATGCGCCGCAGGTCCACCTTCTGCTCGCGCGCCAGGGTCAGCAGCACGTCGAGGGGGCCCTCGAAGACGTCGAGGTTGAGAACCAGCTGTTCGCCGATCTGCACGCCCTGGGGCAGACCGTCGCGCCGCTCGGCCTCGAAAGGCTCGGCCGCGGCGCCGGTCTCGGGCGCAGCTACGGGGTCAGGCGCGTTCGCGGGTTCTGTCACGGCGTAAATCCAGATGGGGCCGCGGTGTTAACCGCTATGCCCGGACAACACAAGCAGGAAGTCCCGCAGAGCGGCCATGACCGGCATAATCAGCTCGAACAACGGGTTCCAATTGCTGCCGAATTCGCTGGCCGCAAACGGTACGACGAGCAGAAGAATCAGCAGGATGACCATGCCATAGGGCTCCAGCCGGGCCAAGGGGCGTGCCAGCGGCTCCGGCAGCCAGCCGACCGCCACCCGGCCGCCATCCAGCGGCGGCAGAGGTATCATGTTAAAGACGCAAAGTATCAGATTGATCAGAATGGCATTTTCGAGATTGGCCGCAAGCCAGTGATCTACACCGGGACCGAACAGCGGCAGTAGGTGGAACAGCAGCATGGCGACGTAGGCCTGGATCAGGTTGATACCCGGACCGGCCAGCGCCACCAGTGCCATGTCGCGGCGCGGCGACGGCAGGTTCCAGAAATTGACCGGCACCGGTTTGGCCCAGCCGAACAGGAAGGGGGCCTTGAACAGCAGCAGCAGGCCCGGAATTACCACCGTGCCGACCGGATCTACATGGCGCAGGGGATTGAGGCTCAGCCGGCCGGCGCGCAGGGCTGTGTCGTCCCCCATCTTCCAGGCAACCCAGCCATGGGCGGCCTCGTGCAGGGTGATCGCCAGCAAGGCCGGCAGGATCCAGGTGGACGCGTTGTAAAGAAATCCGGTCAATGGGCCGCTCACGCCGCCGCCGGGGTCATCAGCCCGGCATAGCGCTCCCGTTCGGCGGGACCGAAGGAAGCCGGAATGGCCGGCAGCAGGGAACGCGCATCGGCCAGCCGCCCCGCCGCCTTGTCGGTCATCGCCGGCAGGGCCGCCAGCAGGCCCTGCATCTCCGCCAGGTCACCCGAGCAGTGCAGCACCAGGTCACAGCCCGCCTGCAGCGAAGCGACACCGGTCTCCGCCGGCGTGCCTTTCAGCGCTTTCATGGTGAGATCGTCGGAAATCAGCACGCCGTTGAAGCCGATATGGCCCCGGATGATCCGGTCGATCACCACGGGAGAAAGTGTCGCCGGCCTGTCGGCGTCGATGGCGCCGTAGACGATATGCGCCGTCATCGCCCAGGGCGCATTGTTCATCGCGCGGAATGGCAGGAAATCGCTCTGCTCCATGGTCCTGATATCGGTATCCACCACGGGCAATTCCAGATGGCTGTCGGTATGCGAGCGACCATGGCCGGGAATATGCTTGATGACCGGCAGCACGCCGGCATCGCGCAGGCCGCGCATCACCGCCTGCCCGATCGCGACCACTGCAGCGGGAGTATCGCCATAGGCGCGATCGCCGATCACGTCATGGGCGCCCGCGACGGGAAGGTCGGCCACCGGCGCGCAATCGACATCAATGCCGAGCGCCGCGAGCTCGGCGCCGATCCAGCGCGAATTCAGGTAGGCTGCCTCGATGCCGCGCGCACGATCCTGTTGCAGCAATCGGCCGAATACCGCGCCGGGCGGAAAGGTCGGCCAGTGCGGCGGCTTGAGACGCGCCACGCGCCCGCCTTCCTGGTCGATAAGCACCGGTGCGAGGTCGTTCTCCACCACGCCGCGGAAATCCGCAATCAGCGCCCTCACCTGCTCCGGCGTTTCGATGTTGCGCGCGAACAGGATCAGGCCCAGCGGTTTGCGCACGCCGAACAGCACACGCTCTTCCGCGGTGAGCTGCTTGCCCGCGCAGCCGACGACGACGGGCGCGAAGCCCGCCCAATCCACGCCGCTAGCGTCCGACAACGATGCAGCCCTGCTTCTTGGCGGCAAGCTGTTCGCAGATGCTCTGCGCGGCGGCGCGATCCTTCATCGGTCCGGCCTGGAGGCGCACGAAGCTGCCCTTGCCGGGAATGTCGACGCTCTCGTAGCTCGGGGTCAGGCCGCCGAGCAGATCGCCGTATTTCTTCTGCAGTTGGGTCCAGGTGGACTGCGCGGCAGCACGGTCCTTGAGCGATGCGAGCTGCACCTTGGCGCTGCCGCCTGGTGTTGCCGTCACTTTGGGTGCAGGCGCTGGTGCCGGTTCTGGTTTCGGAGCCGGTGCAGCTGCCGTCTGGGACGGCGCAGGACTGGTCGCCTGCGGTTGTGATTCCGCCGTCGCGCCGGCCACCGGCGTCGCGCTCGGCGCATCGGTGCGGTTGGGAATGGCGGATGAGGAAGCAGGCGCCTGGTCGGGTACAGCGCTGGCAGCCGGCCGCATCGGAATGGTGACGGACTGGTTCGGCGCGGTGGCCGCAACATTCGGCCGTTCTGGCGGCGGCAGCAGCCGCTCGACCTTGCCCGCAGAGGCCGTGGAATTACCGTCGAGCCGCTCGTAGATCAGCTTGTCCTGGTTCGGGATCTGCATGCCGCCGGGATTCTCCGGAGCGACTTTCGCCGGGGTCTGATCCGCCCGCACCAGCGGCGGCGCGCCGCTGGCACCGCGTTTCACCCCCTGATCATAGGCAAACCAGATGCCGATGCCGAAGGCCGCAACGGCGCCCAGCGCCACGACGGCAGCAATGGTCTTCTTCGGGCTGGACATGCGTTGTTCGGCCTGGCCGGGGACCGGCCGCGAACTTCTGTCCGTGCGCAGATCGCTCATGATTCACCTCATCTCTTCGACGGGCGTCACGCCCATCACCGACAGGCCGGACGCGATCACCACAGCCACGGCGCGCAGCATGGCGAGCCGCGCCCGCGTCAGCTCCGGATCGTCCGGCAGCAGGAACCGCACGCTGGTGTCGTCACGGCCCACATTCCACAAACCATGAAAAGCCGCCGCCACTTCCTGCAGGAAGAAAGCAACGCGATGCGGCTCATGCGCCTCGGCGGCGCCTTCCACCAGGCGCGGCCAGCCGGCCAGCAGCTTGATCAGGGTCAGTTCCGAGGGGTGGGAGAGTTTCGACATGTCCGCGCCCGCCAGCGCCGCATCGGCTGTATCGATGGCCGGAACCTCGGTCTTCGCATTGCGCAGCACCGAACAGATGCGCGCATGGGCATACTGGACGTAGAAAACCGGATTGTCCTTCGACTGCTCGGTGACCTTCCTGAAGTCAAAATCGAGCTGCGCGTCGTTCTTGCGCGTCAGCATGATGAAGCGGACGACATCCTTGCCGACTTCATCCACCACGTCACGCAGCGTCACGAAGGTGCCGGCACGCTTGGACATGCGAACCGGCTCGCCGCCGTCCAGCAGGTTGACCATCTGTACCAGCTTGACGTCGAGATCCGCCTCGCCGTTGGAAATCGCCTTCACCGCGGCCTTCATGCGTTTGACGTAGCCGCCGTGATCGGCGCCCCAGACGTCGATCATCCGGCGGAAGCCGCGGCGATACTTGTCGTCGTGATAGGCGATATCGGCACCGAAATAGGTCCAGGATCCATCGGACTTCTTCAGCGGCCGGTCGGTGTCGTCGCCGAACTCGCTGGCCTTGAACAGGGCCTGCGGCCGCGGTTCCCAGTCATCGGGCGTCTTGCCCTTGGGCGGTTCGAGCACGCCGGTATAGATAAGGCCACGCTGCTGCAGTCGGTCAAACGCGCCCTGCACCGCACCGCTGTCATGCAGCGCCTTTTCCGACGAGAACACGGCATGATGGATGTTGAGCGCCGCGAGATCGTCGCGGATCAGATCCATCATCGCATCCACCGCCTCACTGCGGAACAGCGGCAGCCATTCGGCTTCCGGCGCCGCGCGGTAACGCTCGCCATGCTTTTTCGCCAGCGCCGCGCCGACCGGCTTCAGGTAGTCGCCCGGGTAGAGTCCTTCCGGAATGGTGACGGTTTCGCCCAAAGCCTCGCGGTAGCGCAGATGCGCCGAGCGGGCCAGCACATCCACCTGCGCGCCGGCGTCGTTGATGTAGTATTCGCGCGTGACCTTGAAGCCGGCTTTCTCCAGCAGCGCCGCCAGCGCGTCGCCGAATACCGCCCCGCGGCAATGGCCGACATGCATCGGCCCGGTCGGGTTGGCCGAGACATACTCGACATTCACCGGCTCGCCCGCACCCAGCTGGCTGTCGCCGTAGGTCTGGCCCGCCTTCAGGATCACGCCCACCTGGCGCTGCCAGTAGCCGGCATCGAGCCGGAGATTGATGAAGCCGGGGCCGGCGATCTCGACGGCCATGACGCCGTCCAGCTTTTCCAGCAGGGGCTTGATCCTGTCCGCCAGCGCTCGCGGCGCCATCCCGGCCGGCTTGGCGATCACCATGGCGGCATTGGTCGCCAGGTCACCATGGGCGGGATCACGCGGCGGCTCGACGTTGATCGCCTTCAGCGGCAGTTCGCCGGCCAGCCCCAGGCTTTCGACGGCGCGCACAACTTCGCGGCGGAATTCGGTGTAAACATTCATCTTGGCAGGCTTTTCTATGCGATCCTGAATCGGGCCGGACACTATCGATTGCGCCTGCCGCCCGCAACGCGCCCGACCGGTGGACAGACGGGCAAAATTGACTTCCCGGCGGGGGTACCTACATTACCCGGGAGTTTCGCAAATTATTGGTAAACCGAGCGTAAATTCCCGATGCCTGAAGCAGCTGCCCAGTCCCAGGCTTCCGCCGCGCCCGCGGCGGCGGCCGATCCCGTGACGGTAACCGCCGCGGCGGCGCGCCGTATCCGCAAGGTGGCCGAGGCCGAGGGCAATCCGGGCCTGGGTCTGCGCATCAGCGTATCCGGCGGCGGCTGTTCGGGCTTCCAGTATGGCTTCACCCTCGATGACGCGGAAACCGCCGACGATGTGGTGATCGTCCGCGACGGCGTGCGGGTACTGATCGACACGATCTCGCTGGAATATATCCGTGGCGCCGAAATCGACTTCGTCGAGGATCTGAGCGGCGCCGGCTTCCAGATCCGCAACCCGCAGGCCGCCTCCAGCTGCGGCTGCGGCAACTCCTTCGCGATCTAGCCCACACTGCCCCCCTGCCACGCAGGTCTGCCAGCGGATACCGCGGGCGGAAGCGGTGGTTTGTCCGGGGCTTTCGACGCGGGGGCCGGCCCTGTAGAAAGGGAAACCCATCGAACAGGGAGTTCCCATGCGCATCGCCTCCTGGAATGTGAACTCGATCAAGGCGCGACTGGCCAATGTCACCGAATGGGTGCGCCAGGAAAAACCGGATGTACTCGCCCTCCAGGAAATCAAATGCCAGGATAAGGATTTCCCGGCGCTCGAGTTCGAATCTATGGGCTATTCCGTCCATGTGCATGGACAGAAAAGCTATAATGGCGTCGCGATCCTGAGTCTGCTGCGCCCCGACGCGGTGCGCATCCGCCTGCCCGGAGACGATGCCGACGAGCAGGCGCGCTATATCGAGGCCGATATCGCCGGCATCACCATCTGCAATCTGTACCTGCCCAACGGCAATCCGCGGCCGGGCGAGAAATACGATTACAAGCTGCGATGGATGGCGCGGCTGCGCCGGCGCGCCTCCGAGCTGCTGGCCGCGGAGACCCCCTTCCTGATGGCGGGCGACTACAACGTCTGCCCGGAGGATATCGACGTCTACGATCCGGTCGCCTTCGCCGATGACGCGCTGTGCTGGCCGGAAACCCGGCAGGCCTACCGCGCCCTGCTCAACCTCGGCCTGACCGAGGCCTGGCGCGCGCTGCATCCGGGCGTGCAGGATTACACCTTCTGGGATTACCAGGCCGGATGCTGGCCGAAGAACCACGGGCTGCGGATCGACCATTTCCTGCTGTCGCCGCAGCTCGCCGACCGCCTGGTCGCCTGCGAGGTGGACCGCAGACCTCGCGGCAGGGAAAAGGCGTCCGATCATACCCCGATCGTCTGCACCATCGCGGATGCGGACAAGCCGACTGATATATGAGTAAGCCTGACTGATATATCAGTTGGTCGAGGGTTACCAATAAATAATGCGAAAGATCATAATGTTACCGGATTTCTAAAAGACACGTTAACGATTTCGGCCCATCCTCCCTTCATGTGATTCACGGGGTGAAGGGAGGGTGCGCAATGGGACTGAAGCTGCCGCTTTCCGCAGCCCTTTGCGCCCTGTTTCTGGCGGTTTCCCAGCCTGCCTCTGCCCAGATATCGGTCGGCCTGTCCACCACCTGCCAGCCCGATCCCGCCACCTGCCAGCGCGGACTCGCCAGACCGGAACTGCCGAGCGGCGACTTCCGGCTCTTCACCTTCGATGAAGCCCTGCTGCGCATCTCCGCCGATCCGCCGCCCGTCCGGCGCCGCTCGGTGCTGGCGGAAGACCCGGTGCCCAGCATCAGGGGCGTCCATTTCAGCCGCGACCGTTCCTGGCCGGACGGCGTCGTGGTGATCCCGCGTAACATGATGCAGGCCTCCTACGACCGCCCGGTACCGGGCAGCGGCCTGACGATTCTTGGCAGCAGCGCCATCGCCGACCGGCCGGCGGCGCATCATACCGATGGCTGGAGCAATGCCGCGCGCAGCAATCTCGGCGTCTCGTTCAACGACTACGGTATCCGCCTTACCGTGAATCCGGATGTGGAGGCCAACTGGGGCATGCGGATTTCCGACCGCATGCGCTACGGCGTGACCAATCAGCTCGATACCGACCTGCTGAACGACGTCACCCTGTCCTTCTATTCCCGCTATGACGGCTATTCCTTCAGCGAGGACTGGCGCGACTACGACGAACTGCAGAATTTCGTCACCCTGTCCTACCGCCTCGCCGGCGGCGAGGTCGTGAGCATCGCGATGCGGGACATCAGCGGCACCAACAGCTGGGAAGACTGGAACCGCACCGGCCCGGCGCTCAGACTGGATCTGCCGATTGCCGAGCGGGTCCGGCTCACGCTGGACAACGAGCTGCTCTACGCGCGGCGGAATTTCCATGACGACCAGGCGCCCTCGATCGGCTACCAGCGCAATCACGACCTGCAGATCAGCTGGAGCCCCGCGGCGTTTGCGAAATACGCCCTGAACGTCATCATCGGTTACACGCTGAACTTCGACAGCGCCGCCGAACGGCAATACGCCCAGCACAACGCCGCCCGCCTGGGCCTGACGATGCGGTTCTAGGTCTCCTCGTCCGCCAGGATGACGTCGAGAAACACCTGGCCGAAGCGGTCCAGCTTCGCCTGGCCGATACCGTGGATGTCGCTCATCTGGTAGAGATTGCGCGGCCGCTTGACCGCCAGCTCCAGCAGCGTGCGGTCGGAGAACACCATATAGGCCGGCTGCTGCAGGTCCGTGGCGAGCTGCCGGCGCAGGTCCTTCAGTGCGGTCAGCAGCCTCTGGTCCGCCGCCGACAGCGCGGCCTCCGCGGCTGCCGCCGGCGCCGCCCTGCCCTTTGCCGCCCGGCGCGCCCGCAGGCTGTCGCGGCGCAGCTCGATGCGCTGCTGCCCCTTCAGCACGGCGCGTCCGGCATCGGTGATGAACCAGCCGCCGTGACCCTCTATCTCGAGGTCGATCAGGCCGGCGCCGTAAAGCTGGCGGAAGATCGAGCGCCAGGTGTGGGCATCATGCTCCCTGCCGACGCCGAAGGTCGGCAGCCGGTCATGCTCCAGCCGCAGGATGGCGTCGGTCTGGTTACCCAGCAGGATCTGCACCAGATGTTCGGTGCCGAACCGCTGCCCCGTCCGCGCCATGGCCGACATGGCCATCTGCGCCTCCCGGGTGCCATCGAACAGCGCGACGCCGTCCTGGCAGAGGTCGCAATGGCCGCAGGGCTGGGCCATCTCCTCGCCGAAATAGGCCAGCAGCGTCTGCCGCCGGCAGCGTGGACTTTCGCAGAGCGCGATCAGCGCATTGAAGCGCTGGCGTTCGATCCGCTTGCGTTCGGGCGGCGAATCGCCCTCCTCGATCTGCAGGCGGCGGAAGCGCATGTCGTCGAGGCCGTAGAGCGTCAGCGTCTCGGCCGGCAGGCCGTCGCGACCGGCACGGCCGATCTCCTGGTAATAGGCTTCCACGTTGCGCGGCAGGTCGGCGTGGCAGACATAGCGCACGTCCGGCTTGTCGATCCCCATGCCGAAGGCGACCGTCGCCACCATCACCACGCCGTCCTCGCGCAGGAAGATGTCCTGGTTCTCGTCGCGCTGCGCCTGGTCCAGGCCGGCATGGTACGGCAGGGCGCGGTGGCCCATGGCGGCAAGCGCCGCGGCCAGGTCCTCGGTGCGCCGGCGCGACGAGCAGTAGACGATGCCGTTCAGGCCGCGCCGGGCGGCGATGAAATCGCCGATCTGCTTCCTGGCGCTGGCCTTGGGCTGCATCATGAGATGCAGGTTGGGCCGGTCGAAGCTGCGGATGAAGGTGCGCGGCCGGCTCTCCCCGAACAGACGGGTCACGATATCCGCCCGCGTCGGCGCGTCCGCCGTGGCGGTCAGCGCGATGGTGGTGACGTTGCCCAGCGCGCGCCGCACCTCACCCAGCCCGAGATATTCCGGGCGGAAGTCATGGCCCCATTGCGAGACGCAATGCGCCTCGTCGATCGCCAGCAGGCCGGGCCCGGAGCCGTGATTGCTCCGCTGCAGCAGCGCCACGGTTTCCGGACGCACCAGCCGTTCCGGCGCCACGTAGAGGATCCGCAGGCTGCCCTCGCGCAGCTGGCGGAAGACGCGGGCATTCTCCTCTTCCGAATTCGCCGAATTGAGGCTGGCGGCATTGACGCCGTAGCCCTGCAACTGCCGCACCTGGTCCCGCATCAGCGCGATCAGCGGCGAGACGACGACAGTCAGCCCGCCGCTCACGATCGCCGGCAGCTGGTAGCAGAGCGACTTGCCGCTGCCGGTCGGCATCACGGCGAACACATCCTCGCCGGACAGCAGGGCGGTGACGATTTCCGCCTGGCCTTCGCGGAAACGCTCGAAGCCGAAGACCGAGTGAAGCGCCGCTTCGGCTTCGGCCAGCGGCGAGGATGCGGAAACGGGTAACGGAACTGCCATGCCGGACGGGAACTCGAGATGTGCCGATTCGCTGTGTCCCCAGCCTATCAGGGATAGGCGCCCGTCGCGATGAACCGGCCCGGGCAGACAAGGCCGGAACAAGCGGCGCAGTGACCTGTTGGCCTGCTGACAAGGAGGAGCCCATGCCACAGAACCATGCCGACACCGTCCGCCATGGCGGGCCGGGCAGCAGCCAGCAGAATGCGAAGAATCCGGAGAAAAGCGCGGCGCCGCGGCCGCTCTCCCCATCCGACCGCAAGGAGAAGCACAGCAACGTTTCCGGCGGCGGTGGCGAACGCGACATCCATCATACCCGCGATCCGCGCACGAAATCCTGAGCCAAAGAAAACGGCCGCCGGAGAAGACCCCGGCGGCCGCATTGCACTTCCTGGTTGGTCGATCAGGCCAGCAGCACGTCGAAATGCACCAGACCGGTGTCGCTGCTGCCGTCCCGATCGGTCACGGTGTATTCCACCGCATCCTTGCCGGTGAAGCCGGCCGGCGCCTTGTAGATCGCCGTGCCGCTCGTGGCATCCCAGGACACGCTGCCACCCTTCACGGTTGTCGCGTCGATCGCCGCCACCTTCAGGCCGCCATCCTTGCCCACGTCGTTCATCAGCAGATACTTGCTGTTGAAGTAGTAGGCCTTGCCGGCAACCGCCTTGTGGAAGTCGTCGGCGACGATGACCGGATGCCCCGTGCCGGTGCCCGGCGTGGGCTCGGTCGGGTTCGGCGTCGCGGTGCCGTTGCCGACCTGGATGTAGACGGTACCGGTATCGAAGCTGCCGTCCTTGTCCATCACCGTGTATTCGATGGAGTCCTTGCCCTGCCAGTCCTTCAGCGGGGTGTACTTCACCGTGCCGTCGCTGCTCCAGCTCACGCTGCCGCCGG
>NZ_DATGQG010000058.1:0-2388 GCF_035304305.1 Ferrovibrio sp.
ATGAAGCAGGGCGGCGAGGCATAGGCGATGGCGGAGACATTCGGGTCTTCGTCCGGACCGGCAACATTCCGCCGCGCCAGTATCTCGATGAAGGCCGAACCCAGCGTTTCCGAGATCGCCACCCGGCCGGGCTTCGATCCGCCCGCCTCCGTGGCCCCGGACGATTGCGCTGCTGGAGTATCCTGCTGCTGTCGCGGTGCCATCTCGCTGCCTCCGGCTAGGCCCACTGCCATGTAAACCGCGGTGCCGCCGACAGCCCCATCCGCTTCATGGTCCTGTGGGCCGACTGCATGATCGTGTCGATGCGGTCCTTCGCGGTTGTGATGTTTCCGATCGATCCGGCGACCTGGCCGGCGAACAGTGCCAGCTCCTCGATATTGCCGGTCATGTTCTTCAGCGGGGAATCGGTGCTGTAGCGGTAGATCGGACGGTCGCCTTCCCGGGCAATCTCGACGCGGCGGATGTCGTCCGGATTGTGGCCGGTCAGGTGGAAGCCGAGATCCTCGGTGATGCAGTTGCGGAGGACGCGGACGGGCGAATTGGGCGGCCAGTTGATCGAGAAGGCATCCGTATACACCGTGTCTTTCGACTCGGCGCAGACGATCTGCCGCTTGTGATAGGAATGGGCAAAGGATTCCTCGGTGGCAAGGAACGCGGTGCCGCAGTGAATGCCCTGCGCGCCGAGAGCCAGCGCGGCAACCAGGCTTTCACCGGAGGCAAAGCCCCCCGATGCCACGACCGGCACGGAAACCGCGTCGACGATCTGTGGCAGCAGAACGAGCGACGACACGGTGCCGCGGACATGGCCGCCAGCCTCGACGCCCTGGGCGATGATGATGTCGGCGCCGGCTTCCTCGGCGGCTATGGCGTCCCGGACGGAGCCGACCTGATAGACGACCAGGCAGTCGGCGGCTTTCGCTCTGGCGATGGCATCGGGGACGACGTCCCAGAAAAAGCAGAGTGAATGCACGTGATGTTCGAGGCAGACGGCCAGCTCCGCCTCGAACAGGGCCGGATCCGTCGCCGACGGGATCAGGTTGACCCCGAACATGCCGTTGGTCCGGGCACGGACGGCCTTGATCTCGCCGGCAATCAGTTCGGGGGTCTCGCGCACCATGCCCAGAAAGCCGTAGCCGCCCGCCTGCACGACAGCAGCGACGAGTTCCGCCCGGGCGACGCCGCCCATCCCGGCCTGGAGGATCGGATAATCGCAATGCAGCAGATCGCAGATCGGCGTATGGAGAGGGTTCTTGGTGCCCATGGCCAGCAGCCCAGTCGGGGGAGGAACTTGCCTACAGAAAGATATGGCAGGGCTCAGTATTTGAATAACGAATAAAAATAAGCCATGGTATCGGCAATAACGATACAAATAGGCCGCGCCGTGGATACCGAACTTGCACGTACCTTTCTGACGGTAGTTTCCGCCGGAAATTTCGTCAGCGCCGCCGAGCAGCTCAATGTCACGCAGTCGACCGTAAGCGCCCGGATCGCCAACCTGGAACAGCAGCTTGGCTGCGTGCTGTTCGTCCGCAACAAGTCCGGCACCACGCTCACGGCGGCGGGCCGGCAGTTCCAGAAACACGCCTCGACCCTGGTGCGTACGGTGGAACTGGCACGCCATGACGTCGGCGTGCCGCGCGGATTCCGCGGCGCGCTGACGGTGGGCGGGCGTTTCGGCCTGTGGGAGCAACTGCTGCTGCGCTGGCTGCCGGTCATGCAGGAGATCGCCCCGGACGTGTCGCTGCGGGCGGAAATCGGCTTTGAGGCCGACCTGATGCATGGCCTGGTGGAAGGCCGGCTCGATATCGGGGTGATGTACGCGCCGCACCGCCGGCCGGGCCTGGCGGTGGAGCAGCTGCTCGAGGACCGGCTGGTCATGGTCTCGACCGATCCGGACAGCCCGCCGGTACCGGGTCTGGGCTACATCTACGTGGACTGGGGCCCGGAATTCTATGCCCGGCATGCCGCCAGCTTTCCTGAATTCCCCGGCGCGGCGCTGACCGTCAATATCGGCTGGCTGGGACTGAACCACATGCTGCTCAACGGCGGCTCGGGATATTTCCCGTACCGGCTGGTGCGGCCCTATCTGACCGATGGCCGTCTGGTCCAGCTGCAGGGAGCGCTGGAATTTTCGCTTGCGGCCTTCGTGGTCTATCCCGAGGAGCACGATCCCGAGATCTTCGGCCCCGCGCTGGCGAGCCTGCGGAAACTGGCCGCCATGAGCTGAAACAGGCCACCCTGCGACAAAAATATCGGCCTCTTGATTTCCGGATTTCGGAAATCAACTTGCAAACCGGACCAGATTGGTCTTATTTGCCGGCGTAGTCCGGGCTCCGGCCCGGCAGCCGGAATTTGCGAAGGGTTTGCAATATGTTGCGTCTGAGTCGT
>NZ_DATGQG010000059.1:0-20585 GCF_035304305.1 Ferrovibrio sp.
CGGTTTCGGGATCAGCCTGATCCCCTATCCCTATGTCGAGGAGGATCTGAAGGCGGGGCGGCTGCTGACGGCGCTGGAAGACTGGCGCACGGTGGAAACGACACTCTATGCCGTCTATCCCTCCGGACAGCACGTTGCGCCGAAAATCAGGGCGTTGATGACCTTCCTGTCAGACACGTTCGCCGGACGAGGGTGAATGCGGCTCGCCGCTCAGTCGCTCGCCAGCGCGGCAGTCCTTGCATCCAGCAGGCGCACCAGGTCCGACGGGTTCAGCCGGACCTGCAACCCGCGCTGACCGCCGTTCAGGTATACGAGGTCGTGCTTGAGCGCTTCCTGCTCGATCGCCGTCGGCACGGGCTTCTTCTGCCCGAACGGGCTGATGCCGCCGACGACGTAACCGGTGGTCCGTTCGGCTTCGACGGGCTTCATCATCTGGGCCGATTTCCCGCCGAACATCGCCGCCAGCTTCTTCATCGAGACCTCCCGGTCGGAAGGCACCACCACGCAGACAGGCTTTCCGTCCACCAGCGCCATCAGCGTCTTCAGCACCCGCGCCGGATCCTCCCCCAGTGCTTCGGCCGCCTGCATCCCGATCCGGTCGGCGTTCGGGTCGTATTCGTAGGCGTGGACGGTAAACTGAACCTTCTGCCTGTGCAGGAACTGGGTTGCTCGGGTAGTCTTCGACACGGGAGCCTCGATTTCGGGTTGCCGCGGCAGAATTACCAGCAAGCGGTCGCCTCGCCCATAGACTGGCGGAGGTCCGCTCGGGAGCAGGCGGATGAGACACGCACCGGCAACGCAGCGGAATCGGGATCCCATCCTTGCGGTCCTGCAGCAGATCCTGCCGCCCGCCGGCTTCCTGCTCGAGATCGCCAGCGGGACCGGGGAGCATGCCGCCTATATGGCCCCGCGGCTGCCGGGCTGGACATGGCAGCCAAGCGACCGGGAACCGGACACGCAGAGCATCGACGGCCATTCCCGCGCGGCAGGCGCCCGGAATGTCAGGCCCGCCATGCGGCTCGATGTCACCGAGCCCCTCTGGCCGATCACCTCGGCCGACGCCATCCTGTGCTGCAACATGATCCATATCGCGCCATGGACCGCCGCCGAGGGCCTGTTCGAGGGCGCAGCGCGGACACTGACTGGGGGCGGGCCGCTGGTCCTGTACGGACCGTTCCGGCGGCACGGCCGGCATACGGCGCCTTCGAACGAAGCCTTCGACGCGAATCTGCGCGCCCAGGATCCGGAATGGGGCGTCCGCTGCCTGGATACCGAGGTGCGGCCGCTGGCCGAAACGCACGGCCTGGAATGCCGGGACGTGATCGAGATGCCCGCCAACAATCTTACCGTGGTGTTCCGCCGGCCATAGCCGGTTGACGCAGCGCCTTTTCAAACGCGGGAATGGCGGCCTGTGCATAACCCGGTGCAAAACCGCCTGTGCATAGATGGCAAAGCGGGGAAAAGCTGTTTTTCACGACCGCTTACAAGATGTTGTCCGCGACGGCCCTTGGGATCAATCTGTAGAAACAATAAGGGAACATTTCCCTCGACTCCCCGGGCAGGCGCGGTAAATTAGGGTCAGCGGCCTGCGGCTTTCCCGGGCCGCTTGTCGTCTCTCCAAAGCCAGTGTCAGGACTTTTCGATGTCGCCGATCGCGCCTATTTCGCAGCAAATCTGGGACATGAAATACCGGTTCAAGGGACCGGACGGCACGCCCGTGGACCAGACGATCGCCGATACCTGGCGGCGTCTGGCCAGAGCGCTGTCGGCGCCGGAGAAGAACCCCGCCGACTGGGAAGAGCCCTTCTACAAGGCGCTGGAGGATTTCCGCTTCCTGCCGGCCGGCCGCATCGTTGCCGGCGCCGGCACGGCGCGCAAGGTGACGCTGTTCAACTGCTTCGTCATGGGCACGATCCCCGACGACATGAGCGGCATCTTCGAGCATCTGCGCGAAGCGGCGCTGACGATGCAGCAGGGCGGCGGCATCGGCTACGATTTCTCGACGCTCCGCCCGCGCGGCGCGCCGGTGAAGGGTGTCGGCGCCGATGCCTCGGGGCCGCTCAGCTTCATGGATGTCTGGGACGCGATGTGCCGGACCATCATGTCGGCCGGACACCGGCGCGGCGCCATGATGGCGACCCTGCGCTGCGACCATCCCGACATCGTGGCCTTCATCGAGGCCAAGCGCGAGCCGAACCGCCTGCGCATGTTCAATCTTTCGGTTCTGGTCACCGACGACTTCATGCAGGCGGTGAAGCAGAACCAGCCCTGGGAGCTGAGGTTCAACGGCACGACCTACCGTACCGTGCAGGCGCGCGAGCTGTGGGACAAGATCATGCGGGCGACCTACGCCTATGCAGAGCCCGGCGTGATCTTCATCGACCGCATCAACCGCCGCAACAACCTGCATTACTGCGAGACCATCGCGGCGACCAATCCCTGCGGCGAGCAGCCGCTGCCGCCCTACGGCGCCTGCCTGCTCGGCTCGATCAATCTCGCGCGGCTGGTGAGGAACCCCTTCGAGGCCGATGCGGAACTCGACCTCGCGGCGCTGGAGGACCTCACGGCCAAGGCCGTGCGCATGATGGACAACACCATCGACGTGTCGAACTTCCCGCTGGAGGCCCAGGCCGCCGAGGCGCGGACCAAGCGCCGCATCGGGCTCGGCGTCACCGGTCTGGCCGATGCGCTGATCATGGTCGGCGCGCGCTACGGCTCGGCGAAGAGCATCGAGCTGATCGAAACCTGGATGAAGCGGCTGCAACGCGCCGCCTATCTCGCCTCGGTGGAGCTGGCGAGGGAGAAAGGCCCCTTCCCGCTGTTCGACCGCGAGGCCTATCTGGCCGGCGAGACCATTGCCGAGCTGGACGCCGACATCCGCGAGGCGATCGCCAGGCACGGCATCCGCAATGCGCTGCTCACCTCGATCGCGCCGACCGGCACGATCTCGCTGTTCGCCGACAATGTCTCCTCGGGGCTGGAGCCGGTCTTCAGCTTCCACTACACCCGCAACGTGCTGATGCCCGATGGCACGCGGCGCGAGGAGGAGGTGAGCGATTATGCCTACCGCCTCTACCGCAGGCTGAAGGGCGAGAACGCGCCGCTGACCGAAGCCTTCGTGGATGCCCAGGTGCTGAGCCCCGCCGACCACGTTCGGGTGCAGGCGGCCGTGCAGAAATACGTCGATTCCTCGATCTCCAAGACGATCAACGTGCCCGAGGAGATCGATTTCGACAGCTTCAAGGACATCTACCTGATGGCCTACGAGGAGGGCTGCAAGGGCTGCACCACCTACCGGCCGAACGACGTCACCGGCTCGGTGCTGCAGGTGAAGAAGGACGAGAAGAAGGCCGCGGAGGCGGCGCAGCAGCCGGAACTGCCGCTGGCGCCGGCGGCCAAGCCGATCCAGACGATCAGGCCGCGCGACCCGCTGGCGGCCGGCGGCGTGGTCTACATGACCAAGCCGCTGGACCGGCCCGAGGCCCTGCCCGGCCGCACCTACAAGATCACCTGGCCGGAATCCGAACACGCGATGTACATCACGCTGAACGACATCGTGCAGGATGGCCGCATCCGGCCCTTCGAGGTCTTCATCAACTCGAAGAACACCGAGCATTATGCCTGGACGGTGGCGCTGACCCGGATGATCTCGGCCGTGTTCCGGCGCGGCGGCGACGTGTCCTTCGTCGTCGACGAGCTGAAGGCGGTGTTCGATCCGCGCGGCGGCCACTGGATGAATGGCCGCTATGTGCCGTCCCTGCTGGCAGCAATCGGCGAGGTGATCGAGCGGCACCTGATCGAGATCGGCTTCATGGCCGGCCCGGAAGAGCAGCGCGAGGAAAAGGCGACGCTGGCGCTGGCCGCCAATGCCGAGACGCCCAAGCCGCTGTCGGGCCTGCGGCAATGCCCGAAATGCGGCCAGCCCGGCCTGATCCGGATGGAGGGTTGCGATACCTGCACCTCCTGCGGCTATAGTAAGTGCGGCTGATCTGAGGAAACGCTGCACAAGAGCATGGGTATAAGGGCCGTCCTGTGGGATTTCGGCGGGGTGATTCTCACCTCGCCCTTCGATGCCTTCCGCCAGTACGAGGAAAAATGCGGCCTGCCGCAGGATTTCCTGCGTCGGGTGAACGCCACCAATCCGCATGGCAACGCCTGGGCCTGCTTCGAACGCGGCGAGGTGGATGCCGAAACCTTCGGCGAGATGTTCCTCGCCGAGAGCACGGCGCTGGGTCATCCGGTACATGGCCGTGACATCCTGCCGCTGGTCTCGGGCGAGGTGCGTCCCCGCATGGTGCAGGCCCTGCGCAAGGTGAAGATGCGCTACAAGATTGCCTGCCTGACCAACAACATGCCGCTGGGCCATGGCCCCGCCATGGCGGTGTCGCCGGAAAAGGCGGCCGCCGTGGCCGAGATCATGGCCCTGTTCGACTGCGTAGTGGAATCGAGCAAGGTCGGCGTGCGCAAGCCCGAGCCGGCCTTCTACGAGCGGGCCTGCGCGCTGCTCGGGATTCGCCCCGACGAGGCTGTGTTCCTCGACGATCTCGGCATCAACCTGAAGCCGGCCGCCGCCATGGGCATGAAGACCATTAAGGTCGTGGATCCCGACCGGGCCCTGGCGGAGCTCGGCGCCATCATCGGCATGGAGTTCGCGTGAGATGAGACTGTCGGAATGCCTTCTCGCCAACCCGGATTTCGGCACGCTGTCGGAACTGATCGCCGCCCATGCCGCCGAGCGGCCCGAACATGCCGCGGTGATCCAGGATAACAGTACGCTGACCTATAGCGAGCTTGATGCCCGCATGAACCGCGTCGCCGCCGCCCTGCAGCGCGACGGCGTGAAGCCGGGGCACAGCATCGCCATCGTTGCCGCCACCTGCATCGACTACGTGGTGATCTATGCCGGCGCCCTGCGCGCGGGCCTCGCCGTGGCGCCGCTGCCGCCGTCGGCCACGCCGCAGCAGATCGCCGGCATGGCGGAGGACTCCGACGCGCAGCATCTCTTCCTCGACGAGGCGGCCGAACTGGCGCTGATCGGGCTCGAAGGCCAGCTGCCGAAGCGCCGCATCCGCATCGACACCGAGGCTTTCGAGGCCTGGCTGGAACCCGAGAGCGCAAAGCCCGCGCCGGCCCCGGTGACGCCGGAGATGCCGTTCAACATCATCTATTCCTCCGGCACCACCGGCGTGCCGAAGGGCATCGTCCAGTCGCACAGGATGCGCTGGCTGCACATGCAGCGGGCCAATGTCTACGGCTACGACAATCACACGGTCACGCTGCTCTCGACGCCGCTCTATTCGAACACCACCCTGGTCAGCCTGTTTCCGACGCTGGCCGGCGGCGGCACCGCCCTGCTGATGGCGAAGTTCGACGTGGTGAAATATCTCGAACTGGCCGAGAAATTCCGCGTCACCCACACGATGCTGGTGCCGGTGCAGTATACCCGGCTGATGAACCATCCGGATTTCGACCGCTACAACCTGTCGTCCTTCCGGGCCAAGTTCTGCACCAGCGCGCCCTTCAACGCGGCGCTGAAGGCCGACATCCTGAAACGCTGGCCCGGCAAGCTGATCGAGTTCTACGGCATGACCGAGGGCGGCGGCACCTGCATCCTGATCGCCGACGAGCACCCCGACAAACTGCATACCGTCGGTCGGCCGGCCGAAGGCCACGACATCCGGCTGATCGACGAGAACGGCAGGCCGGTGCCAACCGGCGAGGTCGGCGAGATCGTCGGCAGCTCGGCCGCGATCATGAATGCCTATCACAAGCAGCCGGCCAAGACGGCGGAAGCCGAATGGCATGACGAGACCGGCAAGCGCTTCATCCGTACCGGCGACATGGGCCGTTTCGACAAGGATGGTTTCCTGCAGCTGATGGACCGCCGCAAGGACATGATCATCTCCGGCGGCTTCAACATCTACCCGAGCGACCTGGAAGCCGTGCTGCGCGGCCATGAGGCGGTGGCCGATGTCGCCGTGGTCGGTGTGCCCTCCGAGCAATGGGGCGAGACGCCGGTGGCCTTCGTGGTGAAAAAGGACGGCGCAGCGGCCTCGGCCGACGACATCCTGGGCTGGGCGAACGGCCAGCTCGGCAAAATGCAGCGCATCAGCGCCATCGAGTTCCGCGACGTGCTGCCGCGCAGCGCCATCGGCAAGGTGCTCAAGCGCGAACTGCGGGATGAATATTCCGGTTCCGTGAAAACCTGAATGTCATGGCCGGGCTTGACCCGACCCTCTTTCTGCATCACCGGTAAAAAAAATCGTGGATGCCCGGATCATATCCGGGCATGACGCTTCTATCTGATCTCGCCGCACCGCTCACGCACGCGACCGAGCAGGCGGTGCAGCGGCGTGTCATTGATGCCGAGTTCGTCCAGATGCGCAACCGTGTTGGCGAGATAGGCCGCGTTCGGGCCACGCTGGCCGCGGCAGGTGGCGATCACTTCCGCCACCTCGTCTTCCGTCAGCCGCCCGGCATACTGGCGATGCTTCGGATCGGCCACGAAGGCGAGCACGTTGACGCGCTCCCAGCTGTC
The DNA here is from genome assembly GCF_035304305.1 of Ferrovibrio sp. GTDB lineage: Bacteria > Pseudomonadota > Alphaproteobacteria > Ferrovibrionales > Ferrovibrionaceae > Ferrovibrio. Next base: position 6,539 of record NZ_DATGQG010000059.1, read on the forward strand.
GCCCTTGGCGTGCAGGCTGGCGCGATGGAAGCCCGGCCGGTACACGCCGGTTACCATCTCGCGGCGATAGAGATAGTCGATCACCGCTTCCTCGTCGCGCTTCGCCACCCGGAAGGCGCGGCCGAGACAGGAGCCGCCGGGCATCAGGCCGAGCACCAGGCCGGGCTTCTCCGGCGTGCCGCGATAGCGGTGCGACCAGACGCAGAAGCCGCGGTGGTAACCCCAGAGCCGCGCGATTCGCTCGTCCAGATGCGGGAAGCCCGGATCCCACATCAGCGAGCCATAGCCGAAAACCCAGAGTGGCTCGCCCTTCGCCGGCCGGATGCGCGGAAACTCCGGCGCCGTTTCGCCCGGCAGCGGTTCCTCGTGATCGAAGGGAATGCGCGGACCCATGTCAGCGCTGCGCCGGTGCGAGGTTGACCAGGGCGACGCCCGCCATCGTTGCCGCCATGCCGAACAGGGCCAGCAGGTTCAGCTCCTCGCCGAACAGGAAGAAGGCCACCACCGCCGTGCAGGGTGGCACCAGGAAGAACAGGCTGGAGACCTTGGCCGCGGCGCCGCGCCGGATCAACAGGAAGAGCAGCGAGATTGCACCCAGCGAGAGCACGATGCAGAGCCAGCCGAGCGCGAAGATGAATTCGCCGCTCCATTCGATCACGCGCGCCTCGAAGAGCAGCGCAAAGGGCGTCAGAACCAGGGCCGAGGCGGCAAACTGGATCGCGGTGCCCGAGCGCAGGTCGACGCCGGGGCAGAATTTCTTCTGGTACAGCGTGCCGATGGTGATACCGACCAGCGCGATCACCGACAGGGCATAGCCCCAGACCGAGCCCTCACCGATGCCGAGCCGGGTCCAGACCACCAGCACCACGCCGAAAAGGCCGAGCATGAGCCCGAGCCATTGCCGTCCGCTGACGCGCTCGCCCAGCAGGGTCCCGGCGGCGGCGGCCACCAGCAGCGGCTGGATGCCGACGATCAGCGCCGAGACTCCGGCCGAGACGCCGTGGAAAATCGAGGCGAACACGCCGCCCAGATAGGTCGCATGCAGCAGCATTCCGGCCACGGCGATATGCAGCGCCGTTTTCCAGTCGCGCGGCCAGGGCGCGCCGCTCAGGCCCGCGAAGGCCGCCAGCAGCACGGTCACGATGGCGAAGCGGAGGATGAGGAAGGTCATCGGCTCGGCATAAGGCAGGCCGAGCTTGGCGCCGATGAAGCCGGTGGACCAGAGCAGCACGAAAATCCCCGGCATGCTGGCAAGCGCAAGGGAAGACAGGCTGACCGGCTGAGAGGATGTGTCGGACATGAATGGGGCGGCTGTTCTGTTGGGCGGCATCATCGGTCGAACCGGCCGCGACCGCAAGCATAGCGCCTAACCGGCCGCCGGGTAGTGATCGCGCGCACAGCCTGCTATACCTGCCGCATGCGCTATTTCGTCCTCATCGGCCTGATCCTCGGCGCCCTGGTCGGCTATTACCTGCTCTGGGCACATCTCTCCGACCAGGTGGCAGCCGAGGCCACGCGCTGGGCCGAGGCACAGCGCGCCCAGGGCCGCGAGGTCAGCTACGACCGGCTGCGGCAATGGGGCTTCCCCTATCGCCTCTCGCTGACGATGGAGAATCTCCGCTGGCATGATCCGCAATCGGCGGTCGGCTGGCGTATCGAAGCGGACGAGGTCAACGCGCATCTCCAGCTGTGGAAACTGGACCACGTCATCTTCGATCTCAACGGCGCACAGCGGCTGGCCTGGAAGGAGGGCGATGCGGAGCGGCAGGTGACGCTGACGGCCGAACGGTTCCGCTCGAGCCTGGTGCTGGACGCCGCGGGCAACTGGCTGCGCCTGGCCGCCGACCTGGAGAAACCCTCCCTGTCCGGCGCCCTGCAGGACTGGCGCGCGGACAAACTGCTGCTGCATGCGCGCCGGGCGGGCAATGTGCCGCCCAGCGCCGACCTCGCCCTGCAGGCCGAGGCGGTGACGCTGCCGGCATCCGCCGACGGCCCGCTGGGGCGCCAGATCGCCTCGCTCCGGCTGGTCGGCAATGCCCGCGGCACGGCGGTGGGCAGGACACCGGAGGACCTGCTGGGTACCTGGCGCGATTCCGGCGGCATCGTCGAATTCGAGACCATCGCGCTGCAATGGGGCGCGCTGCGGATGAACGGCGATGGCAGCCTGACGCTGGACAAGCAGTTCCGCCCGCTCGGCGCCATGACAGGCCAGATCCGCGGCGCCGAAGCCGGCCTCGATGCGCTGGTCGCGGCCGGCCGGATGAAGCCGGAAGACGCCGCCGCCGGCAAGGCGGCGCTCGGCGTCATCGCCCTGCGCGACGACCGGGGCGAGCGTTATCTGCCGGTGCCGCTGACCGCGCAGGAGGGCCGCCTGTTCCTCGGCCCCGTGCCGCTCTTTGCCCTGCAGCCGATCCTGCCGGGGAAGTGACGACGGACTGACAGAAGCCGTCACCCTTGCGCGAAGCACAAGGGTCTATCCCACCTATCCGCATGACCGAACCGGCGTCCGGGCCTCGGCCTGTGCCGAGGGCGGCGATCTTTGTGACCGGACTTCAGCCACATGGGCCGCGACGATTGTGTCCGGCGCGAAAGATCGAATTAAGCTGACGTATCCTTCTCCGCCGCGGCGCGGCCGAAATCGGGGGCCGCGGTTTCCTGGCCGGCATCGATGATGGCACGGCGAATGGCGCGGGTGCGGGTGAAGAGGTCGAACAGCGTGTCGCCTTCGCCCCAGCGGATGGCGCGCTGCAGCGCGATCAGATCCTCGGTGAAGCGGCCGAGCATCTCCAGAACCGCTTCCCTGTTGTTGAGGAAGACGTCGCGCCACATGGTCGGGTCGGAGGCGGCGATGCGGGTGAAGTCACGGAAACCGCCGGCGGAATACTTGATCACTTCCGACTGGGTCACGGTCTCCAGATCATCCGCCGTGCCGACGATGTTGTAGGCGATCAGATGCGGCACATGGCTGGTGATGGCCAGCACGAGGTCGTGATGCCGCGGGTCCATGGCCTCGACCCGGCTGCCGAAGGCGGTCCAGAAGGCCTTCACCTTCTCCACAGCGCCGGCATCGGTGTGCGCTTCAGGCGTCAGGATGCACCAGCGATTGCGGAACAGACTGGCGAAGCCGGCTTTCGGGCCGGAATGCTCGGTGCCTGCGACCGGGTGCCCCGGCACCAGATGCACGCCCTGCGGCAGGCGCGGCGCCACGTCGCGGATCACCGCCTGCTTGCAGGAACCGACATCGGAGACGATGGCGCCCGCCTTCAGATGCGGCCCGATATGCGCGGCAACCGCGGCATTGGCGCCGAGCGGCACGCAGAGCATGACCAGGTCCGCATCCTTCACCGCCTCCGCGGCATCGGCATGGACGCTGTCGCCGAGCTTCAGTTCGGTGGCTTCGTTGCGGTGTGCTTCCAGCGCATCGGCGATGGCGATATGGCGGGCGACGCCCTGCTCGCGTGCCGCGCGCGCCACCGACGAGCCGATCAGGCCGATGCCGATGATGGCAAGACGGTCGAACAGCGGCGCGGCCATCGCCCTGCCTACTTCTTTCCGGCCATGAAATCGGCCAGCGCCGCGATCACCAGATCGTTCTCTTCCACGGTGCCGATGGTGAGCCGCAGCGCTTCCGCAAGACCGTAGCCGCCCATGGCGCGCAGGATCAGGCCGCGGCTGCGCAGGAAGTCGTCGGCCTCCTTCGCCTGCTCCGCCCCCCTGGGGAAGCGGATCAGCACGAAATTGCCGACGCTGGGCAGCACTTCGAGGCCATGCATCGCCAGGGAGGTGCGCACGCGCGGCAGCTCGGTGTCGTTGTGGCTGCGCGCCTTGTCGAGCCAGGCGACATCCTCCAGCGCGGCGACACCGGCAGCCTGGGCGGCAGCGTTGACGTTGAACGGACCGCGCACGCGGTTCAGCACATCCACCACATTCTTCGGCGCATAGGTCCAGCCCAGACGCAGGGCGGCAAGGCCGTAGATCTTGGAGAAGGTGCGCATCATCACCGTGTCGTCACGGGATGCCACCAGCTCCATGCCGTTGGAGTAGTCGTTGCGGCTGACATATTCGGCATAGGCCGCGTCCACCACCAGCAGCACGCCGGCGGGCAGGCTGTCACGCAGGCGGCGCAGCTCGGAAGCCGTGATGTAGCTGCCGGTCGGGTTGTTCGGATTGGCGAGGAAGACGATCTTCGTCTTCGCCGTCACCGCCTTGAGCAGCGCGTCCACGTCGGCGGTGAAATTCTGCTCCGGCGCCGTGACCGGGGTGGCGCCCCGCGCCTTGGCCGCGATGGCGTACATCAGGAAGCCATGGCGCGAATACAGGACCTCGTCGCCCGGGCCGCAATAGGCGGCGCAGATCAGCGCGATCATCTCGTCCGATCCGTTGGAGCAGACGATGTTCTCCGCCGGCAGGCCGTAATGCTGCGCCAGCGCCTGGCGCAGGACATCGACGCCGCCATCGGGATAGCGGTGCAGCTCGCCGGCCATGCTCCGGTAGGCCTCGATCGCCCGCGGGCTCGGCCCGATCGGCGTCTCGTTGGAGGACAGCTTGTGCACCCTGGCGACACCCGGCACGCTGCCTTCGCCGCCCTTGTAGGGCGCGATGTCGAGAATTCCGGGTTGCGGCTTCGGCGCGGTCACGTCAGTCACTCCTTCAAAAATTCACCCTGGCCGATCCTAGCTCTCGGCCACCGGCACCGGATAGGCGCCAATCACGACGGCATCGGAAATCAGGTTCGGGTCCGCAGCGCGGAAGGCCGCCATCCGGTCGTCGCTGTCCGGCACGAAACCGGTAACCTCCACCAGCATGCGGGCGACGCCGCTGGTGCCGCGATGCTGGGCCAGCACGCGGCTTTCCAGCCCCGCCTGGGCGAGCAGGCTGTTCAGGCGTGCCACGCTGGAAGCATCCTCGTTCATGTAGACGACGATCAGCGTGCAGTCCTCGCCCGATTCCTCCGGCGGGGTGCGGGCGATCACGTAACAGCCCAGTTCGGCGATGCGGCCGCGCGGATTGGGCACGAACGGCAGGCGGGCGATGATCCGGGGGGTATCTTCGGCGCGGCTGGCCAGCAGCGGCCACCAGACCTCCTTCTCGCCGTCCTCCGGCATCGCCATCACGCCCAGCGTCGCCGGCTGGGAGTTGACCGCCCGGATGACGGCAGTCGCCGTGGTGCAGAGCTGCATCGGGGTGGTCGAGCCGTAGAAGTCGCGGGCCAGATCCCAGCGCGCCGCCGACTTGTTCGGCGCATGCACGGCAACCTTGACCGGCGCCTGCAGGTCGTAAAGCGAGGAGATCATCTCGCGCCAGATCCGCAGCAGCGCCGCCGGCGGCAGGCCGGTGCGATGGCGCTCCAGCAGGCGGCGCAGGATCTGCGCCTCACGTCCCGGCCGCAGGAAGACGCCGTCCGAGCCGCCCTCCGTGCGCTTGGTTTCGGCCACGCGCTGGACGGCTTCGGCGCGGCGGCGCAGCAGGTCCTGGATCTGGTCGTCCAGCACATCGATCTCGCGGCGCAGGTCGGCCAGGCTCGGAATATGGTCGCTCATGGGAACGCTGTTTGGAACGGGCTCGAGGGGCGGAAAGCCGCTTAGTCTTAGGACCTTCAACGGCCGATTGCAAAGGCCGAAAGAGCATTGAAGACATTGACTCGCAGGGCGTTGCTCCGTAAGCACAGGGTCCCGCCGCCGGACAGGGTCCCGGCCCGGGTTCCGGCGAGCGAAGCCCTCGCGGCCGGAATTCCCGCTCCAAGCCCTGTAGGATTTGCCGGCTGCCTGCCATGAGTGCCGTTCGCCCCTCCCTGCACAATCTCGATCCCATCGGCCCCGGCCATCGCGTCACCCTGGGCGAGACCCTGCCGCTCAAGCTCGATTGCGGGCTCGATCTCGGCCCTTTCCGGGTGGCCTACTGCACCTACGGCACGCTGAATGCCGACAAGTCGAATGCCATCCTGGTCTGCCATGCACTGACCGGCGACCAGCATGCCGCCAACCCGCATCCGATCACCGGCAAGCCGGGCTGGTGGGGCACGATGGTGGGACCCGGCAAGGTGATCGACACCGACCGCTTCTTCGTCATCTGCGCCAATGTGCTGGGCGGCTGCATGGGCTCGTCCGGCCCCGCCGAGATCGACCCGGCCACCGGCAAGCCCTACGGCCTGCGCTTCCCGGTGATCACCATCCGCGACATGGTGAACGCGCAGGCGATGCTGCTCGACCATCTCGGTATCCGGCAGCTGTTCTGCGTGATCGGCGGCTCGATGGGCGGCATGCAGGTGCTGCAGTGGGCCGCCAGCTATCCCGACCGCGTCTTTGCCGCCATCCCGATCGCCTGCGCCGCCAAGCATTCGGCGCAGAACATCGCCTTCCATGAGGTCGGGCGGCAGGCGATCTATGCCGATCCGCAATGGCACAAGGGCGACTATTTCGAGCATGGCACGATTCCGCGCGCCGGCCTCGCCGTGGCGCGCATGGCCGCGCACATCACCTATCTCTCGGAAGCCGCCCTGCACCGGAAATTCGGCCGCAACCTGCAGAACCGCGAGCGCATCACCTACGGCTTCGAGACCGAGTTCCAGGTCGAGAGCTATCTGCTGCATCAGGGCTCGACCTTCGTGGAGCGGTTCGACGCCAACTCGTATCTCTACATCACCCGCGCCATGGACTACTTCGATCTGGCGGCGCAGGCCGGCGGCAACCTCGCCAATGTCTTCCAGGGATCGAAGACCCGCTTCTGCGTCGTCTCCTTCACCTCCGACTGGCTGTTCCCGACCTCGGAGAACAAGGAGATCGTGCGCGCCCTGAACGCCGCCGCCGCCAATGTCAGCTTCGTCGAAATCGAGACCGACAAGGGCCATGACGCTTTCCTGCTGGACGAACCGGAGATGTTCCGCACCCTGAAAGGCTTTCTCGACGGCTGCGCGGAAGTCCGCGGCCTGAACGGAGCTGCCCCGTGAACGAGCAACGCAGCCTGGTGCCGTCGGGGCACCGCGATATCCGCCGCGACCTGCTGCTGATCGCCGAGATGGTGGCGCCGAAAAGCCGCCTGCTCGATGTCGGCTGCGGCGATGGCGCGCTGCTGGAATACCTCGCGCGCGAGAAGGATGTGGACGGCCGCGGCATCGAGATCCGCCAGAGCGGCGTCAATGCCTGCGTGGCCCGCGGCCTCAGCGTCATCCAGGGCGACGCCGACTCGGACTTGCCGGACTATCCCGATGCGGCCTTCGACTATGTCGTGCTGAGCCTGACGCTGCAGGCTACCAGGAATCCGCGCAAGGTGCTGCACGAGATGCTGCGCATCGGGCGCCGCGCCATCGTCTCCTTCCCGAACTTCGCCTACTGGCATGTGCGGCTGCAGCTGCTGTTCGGCGGCCGCATGCCCATGACGGCGGCGCTGGACGACCCCTGGTACGAGACCCAGAACATCCATCTCTGCACGATTCTGGATTTCGACGAGCTCTGCGCCAGGGACGGCATCGTGGTCGAGCAGCGCATCGCGGTCGACGGCCGGGGCAACCGCGACGGCTGGCGGCTGCAGGGCAGCATGGCCAATATCTTCGGCGCGCAGGCCGTCTATCTGCTGCGGCGCCGCGGCACCTGATCAGCTCTCGTCGCCGTGGAAGCCGACCGGCCGCAGACCGGCCGGCACCGGGTTCAGCACGAAGCGCTTCTGCCGCACCTTCACGGCCTTGAGCGGCGTGACGGCATAGACCTGCTTCTCGGCTTCCACCAGCAGAACGCCGGAGAAGCGTTTCCACAGGGCCTCGCCGGTGCGTTCCCAGGCCTGCGCCGCGCCGAACACGAAGCCACGGTTTGCGGGCGGCATCCACAGCGCCGCCTCGCTGCGTGTCGGCGAGAATTCCGCATCCCGCATCAGGCGGGTGAGCTGCGGCGGCGTATAGGGATGGCCCTGGCCGAAGGGCGTCGTCTCGATATGGGCCCAGAGGCCGCGGCGGTTGGGCACCACCGCCAGCAGCCGCCCCTGCGGGCTGAGCACGCGCCAGACCTCGCGCAGCAGCGAGCGCACGTTTTCGGAATTCTCGACCGAATGGACCAGCAGCAGCCGGTCGATCGAGGCATCCGGCAGCGGCAGGTCGTCCTCGTCCACCAGCATCACGCGGCCGGGCAGGCCGCGCGGCCAGCGCACCACACCCTGCGGCCCTGGCATCGCGGCGATCACCCGTTCCGCCTCGTTCTCGAAAATGCGCAGGTACGGTGTGGCATAGCCGAGCCCCATCACCCGCAGTCCGGAAACGTCGGACCACATGGCCCGCAGCCGCTGGCGCAGCAGGCGGCGCACCGCCTGGCCCAGATGGTCGGCGTAGAATTCGCGCAGGTCGATGATGTCCGGACGCAGCATTGCGCTATGTTAGCATCTGGTTTCGCGGTTTTCCTTCAGTAGAATGTGGCCATGACACTCGAAATCGTCCAGATCCCCGTCCTCAACGACAATTACGTCTATCTCGCGCGCGAGCCTGCCTCCGGTGCGGTCGGCGTGGTCGATCCCGCCGTGCATGAGCCCGTATTGGCGGAACTGCAGCGCCGCGGCTGGAACCTCACCCATATCCTGAACACCCACCACCATCCGGACCATGTCGGCGGCAATCTGAAGCTGAAGGAAGCGACCGGCTGCCAAATCGTCGGGCCAAAGGCCGATGCCGGCCGCATCCCCGGCATCGATGTCGCTCTGGCGGACGGCGAGCGCTGGAAGCTGGGCGAGGAAGAGGCCGTGATCTTCGATGTGCCCGGCCATACCAGCGGCCACATCGCCTTCTGGTTCGAGCAGAGCGCGGCGCTCTTCTGCGGCGACACGCTGTTCGCGCTGGGCTGTGGCCGGCTGTTCGAGGGCACGCCGGCGCAGATGTGGCAGTCGCTGTCGAAGCTGCTGAAACTGCCGGACCACACCCGCGTCTACTGTGCCCATGAATATACCGAATCCAATGCGCGGTTCGCGGTCACGGTGGAACCCGGGAACGAGGCCCTGCAGAAGCGCTATGCGGCGATCCGGGCGGCGCGGGCCAAGGGCCAGCCGACCGTGCCCTCCCTGCTGGGCGAGGAGAAGGCCACCAATCCGTTCCTGCGGCCGATGAGCGGCAATCTGCGCGAAACGCTGGGCCTCACCGATGCCGACGACGTCGCGGTCTTCGCCGAGACCCGCCGGCGCAAGGATACATTCCGCGGATGAGGCGGAACCCGGCCGCGCTCCGCGCCGTTGCAGCAGCATGAGGGATCTGCTGCAGGATCTGGACAACTGGCGCATGGCCGGGCCGGGCGGTTTCCGCCGCCTGGCTGACGGCAGCGTGGAGAGTCATGGCGGCAGCGGGCTGTTCTGGTACACCGCCGCCGCGTTCGACGATTTCCGCCTGTCGGTGGAATGGCGCATCCTGCACGAAACCGACAATTCCGGCGTCTTCATCCGCATTCCGCCGCTGACCAATTCGCCGGCCCCGGCGATCGAGCGCGGCTATGAGGTGCAGATCGACGAGCGCGGCATCAACCCCGCCGCCAGGCGGGAGGACGATCCGCTGCATCTCACCGGCGCCGTCTACAGGCTGGCGCCGGCGCTGCAGCGCGCCTCCCATGGCGTCGGCGAGTGGAACCGTTTCGAGATCGTGGCGCGGGATTTCGACATCGCGGTCACGCTCAACGGGATCGGCGTGTCGAAATTCACCGGCGCCCTGCGCCGCCGCGGCGGCCATGTCGCACTGCAGAACCACCATGAAGGTTCGGCGGTGCAGTTCCGGCGGCTGGAGATCGAGGAGCTGTAGCGGCCCCTAGAGAGGCCGGCGCGCCTTCAGCGCGGCGCCCAGCGTGCCGTCATCGAGATAATCGAGTTCGCCGCCCACCGGCACGCCATGGGCCAGCCGGGTGATTGTCACGCCGGAGGATTGCAGCCGGTCGGTGATGTAATGCGCCGTGGTCTGGCCTTCGACGGTGGCGTTGGTGGCGATGATCACTTCCCGGATCCGGCCCTGGGCGACCCTGCCGATCAGGCTGTCGACATTGAGATCGCCGGGGCCGATGCCGTCCAGCGCCGACAGCGTGCCGCCCAGCACGTGGTAGCGGCCGCGGAACATGCCCGAGCGCTCCAGAGCCCAGAGATCGGCGACGCCTTCCACCACGCAGAGCAGGGTCTCGTCGCGCCGCGGGTCGGCGCAGATGGCGCAGGGATTGCCGGTATCGAGATTGCCGCAGGTCGAGCAGGCATGGATGCTCTCGCCCACCTCACGCAGGCTCGCCGCCAGCGGCAACAGCAATGCATCCTTCTTCTTCAGCAGATGCAGCACCGCGCGGCGTGCCGAACGGGGCCCGAGCCCCGGCAGCCGCGCCATCAGCTGGATCAGCCGCTCGATTTCCGGACCGGCCATCGCGCGAGGATCAGAACGGCAGTTTCATGCCGGGCGGAATCGGCAGGCCCGCCGTGAGTTCCTGCATCTTTTCGGCCATCTCACGCTCGGCCTTCGCCTTGGCGTCGGCATGAGCGGCCTTGATCAGGTCTTCCACCACCTCGACCTCTTCCGGCTTGAGCAGCGAGGGATCGATCTTCACGCCCTTCATCTCGCCCTTGCCGTTCAGGGTCACGATGACCATGCCGCCGCCGGACTTGCCCTCGACGGTGCGCGCTTCCAGCTCCGCCTGCATTTCCTGCATGCGCTGCTGCATCTGCTGCGCCTGCTTGAGCATGTTTCCGAGATTCTTCATGGCAAACTCCTCAATCCAGCTCGTCGAGCGGATCGACATCGTCAGTGACGTAACCCGGCTCTTCCGCCGGCTCTTCGACAACCATGGCCGGCGGCGCGGCCTCGCGCACCTGCTCCAGCACGGCGCCGGGGAAGGCATTCAGCACCGCCTGCACCAGCGGATGCGCCTGCACATGGGCGCGGCGGCGGCTTTCCTCGGCCTGCTCCTGCTCGGCGAGCGTCGGCTCGCCCGGCAGCTTGCTCAGCGACACCACCCAGCGTTCGCCGGTCCAGGCCTTCAGCTTTTCCGTCAGCCGGCCCGGCAGGTCGTGGCGCGCGCCCTCGTTCAGCCGCATCTCGATGCGGCCGCGCTCGAAGCTCACCACATGCACGTCGTTATAGAGCTCGCTGGACAGGCTCATCTCGCGCATCTCGCGGGCGAGCTGCACCACGGCAGGGAAGGTTGCCGGCATCGGCGCCAGCGCAACGGTCTCGCCGGGCCGGACCTGCGGCGCGGCCTGCATCACCGGCTGGGTCGCCAGCGCCGCCGAGGTGCCGCCGCCATTGCCGCCTGAAGGCGCGGGCCGCGAGGGCGGCGTCACGCCCGGACCGCCCTTCTCGCGCCACTCCTTCGCCAGATCGGCCGGGCTCGGCAGGTCGGCGGCATAGGCCAGCCGCACCAGTACCATCTCGGCCGCCGCCAGTGGCACCGGGGCGGCGCGCACTTCCTGCAGCCCCTTCAGCAGCATCTGCCAGGACCGCGCCAGCACCGGCATGCCGAGCTTGCCGGCCAGTTCGCGGCCGCGGTTGCGCTGGGTTTCGGGCAGCGTGACGTCGTCGGGCGTGCCGCCGATGACCTTCACGCGCGTCAGCCAGTGGGTGAGTTCCAGCAGGTCCTGGATCACCACGGCGGGATCGGCGCCGAGATTGTACTGCTGCTGCAGGTTCTCCAGCGCCTCGGGCAGCCGGCCATGCAGCAGCGCATCCAGCAACGCGAAGACCTGGCCGCGATCGGCCAGCCCCAGCATGTCGCGCACCAGTTCGGCATCGGCCTTGCCGGCGCCATGGGCGATTGCCTGATCAAGCAGCGACAGGCCGTCGCGCACCGAGCCTTCGGCGGCGCGCGCGATCAGCGTCAGCGCGTCGTCGTCGATCTGCGCGTTTTCCTGCTCGGCAATGCGCTTGAAATGCGCCGCCAGAACCGAAATCTCGACCCGCTTGAGGTCGAAGCGCTGGCAGCGCGACAGCACCGTCACCGGCACCTTGCGGATTTCGGTGGTGGCGAAGACGAATTTCACATGCGCCGGCGGCTCTTCCAGCGTCTTCAGCAGGCCGTTGAAGGCCGCCGTCGAGAGCATGTGCACTTCGTCGATGATGTAGACCTTGTAGCGCGCCATCGAGGGCGCGTACCGCACCGCCTCGATGATCTCGCGGATATCGCCGATACCGGTGCGCGAGGCGGCGTCCATCTCGAAGACATCGGGATGGCGGTCCTCGGAAATCGCCTTGCAGTTGTCGCACACCCCGCAGGGCGAAATGGTCGGGCCGCCCTGCCCGTCCGGGCCGGTACAGTTCAGGGCGCGGGCGATGATGCGGGCGGTCGTGGTCTTGCCCACGCCGCGAACGCCGGTGAGGATGAAGGCTTGGGCGATGCGGCCGGTGGCGATCGCATTGGTGAGGGTGCGGACCAGCGCATCCTGGCCGATCATCTCGGCGAAGCTGCTGGGGCGGTATTTGCGTGCTAGGACGCGATAGGGCGCGGGCTGACTCATTCGCTCAAAGACCTGGCCCTGCTGGCGGGAGAATGAGGTGGGAGGCTGAACAACGACCCGGGCGGGAACTCGTTACGGCTGCTTCCTTCCGGACCTGACCGGGTTGGCGAGGCGCCCGTCCGCCGCCAACCTCCCGGGGTCTTATATCAAGCATCGGGGGGCACAATTCAATGGGCGGGGCGCCACAACCGGCCGCTGCGGCAGGATGGACGCCCCGGACGGGATATGACAGCTTTCCCGGATGGTTAGCTCCGCCGATTCCACCGCCAGACCGCCACGCCCGATCACCTTCTCGGGCAGCCTCCTCGACCGCGCCGGAAATCCGCGCCGCAATGCCGAATGGCTGGCGGAAAAGCGCGATCTGGCCAGCAGCCGCTTTCTGCCGATGCGCGAGCTGAAGCCGCTGATCGACGTCTCGGGCAAGCCCGCCCGGCTCGCCTGGCAGCCGGTGGACTTCGCCCGCCGGCATGCCAGCCTGCCGACGATTTTCCTCGGGTTGCAAGGTGACATTGCGCATTTCGCCATCGACTGCGATGCCGATGAAACCGTCGCCACCCTGCATGGCGAAACGGTGAAATTCATTGATGTGCGCTCGATCGCGCCTATGGTGGCGCCGGAAGAGGCCGCCATCCTCGCCCAGGCGCGCAGCCTGATCGACTGGCACCAGCGGCACGGCTTCTGCGCCCAGTGCGGCAGTCCCACCACGCTGGCGGAAGCAGGCTACAGCCGCCGCTGCAGCAACGCGAACTGCCGGGCGCAGCATTTTCCGCGCACCGATCCCGTGGTGATCATGCTGGCCGTGCGGCGCGACGAGACGACCGGGCAGGAGATGGTGCTGCTCGGCCGCCAGCCGCAGTTCATGCCCGGCATGTTCTCGGCGCTGGCCGGCTTCATGGAGCCCGGCGAGAGCATCGAGGAGGCCGTGCGCCGCGAGATTGCCGAGGAAACCGGCGTGCCCTGCGGCGCGGTGCGCTACATTGCCTCGCAGCCCTGGCCATTCCCCTCCTCGCTGATGATCGGCTGCGTGGCGGACGCGCTGGACGCGACCATCACGGTGGACAGGGCGGAACTGGAAGACGCGCGCTGGTTCAGTCGCGACGAGATCGCGCTGATGCTGGAGAACAGCACCAATCCCGAGGCCACTCCGCGCATGCCGCCGCCGCTCAGCCTGGCGCACCAGATCGCCAAACGCTGGCTGGCGGGGGCGTGAGAGCCTCATAAGCGCCTGATCCGGCCGGGGGACCTGCCCTGCTTTCATTGAGTCCGGTATTTGGTGTTACGAAGTGAACGCCCGCGGAACAGCTTACATTGGAGTGCAGCCGGCATCAGCCCCCGAGCCAGGCCCGAACCTGCGCCTTGATGAAGGCGGCATCTTCGGGGTTCTGCACCGGGTTGCCGGCGCGATGGCCCCAGATGCTGGGGATCGGGCGCAGTTCAGCGTCGCGCAGATACGGTAATTCGGCCTCGTTGTCGGCGACACGGAAATACAGATCCCTCTCGCCCGGCATCAGCAGCACGCGGGCCCTGATCGCGCGTAACGCCGCGGCGAGATCACCGTTGTAAAGCGGATTGGCGCTGATATCGCCGGCATGCCAGCAGCGCAGCT
>NZ_DATGQG010000060.1:0-14472 GCF_035304305.1 Ferrovibrio sp.
TGCAACAGCTGTGCATCGTTCGATGAGACATGCGATCCCATGTCCGGGGCGTAGGTCATCACCGCTCTGAGGTCGATCATTCGCTCGGCAACGGATGCCAGTCTGAGCGCAATAGATTCGTCCTGGACAAATATGCGTTCATCGCATCCGCCGCTCTCTCTGAAGGCATGTGTTTCGACAACCCACGTCATGCGGACAAAGCCGCGCTTCCGGAGTATGGTTTCCAGCGGAGAGTCGCTGACGGAATAGAGAGGCTCAGTCGGAATGTCTTCCGGTATGATTGCAGAGGATGGCAGGGGTGAGTCCTGCACCTTGCCGTGGATGAGTTGAGCCCTTTCCTTTGCAAGGAGGGTCAACATTGTCTGCACCACATTAGGGGCGATCAACTCATCCGCATCAATAAGGCAGAGGTATCGTCCTGTGGCGACAGAGGCACCCTGGTTCAGTCGAATGCTGGGGCCGGCATTTCTGGTATTTTCTATTATCTTGCAGTTCGGTACACGTGAGGCCCACTGCCGAAGGATGCCGACGGAATCGTCCGGGGAAGCGTCATCGACAAATACGTATTCAGGGGGGGTGTCGAGGATCTGGTTCTCCAGAGACCGCAACACATCAGGCAATACGGTTGCCTTCTTGAAAACGGGTAAGACAAAACTGACTTCTGGCGACGTCTGCATGACAGATGCTTCCAGGCGCAACTCAGGGTGTCGCCTTTGAAAGTTCCTTGTCGAAATAGGCAATGGTCTTCTTCAGGCCTTCCTCAAGCTGGACGGTGGGCTGCCAGCGAAGGATTTCTTTTGCCTTCGAGATGTCCGGCTGCCGTTGCATTGGATCATCTTGAGGCAACGGTCTGAAAACCAGCTTCGACTTCGTGTCCGTCAATTCGATGATCTTCTGTGCCAGCTCCAGCATGGTGAATTCTGTTGGATTCCCCAAGTTGATGGGGCCCGTTACGGTGTCGGGGGCGTCCATCAGGGCGATGATTCCGTCGATCAGATCGTCGACGTAGCAGAAGCTGCGGGTCTGCTTGCCATCGCCGTAAATCGTAATGTCCTGACCGGTCAGCGCCTGAACGATGAAGTTGCTGACCACCCGCCCGTCATTCGGCAGCATTCTGGGGCCGAAAGTGTTGAAGATGCGCGCAACGCGTATATTGACCTTGTGCTGACGGTAGTAATCGAAGAACAGTGTTTCAGCGCACCGCTTGCCCTCGTCATAGCAGGCTCGCGGACCAATGGGGTTCACGGCGCCTCGGTACTCCTCGGGTTGGGGATGGATTTCTGGATCGCCGTAAACTTCTGATGTCGATGCCTGGAAGATCTTCGCCTTGGTGCGTTTCGCCAGTCCCAGCATGTTGATCGCACCATGCACGCTGGTTTTGGTGGTTTGCACGGGATCGAACTGGTAGTGGATGGGGGAAGCGGGGCACGCGAGATTGTAGATTTCTTCGACTTCCACATAGAGCGGAAATGTCACGTCGTGACGCATGAGTTCGAAATACGGATTGTCCAGCAGGTGGACAATGTTCTTTTTCCGGCCGGTGTAAAAATTATCCAGGCAGATGACTTCGTGTCCCCGAGCCAGAAGCTTTTCGCAAAGATGTGAGCCCAGGAAGCCAGCGCCTCCCGTGACCAGTATTCGTTTCCCCATGACCGGTGATTTCCTGCGATCTGCGTGCTGACGACTAGGGCGCGTCATTACCATACCCCGGCTCCGTCTGGTAGCGATTGCGCAGGAGCTTGGCAGTTGTAAGGGGCGTGAGCCTTGTTGGCCCTCTCACGCCAGCAGGTAGATGATGGAGGGCGGCGGCCTCCGGCTGGGTGAAAAGCCCTCGTACGTGACCGGAGCGCCATGGAACTCGCGGACGGGGGCCTCGCGTTCCGCCTTCGCCTTGTCCGGTCCCCCTATGACGCCGCGGGCCTCCAGAAGCTTCTGCAGCATGACCTCGACCCCTGCCGGAGTACCCTGGGCGATCGTCTCGATCGGCGGGCGGGGCACGGCGCTGAGCTTGCCGGCAGCCGAGAGGCCGCGCTGCACGGGGAGCTGCGGGAGAATTGCGGTAACGTCAGCCATGCCGAGTTTCTACCATATGGATACGTAAAATAAAGGAAATAATAACCATACTGGCCCCTGACGGCCACGTCCCAGGGGGGCGTATGCAGGGCGTATTACGAGAAGGTCAGCATCGGCGCTGCCCGTATCGAGATGCTGTTCGCTGACCAAAGAAGAAGGGCGCTGCCGGCGGCAGCGCCCTTCCTGAAAGCAGCCCGGCTTACTTGACGAGCGGGCAGTTGCCCTCGCTCATCGGGCGAAAGGCCTTCTCGGCCGGCACGGTGGCCACCACCTTGAGGAAATCCCAGTCGCCCTTCGATTCCGATGGCTTCTTGCCTTCCAGCAGATACATCGGATGCAGCTTGCGGCCGTCGGCGCGGATGGAGCCCTTGCCGAACAGGGGGTCGTCGGTCGGCATCGCCTTCATCGCCGCGACCACGGCCCTGCCATCCTTGGCGGACCCGACCTTATCCACGGCCTTGAGATAGTGCAGGATGCTGGCATAGACGCCGGCATGCATGTCATTCGGCATCATCTTCTTGGCATGGCGCGCCTGGAAGCGCTTCGACCATTCCCGTGTGCCCTCGTTCAGGTCCCAGTAGAAGGGGACCACCGATTGCAGGCCGGCCGTCGCCTCCAGTCCCAGCGCCGGCACGTTGGTGACGCCGAAAATCAGGCCGACCAGCCGTTGCTTGCCATCGCGGCCGAGGCCGAATTCGGCCGCCTGCTTCAGCGAGTTGGTCAGATCGCCGCCGGCATTGGCGAAGGCCACCACATCGGCACCCGATGACTGCGCCTGCAGCAGGAACGAGCTGAAATCGCTGGTGTTGATCGGATGGCGCACGGCGCCGACCACCTCGCCGCCCAGCACCTTGATCTCATCGGCGGCCTGCTTTTCCAGGTCATGGCCGAAGGCATAGTCGGCGGTGATAAAGAACCACTTCTTGCCGCCCTGCGCATAGGCTGCCCGCGCGGCCGAATGGCCGTAGGACCAGGTGTCGTAGGTCCAGTGCACGAAATTGGGCGAGCAGCGTTCGCCGGTCAGCACGACGCTGCCGGCGCCGGAGCCGATCACCACCTTGTTCTTGTCGGTGCCAATGGCCGATACCGCGATCGCCACAGCGGAGTTCGGCAGGTCGACGATGGCGTCGACATTGTCGGTGTCGAACCACTGGCGGGCCAGGTTGGAGCCGATATCGGGCTTGTTCTGGTGATCGGCCGCGATGATCTCGACCTTGCGCTTGCCGGTCCTGGCATAGTCCTCGGCGGCCATCTGCGCCGCCAGCACCGAGCCAGGACCCTGGAAGTCGGCATAGACGCTGGACTGGTCGTTCATCACGCCGATCTTGACCGGGGCGTTGTCGGCGGCGATGGCAGGTGCAGCGACTGAAAACGTGCCGAGACAGGCGATCGCCAGCCCGGCGGCAAGGGCATTGCGCATGGTTTCCTCCGTTTATGATTTTTGTAATGAAATATTACAATTATAAAAAATAACCATGCAAGGCTAAACTGCATCGGCTCGCTACGATCATCCGCAGGCAGAGCTTTCCCGCCCGCCGATGCGGGTGATATCCGCGGCCCAACCCAGCAGTCCGGGCGCCAGGCCGGCCAGGCCCATGGCGGCTGATTGCAGGAGGGGGCGTTCAAGCAGACGCGAGGTCCAGGCACTGGCGCGGACGCGCGGGCCGAACGCGCCTGCCATGCGGGCATGGTAGGCGGCGGCATCCGGGCCGGCGGCGAGATAGCTTTCGGCGGCCTGCCTGCCTGACGACAGCGCCATGGCCATGCCGTCACCGGCAAAGGACGGCACCACCGCCAGCTGGTCGCCGAGACGGAAAACCGGGCCACCCTGCACTGGAGCGACAAAACCGTAGGGCAGATTGGCGATGGTCAGCGGTCGCATCCACTGCGCGCGCGCCTCCAACAGCTGTCGGCGCCAATGCGGCGACGCGCGGATCAGCATCTGCATGATGCCGGTCCAGCCGCGTCCCGTTTGCGCAAAAGGCGTCTTGCCGATCAGCAGGCAGAGATTGGCCCGATGCGGGGCAACAAGCTGCAGGCCGGCATAGCCGCCGTCGAAGAACAGAAGCTCGACTGCGCCGGTCAGCGTTTGTGCAGCATCCGGCGTGAGATCCAGATGCATCTTCAGGCCGACCAGTCCGTTCTGGACACCTTCGTCGCGTCGCAGGCCGCGCAAAACATGCTTGCCGGTGGCCAGAAAAGCGGCATCGGCGGCGACGCTGCCGCCGTCGTCCAGTGATACCTGGACGCCGGAAGCAGACGTCACGGTCCTCACCCGGCAGCCGCGACGGACATCCACGCCTTCTCGGGCGGCAATCCGCAGCAGAGCCTCATCGAGTTCCATGCGCGACAGGCTGCAGGCCCTGAACGGCAGATCCGCTTCCACCGTCCGGGTGCCACGGCACACGCGGATAGTTTCAATCGGAAGTCGGTCCAGCAGCCGGCCGGCGATCCCCGATTCGTGCAGATGCTGCCGCGCCGCGGCGCTGACGAACTCGCCGCAGACCTTGTGATGCGATCCCCGTGTCTTTTCCAGCAGCATGACCCGCGCACCGCCGCGCGCAAGCCGGATCGCCGCCGCGCCGCCGGCCGGTCCGCCGCCGATCACGACGACATCCGGGTGTCTCATCGCGGGAACCCAACGCCATAGCGGAAGGGGAAGAACCAGTCGACAGATACCTGGTCGGGCTGCAATCCGGCCTGCCGGATCAGCCGGAGCCAGTCAGCACGCGTGAAGGACCGGGCGACCGAAACCGGCGCATCATGGCGCACCATGCGGTTGACTGGCATCAGCCGCAGCACCGATCCGATGAAGTGGTAGGGCAGGGCATGGCGGTGCAGGTCGTTGATGAACCAGCCAATCCGGGCCCGGACCGTCATCCAGCGCAGAAAACGCACGAGATCATTGTCTCCGAGATGATGGGTGAACAGCGAACTCACCACGATGTCCACCGGCGGCTGCTCGTTGGCCTCATCGAAGATGTCGCCGGTCTCGTAATGAATTGGCATATGCGCCGGCGTTGCGGCTGCGGCGGCCCGGGCCGACCAGGGGCTGAGATCAATACCGCGCAGCTGGACCGTGATGCCGTGCCGCTCGGCCCAGAGCGCAATGCGGCGCAGCATGTCACCATGGCCGAAGCCGACATCGAGAATAGACAGCGGGTATTGCGGCCGGCCGCGGCGTCCGATCAGCCGGTCAAGCCAGCGCAGTGTCGGGCGATAGGCGAAGGTCCAGCGATTGACGACTTCCAGATGCCGCAGGCACTCGTGGAACTCCTCGAAGCCGACCGTCTCCGTATCCATCAGCTCGGGTGCGAAGCTGCGGCGGGACAGATCGGCCATCAGGCATGCCCCGCCGTCCGGAACATCATCGTCTCGGCGGTGAGCCCGGGGCCGAAGGCCAGCGCCGCGCCGGCTTCGCCCGGCGCCGCTTCCTGCATCAGCGACTGCAGCACGAACATGATGGAGGGCGACGACATATTGCCATAGCGCCGCAGCACCTCGCGTGAGGCCGACAGCCTGTCCGGCGGCAGACGCAGCGAGGTTTCAACGGCATCCAGGATGGTGCGTCCGCCGGGATGCACCGCCCAGAGCGACAGGTCGTTGACGCGGAAGCGGTTCTGCAGGTCGTCCACAATGCCCGGCAGCGCGCGTCCGATCGCCGCGGGCACGGTGCCGGCCAGTCGCATGTCGAATCCCTGATCGCCGACGCGCCAGGTGATCTGATCCCCGCTGTCGGGAATGATCGAGGCATCGAAGCCGATGATCTCCAGACCCGTGGCATTCGCTGTCACCAGGCTGGCGGCGCAGCCATCGGCGAAGATCATGAATGAAAGCAGGGATTCAAGATCGTCGGTCCATTGCAGATGCAGCGTGCAGAGCTCGACATTGACCATGAGAACGATGGCTTCGGGGGCGGAACGGACGATGTGGCGGGCGAGCTTGAGTCCGTTGATTGCGGCATAGCAGCCCATGAAGCCGACCACGGTGCGCTCTACCGACCTGTCGAGGCCTAGCCGGTCGAGGATCGCCAGATCGATGCCGGGTGCATGCAGCCCAGTGCAGGTCGTCACAATGATATGGGTCGGTTTCTCGTGCTCGGCGAGCTGGAGGGCCGCGATGGCCTGCATGGCAAGCTGAGGTGCGTGGCGCTCGTAAAGGCCCATCCTTACTTTGGTGCCGGGAAAATCCGCCGGCTGGAACAGGCCTTCGGCATCCAGCTGGTCGGTATTCGGGCTCGGCGCCATGACGGAGTAGCGCTGCGCGATCTGCGCGCGGTCGGCCATACGCCGGAACAGCCGGCGGGCTCGCGGATCGCCCAGCATCCGCGGCGCGTAATCGAGGAATTTGCGGTGGACATCATGAGGGGGAACCGCCTTGCCGATGCGGTTGATATAGGCGTTGACAGCCATTCGCTGCTCCAGTCCGGGTCCTGCTGTCTGAACACCGTTTGCCGGATGATGTTCAGACCCGGATTATGGGGCGGAGGCGCCGGCAGGCCGTTCACAAGTTTGTCAGCTTATCGTTATCAGTATTTCCCGAAGATGAGGTTGGGTACGAGCAGAACGATCTCGGGCAGCAGGATCAGCACGACTGTCACGAGCGTGACGGCGATGAGGAAGGGCAGGGATTCCCGCGTATAGCTGCCGATCGGGCAGCGCAGGATCGAGCAGACCGCATACATGGCCGAGCCGACCGGCGGCGTGAAATTGCCGATCGTTGCTGCGATGACGAAGATCAGGCCGAAATGGACCGGATCGACCTCGAGCTCGCGGACCAGCGGCAGGAAGATCGGCGTCAGCATGATGATCAGCACCGTGCCGTCGATGAAACAGCCGGCGAAGACGATGAACAGGACGATCACGGCCAGCACGCCATGGGAATTGTCGGTGAAACCGAGAATGGCATCTGAGATCAGTTCGGGGATCCGTTCCAGCACGATGCCGTAGCCGAAGATGCCAGACAGCGCGATGAGGAACATCACTGCCCCGACATCCATCAGGCTGCCTTCCAGCGCCTCGGTGGAGGAGGCGGCGTGCAGGCGGCGATAGGCGAGCAGGCCGATCAGAACGGCATAGACGACGGCGAAGGCGCCGATTTCCGACGGCGTGAATATGCCCATGCGCAGGCCGAGCAGCAGGAAAACCGGAAACAGGATGGCCCAGATGCCGCCGGTCACCGCCCGTCCGATCTCGGCGCCCGACAGACGGGTTTCACGCTCGGCGCGGTAGCCGCGGCGCCGGGCAGTGATCCAGATCGTGAAGGCGAGCGCGACCCAGAGCATCAGGGCAGGGATGAAGCCGGCTGCGAAGAGGCGGCCGATGGAAACCTGTCCGACCGTGCCGTAGAGGATGAAGCCGATGCCCGGCGGGATGATCGGTGTCAGCAGCGACCCGAAGGACAGCACCCCCGCGGCGTAACCCCTGGAGAATCCGCGCCTGAGCATCTCTTCGCCCAGCATGCGCGTCTGCATGGCAGCATCGGCGATGCACGAACCGGAGACACCGCCCATCAGGCCCGCCATGGCGATGGAAACCTGCGCCAGACCGCCGCGCATGCGCCCGGTCAGCACCGAGGCGAGGTTCAGCAGCTGTTCGGTGATCCCGGACTTGTTCATGAAATTGCCGGCCATGATGAACAGCGGCACGGCCAGCAGCGCGAAGTTCTGCGTCTGCGTGATGGTCAGCTGGATCGGAATGGTGGAGGGCAGTTCGGGATGCTGCAGGAAGAACAGTGCGCCGGAGATGCCTATGGCGAAAGCCACCGGCATTCCCATCAGCAGGAAGACGACAAAAGCGCAGGTGACGAGAAGCATGCGGCTTATGCGTCGGCAGGGATATGCTCAGGGGCTGCAGCGTGGCCCCCATGCAGTTCGGCCCGCCATTTCAGGATTGTCGTGATCAGCAGCAGCAGGCCGCCGACGGGCAGGCTCATGGTGACCCAGGAATAGCTGATCTCCGGGATGCCCTGGAAGCTGCGGGCGCGGCTGATCCAGGACAGCCAGATGCCGGCGATCACGACATAGACCAGGAAACCGGCGATGATCAGGTAATTGCAGTAGCTGCAGAAACGCTGCCAGCGCGGCGGCAGGCGGTCGGTCAGCAGTTCGATGGACATCAGGCCGTTGTTGCGCCAGGCAATGTCCGCGCAGAGGAAGCAGGCCCAGGCAAACAGGCAGGTGGCGAAATCGGTAGTCCAGTTCAGCGGATGGCCCGCCATGCGTGCCACGCCGCCGAGGAAGATCAGGATTACCATCAGGACCAGGAACACGGCTGCGACGATCGCCTCGACGCGGCAGAGGTTTCTGTAGAATGCCTTCATGCGAGTGTTCCCTGCTGATCAGGCCATCTGTTCGCAGCCGTGGCCCTGGTCCTGCGGTCGTTACTTGCCGATCTCCTTGTGCACGGCCTTTTTGGCATCGAGGATGTTCAACGCCTCGTACGCCTTCTCGCCGGCCTTGCGGAAGGCCGCGAGATCGACATCCTCGACGATGGTCATACCGCGGCCCTTCAGCTGCTGCTCGACTTCGCCCTCAAGCCGGAAGATCTCCTTCGAGGTGGCTTCGCCGGCCCTGTCGGCCTCTTCCACCAGAGCTACCTGGTATTCCTTCGGCAGGCTGTCGAACCACTTCGCGCTGACCACCTCGAAGTTGATCAGCATGATGTGCTTCGTCTCGTTGGCGAATTTCAGGACCTCGTAGAAGCGTCCGCCGGGAATGTTGTTGTAAACCAGCTCGACGCCGTCGATCGCCCGCTGCTGCAGGCCGGGATACATGTCGCCGAAGGCCATTGCGACGGGCGTCGCGCCCAACGCCCGGATCGATTCCTGCCAGATCGGCGCGGGAGGCGTGCGGATGCGCAGCCCCTTCAGATCGTCGGGGGTCTTCACCGGCTTGTTGGTGAAGAAATGGCGGTAGCCCTGCACCCAGTTGAAGCTGACGACCTTCAGCCCGTGTTTGCTGGCGAGTTCCTCCTGCCATTTGATCACGGTCGGCGCCTTGCGCAGCTTGGCGACCTCTTCCAGCGTCTCGACGAAATAGGGGCCGTTCATCACCGCGATGCCGGGAACGTAATTGCCCATGCGCGCGGAATCCGTGTTCTGACCCAGATTCGCACCCTGGCGGATCTGTTCGATGATGTCCTCTTCCTTGCCAAGCTGGGAGGAGTGGAAGATGTCGATCTTGAGACCGCCATTGGTGCGGGCTTCCACTGCCTTGGCCCATTTCAGGAAGCCTTCATGGAAAGGCTCCTTCGGTCCCAGCACGTGGTTGAAGCGCAGGGAATAGGTCTTCGGTTGCGCTTTCGCATCGGCGCTGCCCAGCAGGGCGAGGCCGAGTACCGCGCAGAGAAGTCCGCTGGTGAGGGTTTTCATCGACTGTTCCTCCCGGATGTTGTTCAGACGTCAGGCCAAGCTGTACGCGCGAAATCCGGACCGGAGATGCGGCAGGGCCGAAACCGGCGCAGCCACGCCCGATCGAGCATTCCTCTCTCCGGCATTCTTGTCCTGTGCCAGTTCAACTGGTATATCAGATACAGAACACCAGGTGCAAGCTGGTTTCCATTGCGCCCCGCCTTCCGGCGCCGGCGCCAGCGAAAGGCAGCGGGGCATGAAGCTGATACGGCCGAAGTCGCTCAAGGAAATGGTGGCGGACGAATTGCGCATGCGCATCATCGACGGGCGGCTGCAGCTCGGCGCCGGCCTGTCCGAAAACGGCCTGGCGGCCGAACTGGGCATTTCCAAGACGCCCGTGCGCGAGGCTCTCCTGCAGCTCAAGCAGGAGGGACTGGTGGAGGTGCAGCCGCAGCGCGGCACCTATGTCTTCCGCATGGCAGCCGAGCAGGTCGTGATGATCAGCGAACTGCGCGAGATTCTCGAAGTCGCCGCGGTGGAGATGGCGATCCGCCGAAACGCCGGGGCGCTTACCGAACGCATGGCGGAGCTCTACGGCGCCATGGAGCAGGCCTATGAAGCCGACGATCCGGTCGGCTACCGCAAGCTGGATGGCGAGTATCACGAGGCCATCATCGAGCTTTGCGGCAATCCCTATATCCGCAGCGCCTACAGCCAGATCGGTTTCTGCATCCAGGCCCTGCGCTCGCGGCTGTCGCACGAGGCGCAGCTCAACAGGCTTTCGATCGCAGACCACCGCGAGATGCTGCGTCTGGTGAAGGCGCGCGAGGTGTCGGCCTTGCAGGCGCTGATGCGCGCCCATATCCAGCAGACCAAGCAGTCCTATCTCGACGTACTCGGAAAACCGGAATTCCAGCAACAGGAGAAAGTCTCGTGACCGCCAGCTCGAAAATTGCCGCGCCGCAGCCGATGTCGTTCGATCTGAAGGGCTGTCATGCCGTGGTGATCGGCGGTGGCAGCGGCATCGGCAAGGCCATTGCCGAAAGTCTGGGGCAGGCCGGCGCGCAGCTGACCTTGGCCGGCCGCCGCCGCGAGGTACTGGATGCCGCCGCCAGATCCTTTGCCGGCCGCAACATCCTGGCCCATGTCGATCCGGTGGATGCGACCGATCTCGCCCAGCTCAGGGCTCTGGCGGATCGCGCCGAGAAGACCGCACCGGTCGATATTCTGGTCAATGCCCAGGGCATCATGACGCTGAAGGCCGCGGACGAGTTCACGCCCGAGGATTACGACCGCATCATGAATACCAATGTGAAGAGCGTGTATTTCGCCTCGCTGGAATTTGGCCGGATGATGCTGCAGCGCGGCCGCGGCAGCATCATCAACGTCGCCTCGCTGGCCTCCTTCCGTGGCTTCCCGCGCAACGCCATCTACTGCATCAGCAAACATGGCGTGCTGGCACTGACCGAGACCCTGGCAGCGGAATGGGCGCCGCGCGGCGTGCGCGTCAACGCCATCGCCCCCGGTTTCTTCCTGACGGATCTGAACCGCGACGTCATGACCGAGGAGCGCAAGGGCCGCGCGCTTGGCCGCACGCCGATGGGCCGTTTCGGCGAAACCTCGGAACTGGGCGGGGCGGCGGTCTATTTGGCTTCGCCTGCCGCCTCATACGTCACCGGCGCCACCATCCCCGTTGACGGCGGTTTCCTCGCCAGCGGCATGTGAGGTCAATTGGCCTTGCGGAATGCAGCGGCGATCCTGAGGTCGACCAGGTCGGAGACGATCGGAACGCCGTAGCCGAGGCCGAACTCGCTGCGCTTGATCTGCGCCGTCGCGGTGAAGCCCGCTTCCAGCTTCTTGCTCATCGGGTTCGTGCCGGCACCGAAGAATTCGGCATCCAGCGTGACGGGGCGGGTGACGCCCTTGATCGTCAGGTTGCCGGTGATCTTCGCCTTGTTCCCGCTCGCCTCGACCGCGGTGGAGGTGAAGGACGCGCTCGGATGCTTGTCCGCCTCGAAGAAGTCGGCACCAAGCAGATGTTTGGTGAAGGCCGGTGCGGTGGTGGTCATGTCCGCGATGTTGAAGGTGACATTGACCTTCGCGGCTTCCGGCTTCGCGGGATCGAGATCCAGCGTGCCGCCGCCGGCGGCGATCGCCCCGGTGAGCGGTGTGATACCCATGTGATTGACCGTCCAGACGACCTGGGTGTGCTCGGGGTCGACCTGGTATTGCCCGGCAACGACGCGTGACCGGTCGGGTGCGCCCGGCAATTGCGGCTGGGCGGATACTGGCAGGGCGATGGCAAGCACCGCAGCGAATGCGACGCTAACACCGAAGCGGGGCATGGGATCCTCCATGTGTCCAGGATCAGGTTTCAGCATAACAGCCGGAAGAGGGCGGACAAGCGAAAGCAGGGCGCCCCTGCAAGGCGTGGGGATGATGATTATGGCCGTCGCGGCGGTGCCCGCTCCAGGATCAGTCCTGCCCCCTTGCCGATGATTGCATGGGCAGGCAGCGGTTCCAGCAGGCGGCTGCGGCCCTGCGCGTCGGGCGGCGTCATCGGCATGACGATCACGCCGGTCCCGCGGGCATGATTGGTCGGGACCGCTTGCCGCGGTTCCGGCTCGTCGAGTGGACCGGTGACGGTCAGCCGTCCGGACTCGTCGGCGGTCGCGCTCGCGACCACCTCGGGCACCGGGGTGCCGGATTGCGGTGCCGCCGCCGTGAGGGCGAAGAGGCCGAACAGGAGCAGGAATGGAAACATCGGGTGGATTTCCCCGCGAAGACGCCGTCGTGGCGGGGAAAGTCTACTTTGCGTCTGGCGCGGCCCCGGTGACTTCGGCGGGGCAGCGCATCCCGCCGGGTGTCAGGCCGGTGCGCAATGCGCGGCCATGAAATCGAGGAAGCGGGTATTGTCGGCATAGGCGACGTTGATGCGTAGCGCCGGCGCCTGTTTCTCACGCTCGAGGCAGAAGACCGATCCGGGTGCCAGGAAGATGCCGCTGTCGAAAGCCTGACGCGCCAGTTCGACGTCATCGATATCCGCGCGCAGTGGGCACCAGAGATAATAGCCGCCATCCGGCCTGGCAAAACCGGACAGTCCGATCCGCTCCAGATTGACCATCGCCTCCCGGGTCGCGCGGTTGACCCGCTCGCGCAGCCGGTTCAGGTGATGGCGGTAATGGCCCTCGGCCATCAGGTCGTGAATCAGCCGCTCCACATAGCCCGAGCTGTTGACGACGGTCAGCATCTTCACGTCGGTCAGCGAACGGATCAGGTTGGCATTGCCGGCAATGTAGCCGGTGCGCAGGCTGGCGGAGAGCGTCTTGGAGAAGGTGCCAACATAGATCACCCGCTCGAGCTGGTCGAGCGTCGCAAGCCGCGGCGTGATCGGCGGCAGCAGATCGGCGAACGGATCGTCTTCCACCAGGATCATGCCGTGCTTGTCCGCCTGCTGCAGCAGGCGGTGCAGGGCGGCAGGCGCCATCGACGTGCCGGTCGGGTTATGCGCCAGCGTCTGGGTGAAGAACAGCCGGGGCCGGTGCCGGGCCGCCTTGGCTTCGAGATCCTCCAGGTCGGGACCTTCGCTGGTGCGCCGGACGCCGATGACATTGGCGCGCGCCAGACGCAGTTTGCCGAACAGCGGGTAATAGCCGGGACTGTCGACGAAGACGGTGTCGCCCGGCTCGACATAATGCCGCACGATGAGATCGAGCGCGTGATTGGCGCCAAAGGTGAGCAGGATCTGGTCCGCCGTGACATGGATCGAGCGCTCGATGAGGCGGCCGGCGATCAGCGAACGCAGCGGTTCGTAACCCTGCGGCGCGCCGTAGCCGTGCTCGATGCGGCTCGCGCCGCGCTGGCTCGCGCGCAGGTGCCGGCCGAGTTCCGAGCCTTCCATCCAGGCGGCCGGCGGACGGCCGTCGCCGACGCGCACCGCGTGATGCTGGTTGAGCTGCTCGCGCAGCAGGGTGACGAGATCGATCGCCTCGCTGACGTGCACCGGCCGGGCCGAAGCCGGCTTGGGGCGCGGCCGGCAGATGAAGAAACCGGAACCCGGCTTGGATTCGAGATAGCCGAGCGAGACCAGCCGGTCATAGGCCTCGACCATGGTGTTCTTGGAAACGCCGAACTCGGCGGCGGCGCTGCGGACGGAAGCAATGCGGGCTCCGGGCTTGAGATGGCCCGCGTCCACCTGCCTAGCGATGTTGTGCGCAATCTGCTCCGAGCGTGACTGCCGCATTCCGGCTCCTCGAACTGTACCAGTATTTGGAATGGTACAGTGAGTTGCACAATGAAGGCAACTGTACCTTGTTCAGCAGCATCGCTTCGCCGAGCGTATCGGGGACAGAAAAACGCCTGCCGTTGCAGGCGAGGAGGAGACCCGATGAGTGGTGTGAATCCGGCCGGTGCGGCCGGACGGAGTGGCGTTGCCATCAATTCGCGACTGGAGAATTACCGCAACCTGTCGCCGGCCGAGCGGCTGGCGGCCCTGGCCAGGGCTGCTGGCCTGAGAGAGGCGGACCAGGCCCTGCTGGCGAAACCCGGCGCCCTGCCGGTCGATCGCGCCAACGGCATGATCGAGAACGTCGTCGGCACCTTCGAACTGCCGCTCGGCATCGCCACGAATTTCCGCATCAACGGCCGCGACTACCTGATTCCCATGGCCGTGGAGGAGCCCTCCGTCGTGGCGGCCGCATCCTACATGGCGCGCATCGCACGCGACTGCGGCGGGTTCGAGACCTCCAGCACCCTGCCGATCATGCGGGCGCAGGTGCAGGTGATCGGCACCACGGATCCCCATGGCGCCAAGATGAAGCTGCTCGCCGCCCGCGAGGAAATCATTGCCGCCGCCAACGCCAGGGACAAGGTGCTGGTGGGCCTCGGCGGCGGCTGCCGCGACATCGAGGTGCATGTTTTCCCGCAGACGCCGCGCGGCGCCATGCTGGTCATGCATCTGCTGGTCGATGTGCGCGATGCCATGGGCGCCAATACGGTGAACACCATGGCTGAGACGGTGGCGCCGATCGTCGAGCGCGTCACCGGCGG
>NZ_DATGQG010000061.1:0-13953 GCF_035304305.1 Ferrovibrio sp.
AACACCTCGGTGTGCCTGACGATCGCCGACAAGGACGTGCTGGCGCTCGACGCCGACGCGCAGGCCGCCTTCGCCAAGGGCCTCGTCGCCCTCCTCGACAAGGAAGGCGTCGCCTATGACATCGGCGCCTATCGCGACGCCCCGTCGGGCCTGCGCATCTGGGCCGGCGCCACCATCGACACGGCCGACCTTGCGGCGCTGATGCCGTGGCTTTCCTGGGCCTTCGAGACCCAGAAGGCGACGCTTTCCAAGGCTGCGGCCTGAATTTTTCGCGATCGGCTCCGTCCCTGGACGGAGCCTCCCTTTATTTCATCTCCCTAGACCGATTTAAGGAGGCCTCCCATGGCACCTCGCGTACTCGTATCTGACGAATTGTCGGAAACCGCCGTCCAGATCTTCCGCGACCGCGGCGTTGAAGTTGATTTCCATCCGAAGCTCGGCAAGGACAAGGAAAAGCTCCTCGAGATCATCGGCAATTATGACGGTCTCGCCATCCGCTCGGCCACCAAGGCGACGGAAAAGCTGATCGCCGCCGCCACCAACCTCAAGGTCATCGGCCGCGCCGGCATCGGCGTCGACAATGTCGACATCCCGGCCGCCTCGCGCCGCGGTATCATCGTCATGAACACGCCGTTCGGCAACTCGATCACCACGGCCGAGCATGCCATCGCCATGATGATGGCCCTGGCCCGCGAGATTCCCCAGGCCGACCGTTCCACCCAGGCCGGCAAGTGGGAGAAGAACCGGTTCATGGGCGTCGAGCTCTACGGCAAGACGCTCGGCCTGATCGGCTGCGGCAACATCGGCTCCATTGTCGCCGACCGCGCGCTCGGCCTGAAGATGAAGGTGATCGGCTACGACCCCTTCCTGACCCCGGAACGCGCCACCGCGCTCGGCATCGAGAAGGTCGAACTGGATGAGCTGCTGGCGCGTGCCGACTTCATCAGCCTGCATACGCCGCTGACCGACCAGACCCGGAATATCCTGGATGCCGGTGCCCTGGCGAAGACGAAGAAGGGCGTGCGCATCATCAACTGCGCCCGCGGCGGCCTGGTGGACGAAGCGGCGCTGCGGCAGGCGCTCGATTCCGGCCACGTGGCCGGCGCCGCCTTCGACGTGTTCGTCACCGAGCCGGCGAAGGAGAACGTGCTGTTCAACCACCCGAACTTCATCGCCACGCCGCATCTCGGTGCCTCGACCACCGAGGCGCAGGAGAATGTGGCGCTGCAGGTGGCCGAGCAGATTTCCGATTATCTGCTGACCGGTGCCGTCACCAATGCGCTCAACATGCCGTCGGTCTCGGCCGAGGACGCACCGAAGCTGAAGCCCTACATGAAGCTCGCCGAGCAGCTGGGCAGCTTCGTCGGCCAGCTGGCCGAAGCCAGCCTGACCAAGGTGATCATCGAATATGAAGGGCATGTGGCGACGCTGAACACGCGGCCGCTGACCGCCATCGTGCTGGAAGGCCTGCTGCGCCGCCAGCTCAGCAGCGTCAACATGGTCAATGCGCCGCTGGTTGCCAAGGAGCGCAACATCGAGGTCTCCGAGGTCAAGCACGAGCGCGAGGGCGATTACCACACGCTGATGAAGGTCACGATCCATGCTGACAAGGTGCGGCATCTGTCGGGCACCCTGTTCGGCAACAAGCATCCGCGCGTGGTCGAGATCAAGGGCATCGACATCGATGCCGAACTCGGTCCGAACATGCTCTACGTCACCAATGCCGACAAGCCGGGCTTCATCGGCCGGCTCGGTACGGTGCTGGGCGATGCCGGGATCAACATCGCGACCTTCCATCTCGGCCGCGCCGCGGTCGGCGAGGACGCGATCTGCCTCGTCGAGGTCGATAGTCCGATCCCGGCCGATGTGGTGGAGAAAGTCCGGCAGATTCCGGGCGTCCGCCAGGCCACGCCGCTCGCCTTCTGAGCTTTGCGGCCGGGCCGGGCCGTTCTAGAATTCGCCGGTTACGACATGGAGTTCCGAATGGCCCGCCCGTTCCGCCTCGCTCTGGCCAGCCTTGCTGTGGTGCTGCCGCTGGCTCTGGCTGCCTGTAACGAGCCGAGCACCGAAGAGACGATCAAGCGATCGGAAAACGTCAGCACGAAAGCCGAGCTGGAGAAGGCGCTCGGGCGGCCGACGGAAATCCAGAAGCTCGGTCCGATCGAGCAGTGGACCTACAAGACCAGCGACGGCTCGGTGACCTTCGTGCTGGCCGGCGAGACCGTCACGCTGGCGTCCGGCGGCACCACCAAAAAATAATCCGGGAAAGAAACAGTCAGGCCTGCGGGTAGCTTCGCCCGCCGAAGATCGCGCTGCCGACCCGCACATGGGTCGCCCCCAGCATCGTCGCCGTGTCGTAATCGCCGCTCATGCCCATGCTGAGCTGGGCCAGGCCGTTCCGCTGCGCAATCTTGTTCAGCAGCGCGAAATGCGGCGAGGGCTCTTCCTCGGCCGGCGGGATGCACATCAGGCCGACCACCGGCAGCTTCAGCCGGTCACGGCAATCGGCGATGAAGGCATCGGCCTCCTGCGGCGCGCAGCCGGCCTTCTGCGGCTCCTCGCCGGTATTGACCTGGATGAAACAGGGCAGCCGTCGGCCGCTTTTCCCGAACTCCTTCGCCAGTTCCTCGGCAAGTTTCGGCCGGTCCAGCGTATGGATCACGTCGAAATGCGCCACCGTCTGTTTCACCTTGTTGGTCTGCAGCGGGCCGATCAGGTGCAGCACGAGGTCGGGATATTCCTCGCGCAGGGCAGGATATTTCGCCATGCCTTCCTGCACGCGGTTCTCGCCGAAATGGCGCTGCCCGGCGACCAGTGCCTCGCGGACGGCTTCGGCGGGAAAGGTTTTCGCCACCGCGATCAGGGTGACCGAGGCGGCATCGCGCCGGGCCTGCGCGGCGGCATCGGCGATGCGCTGCCGCACGGCGGCGAGATTGGCGGCAATGCTGGAGACTTCCGGGCCGGTATTGCTCATGGCAGGCTGTATGCCATGCAGCACCCCCCAGCCGCAACGAAGCCGAAACTGCCTCACCGGTGGCTGGTCACCGACGCCGCCCGGCTGCCCGACCCGCTGCCCGCGGCGGCCCGGCTGTCGCGCGGCGAGGGCGTGCTGTTCCGGCATTACGAGTGGCCGCGCGCGGAGCGGGAAGCGCTGGCCCAGGAGCTGGCCGCGCTCTGCCGGAGGCGGGGGCTGCGTCTGCTGGTGGCGGGGGATCCCGGGCTGGCCCTGCGCTGCGGCGCCGACGGGCTGCACCTGCCGGAGGCGATGCTGGTCCGTGCCGCCGGCATCGCGGCCCGCCATCCCCGCTGGCTGGTGACCGCGGCGGCGCATGGCGAGGCGGCGATCGTCCGGGCCGCGCGGGGCGGGGTGGATGCCGTCCTGATTTCGCCGGTTTTCCCGACCGGCAGCCATCCGGGCGCGGTCGGACTGGGAGTGCTGCGTTTCGCACAGCTGGCCGCGGCGGCGCGGCGCCGGGGGCTTGGCGTCTATGCGCTGGGCGGGATCACGCGGCAGACCGCGCAACGGCTGGTCCGGATCCCCAAAAACGGAACCGCCGCCATCGCGGGGATGGCGGCGGCCGGTAATCAGACGTCGGTCTGATCAGAACGAGTAGGAATAGCCGAGCGAGAAGACTGCGGCCGCCTGGCAGGCATCCGGGCATTCGGTCTTGCTCAGGTTGGTATCGACATACTGGATGCCGGCGGTGAAGCCCATGTAGGAGGCGAACAGGCCGATATTCCAGTCGACATAGTCGTCGAAGCCGAACGCGGCATTGTCATCGACATACTGCTTGCCGACATTGGCCACGATCTGCGGATCCAGCGCGGTCACCGGCAGCGGGATGGAGACGCCGGCGGTGACGTAATAGGCGTCGCCGCTCTCCAGCGTGTAGTCCGGGCTGTAGTAGATGCCGGCGCTGGGGACCACGAAGCCGAGGTCGTAGCTGGCCAGCAGCTTGAACTCGGTGAAGTTCAGGTCGGCACCCGAGGGCTTGTCGACGTAGAGATACTGGATGACGCCCAGATCGAGGCCGAGATTGCCGAAGGTGGCGCGGATGCCGAAATTGGGGTCGACTTCCGCATCGGTGTCGTCGCCGAAATCCACTGTGCTGGCCCAGACGCCGCCGTACAGCGTGTAGGTGTCCGACAGGGCATAGGTCAGCTCCGCGCCGGCCTGCAGGGCCGGACGGTCGTCGGTCTGGCTGATGCCGCGGAAGAAGTACTCGGAAACGCCGGTGACGCCGAGCGAGGCGCCGAACTTGCTGTCCTGGGCGAGAGCGGGAGCGGCCATCAGACCGGCAACCAGAGCTGCGCCGAGTGCAATCCTTTTCATAGGGTAACCTCCAAAGAAATCCCGCGGCGACATAAGCAGAGCGAACGCTGTCGCTCAAATTCTTCTGCGTTATTATCAATCCGAGCCCGAGTAGTGTGTCTCTTCGGTGACACTCATGTAACGAAGCGGGCAATCTGTACAAATTCTGGGCAGCCGCAACGCCACGGTTACGCCCGGGAAATCGACCGGGAGGCAAGGGAAACAGCATGACGGACGCACAGGGCATGGTCATCGCCGAATCACAGGGCGCGGTGCGGATCATCCGGCTGAACTATCCGGCGCGGCGCAATGCCCTGTCGCTGGAGCTGCGCGCGGCGCTCATTGCGACGGTCGAGGCGGCGATGGGCGATGACGAGGTCCGGGCCCTGGTGCTGACCGGCAATGGCGGCGCCTTCTGCGCCGGCGGCGACATTTCCTCGATGCAGGCCATCACCGTCGTGGGCGGCCGGGAGCGGCTGGCCAACCTGCACCGGCTGGTGCGGCTGCTGGCGGCGGGGCCGAAGCCGGTAGTCGCGGCCGTCGAGGGCTATGCCTACGGCGCCGGCATGTCGCTGGCGCTGCTCTGCGACCAGGTCGTCGCGGCCCGGGACGCGAAGTTCTGCTGCTCCTTCAACAAGGTCGGCCTGATGCCCGACATGGCGGCGCTCTGGACCGTGCCGCAGCGGGTCAATGCCGGCTGGGCGAAACGGCTGATGATGCTGGCCGAGGAGGTCGACGGTGAGACGGCGCACCGCATCGGATTGGCCGACCAGCTGGCCGAGCCGGGCCAGGCGCTGGCCGAGGCGATCCGGCTGGCGGAGCGTTTCGCCGCAACCGCGCCGGTGCCACAGGCCTATACCAAGGCGGTGCTGGCCCGCGGTCCGCAACCTCTGGAGGCCCTGCTGGCGCAGGAGGCGGACCTGCAGGCGCTGCTGTTCGGCAGCGAGGACTTCGCCGAGGGCCGCGACGCCTTCCTGGCCAAGCGCCGGCCGGCCTTCCGCGGCCGCTGACTGCGACGTTAACGCTGCGGCAGCACGGCCCGGCCGCCTTGCGGCCGGATTTTCGCCCCCATAGACTGCCGCCCGACAACCAGTCCAAGCGCCTAAAGTTACAGGAGGAAGCGCATGCAGGGGCTCATTCAGGACCGCCCGCTACTGATCTCGTCGCTGATCGAGTTTGCCGCGCTGTATCACGGCAAGACGGAGATCGTGACCCGCACGGTGGAAGGCCCCATCCACCGCTACACCTATGCCGATCTCGCCAAGCGTTCGAAGAAGCTGGCCAATGCGCTGACCCGCCTGGGCGTGAAGATGGGAGACCGCATCGGCACGCTGGCCTGGAACACCTACCGCCATTTCGAGCTCTATTACGGCGTCTCGGGCATGGGCGCGGTGCTGCATACCGTCAATCCCCGGCTGTTCCCCGAGCAGATCGACTACATCGTCAATCACGCCGAGGACCAGTATCTCTTCTTCGACATCACCTTCACCCCGATCATCGAGAAGCTGGCGCCGCAGCTGAAGACGGTGAAGAAATTCGTCGCGCTGACCGACGCGGCGCATATGCCGAAGGACGCGAACATCCCCAATCTGGTCTGCTACGAGGACCTGATCGGCCCCGAGAGCGATGAATACACCTGGCCGGAATTCGACGAGCGCACGGCTTCCTCGCTCTGCTACACCTCCGGCACGACGGGCAATCCGAAGGGCGTGCTCTACTCGCACCGCTCCACCGTGCTGCATTCCTATGCCGTCTGCCAGCGCGACGGCCTGAATCTCGGTTCGGCCGATTCCGCCCTGGTGATCGTGCCGCTGTTCCACGCCAATGCCTGGGGCGTGCCCTATGGCGCCTGCATGAGCGGCGCCAAGCTGGTCTTCCCCGGCCCGGCCCTGGACGGCAAGAGCGTCTACGAGCTGCTGCGCGACGAGCAGTGCAACTTCTCGCTCGGCGTGCCGACCGTCTGGCTCGCCTTCTTCCAGCATATCGACGCCAATCCGTCGCTGGACCTGAAGAAGGACATCAAGCTCGAGCGCTGCGTGATCGGCGGCTCGGCGGCGCCGCGCGCGATGATCGAGCGTTTCGCCAAGCAGTTCGACTGCTTCGTCATCCATGCCTGGGGCATGACCGAAATGTCGCCGCTGGGCACCACCGGCAACCTGCTCAAGAAGCATGCCGACCTGCCGCTGGAGAAGCGCCTCGACGTGCAGGCCAAGCAGGGCCGCACCGTCTATGGCGTCGAGATCAAGATCACCGACGACGAGGGCAAGGAACTGCCGCGCGACGGCAAGGCCTTCGGCAACGTCAAGGTGCGCGGTCCC
Organism: Ferrovibrio sp.; assembly: GCF_035304305.1. Lineage (GTDB taxonomy): Bacteria > Pseudomonadota > Alphaproteobacteria > Ferrovibrionales > Ferrovibrionaceae > Ferrovibrio. The sequence continues at coordinate 6,631 of NZ_DATGQG010000061.1, forward strand.
TGGATCACCTCCGGCTACTTCAAGGGCGAGGGCGGCAAGGTGCTGGACGACGAGGGCTGGTTCACCACCGGCGACGTCGCCACCCTCGATCCGGACGGCTACATGCAGATCACCGACCGTTCCAAGGACGTGATCAAGTCGGGCGGCGAGTGGATCTCCTCGATCGACCTCGAGAATGCCGCGGTCGGCCATCCGGCCGTGCAGGAGGCCGCCGTGATCGGCGTCTTCCATGCCAAATGGCAGGAGCGGCCGCTGCTGCTGGTGATCAAGAAGCCCGGCCAGGAGGTCACCAAGGAAGAGCTGATGAGCTTCCTGGAGGACAAGGTCGCGAAATGGTGGCTGCCCGACGACATCGTCTTCGTCGCCGAGCTGCCCCATACGGCCACCGGCAAGCTGCTCAAGACCAAGCTGCGCGAGCAGTACAAGGACTACAAGCTGCCGACCCCCGGCGCCTGACCGGCCGGCAGTAAGCGAACAGGGCCCCTTTCCCGGGTGGGAAGGGGCCTTTTTCTTTGTCCGGCAGGCGCGTTGGTTTTGCCGCCTTCCCGATAAGCCGTTGATCTCCCTGGGGTGGACCTGTCCGGTTGGAGCCGGTTCGGAGCCAGTTGAGGCCCGTTCAGGGCCAGTTCGATCCCGTTCAGGGCCAGTTCAGTCCCGTTGGATGCCAGTTCAGTCCTGTTGAATCCCGTTGAGTCCCGTTGAGTCCCACCGGGAGCACGGCAGGTCAGCCGGCATTTGCCAAAGCGGGCATGCGTGGGTTCACGATGTCCAACATCAGGAGTGCGGCCCCCGGGCGAGCCCGAAGCCATAGGGTGGAACATATAGCGTACATTGGGTAAAAAGGCAAGTGCAGCCCCGCTATTGAGAGGCGCTTGCAAGATTTCGCAGATGCAGCATTTTTATTTATGAATCAGATACTTAATATCGATTTTAATTGAAGCCTCACAAAAGTGTTTGTAAGCTACATTCCGTCGGGGAAGGAAGCCGTGACGGAAGCTTTATCAAAAGCGATCGCCATCGTCGGTGGCCAGACCCAGCTCGCAAGGCTGCTGGGGGTCAAGCAGGCCAATGTCTGGCACTGGCTGAAAAAGGCCGACCGCGTTCCCGGCGAATATGTGCTCGCGATCGAGAAGGCGACCGGCGGCCAGGTGACCCGGCACGAACTGCGCCCCGATCTCTACCCTGACGCTGCGGCAAGCAACGCCCCGGCTGCCATTGCCGAAGAGGATATGTGGCGCGCGCAGCTCTATGCGCTGCTCGGCCGCTCGCTGGCGCGCCGTCCCGATACCGCCCTGCTGACCGCGCTCGCCCAGCTGAAGGGCGATGCCTCGCCGCTCGGCGAAGCGCTGGCCGCCCTGGCCGAGCGCGCCGGCGGCGTTTCGCTGGAGCGCGCCCAGGAGGAATACGACGCCCTGTTCATCGGGCTGCCCCGCGGCGAACTCGTCCCCTATGCTTCATTCTACCGCACCGGCTTCCTCTACGAGCGGCCGCTGGCCAAGCTGCGCGGCGACATGGCCCAGCTCGGCTATGCCCGCGCCGACGGCGTCTATGAGCCGGAGGACCATATGGGCGCGCTGTGCGAACTGATGGCGCTGCTGATCAGCGGCGACGAGAGCCGCGGCCCGGCCGAACTGGCGACCCAGGAGCGCATGTTCCGCCAGCACATCGCGCCCTGGGCGGAGCGGTTCTTCACCGATCTCGAGAAGGCGCCGAGCGCGCATCTGTACCAGCCGCTCGGCACCGCCGGGCGCATTTTCATGTCGATTGAAACACAGGCTTTTGCCCTCGCTGCCTAGCGGGGTGCCGAACACGGGAGGAAAGCCATGAGTGCGGACAAGCAGAAGGACAAACTGGCCCGTCGCGACTTCCTGCGCAACGCCGGTGTCGGCGCCGCAGCCGCCGTGGCCGCCACCGCAATCGTTCCGGCCGGGGTCGAAGCCGCGCCGGAGAATGCCGAGACCCGGAAGAAGCAGCGCTACAAGGAAACCGACCATGTGAAGCGCTACTACGAGACCAACCGGCTCTGAGACACGGAGAGAAACCATGCTGATCAAGAAAAGCTCCACGGCTGGTTCCGTTTCCGCCCGCGGGAAGCTCTCGGGCATCCTGGCCGGCGCCGCGCTGCAGACGATGGACCGTCGCAGTTTCCTGAGAGCCTCGGGGCTGGCCGCCGGCGGCCTTGCCGCCGTCTCGGCGCTCAGCCCGGCGATGGTCAAGCGCGCCGAGGCGATGCCCTCGACCGGCCCCAACATCGTGAAGAAGAAGAATATGTGCACCCACTGCTCGGTGGGCTGCACGGTGACGGCGGAAGTCGAGAACGGCGTCTGGGTCGGCCAGGAACCGACCTGGGAAAGCCCGATCAACCTCGGCACCCACTGCGCCAAGGGCGCGGCAATCCGCGAAATCACCCATGGCGACCGCCGGCTGAAATACCCGATGAAGCTCGTCGACGGCAAATGGCAGCGGATCAGCTGGGACCAGGCGATCGACGAGATCGGCGACAAGATCAACGACGTGGTCAAGAATTCCGGCCCGGATTCGATCTACTGGCTCGGCTCGGCCAAGTTCTCCAATGAAGGCGCCTATCTCTTCCGCAAGTTTGCCGCCTTCATGGGCACCAACAACATCGATCACCAGGCGCGTATCTGCCACTCGACCACGGTGTCCGGCGTTGCGAATACATGGGGCTTCGGCGCCATGACCAATTCGTACAACGACATCCACAATTCGAAATGCATCGTGATCATGGGCGGCAACCCCGCCGAGGCGCATCCGGTGTCGCTGCAGCATGTGCTGCGCGGCAAGGAGAAGAACAAGGCGCCGCTGATCGTGATCGACCCGCGCTTCACCCGCACGGCGGCGCATGCCACCGACTATGTGCGCATCCGGCCGGGTACCGACATCCCGACCATCTACGGCATCCTCTGGCACATCTTCAAGAACGGCTGGGAGGACAAGGAATACATCCGCCAGCGCGTCTACGGCATGGATGACGTCCGCAAGGAGGTCGAGAAGTGGACGCCTGACGAGGTGGAGCGCGTGACCGGCGTTCCCGAGGCGCAGATGCGCCGCGTGGCCGAACTGATGGCGAAGAACCGTCCGGGCACGCTGATCTGGTGCATGGGCGTCACCCAGCACACGGTCGGCACCGCGAACGTGCGCGCGCTGTCGATCCTGCAGCTGGCGCTGGGCAATATCGGCGTGGAAGGCGGCGGCGCCAACATCTTCCGCGGCCACTGCAACGTGCAGGGCGCCACCGATATCGGCCTCGAGCCGATCACCCTGCCGTCCTATTACGGCCTGTCGGAGGCGGCCTGGAAGCACTGGTGCCGCGTCTGGGGCGTCGACCACAGCTGGATGGTCTCGCGCTTCAAGGACAAGAAGATGATGGAGACGGCGGGCATTCCCTCGACCCGCTGGCTCGATGCCACGCTGATCGACAAGAAGGATCTGCAGCAGGACGACAACATCAAGATGATGTTCTTCTGGGGCCATGGCGGCAACACCGTTGTGCGCATGCCCGATGTGAAGAAGGCGCTCGAGAAGCTCGAGACGCTGGTCATCGTCGACCCGCATCCGACCACCTCGGCCGTGCTGGGCGACCGCAAGAACGGCACCTATCTGCTGCCGGCCTGCACCCAGCTCGAGACCCGCGGATCGCGCACGGCGTCGAACCGTTCGCTGCAGTGGGGTGAGCAGATCGTCAAGCCGATCTTCGAGTCGAAGCCCGACCACTGGATCATGTACAAGCTGGCCAAGAAGCTCGGCTTCGAGAAGGAGTTCTTCAAGAACATCCGGATCGAGGAGGGCGACGAGCCCAGCATCGAGGACACGTTGAAGGAGTTGAATGCCGGCAGCGTGTCGACCGGCTACTCGGGCCAGTCGCCGGAGCGCCTGAAGCTGCACATGGCGCATCAGGCCGATTTCGACGTCGTCAGCCTGCGCGCCACCAAGGGGCCCGCCAAGGGCGACTTCTACGGTCTCCCTTGGCCTTGCTGGGGCTCGGCCGAGATGAAGCATCCGGGCACTCACGTGCTCTACAACACCCACCTGCCGGTGAAGGATGGCGGCGGCGCCTTCCGCGCCCGTTTCGGCGTGGAGAAGGACGGCGTCTCGCTGCTGGCCGACGGCTCCTATCCGGTCGGATCGGAGATCCAGGACGGCCATCCCGAGTTCACCTACGGCCTGCTCAAGAAGATGGGCTGGGACAAGGAACTCACCGATGCCGAGCGTGCCAGGATCGAGCAGATCGGCGGCAACAATCCGGATGCGGTGAGCTGGGCACTGGATACCAGCTTCGGCATCATCCGCGTCTGCATGGCCCATGGCGTGCAGGCGATGGGCAATGCCAAGGCGCGCGCCAATGCCTTCGGCCTGCCGGATCCGGTGCCGGTGCACCGCGAGCCGATCTATTCGCCGAAGCGGGACCTGGTCGCCAAGTATCCGACTTACGACGACCGCCGTGCCTTCCGTCTGCCGCATCTGGGCAAGAGCGTGCAGGCCCGCGACGTGTCGAAGGAGTTCCCGATCATCCTCACCACCGGCCGACTGGTCGAATACGAGGGTGGCGGCGAAGAGACCCGCTCGAACAAGTGGCTGGCCGAGCTGCAGCAGAACATGTTCGTCGAGATCAACCCGGCGGACGCGTCGCGGCTCAACATCAAGGACGGCCAGGATGTCTGGGTCTATGGTCCGGAGGGCGGCTCGAAGGCGAAGGTGAAGGCGCTCGTCACCCCGCGTGTCGGCGTCGGCGTGGCCTTCATGCCGTTCCACTTCTCGGGTCACTGGCAGGGCGAGTCCCAGCGGTCGAAGTACCCGCAGGGCGCCGATCCGATCGTGCTCGGCGAAAGCGCGAACCAGATCACCAGCTACGGCTACGACCCGGTCACCTACATGCAGGAAACCAAAGTCACGCTGTGCCGCATCGAGGCGGCATAAGCGCAGGCGAGGGGAGAAAAGATCATGGCCCGTATGAAATTCCTCTGCGACTCCGAGCGCTGCATCGAATGCAACGCCTGCGTCACCGCCTGCAAGAACGAGCATGAGGTTCCGTGGGGCATCAACCGTCGCCGCGTCGTCACGCTGAATGACGGCGAGAAGGGCGAGCGCTCCATCTCGATGGCCTGCATGCATTGCGAGGATGCGCCCTGCGCCGCCGTCTGCCCGGTGGACTGCTTCTACCGGACCGACGAGGGCGTGGTGCTGCATTCCAAGGACCTGTGCATCGGCTGCGGCTACTGCTTCTACGCCTGTCCGTTCGGCGCGCCGCAGTATCCGCAGGTCGGCAATTTCGGCAGCCGCGGGAAGATGGACAAATGCACCTTCTGCGCCGGCGGTCCCGAGGCCGACAACACCAAGGAAGAGTACCAGAAATACGGCGCCAACCGGCTGGCCGAGGGCAAGCTGCCGCTCTGCGCCGAGATGTGCTCGACCAAGGCGCTGCTCGCCGGCGACGGCGACATCATCGCCGAGATCTACAAGGAGCGCGTCAGCCGTCGCGGCTATGGCTCCGGCGCCTGGGGCTGGGCGACGGCCTACAAGTCCGGCACCTCGGCGTGACCGTATCCGGCAAGGGGAGCGAGACAATGCGCAGGAACTTCTGGACGGGCAGTGTGCTGAAGCCGGCTCTGTGGGCCGTCTTCATCCTCACCATGGCTCTGGCCGCGCCGATGCCGGCCTCGGCCCAGCAGGCGGCGCCGGCCGACGAGGCGGCGCTGCTGCAGCAGCTGCAGGGCGGGCCGGTGACAGGCCGCGTTTCCATTCCCGATGCCAAGTCGGCGGTGCTGATCCAGCCGCAGGGGCGCGAATGGCGCGACACGCTGAACGGCCCGGTCAAGTCGGCAGGCGGCTGGCTTCTGGTGCTCACGGTGGTCGGCCTCGCCGTCTTCCTGGCGGTGCGCGGGCGCATCAAGGTCGAACACGGCCTGTCGGGCCGGACCATGGAACGCTTCAGCGGCACCGAGCGCTTCGCGCACTGGCTGACGGCGATCTGCTTCATCGTGCTGGGGCTGAGCGGCCTGAACCTGTCGTTCGGTCGCTCGCTGATCATGCCGCTGATCGGGCCCGAGGCTTTCGCCTCGCTCACCCAGTTCGGCAAGCTGGCGCATAACTTCCTCAGCTTCCCCTTCGTGCTCGGCGTGCTGCTGATGGCGGTGCTGTGGATCCGCCACAACATCTTCAATGCCGTCGACATCGAGTGGCTCCGCCAGGGCGGCGGACTGCTGCGCAAGGGCGTGCATCCGCCGGCCGGCAAGTTCAACGGCGGCCAGAAGGTGCTGTTCTGGCTGGTCGTGCTCGGCACCATCGCGCTGGCGGTCAGCGGCTATATCCTGATGTTCCCCTTCTACGTGACGGATATCGCCGGCATGCAGACGGCGCAGATCGTCCATGCGGTGGCGGGCATGGTGATGGTCGCGGTGATCCTGGGCCATATCTACATCGGCACCGTGGGCATGGAAGGCGCCTTCGATGCCATGGGCAGCGGCCAGGTGGATGTGAACTGGGCGCGCGAGCATCACAGCCTCTGGGTCCGCGATGCGCAGGCCCGTGGCGGCGGTGACGACTGAGCCGCCGCGGAACGGTTATCCGGAAACGGAAAAGGGGCGGTGGAAACACCGCCCCTTGCTTTTTGCCTGTCGGCTTTTGCGTTGCCGGAAATCTCAGCCGAGATTCTTTTCGGCGAATTCCCAGTTGAGCAGCTTGTCGATCACGGCATTGACGTGATCGGGGCGGCGGTTCTGGTAGTCCAGGTAATAGGCATGCTCCCAGACGTCGATGGTGAGCAGCGCCTTCTGCCCCTTGGTCATCGGCAGGTCGGCGTTGCCGGTCTTGGTCACCAGCAGCTTGCCGTTCTCTTCGACCAGCCACGCCCAGCCGCTGCCGAACTGCGTGGTGGCGGCGGTGGCCAGTTCCTTCTTCAGGTTGTCGAAGCTGCCGAAATCCTTCTCGATGCGCTGGGCCAGCGCGGCTGGCGGCGTACGGCCGCCATTGGGCTTCAGGCTGTGCCAGAAGAACGTGTGGTTCCACACCTGCGCGGAATTGTTGAACACGCCCACCTTGTCCGCCTTGCCCGCGGACTCCAGGATGATCTTCTCCAGCGGCTCGCCTTCGAGCGGTGTGCCGGCGATCAGCTTGTTCAGGTTGTCGACATACGCCTTGTGGTGCTTGCCATGGTGGAAGCTCAGCGTGTTGGCACTGATGACCGGGTCCAGTGCGTTGTCGGGAAAGGGCAGCGGCGGCAGAGTGATGGAATTGCTCACGGTGTTTTCTCGCGGTTGGCTTGTAGCAGCGGGCCAACAAACCCGCGCCGGGGCGGGCATGATA
>NZ_DATGQG010000062.1:0-2930 GCF_035304305.1 Ferrovibrio sp.
CAGTCCATCCATTTCGGCGTGATGCCGCAGGCGATCCCGGTCATCCTTTCAATCACGCTCTACAATTTCGAAAGCAATGTGCGCTCGAGCACGATCCTCGGCATCGTGGGTGCCGGAGGGATCGGGTTTCTGCTTTCCGACCGCATCCGCGCCTACCGGTGGGACGAAGCCTGGTCGATCATCATCCTGATCATCGTCATGGTTTACATCATCGACGCCATTTCGGCGGCGATCCGCATGCGCATCATCGGAACCGGCCCCGCGCGCCGCCCGGTCCACTGAGACGGCTACCGGGACGCGCAATTCCAGAAAAAGTGGATACTGGTTTTTCGTCCGAAATTGCAAAAAAACAATAACTTGGACCCTCTCTGTATTGCCGGAAATACAGAAAGGGTCCAACGGCCACCTCGAAAAATGGAAGGCAGCGGGTTCAGGCTACGGCGGATGCCGGACGGGCGCTGATGCCAATCAAGATGATCGCCGCCGCCATCAGCAGAACGAAAGCGGCCGTCCCGAACACCCCGGTGCCGCCGGTCAGGTCGAAAACCGCGCCTCCGGCCGCCGCGCCGATCGAAATGGCGAGCTGGATTGCGGCAACCAGCAGACCACCGGCGCTTTCCGCCTGATCGGGAACGGTGCGGGCGAGCCATGTAGACCAGGCGACAGGGACCGCGCCGAAGGCCAACCCCCACAGCGCCACCATCGCGGCCGCTGCGGCCGGCAGGTAGCCGAAGGCTACCAGCGCGAAACCGAGAAACGCCATCAGCAGCGGCATGGAAATCAGGGTCAGCCGCAGGCTGCGTTCGATCATCGCTCCGGCCAGCAGCGTTCCCGCGAAATTCGCCACGCCGAAGCCCAAAAGGATGCCGGACAGCGCGTCGATGCCGACACCGGTCACCGTCTCAAGAAACGGGCGGATGTAGGTGAAGAAGGCAAAATGGCCGGTGAAGACCAGCATGACCGCGACCATGCCGCGGCCCATTGCGGGCCTAGCAACCACTTCGGCCAGCGTGCGCAGACCCGTGGCGCCGCTTGGCTTCATCCTGGGCAGCGTCGCAAACTGCACGGCCAATGCGATGGCCGCAACCCCCGCCGCCAGTAGAAAAACGTTGCGCCATCCGGCGATGTCGCCGAGATAGCTCCCGGCGGGAGCCGCCAGAATGGTGGCGGCGGAAACGCCGCTTAAGATGATCGACAATGCCCGGGGCACCAGCGCCTCCGGCACCAGCCGCATGGCAATCGCCACCGACATCGACCAGAAGCCGCCGAGGGCGACACCAAGCAGCACGCGCCCGAAGAGCAGAAGCAGATAGCCGGGCGCGAAGGCAACCATGAGATTCGACGCCAGCAGAAGGATAGAGAAGCCCAGAAGAACACGCCGCCGGTCCATATGCTTCAGAGTGGCCGAAATCAGCAGGCTTGCTAGGAACGCGACGACGGCGGTCGCGGTGACGGCCTGGCCGGCCTGTCCTTCAGTAACGCCGAGCTCGGCCGCCATCGGGGTAAGAAGACTGGCAGGCAGGAACTCCGCCGTTACCAATCCGAACACTCCCAGCGCCATCGAAATGACCGCGCCCCAGGCCGGCTCCGCCTGCGCCTTCCGTACATCTGACCATCGCTCCAACTTGTTCATCAATCGCTCCTTCACGAAGCACCAAATTCCTCAGTGCCGCAGAATTAGGATGGACATTTCGGACGCGCTATGTCACATGATCCGGAATGCTTGATCGAAAGTCCGAATCCTTCGGAACGCGAGAGGCGGGCGTGGACCTCATCAGCGAGTTGCTGATGGGCATGAGGCTCGTCGGGCTCAATTATCGCCGTATCGAGATCACGCCGCCTTTCGGTCTGCGGATGGGCGAAGCGGAAGGCAAGGCGCAGTTTCATTTCATCGCGCGTGGACCGGTGTTCCTGCGCGCCGGCGAGACAGTTCATGAAATTCAAAGCGGCGGCGCCGTGCTGCTGCCGCGCGGCGGCGCGCACGACCTGGTCTCGCAGCCCGATCTGCCGGGCCGGGACCTCGCAGCCTACGAGACCACCGCGTTGTGCAACGGGGTCAGCGCCATCCGGTCCTGTTCGGCTGGGCCTTCCTCGAACAACGTCCTCATCTTCAGCGGATGCATGGAGTTCGATCTCGGCAGCATGCACCCGCTGATTGGGCTGATGCCGGAGGTCATGCGCGTCTGCACGCTTCTCGACCGTTATCCCGAGCTTTTGCCCATGCTTGAAGCGATGGAGCGCGAGGCGGTCGGGAACCGCGCCGGCTATGCCGGCATCCTCGCCCGACTGGCCGATGTCATTGCCGCCTTTGTCGTGCGGGCATGGGTGGAGTGCGGCTGCGGCGATGCCAGCGGCTGGGTCGCGGCCCTGCGCGATCCGCGTCTTGGGAGAGTCATCGCCGCGATCCACCGCGATCCCGGTAGGAACTGGTCCGTTGCCGAGCTTGCCCGTGAAATGGGCAGCTCACGGTCCGTCTTTGCCGATCGGTTCGTTCAGGTCACGGGTGTGACGCCCTTGCGCTATGTGGCGGAAGTGAGAATGCGGCTTGCGGCGCAATGGATCGGGCGCGAGCGGATGCCCATCGAAACCGCTGCGCAGCGCCTCGGCTATGCCTCGCAGGCGGCCTTCAGCCGGGCTTTCAAACGTGTGACAGGATACGCGCCAGGCAGGCTCCGGCCGTAACTTCTCAAACACCCTTCTCTGGGCATGGCCGTGCCCAGCAGTGCGCATGCCTGGCACTGACGGCTGCATCCAAGGTATGGATGCTACCCGGACATGAGGACAAATAAGCATCAAAGGATATCAGCCGATTGGCTTCAATCTCCAGGTGGCGCGGTGGATTCGCGAACCACCAGCGAGAAATCGATTTCACGGTGCATGATCGCATTTTCGCCCGCCAGGCGCTTCACCAGATACTCACCGGCCCGGAC
>NZ_DATGQG010000063.1:0-6392 GCF_035304305.1 Ferrovibrio sp.
ACGGCTTCGATGCCGCCCGCCAGCGCCGGGGGGTAGCCCAGCCGCTTCATCAGCGGGATGGTGAAGTTGCCGGTGGTCGCCACGTTGGCGACCGCGCTGCCGCTGATCATTCCGAACAGGCCTGAGGCAACCGTCGCGATCTTGGCGGCGCCCCCCGGGCTGCGCCCGCTGAGGCGGATCGCGAGATCCATGAAGGTCTGGCCGCCCCCGGTGAAGAGGAGGACGCTGCCGAACAGGATGAAGGCGCCGATCGTGGTGCTGGCGACACCCACGAGAAGCCCCCAGATACCCAGATCGCCCAGCAGCAGCGTTTCGGTCACGAAATAGATGTCGAAGCCGCGGTGGCTGAGAGAGCCCGGCAGATACTGCCCCAGCAGCGCATAGGCAAGGCCTGCCAGGGCAATGGCCGGGAAGATGCCGCCGATCGCCCGCCGGGAAATCTCGAGGATCGTCAGCACGATCCCGGTGGTAAGCGCGATGTCGAGATAGGTCGCCGTCGGCAGGCTTCCCATGATCTCGTCATAGTTCACGATGGTGTAGACACAGGCGGCAACCGAAATGCCGCCCGCCACCAGGTCGATGACGATGCCCAACGGGCGCCAGCTCTTGCCGGCGCCCAGGGGAAACATCAGGAGACCCAGGACGACGATGAGTGCGACGAAGCTGGCCCGCTGTATCAGCCCCTCGAACGACCCGAATGCGGACGTATAGAGGATGAACAGGCCGAGCAGTGCGGCCATGAGCTTCGTCGCCTTGGCGTGCATCTCGGGTCCCCGTTACCGGATCCCGATTACGAGGATTTCGGCATCAGCTTGGCCGGGATGGTTACGCCTTTCTCCTTCAGATAGCGCGCAACACCCGGGTGCAGCGGGATGGTTCCGTTTTCGACGGTCATCTTCATCAGGTCGAGACCCTTGAGGCTGGCCAGGGCGCCGGCCTGCACGGTCTTGTCCTCGAACACCGCCTTGGCGATCTGATAGGCAATCTCTTCCGGCAGGTCGGTGCGGGAATGGACGGCCAGGCCGAAGCTCCAGGTGCTGTAGGCCGGAATGCCGTCGGCGGCACCCGCCGGCACATCGACCACCGAGAGATCCGGAAACTTCTCGGCGACCAGTTTCTTCTGGTCCGCATCCAGCGAGAGCACCCGGATCGGCGTGAAGGTTGCGATGTCGAGGGTCGAGCCGTCCAGCTTGTTGCCCGCGCCCGACTTCACCGTTCCGATGACGCGGTTGTCCTTCATGGCATCGACGATGTCCGTCGTGGAGCCCCGCACATAGTCCGGCGCCAGGCCGAGCGCTGCAAAGACGGCTTCGGTGGTCTTCTCGGTCGCGGATCCCTTCAGACCGGGATTGAACCGCTTGCCCTTCAGTTCGGCCAGCGATTTCACGCCGCTGTCCTGCCGCACGATGACGTTCTGCGGAGCGCCGGAGTAGACGAACAGCAGGCGATTGTCGACTTTCTTGCCCTCGAAGGCACCCTCGCCCGCATAGGCTTGGTAGCCGACATTGGTCGTCACCAGACCCATGTCGATCTGCTTGCGCTCGATGCGGCGCAGATTGTCGACAGTGGCGCCGGTCTCCACCACGGCGCTCTCGACATTCGGCACCTTGCTGTTGATCAGCTGCGACAGCGCAACGAAGTATCCGTACTGGCTCGAGGACGCGGACGTGGATCCGATGAGCAGCTTGTCCTTGGCCTCAGCCGGCATATTTGCGGAAAGGGCTATCGTGGCGGCAACCGCCGCAAGCAGTTTGAGTTTCATCTTGCAGTTTCCTCCTCTTTGATTGTTCTGAACTCTTCCGGAACGCGGACCGGCAGCGACAGCACCAGAAAGGAATGTGTCTTGCCGTGACCATCGAGATTGAGTGAATCATTGACGCCGCCTTCGAGGACGTCGTCGATAACGAAATTCAGCGCCCAGAGATTCGGCAGCACGTAGCGCCGGACCGCCGTGGGCCGGCGATGGGCGAAAAGCGCGCGGACCCGCTCCTCCGTCACCTGCTCGCACAGGATCGGAAAATATTCGGGCCGGTAGGCGATGACGCTGACATTCAGGCGATTGCCCTTGTCGCCGGTGCGCCCGTGGGCGATCCGGTGGAGCGGAACTTCCGTTCCGGGAACAGGCCGGTACTCGTTCACGAGACCATCTCCACGGCTGTCCGGACCTTCTCGCGGCGGATGAAGGCGGATGTGGTGGCGATCCGGCGGCGCGTGCTGCTGCGCACACCGCCGCCGCCGGCAGGACCGCAGGTGTAGAGCGCGAGAATTTCCTCGCCGGCGCGGTCAGCCTCGGCCTTGTCGGGCGACATCACCGCGATTCTGACCCGGACGTCACCAGGCAGACCGGATTGGCGTTCCAGCCAGGCCCCGCCATCGTCGTTGAACACGCTGCCCAGACCGATGATGTCGCCGCGGACATTCAGGCCCGGCCCCAGCCGCTTCCTGACGACATCCAGCGCCAGCCGGGCCCGGCCGACCGCATTCGGGCCGGCATAGGAGATTTCTCCCTCGCCCAGCCACCCGCCATCGAAACCCACGGTGACTTTCAGCCGCTCGGGGCGCGGTGCTCCCGTAGCCCCCGAGACCTCAACTTCGTTGGCAGCCCTTTCCGCCAGACTCACACCGGTAACATCCAGCACGACATCCGGCGTCAGATACCGGGCGGGATCATGGATTTCGTACAGGATCTGCTCGGTAACGGTGTGCCGGTTGACCAGGCCGCCGGTATTGTCGGCCTTGCCGATGGTGAAGCTGCCGTCGGGCTGCATGGCCACGATCGGAAACCCGATATTGTGCGGATCCGGAACATCCTTGAAGCCGGGATCGGCATAGTAGCCGCCGGATACCTGTGCGCCGCATTCCAGCAGATGACCAGCCAGAGTTCCGCTGGCCATCAGGTTGCAGTCGTCCGGCGACCAGCCGTGATGATGCATGAAGGGAGCGAGCGCGAGCGCGGGATCGGCGACGCGGCCCGTCACGATGACATCGGCGCCGGCCGCCATGGCCTCGGCCAGCGGCGCCGCGCCGAGATAGGCGTTTGCGGAAAGCGGTGCTGCGACCGACAGCGGTTTGCCGGCTTCGTCCTGCAGGTCGCCGGTCAGCCCCGCCTCGATCAGGTCGTCGCCGGTAATCACGGCCACCCGCATGGACGGGCAGCCCAGCTTCCGGCCCAGGGCGACGATGGCCCGGGCGGCAGCCCTCGGGTTGGCTGCACCGAAATTGCCCAGAATGGTGATCCTGTTCTGCAGGCAGGGCTTCAGGACCGGCGCCAGCAGCCGTTCCAGCAGCGGCTCGTATCCGCGATCTGGATCACTCAGCCGGGCCAGCTGCGCCAGCGCCAGCGTACGCTCGCCCAGCGTCTCGAACATGATGGCGGCCGGCCCGCCTCTGCGGACCAGGCTTTCGACCACCGGCAGCGCCGCGTCGAGCCGGTCACCGGAGAACCCGGCGCCGCATCCAACGAAGACCGTGCCGGCCTTCATGCTGTTTCCTCCCCGCAAACTGCCTGAAGGCTGGCGGGTGGGAAGCCATTTTACAAATGGATTTATCTTATCTATTCATAAGTCATGCTTATGAATGTGAGCCTGCGGCAGCTCCAGATCTTCCGGGCGGTGGCCGAACTCGGCAGCTTCAGCGCCGCGGCGGAGCGCCTGCACCTGTCCCAGCCGGCCCTGAGTTCTGCCGTGCGCAAGCTGGAGGACGGTCTGGGCGCGCGGCTGTTCGACCGGACCACCCGGCAGGTCGTGCTCACCGCCGAGGGCGAGGAGCTGAAGCGCCTGGGCACTCGCCTGATCGACGAATTCGAGGCCGTGGCGGCCGACCTGCAGGACTATCTCGCCCAGCGGCGCGGGCGCGTGGTGGTGGCCGCCCTGCCGTCCCTCGCCGCGGTGACCCTGCCGCCGGCCCTGGCGCGGTTCAAGGCGGATCATCCCGGTGTCAGCGTCATTATCAGGGACACGCTGCACGACCAGATCCAGGAGCTTGTCGAAAGCGGCGCCGCGGATTTCGGACTGACCGTCGCGCCGGACAAGACGAGGGACCTCGAGTTCCGCCCGCTGATCGTCGACCGCTTCGTGATGATCTGCCGCAAGGACCACCGGCTTGCGGCCAGACAATCCGTCACCTGGGCCGACATCGTCCGCTATCCGGTCATCACCATGGCCCGCACCTCCAGCGTCAGGCAGCTCATCGATTCCGCCTGTGCCGCGGCCGGCATCGAGTCCCAGAGCCAGTACGACCCGGAGCATCTGGCCACCGTGGGCGCCCTGGTCAGCCAGGGACTCGGCGTGGCGGCTCTGCCCTCACTGACAATACCGCTGCTCCGCTTTGCGGATCTGGCTGAAGTCCCGATCCGGAAACCGGTGGTCGAGCGGACGATGGGCCTTGTCCAGCGCAGAGGCCGCACGCCTTCGGTCGCGGCTGCCAGCCTCATCCGCGCGATCCCCGACAGGTCACAGCCCGAACGACCGTGACCGGTGCATGTAATATGCCCAGTAGCTTCGCTGTCCGGTTTCGTTCAGAGTACCGGGAGGACGAGAATGCGCCCAACCAGCAGCACCCGCCGCCCGGACCGTAACCGGCCATGACCTCAGCCCAGAATACCGTCGGCACTTTTGCGCCCTTCCAGCACAGGACTTTCCGGCGTTTCTGGATCGCCTCGCTCGTCTCTAACCACGGCGTGCTGATCCAGACGATCGGCGCCAGCTGGGTGATGCTTGAAATCAGCGGCTCCGCCACCCTGGTCGCCCTCGTCCAGGGCATGAATGCGCTGCCGGTGATGCTGTTCGCGCTGGCCTCGGGAGCGGTGGCCGATAATTTCGACCGCCGGCTGGTCATGCTTGGCGCCCAGACCGCCATGCTCGTGCTGTCGGCCATTCTGGCGGTCACTGTCTATTTCGGCTGGATCACGCCCTGGACGCTGCTGGCGCTGACCTTTCTGATCGGCACCGGCGCCGCGGCAAACAACCCTTCCTGGCAGGCCAGCGTCCGGGACACTGTCCCGCGCGACACCCTGCCTGCCGCCGTGATCCTGAACAACATGGGCTTCAACGTCACGCGGAGCATCGGCCCGGCTGTGGGCGGCACGATCGTGGCCAGCGTCGGCGCGACCCTCGCCTTCGTGATCAACACCGTCTCGTACATTCCCCTGATATGGGTGCTGGCAAAGTGGCGGCCGGACTGGGTCAAGTCCGAGCTGCCGCGCGAGGACTTCCTCAGCGCGATGTCGGCCGGCCTTCGCTACGTCGCGATGTCGCCCAATATCCTGACCGTCCTGCTCAGGACGATTCTGTTCTCCAGCTGCGCAGGATCGGTGCTCGCCCTGCTGCCCGTCGTCGCGCGCGACCTCCTTGGCGCGGGCGCCCTGACCTATGGCGGCCTGCTCGGCACCTTCGGCGTCGGCGCCATCCTCGGCGCCCTGGTGAACGCACGGGTCCGGCGCATGCTTGCGGACGAGAACGTGCTTCGCGCGGGCTGCCTCGTCACGCTCGCATCGGCGGTTGCGCTCGGCCTGAGCAGCAACACCTACCTGAGCTACATCGTTCTGATCCCGGCCGGCGCCTGCTGGGTGATCTGCCTGTCCCTGTTCAATGTGACGGTCCAGCTCTCCACGCCGCGATGGGTGGTCGGGCGGGCGATCGCGCTGTACCAGATGTCCAACTTCGGCGGCATCGCCATCGGCAGCTGGCTGTGGGGTTCGGTCGCCGACCTGTACGGCGTCTCGGCCGCTCTCGTCGTTGCCGGCCTCTGCCTGCTGGTCTGCATCGCGGCGGGCTTCCGTTTTGCCATGCCGGGAATCATTTCCCTCGACCTCGATCCGCTGGACCAGTTCATAGCACCGACGCCGGAACTGGATCTGAAGGCGCGCAGCGGCCCCATCTTCATCACCATCGAGTACCGGATCGCCCCCGAGGATGTTCCGGAGTTCCTCAAGGCGATGACGCTGCGCCGGCGGATACGGCTGCGGGATGGCGGGCAGCGCTGGGCATTGCTGCGGGATGTCGAGAATCCCGAACTATGGACCGAGTCCTACCACGTGCCGACCTGGCTCGAGTATATCCGCCACAACTCCAGACGCACCAAAGGCGACTTCGAGGTCATGCAGCGGCTGCGCAAGCTGCATAAAGGCGACGAGCCGCCCCGCGTCCGGCGACTCATCGAACGCCAGACGGTTCCACCCAAGGAAGACATCACCATCCGGCCGGGTTCGGCATTCCACTGAGCGTCTTCGCGGACGGCGGAATCGCCGCATACCGATCTGTTCAAGCGTCAGCCTTTGAAGCCTGCATGCCGGCTTCGGGAGATTGGATCACCGGGAGCGGCTTATGGCTGCCATGCTGGCCGAGCCAGATACTGCCTATGACGAGAACCGCCCCCACGATCTGGAATGGCGT
>NZ_DATGQG010000064.1:0-61090 GCF_035304305.1 Ferrovibrio sp.
GAAAATGCCTCCAGACCGTTCTGTTATCGGCAGTCCAGGCTTATCCGAAGCTTAACTGCTGCGACTTTCGCTTATTGGGAGCTTAAACGCCGCTTAAATTTGCTTATCTGCGTTAAACCGCTCTTCCGGACGCCGGACGCCGGACGCCGGACGCAACCACTTCAGTGCCGCAATTGGTATGAGAACATTACCAGAACATTACTGTCCTGTCAAGCCGGTGGCATAAGCGCGGCGATCAACCAACGGCGGCGCCGGCAGGCTGCTCGGCGCGATGGGCGGGAAATACCAGCTGTGCCTCGAAGCCATGCCCCGGCCGGCTGGCGAGCGACAGGCGGCCGGCATGCATTTCCATCAGCGACCTGGTGATGGATAGGCCGAGTCCGATGCCGCCCCTGCTCCGGGTATAGATGTTTTCCGACACGCCAAACGGCTCGACGATCGCCTTGAGGCGCTTTTCGTCGATGCCGCGGCCGGTATCGGCCACGCGAAGGACGAACTCGCCGGCATCCGTCCGCGCCGCGTCGACGGTGATGCTGCCGCCCTTGTCGGTATGCTTGATCGCATTGCTGAGCAGATTGATCAGCATCTGCTTCACGCTGCGCCGATCCGCGTATAGCCCGGCATTCGGCTCGACGAGCACCCGGAGTTCGACGCCGGCCTGCTCCAGCCCCAGCCGCAGCATGGTGCGGCATTCGTCGATGATATCGGTGAGGTCCAGCCATTCCTCCTGCAGCTTGTACTTGCCCATCTCGATGGCCGAGATGTTCAGCACGTCGTTGACGAGCTCCAGGAGGTGATGGCCGCTGCTGCTGATGTAACCCGCATATTCGCTGTAGCGCCTGTCGGAATGGGGACCGTGGATCTCCCGCTCCAGCAGATCGGCAAAACCGATGATGCTGTTCAGCGGCGTCCGCAATTCGTGACTCATATTGGCGAGGAACATGGCCTTGGCGGTGCTGGCCACGCTGGCCGCGCGCAGGGCTTCCTCCAGTTTCCGCTCCCGCTCGATACGATGCGTGATATCGCGGAAGAAGCCGACCACCGTAAGCTGCCCGTTGATCGATACCGGACGGGCGGCGATCTCGACCGGCTTTACTGTGCCGTCGGCGCTCTGGATCTCTCCCTGCGGCACGAGGATGCGCCCCGCTTCGATATGTTCGCGGAAATGACGCACGAACTTTTCGCGGCGGTCGGGCGGGTGAAGCTCGCTCTGGTGAACGCCGATCAGTTCCCGCGGGGAACAGCCGAAGAGCTCTCCGGCCGCTTCGTTGGCTTCGATCAGGCGGCCGGTTTCGGCCGAAGCGACCAGAATGGCATCGGGGCAGCCTTCCATGATCGCGCGGTATCTCTGCTCCGAGGCGGCCAGCGCCGCCTCCCGCGCCCGGTGTGCCGACATGTCGCGCACGATGGCGTAGACACAGGGAGAGTCCGAGCCCTGGCCTTTGACCAGCGTCGTCTCCGCCGGGAAGGTGCTGCCGTCGCGGCGCAGGCCCTCGACGACACGCCTGTGGTTCATGTGGCGGGCCGGCGAGGCAGAAGCAAAGAAGATGCGGACATACTCGCGGTGAACCGTCCGGAAAGCCTGCGGCAGCAGCAGATCCAGCGGCTGCCCTATGACGTCGCTCGCCTCGTACTGGAATGTGGTTTCCGCTGCCCTGTTGAAGAACAGGATGCACTGATCCTTACCGACCGCGATCACAGCATCGGGCAGATGCGCCATGACGCTGACAAAATCCTGATCCACCGTCTGCTCCTGATCTCGATAAGAATCCCACCATCGAGGACGATGCGCGTCGCTGCGCGGGAAATCTGGGGGTCGCCTGGGGCGTTGGTCACTCGCGCTGATTGTGAACAAAATCAGCGTATGACCTTAGGCATTTTCAAATCGAAAGAAAAGATAGGTGATATCGGAAACGCAGATACCAGAAAGTAATTGCGTGCCTGCTTTTAGTTAGCCGCAGTTCTTGACGTAAAAATAATATCGGCCCGCTACTGGTTGGAATATTGCCGCGCACCACTTTTAGTAGTGTTGCCTTCAGGCCGATGCTGACGGCGTCTTCTGTGGTGGTATCGAATAGGTCAGCACGGCATGGGCGACCGGATCTTGGCCGCTCCCTTCGGAGAACAGCGAGATCTCGGCGATAGCCAGGCTTTTGCCGAGCTTGAGCATGGTGGCCTCGGCCGCGAGACTGTGGACGCCGGGCTTGCGCAGGAAGTTGATGTTGAGGTTGGTGGTGACCGCGAGCGCCACCGGGCCGATCAGGCCGAGGATCAGCAGATAGGCCGCGCAGTCGGCCAGCGTCATCATGGTGGGGCCGGAAACCGTACCGCCCGGCCGCAGATGCTGCTCGCCGATCGGCATGACGAGACGCAGCATCCGCCCGTCCCACGATTCGATCTGCATATCCATCGACCGCATCTGCGGGAACTCGCGGTACAGGAATGCGGTCAGTTCGCCCTTGTCCATCTTCATGCCGCAGGCTCCTCCCCCATGCGCTCTGTTTGAGCCTGCTTAACATCCGGACCGGCAACGGAAAAGCCGCCCGGAAGGGGGCGAAATTTTTGGGCAACGAGGCTTGCAGTTACCGCCCCGGCTGGGTAGGTTTCGCGCCGCACTGATCCCAGGTAGCTCAGTGGTAGAGCAGGCGGCTGTTAACCGCCCGGTCGGGGGTTCGAATCCCTCCCTGGGAGCCATTCTCCGAAAATCAGATCAGACGAACAGGCCGAACCCCACGGTTCGCCGCCTGCTGCCGTGCGCTCAAGGGCTGATAGCAATGCGCGCGCCCCTATTCGCTCCGTGGGCGGACCACGTCGAAGTCACAGGACGGCGCACGTCATCTCGCCAAGTATTCCTCCTTCATAAAAAGACGCGGATGCACGCCTCTCCGCACACGGCGCCTCAATGCGCGCCCGAAGACCCGCCAGGCCGGTTTCGCTCCGACGACGGCCGGCACCGACAAGCAATCGCGGGATCATCACAAAGGAGGATGCAGCATGGCGCTGATCACCGGCTCAAACCGCAACGACATTCTGAACGGCACCGCCGCCGATGACGAGATGTACGGTCTGGCGGGCAACGATGTCATCCGCGGCCGTGGCGGCAACGACCGCCTGTTCGGGCAGATAAGCAACGACCGGCTGGAAGGCGGCGCCGGTGACGACCTGCTCTCGGGCGACGTCGAGCTCCGGATCTGGGGCACGTCTCCGGACGGCACTCCCCTCCTGGTCGGCGACACGCTGGACTACAATGTCGTGCGCTCGAACGATCACCTGGCCGGCGGCACGGGCAATGACATCGTCGTCGGCGACGCGGTGGGCCTCGCCGGCAATGCGCGCGGCGGCGACGATTTCATCACGGGGGGCAGCGGCGACGACTACCTCTTCGGCGATGCTGCCAACGGCGCCGTGCCGCGGCCGCCGCCGCCCGATGTCACCGAGCCGGTATACATTCCGGATGTCGGCATTACCGGCGACGCGGTGGGCGGCAACGACGTCATCAGGGGCGGCGCCGGCAACGACTTCATCTTCGGCGATGCCGCGACCTTCGGCAGCGGCTATTACGAATATCCCAGCAATGGCCGCGGCGGCAACGATACGCTCAGCGGCGGCAGCGGCGACGATGTCATCTACGGCGACGCCCGCGAGATGCAGGGAACCGCCCAGGGTGGCGACGACGTGCTGAACGGCGGCGCGGGCGATGACATCCTCTACGGCGATGCCGAGGAGATGTCCGAGGATACCATCGGCGGCCATGACATGCTCAATGGCGGCGCCGGCAACGACCAGCTCTACGGCAATTCCGGCGACGATATTCTCCATGGCGGTGCCGATGCCGATTTCGTCAGCGGAGATGCCGGCAACGACCTGGCGTTCGGCGATGCCGGCGACGACATGCTTCATGGCGGCGATGGCGATGACCAGCTCCGGGGCGGCTCCGGCAATGATGTCCTCCATGGCGGACATGGAAGCGACGACCTCCATGGCGGTCGCGGAAATGATGAATTCGTCATCGAGGATTTCTACGGCGCCGGCATGGATACGATCCTCGATTTCACCTGCGGGGATCGCATCACGATCGACACCCGGGGCTTTGTCATGGATCTCGACACCAACGACGACGGTGTGCTCGATGCCAGCGACGCCCAGGTGAACGTCACCGCTGGCAGCATGACCATCGATCTCGCTCCCGGCGCCTGGCTCACCGTGCTCGATGTCGCCAGCCTCGATATCGCGCCGATCACCGATCCCGGTACCGAAGGCTACTGGCTGACCTGAGCGATCCCGCAGCGCGGACCCGCTGCAACTGCGGCGGGTCCGCATGCCGCCCTGCAACCTCCCGCGCGGAAGGGCGCAAATTTACCCTTGTAGGTAGGCCCTCCATCTGCAACTCTGTGGGCGGAGGAAGCCATGAAGGTGCTGGTGATAGAAGATCACCCGGGCATGGCTCGGACAATCGAAGCGATCCTGGCTGCAGCCGGGCACGAGGCTGTGCTGGCCGAAAATGGCCGGATCGGCGCCGGTCTGGTGGCGGACGGCGGCTTCGACATGGTGATCACCGACATCATGATGCCCGAACAGGACGGGCTGGAGACGATCCGTCAGCTGCGCGCGGAACGGCCAGACCTCAAGGTGATCGCGATTTCGGGCAGCGATTCATTCGGCGGCCTCGATTATCTGCCGGCCGCCGAGCTGTTCGGCGCTGTGGCGACGCTGCGCAAACCCTTCCAGCCGCTCGATCTGCTCTGGCTGCTCAACGAGCACGGACCATAGACATGTGCCGGCAACCGCGCTGGCGGCGATCATTCTGGCCGTCGCCGTGCAGAGCGCGCTGGTGTTTCAAGGCTATGCCCTGCTCTTTTCCAGCGCGCCGATGGCGAGAGGCTACATGCGCCTGCGCCGGTGGTTCGAAGGCGCCTTCGCCATCGCCTTCGGCGCCGCCGGACTGAAAATCCTGACGGCGCGAATCCAGTAGATCTGCCGGTCAGTTCCTGAGGAAGAACCGCGACGGCTCTTCCTGCAGGGCGCGGCCGATCTCCGCGGCGCCGGCAGTGCCCTGCTGCAGCGCGTGTTCGAGATTCTTCGTGTATTTCTCGTTGCGCTTGGGCGGCAGGAAGGGTTCATTCGGATCCACCACCGCCTCGATCAGCGCCGGCCCTCTGATCCCGAAGGCCTCATCCACGATCTCGCCGCAGCGATGCGGATCCTCGATGCGGAAGCCGGGGAGGCCCATCGCCTCCGCCACCTTGGCGAAGTCGATCGGCTGCAGGTCGCATTCATGCTCGGGATTGCCGAGGAACATCATCTGCTCCCACTTGATCTGCCCGAGCGTGTTGTTCTTGATCACCACGATCTTGATCGGCAGCCGGTACCGCACCACGGTGGCCAGCTCGCCGAGCAGCATGGACAGCCCGCCGTCGCCGACGAAGGCCACCACCTGCCGCTTCGGAAAGGCGAGCGCGGCGGCGATCGCATAGCACAATCCGCAGGCCATCGACGCCATGGCGCCGGACACGGCGAAAAGCTGGTCCGCACGCATGTCGATGTAGCGCGCGAAGAGGCCGGTATTGTGACCGGAATCGGCGGCGATGATCGCATCGGGGGCCAGCCGCTCGCCGACGATGCGGGCGATGCGCTGCGGCTTCATCGGCGTGTCGGTGCGGGCTGCGGCGCGGTCCAGCACGCCGCGCCATTCGGCCATGCTGCGCTGGCAGGATTCGAGGAAGCTGCGGTCGGCCTGGCGCTTCAGCCGGCCGTTCAGCGCGGCCAGCGCCAGTGCCGCGTCGGCAACCAGCCCGACCTCGACGGGGAAGCGCAGGCCGATGCGCGTCGGATCGATGTCGATCTGCACGCCGCGCGCCTGCCCCCGCTTCGGGTAGTATTCGATATAGGGAAAGGTGCTGCCCGCGATCAGCAGCGTGTCGCATTCCTCGAAAGCCTCCTGCGCCGGGCGCGTGCCGAGCAGCCCGATGCCGCCAAGGCTGAGAGGATGGTCGTCGGGCACGACGCCCTTGCCGAGCAGCGCCTTGACGATCGGCGCCCCGAGCTTCTCGGCCAGCGCGATCAGTTCCTCGCGCGCGCCGAGCGCACCCTGCCCGGCAAGAATGGCGATCCGGCGCCCCTGCTTCAGCACCTGCACCGCCTGATCGAGCGCTTCCGGGGTCGGATGCATCTCCGGCGCCGCCTTGGCGAAGGAGGTGTGGTGCGCGACGTTGCGGCTGGACGGCTGGGTCGCGTTCTCGGGTTCCTCCTGCACATCCATCGGGATCGAGACCAGCGCGGCCCCACGCCGCGTCAGGGCGGTGCGGCAGGCCAGGCTGACGGTATTCTCCACATGCGCCGGCCCCATGATGCGGGCGGAATAGTCCACCACGTCCATGAACAGCCGGGTGTGATCGACATCCTGCTGCGTGAAGGTGTCGGTCAGATCGTGATAAGGCAGGCCGGTGATTGCGATGACCGGCACGCGGTCAGCCTTGGCGTCGTACAGGCCGTTGAGGAGATGCACGCCGCCGGGGCCGGTGGTTGCCAGACAGCAGCCCAGCCTGCCGGTCCAGCGCGCATAGCCGACGGCCATGAAGGCGGCGGATTCCTCATGGCGCACCTGGATGAAACGGATTTTGTCCTGCCGCTGCCGCAGGGCCTCCATGATGCCGTTGATGCCGTCTCCCGGCAGGCCGAACACGGTGTCCACCCCCCAGGCGATCAGGCTGTCGACGAGAATGTCCGCTCCGTTGCGCGCCATGACTGTCTCCGCTTCTGCGTCCGTCCCCCAGCAACCGCAGCGCGGCGAGGAAGTGCCAGAGGAGCCGCATTTTTCTGCGCCTCGGATCATCTGGACTTGCCGGATCGCGGACTAGCTCCTGCTCGGGATCTCTCGGACGGACCAGATGGCGCGCATTCTCCTGGCCAATGAATTCGGCGACGGCTTCGGCCATGCCCGCCGACTGCTTGCCGTGGCGCGCGAGCTTGCCGCCCGGGGGCATGAATGCCTGTTTGCACTGCGCGATCCCGTCGCTACCTGGCCGGTTCTGGGCGGCAGCAGCTTCCCCATCCTGCAGGCGCCCTATGTCGTCCCGCTTCAGCGCGAGGCCTGGCAGGACCGAACCATTGCCGCCTATGGCGATATCCTCGCCGGCATGGGCTTCGACGACCCGGAGCGCCTGCAGGCGATGCTGGCCGCCTGGGACAGCCTGCTGGCACTGCTGAATCCGGATCTGGTGATCGCCGATTTCGCACCACTGCTCTGCCTGACGCTGTATCCGGCCCGCGCGCTGCTGCTGCTCGGCAACGGCTTCACCCTGCCCCCGTCGCACCTGCCGCAGTTTCCGAAGCTGCGCGAGGCGGATCCGCTGGTGAGGGAAGACACGCTGCTGGCGAGCATCGCCCTCGTCCAGCGGCGGCGCGGCCAGCCCTTCCTGCCTTCGCTGCCCGCCCTGCTGTCGGCACAGGGGCATTTCATCACGACGCTGCCTGAACTGGATCCCTACGCGGTCCTGAGAGAGGGCCGGTCGGCCTCGCCCCTGCATCCGCTGCCCCCGTCCGTGCCTGTCGCCGAGGCTACCGACGACTATTTCGCCTATCTCTCGGCGAACTATGCCGGCACCGCGATGGTGATCGAAGCGCTTGCCCGCAGCGGTCTGCGCGGCAGCATCTATCTGCGCGACGCCGATGCCGCGGCGCGGGAGTCATGGCGCCGCCGCGGCCTGCAGATACATGAAAACCCCGTCGACCTGCCTGCGGCCGTCGCCGGCGCCGCGCTGACGATCCACCATGGCGGGCCGGCGACGATGGAAACCGCGCTTGCCATCGGCCGGCGGCAACTGCTGGTGCCGCGCCATTTCGAACAGACGCTCTACGCCCGGGAGGCACTGGGACTCAGGGTTGCCGTGGCCATGAAACCGCATGGCAAATTTGATCAGCGCCATGCCGCCGCCGCGCTGCGCGTCATCGCCGGTGATGCGACAGCCGCACAGGCGGCATCCGATTTCGCCGACGAACTCGCCGCGCGCGGCCCCACCCTCGCCAGCCTGCCGGCGGTGCTGGATGCCTGCGCTGCCCTGCTGCACTGACCTCAGGTCAGGATGATCAGGCCGGAATCCTGGACGTCGAGCGAGGTGATTCCAATGACCGTGAGCGAGTCGATTCCGGCGATGCTGCCGCTTCCCAGACCGAGATCGATCACCATCGACCCGCTGCTGATGTCGACCGTATCGTCGGCGGCATCCAGCAATCCGTCCCGGTTGGTATCCAGATTGCCGTTGGCAAAGTTGCCGAACAGGAAGATGTCGTCGCTGCCACGCTGGAAATCAACGATCACGTCGTTGCCGAAATTCGAGCCGATGAGATAACTGAACGTGTCGTTGCCGGCGCCGCCGCGGAAAACTTCGTTGCCGGTATGGCCCCAGAGTCCGTCATCACCGGCGCCGCCATCCAGCAGGTCATTCCCGCCGAGGCCGAAGATGTGGTCATCGCCGTCGTTGCCGAACAGCAGGTCATCCCCGGTGCTGCCGTAGAGGATGTCACCGCCGCCACCGCCATACATGGTCTTGCGTCCGGTGTCGCCCCAGAAGCCCCCGCCGTTGATCACGTCATCGCCTTCGCCGCCATAGGCGACATCGACGCCGCTGCCGGTCAGGATCGTGTCATTGCCATTCCCGCCGTAGAGCCTGTCGTAACCGGCGCCGCCATCGATGAAATCATCATCATCACCACCATCTATCTGGTCGTAGCCGTCGTCCCCGTACAGCCGGTCGCGCCCCTGATTGCCGAAGATGCGGTCGTCGCCGAGGCCGCCATGGACGGTATCGTCTCCTGGCAGGCCCCATAGCTCGTCATTGCCGGCACCACCGTCGATCAGGTCGTTGCCGTGACCGCCATTGACGAAATCGCGACCGTCGCCGCCGAACAGCGTGTCATCGCCGCCATCGCCCACAAGCTGGTCGTCGCCAGTGCCACCATCGAGATGATCGTTGCCGTTGCCGCCGAACAGCCGGTCCTTGCCGTCATTGCCGAAGAGGCGGTCATGCCCCTCGCCGCCCGAAACCGTATCGTCGCCGGCCAGGGCCCAGAGTTCGTCATTGCCGGCGCCGCCATCCACGATGTCGTTGCCGTTGCCGCCATTGATGAAGTCGCGACCATCGCCGCCGAAGAGGGAATCGTCGCCGTCCTCACCATGCAGCTGGTCATCACCGTCCAGCCCAAAGATGGTATCGGCGCCTGCCTGTCCGAATATCTGATCCGCTGCCTGACTACCGGTGAGAACCTCGTTGCCGTTCGTGCCGGTGATCAGCGCCATGTGATTCCCCCTTTGGCGTTCAGCGGATGTCGCGATCCTATTCAGCACGACCGGTGCGATGTCGTTAGAAAATCGTGACAACGCCCGTTTACAAGGCACGCGGTACAGACAGCGGCATTAGAAGTGTTGTTGTGTCACGTCACACTTAACCCGGCAGTTAAGTTTTCCCATGCTGGATCGAATTTTCGCCGCTCTGTCCGACCCGACGCGCCGTGCCATGCTTGCCCGACTGAGTGAATGCGAGAGCCTGACCGTCAGCGATCTCGCCCAGCCCTTCGACATGTCGCTACCTGCGGTGATGAAACATCTCGGCGTACTGCAGGATGCCGGCCTCGTCGCTCGCTCCAAGATCGGCCGGACAGTCGTCTGCCGGCTGAATGCCGTCCCGATCGCGCAGGCCACGGACTGGCTGAACCGCTACCGGCGGCTCTGATCCGCAGTTCCGGCCCGAGATATTGTACGGCTGCAATTTTTCCCTCCTCTTTCGTGTCGGATGTCATGGCGCTGCGGCGTCCTGACGGTAATCTCCCCGCTCGGACGGATCGAATCACCATGACTGCGCCAGCAATTCCTCCCAGGGCGACCCGCCGCGAATGGATCGGGCTGGCAGTGCTTGCCCTGCCCTGCCTGCTCTACTCCATGGATCTCACGGTGCTGATCCTGGCGGTGCCGCATCTCAGCGCGGATCTCGGGCCGACCGGCGCCCAGATGCTGTGGATCGTCGACATCTACGGCTTTCTGGTCGCCGGCTCGCTGATCACCATGGGTACGCTTGGCGACCGGATCGGCCGGCGCAAGCTGCTGATGATCGGCGCCACTGCCTTCGGCTTCGCCTCGATCTTCGCCGCCTATGCGAGCAGCGCCGAGATGCTGATTTTTGCCCGCGCCCTGCTGGGCGTCGCGGCGGCCACACTGTCGCCCTCCACGCTGTCGCTGATCCGCAACATGTTTGCCGATCCGCGGGAACGGACCTTTGCCATCGGCATCTGGATTTCGAGCTTCTCGGCCGGTGGCGCGCTCGGCCCGCTGATCGGCGGCGCACTGCTGACCTATTTCCACTGGGGCTCCGTCTTCCTGATTGCCGTTCCCGTCATGGTGCTCCTGCTCGTTCTGGCACCGATCCTGCTGCCCGAATACCGCGATCCCAATGCGGGGCGGCTCGACATTGCCAGTGCCGCGCTGTCGCTGCTTTCCGTCCTCCCGGTCATCTACGGCCTCAAATGGATTGCCGAGGATGGTCCGGGCTGGCCGCCGCTTGCGGTCATCGCCGCCGGGCTGTTCATTGGCTGGGCCTTCGTGCGGCGCCAGCGGAAGCTTGCCGATCCGCTGATCGATGTGCGGCTGTTCCGGTATCCCGCCTTCAGCGCGTCTCTGGCGATCAACATTATTGGCGTGTTCGTCGCCTTCGGCTCCTTCCTCTTCTTTGCCCAGTACCTGCAGATGGTGCTCGGCATGGGACCTCTGGAAGCCGGCCTGTGGACGGCACCGTCCGGAATCGTGTTCATCATCGGCTCCATGGTCGCGCCCGTCCTGGTGAGGCGGATCCGGCACGTCCATGTGGTTGCCGCCAGCCTCGGCATCACGGGACTCGGGTTTGCCCTGCTCGCCCTGGCCGGCGAGACCGGCGGCCTGCCGGCGCTCATGGCCGGATTTCTGGTCTTTTGCCTCGGCCTGTCGCCGGTTTTCACCCTGACGGTGGATCTGATCATGGGGGCGGCCCCGCCCGAGCGTGCCGGTGCAGCCTCCGGCCTGTCGGAAACCAGTTCGGAGTTCGGCGGCGCGCTCGGCATTGCCATCCTCGGCAGCATTCTCGCCGCGATCTACCGGAACCGGATGGAGCATGCGGTGCCGGCCGGCCTGCCGGCGGACTCGGCGGAAGCCGCACGCAGCACTCTCGGCGGCGCCCTGACGGTCGCCTCCGAACTTCCGGCCACGGCAGGCGACGCGCTCGTTGCCGCCGCCCGCAATGCCTTCACCGAAGGCTTCATCGTCGTATCGCTGATCTGCGCGCTGATCGCCGGAGCGGCAGCGTTCATGGCCATAGCGCTGCTCGGCCGCATGGGGTCGGCACGGGACGAGGCGGCAGGCACGGCCATGACGGGGGATTAGCCCAAGGTCGCCTGTTCCGGATCGACGCCGGTTCAGGTAAACTGCTGCCAATGGAGGTTGCCGGATTGTCGAATAATCCGATCAGGTTTGTGGACGAACAATATCCCGATTCCCATCGGGGCCAGCCGGGCGAAGACCGCACCAGCTGGAAGGTACTGATCGTCGATGACGAGCCGGACGTCCACTCGCTGACCAAGCTGCTGCTGCGCAATTTCCGCTATCGGGATCGCGGTCTGGAGTATCTCAGCGCCTTCAGCGCGGCCGAAGCGCAGGACCTGCTGCGCGAGCATCCCGATATTGCCCTGGTGCTGCTCGACGTGGTGATGGAGACCGAGCATGCCGGCCTGGCGCTGGTCGACTATATCCGCAATGAACTCGGCAATCGCAGCGTCCAGATTGTGATCCGGACCGGTCAGGCCGGTCAGGCCCCGCCCCTGACCGTGATTTCCAATCATGGCATCAACGACTACCGCGAGAAAACCGACCTGACGCAGCAGACGATGATCCTTACCGTGGTGAAGGCACTGCGCCTTTATGAGGATTTCCTGCCGAGCTATGTCGCGGCCGCCAAGTTCGCCAATCTTGCCGAACGGGCCCGGGCCGGGGCCGATGATCGCGAACTGCTGCGCTGCCTGCGCCAGGAACTGGAGCAGAGCGCGCCCGAGCTGCCGCCGGCACGCGCACCGGCGGAGGAACCGGATCCCCGCCTTGCCGCCCTTACCGATCGCGAGCGCGAGGTGCTCAAATGGGTCAGCCAGGGCGATTCCAACAAGGCGATCGCCCTCCGCCTCGGCGTGCAGGAAGTCACCGTGAAGGCGCATCTGCGCCAGATCTTCTCCAAGCTGCAGGTGTTCAATCGCACCCAGGCCGCGTCGCTGGCCCTGCGGCTGCTGGAGCGCGATGTCGAACTGACCGGCCGCTGAGGCTGTGACCAAATCGGTCACAGCCTGCATCCCTGCCGGTCCTTGCCGCTGCCCTGCCGAGGTCGCTACCCTTCGGCCGGTTTTCCCTGCACGTCACAAGCCCCGCCGGACATGCATTATTTCTTCTATGGCACCCTGTGCGATCCGGATATCCGCGAACGCGTTCTGGGCTACCGGCCGAGCCCGCGGCAGCTCCGGCCGGCCACGCTTTCCGGCTTCCGCCGCAAGCAGGCCAGAGGCCAGACCTATCCGGTGCTGATCCGTGCGCCGGGCAACCGTGTCGATGGCATGCTGTTCGCCGCCAGGCCGGGAGACGGCGCCCTGCTGGCAGCCTATGAGGGTAGCGAGTACTGCGCCCGCCGCCTGCCCGTCACGGCGGGCGGCACAGCCGGAACATCCGCACCGCGACGCGCCTTCGTCTTCCTTCCCGCAAACGGGCCGGACGGCCGCGCGCTGCCCGCCGCCCATGCCGACTGGACGCTCCATCGTTGGCAGCGTCGCGACAAGGCCCGCTTCATCACCGCCGTTGCAGCAGAGTAAGGGATCGAGTCATGCGTGCACCGATAGACGTGACGAAACAGCCTTATCCGGTGGAGCTGATCCGGCAGGACGCCGCCTTCCGGGGCCATCTGAAGGTCGACGAACTGCATCTGCGGCATGCCCTTTTCGCGGGCGGCATGAGCGAGGAGATCAGCCGCGAGGTGATCTGGCGCCGCGATGCCGTCACCGTGCTGCCCTATGATCCGAAGCGCGACGAAATCGTACTGATCGAGCAGTTCCGCGCCGCTGCCTTCTTCAACAACGACAACGCCTGGATGGTCGAGGTGGTGGCCGGCCTGATCGAGGATGGCGAGGATCTCGAGGATGTCTGCCGCCGCGAGCTGAAGGAGGAAAGCGGGCTGGACGCGATCGGCCCGCTCATCCCAATCAACATGGTCTATTCCACACCCGGTTTCTGCAGTGAACGGTTCCACATGTTCTGCGCCCAGGTGGATGCCTCGAACGCTGCAGGCATTCACGGCCTCAAGGACGAGCACGAGGATATTCGCGTGTTCAGCCTGCCCTTCCGGGAGGCTTTCGCGCAATGGGAGGCCGGCAAGCTGCCCAACTCGCCCACCACCATCGGCCTGCTCTGGCTCGGCCTGTACCGGAACCGGCTGCGGCAGAACTGGGCCGACCCGCGCGGGTTGCAGCCCTAACCCCCCCTCGGTATAGGATGGTGCCCGGGGGAGAGTTTCAGCCTGAGACCCATCCAATGCAGATCCGCAAAGACTTCATCGACAGCATCGGCAATACCCCTCTGATCCGCCTCCGGCGGGCGTCGGAAATGACCGGCTGCGAAATCTACGGCAAGGCCGAATTCATGAATCCCGGCGGTTCGGTCAAGGACCGCGCGGCCCTCTACATCGTCCAGGACGCGATCAAGCGCGGCGCCCTGCGCCCCGGGGGCACCATCGTCGAAGGCACCGCCGGCAATACCGGCATCGGGCTGGCGCTGGTCGGCAATGCGCTGGGCTTCAGGACCGTGATCGTGATGCCGGACACCCAGAGCCAGGAGAAGAAGGATTTTCTGCGCCTCTGCGGCGCCGACCTCCGGCTGGTGCCGGCGGTGCCCTATAAGGATCCGAACAACTACGTGAAGTACTCCGGCCGGCTGGCCGAGGAACTGGCCAAGACCGAGCCCAACGGCGCGATCTGGGCCAACCAGTTCGACAACATCGCGAACCGCGAGGCGCACTACCGCACTACCGGTCCGGAAATCTGGGAGCAGACCGACGGCAAGGTGGATGGATTCACCTGCGCGGTCGGCTCGGGCGGCACCTTTGCCGGCGTGCTGATGGCCCTGAAGGAGCGCAATCCGAAGGTCCGGGTAGCGCTGGCCGACCCGATGGGCGCGGCGCTCTACCACTATTACAAGCACGGCGAACTCAAGGCCGAGGGCAGCTCGATCACCGAGGGCATCGGCCAGGGTCGCATCACGGCCAACCTCGACGGCATCACGCCCGATGACGCCTTCCAGATTCCCGACGAGGAAGCCCTGCCTGTCGTCTTCGACCTGCTGCAGCATGAGGGCCTCGTGCTTGGCGGCTCGACCGGCATCAACGTCGCCGCGGCGATCCGGCTGGCCAGGCAGATGGGGCCGGGCCATACCATCGTGACCATCCTGGCCGATGGCGGTGCGCGCTATCAGAGCAAGCTGTTCAATCCGGAATTCCTGCGCAGCAAGAACCTGCCGGTTCCGCCCTGGATGGCCTGATCATGACTGCTCTTCTGTTTCGTGACGATTCCTACCTGACCCATTGCGATGCGGTGATTACCGCCATTGACGAGCGCGGCTTCCAGACCGATCGGACCGTCTTCTATCCCCTGGGCGGCGGTCAGCCCGGCGATATCGGCCGCTTCGTGCTGGAGAACGGCGAGACCGTCGAGATTACCGACACGGTGAAAGGCGACGGGCCGGAAGGCGTGATCCACAAGCCGGGTCATGGCAGCGCCGCGCTGAAGATCGGGCTCCATGGCAAGCTGGAAATCGACTGGGCACGGCGGCATCGCCTGATGCGCATGCATACCTGCCTGCACCTTCTCTCGGCGCTGGTACCCTTCCCGGTCACCGGCGGGCAGGTCGGCGACGGCAAGGGCCGGCTGGATTTCGACATGGCCGACAGCATCCCCGACAAGGAGACGCTGACGGCGAAGCTGAACGAGCTGATCCAGGCCGACCACAAGGTCACCGCACGCTGGATCACCGACGAGGAACTGCTCGGCAATCCCGAACTGGTGAAAACCATGGCGGTAAAACCGCCGATGGGGCTCGGCCGCGTGCGGCTGATCGAGGTGGCGGGCGTCGACCGGCCGCTCGACCTGCAGGCCTGCGGCGGCACGCATGTCGCGCGCACGGGCGAGATCGGCCCGGTGACGGTACGCAAGGTGGAAAACAAGGGGCGGCAGAACCGGCGCGTGAACATCGAGTTCGCCGCCTGACGGGTCGTCCGGACAGTCTGGGGAGCATGGAATGTCTTATGTGAATGGCGACGCGCTGGTATCGACGGAGTGGCTGGCCTCGCATCTGACAGCGCCGGATCTCCGCATCGTCGATGCCTCCTGGTATCTTCCCTTCATGCAGCGCGACGGCAAGAAGGAGTATGCCGAGCGGCATATTCCGGGCGCCGTCTATTTCGACATCGACGACATCTCCGACACGGAGAGCAGCCTGCCACATATGCTGCCCAGCCCGGAGAAATTCGCCTCGCGCATGCGCCGGCTCGGCATCGGAGACGGCAACCGCGTGGTGGTCTATGACGGTTCCGACAACCACCTTTCGGCGCCGCGCGCCTGGTGGATGTTCCGCGTCTTCGGCCATAACGATGTTGCGGTGCTGAATGGCGGCCTCAAGAAGTGGCTGGCCGAGGGCCGTCCGGTGGAGGATCTTCCGCCGCTGCCGCGCGAGCGCCACTTCACGGCGCGACGCAACGACGTTCTGGTGCGCGATGTCGACCAGGTCCGCGGCAATCTGGCCAGCCAGCGCGAACAGGTTGTCGATGCCCGCAGCAAAGGCCGCTTCGAGGGCACCGAACCGGAGCCGCGCGCGGGCCTGCGCGGCGGCCATATCCCCGGCTCGAAGAATGTGCCCGCAGGGGCTCTGACCGATCCGGAAACCGGCCTGTTCAAGGATGCGGTAGAGCTGAAGGTGCTGTTCCAGGATGCAGGCGTCAATCTCGGCCGCCCGGTGATCACGTCCTGCGGTTCCGGCGTCTCGGCCTGCGCCCTGAGCCTGGCGCTGCATCTGATCGGCCATCGCCAGGTCGCCGTCTATGACGGCTCCTGGACCGAATGGGGCGGCCGCACCGACCTGCCCGTGGAACGCTAGCGGACACGGAGCCGCCCTTGGCCGAACCGCAGGATACAGGCAGCAAGGTCGAACCGGCGATTTTCCGCCTGCCGCCTGCGCAGCAGCTGGCTGATGGCCGCTACAACGTCACCGTCGTCTATCTCGAGATGACCAAGGCGCCGGCAGACGGTCCGAACCCGCCGCCGCTGGTCCCCAAGCTTGCCCTGCTGAAGCTCGATCGGCCGACCACCGGTTATTACCGCTATCTCTACGATGCCGTGGGCCGTCCGTGGCACTGGGTCGATCGCCATCGCCTCAGCGACGTGGCACTGGGGCAGATCATCTGCGATCCGAAGGTGGAAATCTGGGTGCCCTATGTTGGCGGTGTGCCGGCCGGCTATATCGAACTTGATCGCCGCGAGGACGGCGGCGATCTGAAGCCGATCAACATCGCCTATTTCGGCCTGGTGCCGGAATTCTTCGGCCGCGGCCTCGGCACCTGGCTGCTGCGCTCGGGTATCCGGCAGGCGTTTTCCTATGGCACCCGGCGGCTGACGGTGAATACCTGCAATCTGGATCATCCGGCCGCCCTGCCGCTGTACCAGAAGCTGGGCTTCCGCCCCTACCAGACCCGCGAAGCGCTTTTCGACCCGCGGTTCTGAGCCCTACCGTGGCAGCAGGGCCGACAACGCCCGCGCCAGCGTGTTGCCGTCATAGGGCTTGTGGATGATCGGATGATGCGCCCAGTCGCGCAAAATGCCGTTCCGCCCGTAGCCCGTGGCGAAGACGAACGGAATTCCCGCCTCCTCGAGCCTTTTTGCGACCGGAAACACCAGTTCGCCGCCGAGATTGACATCGAGCACGGCCAGGTGCGGCTGACGCGCATCCAGGATGGCGAGGGCCGCGCTGACATTGCTGGCATGCCATACGGCTGCACAGCCGTGATCCAGCAGCATATCCTCGATCATGAAGGAGACGATCGCCTCGTCCTCGACAACCATGACATTCAGGCCGCGGAAAATCTCCGCAGTCTCGCCTGTACGCGGATCGGTCATACCTTCGGGGCGGCCAGAGGAATACGGATACTGCAATGCAGGCCGGCGGGATCGTAGGAAATCTCGGCGGCGCCCTTCAGTTCGGAGGCAATGCCGCGCTCGATCAGCCGTGTCCCGAAGCCCTGCTTCTCCGGGCTGGCAACTTCCGGTCCGTTGGCCTCCTGCCACTCCACATGCAGGCTGCGACTTGCTCCGGCTTCCGTTTCCCGCCAGACCACCGAGAGCGTCCCGTCCCGGCAGGACAGCGCGCCGAACTTCGAGGCATTCGAGATCAGTTCATGCAGAACCATGGCCAGAAGCACGGCCTCGCGGGGCGCAATCCGGACCGGGCCGCCATTGGTGACAATGCGCCCCTGCACAGCCGGACCAAGCGGCCTGAGCACGGTGTCCAGCACGGCCTTGAAATCGGTCGACTGCCATTGTGCCTGGGTGAGGAGATCGTGGACACGACCGAGCGCGAACAGCCGGCCGTCAAAGGCGCGCAGAACGTCACGCCCTACGCCGGCGCTGCGGATGGTCTGAATGGCAAGCGATTGAACGGTTGCGAGCATGTTCTTGACGCGATGGTTCAACTCATCCACCAGCGTCTTCTGATGCTGCTCCGCCTGCTTGCGCTCGCTGATGTCGACCAGCATGTTGACCGCGCCGCAGACTGCGCCCTGTGAGTCACGCAGCGGCTTCGGATAGGCCAGGAAAGGCACGCGGGTACCATCGGGCCGTTCGGCGATTGCCTCGCTGGCCGGCAGGCTGCAGTTCTTCTTCACCGCCAGGGCAAGCGGCGACTGGTCATGGGCCAGCGGCAGGCCGGACGGATCATACAGCCGCCAGGAGCCGCACCAGCGGGCCTCGCCCAGTCGCGGGCGACGTCCCCAGAAATCCGCGGCTGCATTGTTGAAGAAACGGATCCAGCCGTCCTGATCGGTCGCATAGACCGGTACCGGCAGCGCCTCCAGCATCGCGCGGAACTGGCCGTCGTCATGCGCCAGGCCGCCGGCCATGCGGGCGCCGAAAGCATCGGCAAAACTGGCTACACGGTCGTCGTCGGCAGCGTCATATCTGGCAGCAGTATTGCCTTGCTGGAGGATGAGCGTTTCGGAGTTACCTGACTGTTCGGAACTAACGCCTGACAGCCCCTTGGGGTTTGACGCGCAAGACACCGCGAAATTCTTCATCGTTCCCCCCGGCAGATCGACGCGAGTACTGACCGCCTGGCACGCACCTAGGTGAAGCCACTCACGCGTAAGATCAAAGGCGGTGTTATGGGACGTTCGCGCGCAATATTGTCGTGATCTTTCTGTGACCCACCCGAGTTATTCACAGGAAATTTTCACGATTCTCCTGAAGGTCAGACGCGCTGCCGACTGCGCTTGTAATGTCGTTGCGCTTTTGCCCGATTGCCGCAACCCTGCATCGAACACCAGCGCCGCTGACGGTTCGGACTGGTATCAAGATAGAGCCAGCCGCAGCCCGGCCCGGCACAGCATCCGACCCTCTGGACGCCTCCCGATACCAGCAGTTCTCCCGCGGCCTGCGCCAGACGCGCCAGCAGCATGCCGGGCTCCGCCTGCGCGTCGGGCTTTACCCAGACATAGTGCTCGCCGCTCATCGCCAGAATCAGTCGTCCCGATGGCAGCCATCGATTGACCATCTGCAGATCCTCCGGCCGCGCGGGTCGGCCAGCCGACGCCGTGATCAGCAGCCGGTAGATCGCTTCCCGCAGCACCAGCGCATCGCTCAGCGCGACTGCAGCGCGACCGGGTTGCGCCCGACCGAACGTCTCCAGCTGCGACCGCTCCGCGGCCGTGAGCAAGCCGGCGCGCTCGCCCCAGACCAGCAGGGCTTCATAGGAGACGAGGCATTCCACCGGCCCGCCCGCCGACGTGGCCCGGGCGCGCCAATCGAGCGTATTCACGAAGTCGAGTACCGGGTGGCCGCCAAGCAGGTCGAGGCTGTGGATGCGCAGCATCGAGGACATATAACCACCATACCGGTTGACTGGCTGGCGGCCAAGGCCCTAGTTTCGCGCCCCATGCAGCCTCCCGGAATTACCATGCAGGCGGAGTCTCCATCAGCCAGTTTCACGCGGGCCGGCGTGTGGCAGGGCATGAAACTGACCCTGCCGTACAGCGTCAGCGCGCTGCCGTTCGGCCTGGCCTTCGGAGCCGCGGCCGGTGCCCTGATGTCGCCGGCCGAAGCCGGCCTGATGAGTGCACTGGTCTTTGCCGGCGCGGCCCAGTTCGCGGTCCTGTCGATGTGGACCGCGCCGCTGCCACTGGCGGCTCTGGTCATCACCGCCTTCCTGGTGAACGCCCGCCACATCGTCATGGGCGCGACGCTGCATCCCTATTTTGCCCCCCTGCCACGGCGCTGGGTGCTGGCGATCGCCGGCGGCATGACCGATGCGGGCTGGGCCATCACCCTGCAGACGATGATGCGCGGCAGCCGGGACCTGGGTGTCCTGCTCGGCACCATCATCATGCAATGGCCGGTCTGGGTCGGCGGGACCGTGATCGGCGCGGTGATCGGCAGCAGCGGCCTGGAGCCGAAGCGCTGGGGCCTCGACGTGCTGATCGCCGGCGTCTTCATGACTTCGGTAGTCGGCCTCTATCGCGGCCGGTCGGATATCCTGCCTGGTATCGCCGCCGCGGCAGGTACGGCCGCCGCCCTGCTCTGGCTGCCTGGCAACTGGTACATTCTGATCGGCGGACTCGCCGGCGGCCTGGCCGGACTGGTGCAGCGGGATGAGTGAGCTTCTGGCCCTGGACATGACGGCGCTCGCCGCCGTGATCGGCATGGCGGTGGCGACCTATGTCACGCGTGCAGGCGGCTTCTGGCTGATGGGCCATATCACGCTCACGCCGCGGATCGAACGCTTCCTGCGCAACATGGCCAACGGCGTGCTGATCGCCATCATCACGGCAGCCGCCATGCGGGGCGACGTGGCGATGTGGATCGGCCTTGCCGCCGTGCTGGCCGTGATGCTGCTCTTCCGCCGGTCGATGACCGCCATCCTGATCGGCATGGCGATCGCCGCCGCCCTGCGACAGCTGCTGGTCTAGCGTGTGATGCCCGCCGGCAGGCCGGGCGGCGAAGACCAGTCCACCACCTCCCACGATCCGTTCTGCCGCTTCACGCGATAGCTGGTCGGTGGCGCCGGCGTCAGACGGCATTCCGGCGCGGCGATCTGCAATCCGCAATTGCGGCCGGCTATCGCGATCACTGCCTCGTCGTCACCCAGCCGTTCGACGCCGGCAACCCGGTAACTCCACCAGTAGCCCGGCCGTGTTTCGCCCGGAAACAGCCGAATTCCCGATTGCGGCGGATGCCAGACCCGCCAGCAGAGCGCATCATCGCGGCGCGCAAAGCAGGCGAGCAGGGTTTCCACTGCACAGAGCGGCGTTTCCGGCCTGCCGATGCAGCGGCTGTCGCTGCGCTCGGGCGTGCCGATGAGGCGGAACTGGTCAGGGGGATCGACGGCCGGCAGCTGCGCCATCGCATTGCCGGCAGCCAAGAGAACAAGCAAGGCGGTCAAACGCATGGCGCCCTCCCGTGCTGTACGGGAGGATCATAGCACCGGTCCAGCCGATCTCAGTGCAGAATCTGGCTGAGGAAGAGCCTGGTGCGCTCATTCTGCGGATTGGAGAAAAACTCCTCCGGCTTGTTCTGCTCGACGATCTCGCCGCGGTCCATGAAGATCACGCGATGCGCCACGGCCTTGGCGAAACCCATTTCATGGGTGACGCAGAGCATGGTCATGCCGCCCTCTTCCGCCAGTTGGATCATCACATCCAGCACTTCCTTGACCATTTCCGGGTCAAGCGCCGAGGTGGGCTCGTCGAACAGCATGATCTTCGGGTTCATGCAGAGCGAGCGTGCGATGGCGACGCGCTGCTGCTGACCGCCGGAAAGCTGGCCGGGATACTTCTTCGCCTGCTCCGGGATGCGCACGCGCTCGAGATACTTCATCGCGGTCGCCTCGGCCTCGGCCTTGGGCTTGCGCAGCACCCAGATCGGTCCCAGCGTCAGGTTCTCCAGCACGGTCAGATGCGGGAACAGGTTGAAATGCTGGAACACCATGCCGACTTCGCGGCGGATGGCCTCGATATTTTTCAGGTCGTTGGTCAGTTCGGTGCCGTCAACGACGATGCGGCCCTGCTGATGTTCCTCCAGCCGGTTGATGCAGCGGATCATGGTTGATTTGCCGGAGCCGGACGGCCCGCAGACCACGATCCGTTCGCCGCGCGCGACATTGAGGTTGATGTTCCGCAGCACGTGGAACTCGCCGTACCACTTGTTGACCTGCTGCATCTCGATGATGGGGGCAGTCATAACAGATGGATCTCCTCAGCGCTTGTGGCCGGTCGCCAGCCGGTCTTCCAGGGCGCGGCTGTACTTCGACATCGAGTAACAGAAGATGAAATAGATGGCCGACACGAAGACATAGGCCTCGATCGAGAAGCCCCGCCAGAGCGGGTCGGTCAGCGCCACCTTGGTGGATTGCATCAGATCGTAGATGCCGATGATCACCACCAGAGACGTGTCCTTGAACACGGCAATGAACAGACTGACCATCGGCGGGATCACCACTTTCAGCGCCTGCGGGAGAATGATGAAACCCATCTTCTGCCAGTAGCTCAGTCCGAGAGAATCCGCCCCTTCATACTGGCCCTTGGGAATGGCCTGCAGGCCGCCGCGCACCACCTCCGCGATATAGGCGGCGGCGAACATGATGATCGCGATCTGGGCGCGGAGCAGCTTGTCAATGGTAAAGCCTTCCGGCAGGAAGAGCGGCAGCATGACGGAAGCCATGAACAGCATGCTGATCAGCGGCACGCCGCGGATCAGCTCGATATACATGATGCAGAGCGTCTTGATCGCCGGCATCCGGGAACGCCGGCCGAGCGCGAGGAGCAGCCCGAAGGGAAACGCGAAGGCGATGCCCACCGTGGCGAGGATCAGCGTCAGCGGCAGGCCGCCCCAGTTGGTGTTCTCAACGTACTGGAGTCCCAGTACGCCGCCCCACATGAGCACGCCGACCGCGATGATCCCCACGACCCAGATCGGCAGCAGGGTTTTATTCCAGAAACGCGGCATGCAGGTCAGCACGATCAGCGCCACCAGGATGACTGCCGCAAGCGCGGGCCGCCATTGCTCGTTGAAGGGATAGAGGCCGAACAGCATCAGGCGATGCTTCTCGGCAATGAAGGCCCAGCAGGCGCCCGATGCGGCCCGGCACTCCTGCGAGGTCGCTGCTGTGAAATTGGCGCCGATCAATGCCCATTCGATGAACGGCGGCACGGTCATCAGGATCAGCCATACGGCCAGTATCGTCAGCACCGTGTTCAGCGGCGAGGAGAACAATCGTTCCCGAACCCAGGCGATCGGCCCGGTTGTGGAACGCGGCGGCGGCAGGGATTCGGTCACGCTTGCCATCTCAGCGCTCCACCAGGGCGATGTGCTTGTTGTACCAGTTCATGAAGATCGAAATCGAAATGCTGATCGTCAGATAGACCGCCATGATGATCAGAATGCCCTCGATCGCCTGTCCGGTCTGGTTCAGCGTCGTGTTCGCGATCGACACGATATCCGGGTAGCCGATTGCGACCGCCAGCGAGGAATTCTTGGTCAGATTCAGATACTGGCTGGTCATCGGCGGAATGATGATGCGCAGGGCCTGCGGCAGTACTACCAGCCGCAGGATCTGGTTGCGTCGCAGTCCCAGCGCGGCGGCGGCCTCGGTCTGGCCATGGCTGACCGCCTGGATGCCGGAACGCACCACCTCGGCGATGAAGCCGGCCGTATAGATCACCAGACCGGCAAGCAGCGCGGCGAATTCCGGCGTCAGGGTGGCGCCGCCGACATGGTTGAAACCCTGCAGCTTCGGCACATTGAGCTCGAGCGGTGCGCCGCCGATCAGCCAGCCCAGGATGGGCAGGCCGAGGATCAGCGCGATCCCGGCGCGATAGACCGGAAACGACTGGCCGGTCGCATCCTGCCGCTTTTTCGCCCAGCGCGAGACCAGAACGGCGAGAACGATGCCGAGCAGGAAGCCGATGCCGGCCAGATCGAAGGCGAAATGGTCGGTCGGCGTCGGAATCTTCACGCCGCGATTCGAGATGAACACGCCGGGTATCGGATTCAGCGCCTGACGCGGTCCCGGCAGCGTTTCAGTGATGATCGCATACCAGAAGAAAAGCTGCAGCAGCAGCGGCACGTTGCGGACGACTTCGACGTATACCGTCGCCAGCTTGTTCACCAGCCAGTTCTTCGACAGCCGGGCGATACCGATGATGGTGCCGATGATCGTGGCCAGAACGATGCCGACGACGGCAACACGCAACGTGTTCAGCACGCCGA
Source organism: Ferrovibrio sp. (assembly GCF_035304305.1). Lineage (GTDB taxonomy): Bacteria > Pseudomonadota > Alphaproteobacteria > Ferrovibrionales > Ferrovibrionaceae > Ferrovibrio. The sequence goes on from NZ_DATGQG010000064.1 coordinate 23,569, forward strand.
CGAGAACGGCGCGGCCGTAGGTATTCTCCGGTCCGAACGAGATCGGGCTTTCGCCGATGGCAAATCCGGATTCGCGCTCAAGGAAGCCGAAGCCCGAGGCAATGTTGCGGACGCTGAGGTTATGCAGCGTGTTGGAGACCAGGAACCAGCCGATCAGCCCGACCAGTGCCAGAGCGACCACCTGATAGACTACGGACCGGACATCCGGATCGTTCCAGTTCAGGCGCCGTGCTGGCGCGCGACCGGCTCTGTTATTCGCCATGTGCCCCCCATGGCAAAGACGACATCATCACAATTCCTCTGGCGGGAGACGGTCCGGCGGCGCCCTGTTTCGCCGCCAGACCGATGCTTCCGGGCCGATTAGCGGACCGGCCAGGCGTACATGAGGCCGCCGTTGGTCCACAGCGCGTTGACGCCGCGATCCAGCTTCAGCGGGCTCTCCTTGCCGACATTACGCTCGAAGCTTTCGCCGTAATTGCCGACCTGCTTGATGATGTTGTAGGCCCACTTCTCGTCGACGCCGAGATGCTTGCCCATGCCCGGGGTAACGCCGAGCAGACGCTTGATGTTCGGGTTGTCGCTCTTGAGCATTTCGTCGACGTTCTTCGACGTGACGCCCAGCTCCTCGGCCTCGATCATCGCATTCAGTGCCCAGCGGACGACCACCAGCCACTGGTCGTCGCCCTGACGCACCATCGGGCCGAGCGGCTCCTTGGAGATGACTTCCGGCAGGATCACATGCTCATCGGGATTGCCGAGCTGGGTCGCGCGGGTAGCCGCGAGGCCCGAAACGTCGGTGGTGTAGACGTCGCAGCGGCCGGCGGCGTAGGCGCCGACGACTTCGTCCAGTTTCTCAATGACGACCGGACGGAACTCCATCTTGTTGGCGCGGAAGTAATCGGCCAGGTTCAGCTCGGTGGTGGTGCCGGGCTGCACACAGACGGTCGCGCCGTTCAGCTCCTTGGCGCTTTTCACGCCCAGCGACTTCTTCACCATGAAGCCCTGGCCGTCATAGTAGTTGACGCCGGCGCCGATCAGGCCCAGCGAGGCGTCGCGGGTCAGGGTCTGCGTGGTGTTGCGCACCAGAACGTCCACCTCGCCCGACTGCAGCGCGGTGAAACGCTGCTGCGCGGTGGTCGGCGTGTACTTCAGCTTGCTGGCGTCGCCGAACATGGTGATCGCGATCGCCTTGCACAGGTCCACGTCGATGCCCTTCCAGACGCCCTGGCTGTCCGGCGCCGAGAAACCGGCAACGCTGCCGTTGACGCCGCACTGGACAAAGCCCTTGGCCTTAACGGCATCGAACGTTGCGCCGGCATAAGCGCCCGGCGCAGCCAATACGAGAACCGCCGCGGCTGCGGCCGTCATGAGAAATTTCATGGTGTTACCCTCTCCCTGTTGAAACTCGGCCCCTGTGACCTGAACTCTGTTATGCACAGAACCATCCGTAGAATTACCATGACGTTGCAAACACGGGCAAGACAAGGTCAGTTATCCACAGGACGAAAGCATACCGCGCCGCCTTGCCCAGAGTCACCACTATCAAGAAACGGGCCAGAGGATAGCGCAACGCACCTGCAGCAAATGTCAGCGGGTCTCCGATGACGGGGACCCACGAAAAAAGCAGCGCCACCCCGCCCCAGCGCTCGAAGCGCGTCCGCGCATTTTGCAGTTGCACAGCGTTGAATGGAAACCAGCGGCGATCCCGGAAGTGCAGCAGCCAGGCGCCGAGGCTCCAGTTGATCAGTGCACCGCCTACATTTCCCGCCGTGGCGACCAGAAAAAGTGCAACGGCAGGCGCGATTTCTGCAGCCTGGGCGGAAACCAGCGCAACCTCGGACGAGAGCGGCAGGATGGTGGCGGCCAGCAGCGACCAGAGGAACAGGCCCCACAGCCCCAGTGACAGCGCGGCAGCGGGGTCGAGGCTCACGCAGCGATCGCGTCGTCGGCCTCGCCCAGATCCCAGAACAGGCCCGCCATCATTGCCAGACCCTCACGCATCACCGGCAGCAGGATGTGCTCGTCCGGGGCATGCTGCGAGCAGGCTGCATAGGAATGCGGCACCCAGACCGTCGGCAGACCGAGCGTATCGGCAAACACGTCGTTCGGCAGCGAGCCGCCGAGATTCGGCAGCAGCGCCGGGCGACGCCCCATGGTCCGCTCGACCGAGGCCATCGCGAATTTCACATAGGCATGCTCGGGATCGAGCCTGGTTGCCTTGAAGAAACCGGCACGCGCCGGCGCAACCTGCACCATACCGAGGCCGTGGCGGTCGAGATGGCGTCGCAGGGCTGGCAGGAAATTGGTGTGATCCGGCCCCACCACGAAGCGGATCTGGCAATGGGCGCTGGCACGGCCCGGAATCGCGTTCACAGGCGCTTCCGGGTTGCCGGTCTTGAACGCCAGCACATCGAAGCTGCACCAGCCATAGACACGCTCCGCCGGAGTCAGCCCCGGCTCGCCCCACCAGGTATCGACGGTCGGACCGTCGCTGCCGCCGCCGACCTCGCAATCGGCCAGCGCGCTGCGCACGGCGGCCGGCAGTTCCTGCGGCACCCATTCGGGAATCCGGATCTGGCCGGTCGGTCCGGCGATGCTGGCGATCGCATGGGCAAGAATGATGCCGGGATCGGCCAGCAGACCGCCCCAGTTGCCCGAATGATGCGCGCCGGGCCGCAGATCGACGGTCATGTCGAAATTGAATGCGCCGCGCGCGCCGCAATACAGCGTCGGCCGCTCCGGTGACAGGCGCGGCCCGTCGGAGGCGAGAAAGAGATTGGCGCCCCATTCCTCGCGCCGGCTTCTGCAGAACTCGTCAAGCCCGGGCGAGCCGACTTCCTCGCCGGTTTCGATCAGCAGCACGACATTGAAGCCCAGCCTGCCGCCGCGCGCCTTCAGGACGGCCTCAAGGGCGGCGATGTTGACCGTATGCTGGCCCTTGTTGTCGGCGGTGCCGCGGCCGTACAGCTTCTCGCCTTCCTGGGTCAGCACCCATGGATTGAGCCCGCTCCGCCATTGCGCATCCTGCCCGCGGATCACATCGCCATGGCCATAGGAGAAGACCGTCTTGGTCGCGCCGGGCTCCCGCCGGATCGCGACCAGGAACGGGCCGCCATTGCTGGCCGGATTGGGATGAATGCTGCACTGGAAACCGAGTTTCTCCAGCGTTCCCCGCATTTCCTGTTCGAGATACTCCGCCAGCGCACCGGCGCGATCGGGATTCTGGCTCTCGGTCGGGATGGCTACCCGGCGCGCCAGGTCCGCCGCAAAGCCGCCCCCGTCGAGATAATCGGTGGCAGCACGGATGGCGGCGTCGCGGCTCATGGCTTGTCTCCTCCCCTATGGAACTCCGGGTCACAGGGTGGAAACCCCAGCCCGGCTTTGCAATAGTCTGGGCAGCATGGAGCGTGGAAAATGAAAGACGAAACCAAACTCGCCACCCTGGGCCGCGATCCCGACGGACATCACGGCGCGGTGAACATCCCTGTCTATCGCGCCTCCACCATCCTGCAGCCCGACCTCAAGACGCTGGCGGAAACCTACGCCGCGCGGGCGCGGGATGAACAGGTCACGTCCTACGGTCGCATCGGCACGCCGCTGACCTATGCCTTCGAGAATACCGTGGCGGAGATCGAAGGCGGCTATCGCGCCATCAGCTTCCCGTCGGGCGCCGCCGCCTGCTCCGGCGCGATTCTCAGCGTCGTGAAGGCCGGCGACCATATCCTCGTCACCGACAGCGCCTATGGCCCGACCCGGCATTTCTGCGACACGGTGCTGAAGCGGCTGGGTGTCGAGACGCAGTACTTCGACCCGCTGATCGGTGCCGGCCTCAGGGATATGCTGCGGCCCAATACCTCCCTCGTCTTCCTGGAATCGCCCGGCTCGCTGACCTTCGAGATCCAGGACGTGCCGGCCATCGTCGATGCCGCGCATCGCCACGGCGCCAAGGTTGCGATCGACAACACCTGGGGCACGCCGCTCTACTTCAAGAGTTTCAGCCATGGGGTCGATCTTTCGATCCATGCCGCCACGAAGTACATCGTCGGGCATTCCGATGCGATGCTGGGCGTGGTGATCGCCACGAAGGAAAGCTGGCCGATGCTGCGCGATTCCACGCGCGCGATCGGTACGAATGCCGGGCCGGACGAGATCTATCTGGGCCTGCGCGGCATCCGCACCCTGGCCGTGCGTCTGCCACGCCATATGGAAAGCGGCATCCGCGTCGCCGAATGGCTGAGAGGGCGGCCTGAGGTGGTGCGCGTGCTGCATCCAGCCCTGCCCGACGATCCGGGCCATGCGATCTGGAAGCGCGACTTCCTCGGCGCCTGCGGCCTGTTCTCCTTCGAGCTGGATCGCAAATACGGCGACGAGGCGGTGGCCGCCTTTGTCGACCATCTCGAACTCTTCGGCATCGGCTATTCCTGGGGCGGCTTCGAGAGCCTGATCACCGTGGCCAAGCCGCATGCGCTGCGGACGGCGAATCCGTGGAAAGATCGCGGCGCGCTGCTGCGCCTCCATATCGGCCTCGAGGCGACGGAAGACCTGATTGCCGACCTCAGGGCCGGTTTCGAGCGGCTGAACAAGGCGCAGGGATGATGGCCGCTCTCCGGCTCCTCTCGCCCGATGACCGGGAAAGCCTTGAAGCTTTCCTGCGCGGCCACGCGGCCGATGCCATGATCCTGCGGTCCAATCTTGCCCGGAGCGGCATCGTGGACGGCCCCGAACCTTTTCAGGGCCGCTATGCTGGCGCGTTCGATGACGGCCGCATCATCGCTGCGGCCGCGCATTACTGGAACGGCATGCTGATCCTCTGCGCTCCCGGTCGCGCGGGCGAACTGGCCGGGATCGTCACCGAAGGCCGGCGGGTTTCCGGCATCCTCGGCCCGTGGGATCAGGCCCTCGAGGCGCAGGAGGCGCTTGGGCTGGGCGGCAGCGAATGCCGTCTCCGCTCACGGGAAATCCTCATGTCCCTGTCGCTGGATGCCCTGCGCATGCCGGCCCCGCTTCTGCCCGGCCAGGCCCTGCAATGCCGTCTCGCGCAGGACGAGGACCTCGACCTGCTGGCCCAATGGCGCGCCGCTTTCCGCATGGAGAGCCTGTGCGACACGCCATCCCGGGCCCTGGTCCAGCATTGCCGGGCGGAGGTTGCACGCTGGATCGAGGAGAAAAGCCAGTTCCTGCTTTTCGACGGCGAGCGCCCCGTATCCTGTTGCAGCTTCAATGCCCGCCTCCCGGACGCCGTGCAGATCGGCAATGTCTGGACGCCGCGGGAGTTCCGCAGCCGCGGCTACGGCCGGGCGGTCGTCGCATGGGCGCTGGAGCATGCGAAACGCGAAGGTGCCTCTCTCGGAATCCTGTTCACGCCGCAGGACAATGAAGCGGCACTCACCGCCTATACGGCGCTGGGATTCTCCGCCGTGGGCGACTATGCCATGCTTCTCTACCGGTAAATCAGGAGTGATTTGTGTCGGAAATCCTTACCAGCCAGGCTGACGGCATTCTCACCATCGGCTTCAACCGTCCCGACAAGAAGAATGCGCTGACCAGCGCCATGTATGCCGCACTCGCCGATGCGCTGGAAGCCGCCGAGTCCGACGAAGCGGTGCGCGTCATTTTCTTCACCGGCAGCGGCGGCGCCTTCACCGCCGGCAACGACCTGCAGGACTTTCTCAACAATCCGCCGCAGGGCGATGACACCCCGGTGTTCCGGTTCCTGCGCGCCATCAGCACGGCATCCAAGCCGCTGATCGCGGCCGTGTCCGGCGTGGCTGTCGGCGTCGGAACAACAATGCTGCTGCATTGTGACCTGGTCTATGCCGCCGATGACGCGAAGCTGTCGCTGCCCTTTGTCAATCTCGCGCTGGTGCCGGAGGCCGCCTCTTCGCTGCTGCTGCCGGCCATGGTGGGCTATCACCGTGCGGCCGAGCTGCTTCTGCTGGGCGAGCCGTTCACCGCGGCAACCGCGAAGGAATACGGCATCGTGAATGCCGTCGTCAGCGGCGAGCAGCTGCTGGAAACGGCCATGGCCGCCGCGCGCAAGATTGCCGCCAAACCGCCGACCGCCGTACGGCTGACCAAGCAGCTGCTGCGCCAGTCGCGCGGCGACATCGCCGGCCAGATGGCGGCGGAAGGTGCGCATTTCCGAGCTCAGCTCAAATCCGCCGAGGCGCGCGAGGCGATGACCGCTTTCTTCGAGAAGCGCCCGCCGAAATTCAGCTGAGGCTGCGGCTCACGCCGCGCAGGCGCTGCACAGGCCGACGGCTTCGATCGTCTGGCGTTCGACCCTGAAGCCGAGCGCCCTGGCATCCTCGTGAATGCGCTGGCCAAGGCCGGGATCGTTGATCTCCTGCGCCGTCCCGCAGGAGCGGCAGATGAAAATCTCCTGCTGCCGCGGGTGGCCCGGCTCGGTGCAGCCGATGAAGGCGTTCAGGCTTTCCACCCGGTGGACCAGCCCCTGCTCGATGAGGAAATCCAGCGCCCGGTAGACGGTCGGCGGCGCGATCTTCTGTCCACCCTTGCCGAGCTGCGCCAGCAGGTCATAGGCGCCGACCGGCTTGTGACTCTGCCAGATCAGCTCCAGCACCTGGCGGCGGATCGGCGTCAGTTTCGCGCCGGTATCGGCGCAATGCGCCTCCGCCTTGCCCAGCGCATCGCTGATGCAGGCATCATGGTCGTGACCGGGAACGTGAGAATGGGCGTGAGCGGCGGACGTCATGATGGCCCCAGTATAGGGGGGCCGGCAGCGCCAACCAACCGCCTTACTGTCGCAGGAAATCGCGAATCAGGGCCACCTGCGCGTCCGTGTCCAGGGCCGGCGCATGGCCAATTCCGGGAATATCGACCCGTCTGGCCTTCGGCCCGCGGCGGGTCATTTCTTCGGCCGTATCGAGGGCCAGCAGGTCGGACACGGCACCGCGGATCAGCAAAGTCTTCGCCATGATCTGGTCATAGACCGGCCAGGCATCACCGGATGCACCAGCCGACTGCCGGCCGAGGACGGCAGCGATCCGCGGATCGTAATGCACAGTCAGCTTTCCGTCCGGCAGTCGCCGCGCCGAGGTTTCCGCCAGCCGGCGCCAGCCCGCATCGGACGCGATACCGAACGGCGCGTAGATGGTGCGGAAGTACTGCTCCAGCTCCGGCAGCGTGGCGAAGGCCGGCGGGTTGCCGGCATATGTCAGAATGCGCTCGACGGCGCCCGGAGCGATGGCCGGGCCGACATCGTTCAGCACCAGATGGCTGATCCGGTCTTTGAGTGCCGTCGCAGCCGCCACCATGCCGATCAGCCCTCCCATCGAGGTGCCGACCCAGCGCAGGCTGCGCAGCCGCAGCTGCTCGATCAGCTCGGCGGCCTGCCGGGCATAGAAAGGCACGGTGTATTCGGCGTCCGGCGACGGGCTCCATTCGCTCAAGCCCCGGCCGATCGTGTCGGGCGCGATCAGGCGGTAGCTGCCGGAAAGCGCCGCGCCAAGATAGGCGAAGTCATGGGCATTGCGGGCGAAACCGTGCCAGAGGATGACCGCCGGTGCGTCCTCCCTGCCCCATTCCAGGACATGCACGCTGCGTTCGCACAGGGTGAAATAACGCGAAACCGGTTCTGTCATGTGCGTAGCTGCCGCAGCTTGCCGACGATGCCCACGGGAAAGAAATAGACGCTCAGAACGAAAAGGATGCCGAGCCAGAGCAGCCAGCGATCGGCATGGAACAGTGCGGGCAGCAGTGGAATTCCGGCTGCCGCCATGGCATCCGACAGCTGGCCCATCAGCACCTGAAGGTAATTCTGCGCCAGGATGAAAATGGTCGCACCAAGCACGGCGCCATACAGCGTGCCCATGCCGCCGATCACCACCATCAGCAGGATATCGATCATGATGGCGAAGCTCAGCGTGGTGTCCGGCCCGGTATAGCGCAGCCAGATCGCCATCAGCACGCCGGCCAGGGTCGCCATGCCGGCCGAGAGGCAGTTGGCGATGGAGCGATAGACCACGACCCGATAGCCCAGCGCCTCGGCGCGGAAATCGTTCTCGCGGATCGCCTGCAGCACCCGGCCGAACGGCGAGTTCACGACCCGCAGCGCCAGCAGGAACAGGATCAGGGCCGAGAAGAAGATCAGGTAATAGGTCAGGATCCGCCCGTTGATGTTGACGCCGAGAACGGGCTCCTCGAACAGCCGGAAAGCCGGGCGCAGCATCTCGGGAATGCGGTAGGAGCGGCCGTCCTCACCGCCCGTGATCTCGTTAAGCTGCGAGGCCAGAATGGCGAAGGCAGAGGCGACCGCCAGCGTGATCATGGCAAAGAAGATTGCCCGCACACGGAGGCTGAACAGACCGATCACCAGGGCCAGCAGCATGGCCAGCACCAGAGCAGCAAGCACGCCGAGCCCCATGGCGCCCCAGGTCGGGCTGAAATTGTACATGGCGATGGCCACACCATAGCCGCCGATGCCATAGAACATCGTATGGGCAAACGAAACGATGCCGGTATAGCCGAGCAGCAGATCGTAGCTGGCCACCAGAATGATGAAGACGCAGATCTTGGCAGCCACGTTCAGCGGCTGGCTGCCCGGGAACAGGAACGGCGCGAAAGCGAGGCTGACCAGGATGACGACCAGCGCCGCCGCAAGCGGGCGCGAGCGAGGATAGTCGCCGGACAGCAGGCTGTGGATCGGGTTTCTCGGCAGCATGTCCCGCCTCCTCAACGCTTCGCCACAGGGTAAAGCCCCTGCGGCCGCCAGAGCAGGATCAGCACCATCAGCAGAATGCTCGAGCCGAGCGCCAGCTTCGGCGCCAGAAAACCGGTGTAATTGGCCACCAGCGCCACCAGGATGCTGCCGACGAAGCAGCCGCCGATCGATCCCAGGCCGCCGATGATGATGACGATGAAGATCAGGATGTTGACCTCCATCCCCATGCCCGCCGTCAGGGTCTGGCGGTAGAAGGCCCAGAGCACGCCGCCCAGACCGGCAAGCGCCGAGCCGACGATGAAGACGCCGACGAACAGCCGCCGGATGCGATAGCCAAGCGATTCGACCATCTCGGCATTCTCCACCCCGGCGCGGATGAGCAGACCGATCTTGGTGCGGTTCAGCATCAGATGCATGACCGCAAAGACTGCGATACCGACCAGAGCGGCGATGACGCGATAGCGCTCGACGGCGGCGTCACCGAACAGAAAGGCGCCGCGCAGACCTTCCGGCAGGCGGATCGGGATCGGGCTGGCGCCCCAGATTACATGGATCATCTGTTCGGCCACGATCATGCCGCCCATGGTGATCAAAATCTGCTTGAGATGCTGGCCGTAGACCGGTCGGATGACGATCCGCTCGAAGGCCCAGCCAAGGATGCCCGTAATCAGCATGGCAACCCCGGCACAGGCCAGCAGGACGAGAATGTTCAGCCAGACATTGTCCGATTCCACCCAGCCGGCGAGCGGCCCGAGGGCCACGAGGCTGAGATAGGCGCCAAAGGAAATGAATACGCCATGGCCGAAATTCAGAACGTCCATCAGGCCGAAGACCAGCGTGAGGCCCGACGCCATCAGGAAGATCATCATGCCCATGGCGAGCGCCGCCACGGTCAGCGTCACCCAGGTCGGGAAACTGCCGACCAGCGGCAGCGCGGCGACCGCGAGGATCGGCACCAGCATGGCCGGCAGCCAGTCGGTCTTCACCTTCGGCAGGGTGAGGTTTTCGGTAGCGGCTGCGGCGACGGTCATTGATGCGCATCCATGCTGAGGCCGAGCAGTTTCTGCTGCAGGGCCTTGTCCTCGGCCAGTTCCGCCATGGCACCACGATGCACGACGCGGCCGTCATCCATGACGGCGACATTGTCGCCCAGCAGCTTGGCGGCCATGAAATTCTGCTCGACCAGCAGGATGGTCACGCCGGTCGATTTCAGTTCGCGGAAGGCCGCGATCATGTTCATGATGATGGCCGGCGCCAGACCCTTGGTCGGCTCATCGATCAGCAGCAGCTGGCGCGGCTCGACAATGGCGCGCGAGATCGCCAGCATTTGCTTCTGACCACCTGAAAGCGAGCCCGCCTCCAGGGTCCAGAATTTCTCCATCGCGGGGAACAGGCCGAAAATCCACTTCAGCCGCTGGGAGTCGATCTCGCCCTCGCGGGCCGCCAGGATCATGTTTTCCCGCACCGTGAGGTCGGAGAAGATGCCCATATTCTCCGGCACATAAGCAATGCCCAGTTGCGCAATGTCCGGCGTCGGCCTGCCCGCAATGTTCTGGCCGTCGAAGATCACGCGCCCCTGGCTGGCCTTCCACAGCCCCATGATGGTCCGCAGCGTGGTGGTCTTCCCCGCCCCGTTGCGGCCGAGCAGCATGGTGAGCTGCCCCCGCGGCACGGTGAAATCGACGCCGTGCAGGATGTGATACTGGCCGATATGGGTGTGAACGCCTTCCAGGCGCAGCAGCGCGTCGCTCATGCCGCCGCCTCCGGCGCGATGCCGAGATAGGCTTCCTGCACCACCGGCGAGGAGATCACCTCGGCCGGTTCTCCATCCGCGACCAGACTGCCGTTATGGAGCACGATGATGCGGTCGGCGAGGCTGCGCACCACGTCCATCTTGTGCTCGACCAGCAGCACGGTCTTGTCGCCGCGCGCCTTGATGTCGTGGATCAGCTGCAGGACGGTCGGAACCTCGTCCACCGACATGCCGGCAGTGGGTTCGTCGAACATGAAGACATCCGGCTCCAGCGCCAGCAGCAAAGCCACTTCCAGCTTGCGCTGGTCGCCATGCGGCAAAGCCCCGGCCGTGGCATTGCGCTTGTCGAGCAGGCGCACAGAGTCCAGCAGGCTGTCGGCCTTCTCGATCAGGTCGCGGCGGTGGCTCCAGAGCTGCAACAGCTGCAGCCCAGCCCCCGCGCGGCTCTGCACGGCCAGACGGACATTCTCCATGACGGTGAGGTTGGGAAACAGGTTGGTGAGCTGGAACGCCCGGCCCATGCCGCGCTTGGTGCGGGCCGAAGCCGTCAGTCCGGTGACATCCTCGCCGCGCAGAATGACCTGCCCGGCCGTCGCCTTGAGCTGACCCGAGATCAGGTTGAAATAGGTGGTCTTGCCGGCGCCGTTCGGACCGACGATGGCGGTCAGCGTACCGGGCCGGAAGGCACAGCTGACGGCGTTGACCGCAACATGGCCGCCGAAGCGGATCGTCAGGTCACGCGTTTCCAGGCTGGGTGTCGAGCTCATCACAGAAACCGGAATGGCCGGGGACGCTGCGTCCCCGGCCGTCCTTGTCAGCGCTTGTTTCGGATCGGCAGCGGCATGTCCTGCGGCGAAATCACCTGGATCAGCTCCAGCAGGTCGTTCTCATCCTTGCCGTCCTTCTTGACCCGGAAGTGATACATCGACTGCAGGGCCTGATGATCCTCCTTGCGGAACTGCATCTTGCCCTTGGGCGTGTCGAAGCTCATGCCTTCCATGGCAGCGATCAGCTTGTCGGTATTGGTGCCGCCGGCCTTCTCGACGGCGGTCAGCACGGCCGACGCGGCGGCAAAACCACCGGCAGTGAAGAAGTCCGGCGGACTCTGGAAGCGCTTGGTATGCTCGGCCACCAGCCAGTCATTCATCGGGTTCTTCGGGAAGTCGTAGTAGTAGTACACTGCGCCTTCCATGCCCGGATACGGCCGGTAACCCTTCATCACCGGCAGGATGTTGCCGCCCGGCGCGATCTCGATGCCGAAACGCTCCGGCTTCAGGTCGGCAATCTTGGGCAGCGGATGCGGGCCCGCCCAGATGACCGAGATCACCTTCTTGCCCGGCTTGTCCTTCAGCGCGTCGAACAGGCGCTGGGCCGAGGCGGTAAAGTCGGTGGTCTGCGTCGGCGCATACTCCTCGAATACGACCTTGACGTTCGGCCGCAGCTGGGCGAGAGCATCCTTCAGCGCCTTCACGCCATCGCGGCCGAAGGCGTAGTCCTGCGCCAGCGTGGCGACATGGATTTCACCCGTACGCGGGAAAGCCGCAGCGCCGGCATAGGCGTCCTGCATCGAGTTGCGGGCGGTGCGGAAGATATACTTGTTCCACTTCTCGCCGGTGATGGCATCGGCGACCGCCGGCTCGACCAGCAGGATCTTCTTGTGCTCCTCAGCGACCGGCAGCATGGCGAGTGCGGCGCCCGAGCTGGTGGTGCCGACGGCGATATCGACATTGTCATCGGCATAGGCCTGCTCGAGCAGCGACTTGGCCAGGTCGGGCTTGAGCTGGTCGTCCTTGACGATGACCTCGATCTTGCGGCCCTGCCAGGTCATGGTGCCCTTGGTCAGGTATTCCAGGCCCATCATGAAGCCGGTCTCGGTCTGCTTTGCATAGGCCTCCAGCGGACCGGTCTTGCCGGCGATAAGCGCGATCTTCAGGTCGGCGGCCTGCGCCGACAGGGCGCTCCCGGCCAGCAATGCCGCGGCCAGCCCGGCCGCTTTCATCATGCGATGCATAACGTTTTCTCCCTTGCGATGCGGACGGCGACGGAAGTGCGAATACAGGCGCTGGTCTGCGGCATGCCTCGTCCTCCCGTCTTGCGGCCCGGGTTGCCCCCGGTGCCGGTGTCGGACCGCCGCCCGCGCTGGCCAGTCCGAACATGACACTTGATTCATGTCTCGGGTATTCGTAGCTTTGGCCTGTCAGGCCGTCAAGCGGGATTCAGTAGAACCGCAGCGCCGGGAGAGGAAACAGAGAGCTTTCGTCCATGGACCAGGTCAGTCCCGGCAAACGTCCCCTGCCGCCGCCGAAGACCGGCCGCGGCGAAACCACGCGTCGCAAGATTCTGGAAGCCGCCCAGCGAGAAATCGGCCGGCGCGGCTTCGCCGAGGCCTCTGTCGCCACCATCACCGCCGAAGCCGGCGTGGCGCAGGGCACCTTCTACATCTACTTCCGCAGCAAGGAAGACGTGATGCGCGAGCTGGTCCTGCATATGGGCCGCATGCTGCGCCATCACCTCACCGAGGCGACCGCCAAAGCAAAGGATCGCCTGGATGCCGAACGGCTTGGCCTGCGTGCCTTTCTCGGCTTCGTGCGCAAGAACCCCGATCTTTACAAGGTGGTCGAGGAATCTCAGTTCGTCGACGAGGCCGTCTACCGGCAGTACTACACCGAATTCGCCAAAGGCTACCGCATCGCTCTTGCAGCAGCGGAAAAACGCGGCGAAATCGCCCCGGGCAGCAGCAGCGTCGCCACGGAAGTGCGCGCCTGGATGCTGATGGGAATCTCGGTCTTCCTCGGTCAGCGCTACGGACTGTGGGATCCGAAAGCGCCGCTGGAGCCGATCGTGGATGCCGCCGCCGCCATGATCGCAAACGGTCTCGCGCCCGCCGCCAGACCGGCACGCCGCAAATGAGCACCGCCCTCACCCTGCTCGATTTCGACGGCGCGGTGGCACGGCTGACACTCAACCGGCCGGAACGGCACAACAGTCTCGTTCCGGAGCTGATCGCGTCGCTGCTCGACAACCTGCGAAAAGTCGCATCCCGCGAAGGCCTGCGGGCGCTCATTCTGCAGGCGGCCGGGCGCAGCTTCTCGACTGGCGGCGACGTCGAGGGCTTCCACGCCACGCCGCGCGAGAAGCGCCGTGCCTATGCGGATACGCTGGTCGGCGGCCTGAATGAAGCGATTATCGCCCTGCTGGACCTGCCGGTTCCGGTGATCGGCCGCGTGCAGGGGCCCGTTACCGGTGGCTCGCTGGGGCTGATGCTGGCCTGCGATCTCGTTGCCATGGCACCGCAGGCCTTCATCCAGCCCTACTACGTGCAGGTCGGATTCAGCCCCGATGGCGGCTGGACCGCCCTGCTCCCGGACCGGATCGGGGCGGCGAAAGCGCGGGAAATCCAGCTGCTCAACCGGCGCATCATGGCAGCCGAGGCGGTGCAGCTGGGACTGGCGACCAGCCTCGTCGAACCGGAATCGCTGGATGCGACCATCGATTCCTGGCTTACGGCTCTGACCGGCAACCGGCCCGCCGCCACGGCGCATACCAAGCGGCTGCTCTGTCCGCCCGAGCGGCGTGCGGCGGTCGTGGCCGCGCTGGATGCGGAAAAGCAGATGTTCCTCACCCTGATCGACGGCGCCGAAGCGGAGGCCGGGATGGCACAGTTCCTGCGGAAATCGGCATAACCATGCGAATGGTCTTCGATATCGCGGCGCGACGCGCCGAACTTACGCCGGATAAGGTGGCCTTCATCGAGGCCGAGACCGGAAACCGCCTGACTTATGCCCAGCTCGATGATCGTGCATCGCGCTTCGCAGCCTGGCTGCGGAAGAATGGAACCGGCCCCGGCGACAGAGTCGCCATCCTGACGCTGAACTGCGTCGCCTTCTTCGAAATCCTGTTCGCCTGCGGCAGGATCGGCGCGATCCTGACGCCGCTGAACTGGCGCCAGCCGGTCCCGGAACTGATCCCGGTCGCCCGGGATGCCACGCCGAAACTGTTGATCCATGACGCCGAGAACGCGGCCGCAGCCGCGGGACTGGGCTCGGCGCTGAACCTGCCCCTGCTTCCGCTGGCCGATTACGAGAAGGCTGTTGCGGATACGGCACCGGGGCGTTTCGACACCGTCCGATCGCCCGATCAGCCCTGGTACATGCTCTACACCTCCGGCACGACCGGAAAGCCCAAGGCCGTCATCCAGACACCGGGCATGGCCTATGCCAACGCCGTCAATATCGGCCAGGCCATCGACCTTACCTCGGTCGACACCACGCTGAATTTCCTGCCGCTCTTCCACACCGCCGGCATCAACCTGCATACCCTGCCGGTGCTGATCCATGGTGGCAGCGTGACGGTGATGAAGAAATTCGAACCCGACGTCGTCATGGCGGCGCTTCAGTCCGGCCAGTGCAGCGCCTTCTTTGGCGTGCCGGCGATCTACCAGGCGCTCAGCCTGCTCCCGGACTTCGCGACGGCGGATCTCTCCCGCGTGCGCTCATGGGGCTGCGGCGGCGCGCCGCTGCCGGCCAGCCTGATCGAACTCTTCGGCCAGCGCGGCATCAGGGTCTGCAACGGCATGGGCATGACGGAAACCGGCCCGACCGTCTTCCTGATGGACACTGCCCATGCCGCTACGAAAATCGGCTCGGTCGGCAAGCCGCAGATTCTCGCCGAGGTCCGCCTCGTCGACGACCATGGACAGGTGATTGCGACGGCCGACGAGGCCGGCGAACTGCAGATTCGCGGCCCCGGCGTTACGCCCGGCTACTGGAACAACGAGGCTGCGACCAGAGCGGCCTTTACCGACGATGGCTGGCTGAAAACCGGCGATGTCGCGCGCCGCGATGCCGACGGTTACTACTACATCGTCGATCGCATCAAGGACATGTACATCTCGGGCGGCGAGAACGTCTATCCGGCCGAGGTCGAGATCGTCATCTACCGCTTCCCCGGCGTACTGGAATGCGCCGTCGTCGGCATGCCGGACGAGAAATGGGGCGAGACCGGCTGCGCCTATATCCTTCCCCGCCCCGGCGAGACCATCGATGTCGAGGCGCTGCGCACCTTCTGCCGCGAGAACCTCGCCGCCTACAAGGTGCCGAGGCGGTTCGAAATCATCGAGGACTTTCCGCGCACGGCGGCCGGCAAGATCCAGAAGCATGTGCTTCGCCAGCGACAGGAGACAGCATGACTACCCTCAGCCTGGAGCGCCCGCTGAGCCAGTCGGAATTCGACCTGTTCGCCCGGATCAGCGGTGACAACAACCCCATCCACGTCGATGCGGAATTCTCGTCGCGCACCCGGTTCGGACGCACGGTCAGCCACGGCATGCTGCTCTACACAATTCTCTGGGGCCTCGTGCAGAAGCAGTATCCCGGAGCGAAACAGCTCAGCCAGGACCTGATGTTCCCCAATCCCGCCTATGCCGACGAGCCCCTGCGTTTCGAGATTGCCGAAACCGCAGCGAGCGGCAACGAGCGCACGCTGTCGACGCGGGCCAGCCGTATGGCCGATGGCGCCGTCGTACTCGACGGCCGGACAACCATCACCCTTTCATAGGTTTTTTCATGCAAGTCGGCAGCCGCGCCAGCGTTACCCGAAGCTTTTCCCAGGACGACATCGCCGCCTTCCACGGCCTCGCCGCAGCGGAGGACAGCACCGGCTCAGTGCCGGAACCCCTGATCGGCGCCCTGTTCTCCTATCTGCTCGGCGTCGAACTGCCCGGCTTTGGCACCAATTACCTGAAGCAGGAAATGCGCTTCCACGAACAGGCCCGGATCGGCGAGCCACTGACCGCAACAGTCGAAATCACCCGCATGCGGCCGGAGAAACATCTCGTCGACCTTGCGACCAACTGCACCGACGCCGAAGGAAAGGTAATCTGCAGCGGCCGGGCTCTGGTACTGGTGCGCGATGTCGGCGCCTGAGGCCTTTCCGCTTTTCGTCGCCGAGCGCGGCCAGGGGCGACCGCTGATCCTGCTGCATGGCTGGGCCAGTCATGGCGGCTATTTCGGACCGCAGATGGAAACGCTGGGCGAGCGCTTCCATCTTCTCTGCCCCGATCTGCCGGGTCATCGCAACAGCATCGCGTCATTGCCCAGGCTTGGCATCCCGCATCTCGCGGACAGCCTGCACCGGCTGATCTCCGAACGCAGCCTGTCGGGCGCGGTCGTCATCGGCTGGTCCATGGGCGCCATGGTCGCCTTCGACTATATTGCGCGCTACGGGCAGGCGGCGCTGTCCGGCCTCGTGATCGAGGACATGACGGCCCGCATCATCAATGACGAGAGCTGGCATCTCGGTATTCGCAACGACTTCCTGGCCGAGCACAGCGCCATGGCTCTGCAGGCGATGCGGGGCGACTGGGCCTCCTATGTCCGGAACAGCCTGCCGAAGCTGTTTGCCCGCAGCCGCTCCAGCCAGGATCCCCTCTACCGATGGGCGGAGGCGGAAATGCTGGCCAATGACGGCGCGGCGATGGCGGCCTTATGGGCCTCCATGGCGGAGCAGGACTTCCGCTGGCTGCTGCCGCAGTTGACGCTGCCCGTCCTGCTGTTGCATGGCGGCGACAGCCAGCTCTATGACCCTGCCGTGCATCATTGGATGGAAACGGTCATTCCGAACGCCCGGCGCCTCTGCCTGGAGCAGGCCGGACATAGCCCCCATCTGGAAATGCCCGACGCCTACAACGCCGCCGTCAGCGCATTTGCGGCTGCATTCTAGCCCGGCGCCACAGGCGCAGCAGCAGCGGCGAAAACCAGATCAGGATCGTGAGAGCGGCAAGCGTGCCGGCAATCGGGCGACTGACGAAGCCGATCGGATCGCCCAGCGTCTTCTGCATCGAATTGATGAAGTTCTCTTCCACCATGGGCCCGAGCACCAGGCCGAGAATGACGGGCGCGATCGGAAATCTGTTCTCCTCCATCAGGTAAGCCGCGACACCCAGCACCAGCATGGTCACCACGCCGAAAACAGTGTTATTGCTGGCAAAGGCGCCGACGATGCAGAAGAGCAGGATCACCGGCATCAGGATCGGTCGCGGCACCGACAGCAGCTGACCGGCGCATTTGATCGCGGCCCAGCCGAAGGGCAGCATCAGCAGGTTGGCCAGTATGAAGGCGATGAAGACGCCGTAGAGCATCTCCGGGTTGTTGAGGAAGATCATCGGCCCCGGCGTGAGTCCTTTCATGAACATTACGCCGATGGCAATCGCGGTGATGGAATCGCCGGGGATGCCGAAGACCAGGGCGGGAATCCAGGCGCCGCCAAGCGCCGAATTGTTGGCCGCGCCGGATTCCACCAGGCCCTCGACATGGCCAGTGCCGTATTTCTCCGGCTCGCGGGAGAATTTCTTCGAGGTCGCGTAGCTTACCCAGGCCGCAATGTCGGCGCCGGCGCCGGGCATGGCGCCGATCACCGTGCCGAGGATGCTGCCGCGCAGCAGGCCGCGCCAGTAGCGACGGATCAGTTCCGCCTGCTGCCGGAAGATGTTGCCGATCTTCTTCTGCGCGATCGTAAGAACCGCCCGCTCCGACAGGACGAATCGGATGATCTCGGGAAGGGCAAACATGCCTATCAGTGCCGGGATCAGCGGCACGCCGCCGGTCAGCTCCATACTGCCGAAGGTGAAGCGCGGATGGCCGCCGCTGGCACCAATACCGATGCAGGACAGCAGCAGGCCGAGCAGCAGCGCCACCACGCCCTTCACCGGCGCATTCGGCGAGATGAACACCGCGCAGGTCAGGCCCAGCAGGGCCATCCAGAAATATTCGAAGGACGAGAAGTTCAGGGCGAAAGCAGCCAGAACGGGGGCGCCGAGGATCAGCACCGTAACGCCGAACAACCCACCGAGCACGCTGAAGACAAGCCCAGCGCCCAGCGCAAGCTCGCCCTGCCCCTTGCGGGTCATCTGATAGGCCTCGTCGGCATAGGCGGCCGAGGCCGGCGTGCCGGGAATACGCAGAAGAGCGCCCGGAATGTCACCCGCGAAGATGGCCATGGCGGTGCAGCTGACGATCGCGGCGATCGCCGGCACCGGCTCCATGAAGAATGTCACCGGCACCAGAAGCGCCGTCGCCATGGTTGCCGAAAGGCCCGGCATGGCGCCGACGAAGAGGCCGAACAGCGACGACAGCGCAATGACCCAAAGCACGTCGGGCTGCAGGATCAGGCTCAGCGCTGGAAGCACGGCGTCCATGGAGCTACCACAGATAGGGTGTGAGCACGCCGCCCGGCAGCGGCACCAGCAGCAGGCGTGCGAACAGCAGCCAGATCACGATGACCGTGCCCAGGCTGCAGACAAGCGCCAGCCATGGCCGGACGCCGAGATAGATCATGAAGACGGTCGTGATGGCGAAGCCCGTGATATGGAAGCCCAGTATCTCGTCCAGCAGCGCATAGACGACGAGACATGACAGCATCAGCAGCAGGCCGAACCAGCGCCCGGGCTCGCGCGCCCAGGTTTCGAGCTGCAGAAACCGGCCGCCGGTAGCCTGTTTCATGCCGCGCCAGATCAGCAGAGCCGCGGAAGCAGCCAGGCCGAGAGCAAGGACCTGCGGAAAGAAGGCCGGGCCATAGGCGGTACCGGCCACCTTGGGAAATCCGGCGGCATGGAGCCAGACGAAGATGGCAAGCGCCAGCAGCGCAATGCCGAACAGGGCGTCATTCACGCGCATGGGAAAATTCCTGCCCCGCGCGCATGAGCGCACGGGGCAGAATACCTCAGGAAGACTTCGCCAGACCGATGGCCTTGAGCACCTTGCCGCTTTCGGCTTCGGATTCTTCCATGAACTTGCCGAATTCGGAGCCGGGCTTCCACATCAGGCCGAAGCCGCGATCGGTCATGAACTTGCGGAACTCATCGCTCTTGTGGATTTTCTCCATCGCTGCGATCAGCTTCGTGGTGGCTTCCTGCGGCATTCCCTTGGGACCGCCGATGCCACGCCAGGCACCGGCCAGAACGTCGACACCGACAGCTTCCTTTGCCGTCGGCACATTGGGATAGGCCGGCAGCCGTTCCGGGTTGAGCACGGCCATGGCCCTGATCTTGCCCGCATCCAGCAGCGACTTCGCTTCGGGCAGCGAACAGGGCACGATATCGGTGCCGCCCGCGACCAGTTCCTGCAACGCAGGCGCTGCGCCCTGCGACGCGATCCAGTTGAACTGGCCCGGGTCGACGCCGGCCTTCAGAAGCATGGTGCCGAATGCCATGTGCCAGGCGCCGCCGATGGCGGAACCGGAAGCCAGCTTGTAGACGCGCGGGTTGGTCTTCAGCGCCTGTACGACGTCTTTCGCGTCCTTGAATGGCGAGTCCGCCGCAACGTAGAAGGCGCCGGGATCGAAATTGTAGAGCGCGATCGGCGTATAGTCGCGTGCTCCGGACAGGTCGGACTGGCCGAGCCACCTGAAGGTCCCGATCTCGATGGTGATCACACCGATGGTGTAGCCATCGGCGGGCGCCTGCGCGATCGCCGCATGGCCGACCACGCCGCCGCCGCCTGTACGGTTAACGACATTGAAGGGCTGCTTGAATTCGTCCTGCAGCATCTTGGCGATGATGCGGCCTGTCGCGTCGGTGCCGCCGCCGGCTGCCCAGGGCACAATCACCTGTACCGGCCGTTCGGGCCATGCCGCATTTGCCGATGTTGCTGCCGCCAGAATTGCCAGGGTACCGAGCCCGGTGAATAACGCCTTCAATCCACGCATGGATGTCCTCCTGCAGGGTTGCGTTTCCTCACGCCGGCGCGTCTGTCGCGCACCGTGCAGGGTACTATCTTATATGTCAGTTGGGGAGGCAACGCCAAAGCGCAGAGGCCGCGCCCGGCCACTCACTTGTCATCCCAGGACAGGAGTATGTCGCAGATCCAGACGCGCGATCGCCTGCTCCAGAGCGCCGCGATCGGTCAGGTAATACGTCTTGTCGCGGCGGACCAACTGCCCGCCATGCAGCAGATTGGCGAGCACACGCGCGACCGTCTCGCGCGTCGTCGCGGCGCGACGGGCGATCTCATGCTGTTTAGGCATCGGGTAGATCAGCCAGCCGGACGGGTTAAGGGGATCAGGTCGCGCCAGCTTCAGCAATTCGCGATAGACACGCTGGATCGCACCCAGCGTTGCCAGATCCATGATGCGCTCATTGTTGGCGCGGATAATGGCGGTGAGCCTGCGCATCACCTTCAGACTGACGCCGGGCTCGCGCGCCAGCAGGCTCTCAAAGGCCTTCGGCGGCAGCGCGGCCAGCCGACAGGCCGTCTGCGCCATCACGCTGGCCGAGCGGCGCTCGCCGTCGATCGCTGCAATCTCGCCGAAGTAACCGCCTGCCGGCACGATGGCGTAGGAGATCTCGCGGCCGTTGCCGGAGAAATTGATCACTTCGACACTGCCCTCGACGACGAAGTAGACGTCGCGGCTGTCGCTGTTGCGATCGAGGATCTGTTCGCCGGCGGCAAACCGCCGCCACTGGCAGGCGCGCTCGACCTCAAGCCGGGCAGCCGGCGTCAGTTCGGCAAGCAGCTCGATCTTCTCAAGGCTGTCGGGTGCCGCCGGAGGCCCCTTCATCTTGCCCAGTGTCGTATTGCCGGTCGATCCGGCCATCTGATCCCCCTCGCCGACCGGCCCGGATGGGGCGCAATCCTTACCGCGCCGCAGCTCGTCCGAGCGTTGCGAACAGATTGAGCAGCATCTGCTTGCGGTCGAGATTGACCGATTCCCCCCGGTCGAGCAAGCGACCGATCTGTTCCCAGTCTTCCGCCCAGCGGTCCGGGGCCTGCCATTGGGCGAGCCTCCGCGACAGGGCGGTTTCCCCCGGAAAAATCTCCGTCCAGCCGGAACCGCCGATCTGCCCTGCGGCGGAAGCCCGGATCAGCCGGGCCAGCCACCAGCGGAACAATTCACCCATGAGTTGGAAACCGGCACCGCTGCGGTCCCGCGCCAGGGCATCACCGAAGGCATGCAGCTTGGCATGATCGGGTTTCGGCAGCTGGCCAACCATCTCCAGCAGGCCATTCAGCAGCTTCAGGCCGCCCTGGCCCGCGAGCATCACCGCCCGACCGGGCGAGCCTTCCGCCAGCACAGCCAGCCCCCGCTGCTCCGCCGCGTCCAGATCGGGCAGCAGGCGCGCGATCGTCTGCTCCATGGCATCGTTGCCAAGCGGCTTCAGCGCCAGGCGCCGGCAGCGCGAGCGGATCGTCGGCAGCAGACCGCCGGGCGCATGGCTGACCAGCAGCAGCACCGCATTGGCAGGCGGCTCCTCCAGAATTTTCAGCAGCGCATTGGCCGCATTGGTATTCATGTCATCGGCAGCGTCGACAATGCAGACGCGGTAGCCGCCTTCCGCAGCCGTCTTGCCGAAGCGGTCGATCACGGCGCGCACATCCTGCACGACGATGTCGCCGCGAAAGCGATCGCCCTTCTCGTCCCAGCTGCGCTCCACCGTAATCAGGTCGGCATGGCCGGCGCTGGCCACACGGGCGAAGACCGGATGGTCTTCGCCGATCTCGAGACTTTTGGGCAGGACCGGCGCATCGCCGAACAGACTGGGCCCTGCATCCATCTCGCCGGCGGGACCATGCGCGAGCAGGAAGCGGGCGAACCGGAATGCCAGCGTGGCTTTGCCCACGCCCTTCGGCCCGGTGATCAGCCAGGCATGGGGCAGGCGCCCGCTCGACCAGGCCTGCAGCAGGGCCTGTTCCGCTGCCTCGTGACCCATCAGAACGGGATTGTGCCGCGGCCCCCAGGAGGCGGCCTGTTGCGGATCGAAGCCACTCATCGGCTAAAGCTTAAACTCGGCGGCCACGGCCTGCCACAGGGCATCAGCCACTTTGTCGATGTCCCCGCTGGCGTCGATGAGGCGGCAGCGCTGCGGCTCGCGGGCGGCAATGTCGTGGAAGGCATCGCGCAGGGCCCGGTGAAAGGCTTCGCCCATACGCTCGTAGCGGTCCTCCGCCGCCGCCTGCCCCTGCATGCGGCTGCGTGCGCGGGCAAGGCCGACTTCGACCGGCAGATCGAGGATGAGCGTCAGATCGGGCCGGAAATCGCCGAGCACCAGCGCATACAGCTTTTCCACCGTCTCGCGCCCGGCACCACTGGCATAACCCTGATAGGCCATGGTGGAATCGGCAAAGCGGTCGGTGATCACCCAGGTGCCGCGGGTAAGCGCGGGCCGCACCAATTTTTCGACATGTTCGCGGCGGGCCGCGAAATGCAGCAGGGTTTCCGTCATGCCGTCCCAGCGGCCGGTATCGCCGCTGACCAGCAGGTTCCGGATCGCCTCGGCGCCCGGCGTGCCGCCGGGCTCGCGGGTCAGCACCGTCTCGATGCCGTGCTCCGCCAGCCGCGCCGCCAGACGCTTTACCTGAGTCGATTTGCCGGCGCCCTCACCGCCTTCGAGACTGATGAAGCGGCCGCGTACGGCGCTCACTTCTGTCCCGAGCCCCACAGCAGATAGCTGATGGCGGCGCTGATCCGGCCGGTAAAGCCGAGCTGCCCGGCATCGGCGCCGGCAACCAGCGGCACTTCCGTAATCGGCCCATCCCTGCCTTCAACGCGCAGGGTCGCCACCGGGGTCCCCTTCACGATCGGCGCCGGGATCGGGTTGTCGTAGGACACGACCACCTTCACGTTGCCGCGGGTCTGCCGCGGCATGGTGACGGTGAGGTTGCGTTCGATGACCAGCGGCATGCGGGCCAGCGTGCCGAGCCAGACATCGGCCTCATCGACAACGGCACCGGCCGAAAAGACTTTGTAATTCTCGAACTGGCTGAAGCCGAGCTCCATCAGCCGCTCTGCTTCGCGCGACCGCTCGGCCATGCTTTTCAGGCCGTTCACCACCAGGATCAGGCGGCGATCGCCGCGCTTGGCGGAAGCCGTGAGGCCATAGCCGGCCGCTTCGGTATGGCCGGTCTTCAGACCGTCTGCGCCGCCGCCCTTGTACAGAAGCGGGTTGCGGTTGCCCTGGGTGATCGGCTTCTTGGTCGCACCATCGATGCCGTAGGTGAACTCCTTCTCGGAGTAATAATGGTAGTATTGCGGAAAGCGCTCGATGATCAGCCTGGCCAGCACGGCCAGCTCGCGTGCCGTCATCACATGCTCAGGGTCAGGCCAGCCCGAGGCATTCTTGAAGACGCTCCTGGACATCCCCAGTTCGCGTGCCCGCTCGGTCATCATTTCGGCAAAGCGCTCCTCGCTGCCAGCGATGCCTTCCGCGAGCACGATGCAGGCGTCGTTGCCCGACTGGACGATGACGCCGCGCAGCAGGTCTTCGACTTTGACCCGCTCGCCGATCGGCACGAACATCTTGGAACCCTGGATGCGCCAGGCCTTCTCGCTGACGGGCAAGGTGTCCTCAAGCCGCAGCCGGCCCGCGGCAAGCTCCTCGAACACCATGAAAGCCGTCATCAGCTTGGACATCGACGAGGGCGGCATCAGCTCGTCGGCGTTCTTCTCGAACAGCACCGCGCCGGTGTCATAGTCGACCATGATCATCTGGCGGGCCGGCGTTTCCACCTGCCCCAGCTGCGCCAGAGCGGGTTGCACCAGTGAAACGAATGCCAGAACAGCCGCGAAACCGGCGGCAACGAACTTAGTCGACAATGATACGCGCATTTGTTTGTCCACTGTTGATCACCTGCTGCAGCGCCTGATCGGCGCCCGCCACCTGGTCATACGGCCCCAGGCGCACGCGGAAGAATTCCTGGTTGTTCACGAAGGTCGACGTGACACCGACCGGACCGATCAGCGACAGCCGCGCCGCCAGCCGGTGTGCATTCTCGTGCAGCGAGAAGGCGCCGACCTGCACGTAGATCTGCCCGCCCCGCGCCGGCCCCATTTCAACCGTCTGCTGCGACAGGTTGGCGACCGGCAGGGCTCCCGGCGTGGCACTGTCCGCTGCCGGCGGGTTCTGCGCAGCTAAGATCTGCATCGGCGAAGGCTGTCCCTGCGCGGGGCGGGCGACTTCCCCGCTGCTTCCCTTTGCACCGGGCGGCGGCGGCAGGGCCTCGGCCGAAACCGTCCCGCGCGGCGCTGCCGTCGGCTGCTCTTCCGCACCGGTACTGCGCGACGCCAGCATGGTCTCCCCGCCGCCCTCCAGCGGCGCCGGGCCAAGATACTGCACACGGACCCGCGCGGTGCCCTGGCGCTCATATCCGAGCAGCTGCGCGGACCGGCGCGACAGGTCGATGATGCGGTTGTTCGCGTAGGGACCGCGATCGTTCATCCGCACGACGATGGAGCGTCCGTTTTCCAGATTGGTGACGCGCACCAGCGACGGCATCGGCAGGGTCGGATGTGCGGCGGTCACTTCGTTCATGTCGAAGATTTCGCCGTTGGCCGTGCGCTTGCCGTGGAACTGCTCGCCGTACCACGACCCGATGCCGGTCTCGTCGTAATTCGGATCTTCCTTCGGGTAGTACCAGACGCCGTTGATCTGATACGGGTTCCCGACCTTGTAGATGCCGCCGCGTGAACCGGCGCCGAGCTGGACCGGATCGGTGGATCGGCCGATCGACTTGCTGGCGTGGTTGACCAGCGCGGTTTCGGCGCAGCCGGCCAGCATGCCGAGCGAAAGGATGGCCGCGGCTGTGATGCGGGCGCGACTGGACCAGGCGGACAGGTTAATCCCCCGTACCCCCCGCTTTCCCCAAGGTTTGGCGTCGGATTCTGGCAGCATAGCTATATATTGCGTGATCTTAACCATCGCCCAGCCGGTCGGCAAGTAAACTGACGGTCAGGGCGTAGTGGTGGGCGCAGTTGTAGCGGAGAATCGAACGGTAGTTGCCGTAGACGAGGAAGCTCGCTCCCTTGGGGCCATCTGGCTGCACGACGGCGCCGCTGATCTGGGCCTTGGGCAGCTCGCCGCCATCGGCACGCCGCAACCCGAGCCTGTTCCATTCGGCAATCGGCAGATCCTTCGTCATCTGGTCGATGGCGCGACAGCCCGAACGCCCTTCCCGCGCCAGTTCGCCCATGCGGGTCTGCAGTGCCGCCGGCACCTTCACTTCCCGTCCCCAGGTCTGGGCGGTCGTCCAGCCATGCTTGGCGAGGTAATTGGCGATCGAGGCGAAGACATCGCCGGTATTGCGCCAGATGTCGCGCTTGCCATCGCCGTCGAAATCTTCGGCATAGGCCAGATAGCTGCTCGGCATGAACTGCGGCTGCCCCATGGCGCCGGCCCACGACCCCTTCATCGTCGCGTAATCGATGTAGCCGCGATCCAGCATGGTGAGTGCCGAGAACAGCTCGTTGCGGAAATAGGCGGAACGGCGGCGGTCATAGGCCAGCGTCGCGAGGGAATGGAACAGCGGCACGTCGGCTCGGACGGCACCATAACGCGTCTCAATGCCCCAGATCGCCAGGATGAACCGCGGCTGCACGCCGTAGCGCTGCGCCACCTGCTGCAGGATCTCCCGATGCTCGTCACGCAGTTTCTGGCCGCGCTGGACATTCGCCGGTGTGATAACGCGATCCCGATAGGTCGAAAATGCCAGCTTGAATTCCGCCTGATTGCGATCACGCTGAATGATGCGCATCACCGGTTCGACCCCGGTCAGCGCCGTCTCGACGACGTCGGGTTTAATACCCTTCTGCAGGGCCTCGCTGCGTACTTCCGCCAGGAACGCGTCGAATCCGGCGCGGTCGAAGGCAGCCTCCTCCGTCTCGGTGCCGGGCGCCGTCTGGGCCGTCGCGCCCGCGGGCGCGATCTGCTGCTGCTCCCCGCCTGAACCAGCGCCAGACTCCTCCGGGGGAGCCGGTGAATGGCTGGCGCCACAGGCTGCAATCAGACCGAAGGCGAGCGCCACCATTCCGAGCCGCATTCGCCGCATCACCATCCTCCGGGAATCACCAATCGTCCATTGCATCGCGGGTGTTACCTCAGTGCCGTCGGAGCGGCCATGCTTCCGCTGTGACATTTGCCGCATCTGTGGTCGCAGGCAGCGGCGGCAGAATCGATGTCGTATGGCCGAGCGCCCAGTACGCCACCAGGCCGACCCATTCGTGAACGGCCCCTTCCAGCGTCAGCAGGTTGCCGAGGGGACGGAATCTGAGACCGAAGCCGCGGGGCGTCGCGGTCCGGTAGTCCACCGGATAGGGCAGCACCGGCCAGGAGACCGCATTGAAGGCATTCAGCGCCCGCGGCATATGCGCCGCCGACGTGATCATGATCCAGGTCTCGCCCGGCTGGGGATCGGCAAGAGCTTTGCCGAAAGCGGCATTTTCCGCCGTACTGCGCGAGCGGCTGTCGAACGTCACCCGGCCCGGATCGAGCCCCAGGTCCTCGAAAACGCGCGCTGCAATATCGGCTTCGTTCAGCGTGGTCTCGCCCCAGTGAATCCCGCCGCCAGTATAGATCAGGCGCGCCTGCGGGTATTTCCGCGCCAGAGCGACGAAAGCGATCAGCCGGTCGGCGGCATTGCTCAGTTCCGGGCGGTTGCGCGACTCCGCGATGACAACCTGCTCGCTGCCGCCCAGCACGACGATGCCATCGACTTGTGACGGCAGGGGCTGCTGCGGCACATGCTCTTCCAGCGGCCGCAGCACCCAGTTCGCTACCGGAAGAATGCCGATGAGCAGGAAAAACACGGTCATCGCGGCGGCAAGCCGGATGCCGAGCAGGCGCGTCCGCCGCCAGCAGGCCAGCGCCACGCCGCCAAACAGCAACGCCAATGGCAGGTTGGCCGGGCTGACCAGCCACCATAGTATTTTTCCGATATAGACGGACATGCCCCAGCCGAGTTGATTCGGATCGGGGTGACTTTGCCTCGCAGAATGGTAAATATTCGTTAACCCTCGGGAATATTGGCTGCACTAGAAAGGCCGATCATGAACGCCCCGCTTGAGCTCTCCCTGACCGGCCGCCTCGCTGCCCTGATCGCTGCCAAACCCATCGGCGAAACCGACTATCGCACTGCGGCCCTCTTCACCCTCGATGCCCTGGCCAATGCACTGGCCGGCCGCAATACGACGCCGGGCGGCATCCTGCTGGACTGGGCCGCGGCCGAACCGCTGACCACCGGCCGCGAGGCGCTGCTGCTCGGCGGCCTGACGCATATTCTCGAGGTGGACGACCTGCATCGCGCGTCCGTCGTGCATCCGGGCTGCGTCGTAGTACCCGCTGCCTATGCCCTGGCGCGCCGCCGCAACATCGGCGGCAGGGCCTTCCTTGCCGCAATCCTGCGCGGCTTCGAGGCCTGTTGCCGTGTCGGCATGGCGGTCGGGCCGGCGCATTACCGGATCTGGCACAATACCGCGACCTGCGGCCCCTTCGGCTCGGCCTATGCCGCCGGCGATCTGCTCGGCCTCGATCACGCGGCGATGACCCACGCGCTGGGCAACGCCGGCACGCAATCCTCGGGCCTGTGGCAATTCCTCGAAACCGGCGCCATGAGCAAGCATCTGCATGCCGGACGTGCCGCGGAGGCCGGTCTGCTCGCTGCCGATCTGGCCGCGCGCGGCTTCTCCGGACCGCCGAAGATCCTCGAAGGCGAGAAAGGCTTCTTCCGCGCCACATGCGCAGATCCCGTGCCCGAGCGGCTGCTCGGCGAGCCTGACGCGCCCTGGCAACTCGTCCAGACATCGATCAAGCCCTGGCCTTCCTGCCGTCACACGCATCCGACGATCGACGCAGGCCTTAAGATCGCCGCCCAGGTCGGCAACCGCAGTGTGGAGCGCATCGAGGTACAGACCTATCAGGCCGCTCTCGATGTCTGCGACCGCATCGCGCCGCAAAGCGAATACGAGGCGAAATTCTCGCTGCAGCATACCGCTGCCGCCGCCATCCACGACGGCAAGGTGGATTTCGCCAGCTTCGATGCGCCGGCCCGCGCCCGCCTCTCGGAAGCGGCGAGCCGCGTGGTCATCGCCGCGGAAGAACCGTACCGCAGCAGCTATCCGCGCGCCTGGGGCGCCCGGGTCACCGCCCGTCTGGGCGACGGTTCCAGCATCGTGGCGGAACGCACCCATGCCTTCGGCGATCCGGAAAACCCTCTGGACGATGCCGCCATGCGTGCTAAGGCCCGCATGCTGCTGGAATTCGGCGGCGTGCAGAAGCCCGACAGCTTCATCGATGCCGTTCTGGCACTTGCCGATGACGGGCCGCTGCCGGCCTTGCCCGGGTTGACGGAATGACACTCCCGGCGCGTCACCTTTTCATCCTGGCCGGTGCCGTCGCCGTGGCGGCCATGAGCATGCCTGCGCCATCCGCCTGCGCCCAGGCCAATCCGGCGTCGCGCGGCAACCAGGCCTGCTTCAACCAGAAGGAGGCGGAAGCGGAAGCGGAAGTGCGGACCGGAATCCATCTGCGGGAAATCCTGCGCCGCTGCGCAGCCGTATATCCCGAAGGACAGGCCGCGCTGGAAGACTGGTACCGCTTCGACCAGGAGAACGCCGATCGGCTGCAGGCTGCCGTCGCCACGCGCCGGCAGGCGCTGGACCGCATTCACAAAAGCAACCCGAACCGCGTGCAGTGGGAAAACGACGCGATTGTCGCTTCGATGAAGTCGATCCAGGTCAACGAGAGCGTCTGCGAGGCGACTTACGACGTGGTGGAGCGTCTGAAGACCGAGAAATGGGAAGGGTTCAGATACTACGCCAAACTGCACGCGAATCTTCTGGCCCGCGAAATTCCGCGCTGCCGGTCCTGAGATTGCCGCTTCCGAAGGGCGGTCGCTGCCGATAAGATCGCCGGACAGTTCCGTGGTTCTCACCCCGAACGTGAGGTACCAGCATGGACCGCCGCGCCGTCCTGACTGTCGCATTGCTTGCCGCAATCATGCTGCTGGCGCCGGCAGGATCACGGGCGGCCTGTCTCGGCGCCGTCTCTCAGCTTACGCCGCGCATCGTGCCGGCAGGCCTCCGGCTGGCGGCCGCTCCGCCGAACAGTGCGCGCATCACCTTCGTCGGGCATGCCACCTTTCTGATCGAGACGCCGCAGGGCGCGACCGCCGCCACCGACTACAACGACTACATCCGGCCGATGATGCGGCCCGACGTCGTGACCATGAATTACGCGCATAGCACGCACTACACCAACAATCCGGAACCGGGCATCGCCCATGTACTGCGCGGCTGGACCCATGAGGGCAAACCGGCGCGCCACAACGTTCAGTTTCGCGACCTGAAGGTGCGGAATGTGCCGACCAACCTTCGCAGTTATGACAGCGGTACCGAGTATGACGGCAACTCGATCTTCATCTTCGATGTCGCCGACCTCTGCATCGCGCATCTTGGCCACCTGCATCACAAGCTGACACCCGGTCACCTTGCCGATATCGGCAGGATCGACGTGCTTTTCGTCCCGGTCGATGGCGGCTTCACACTGAACATCGTCGAGATGCAGGAGGTGGTCGCCCAGTTGCAGGCGCCGCTGGTGATCCCGATGCATTACTTCAGCGAGGCAACGCTGGAGCGCTTCCTCGCCCGGATGCGCGACAGCCACGAGATCAGGCTCAACGACAGCGCCACAGTGGTGGTCTCCCGCGCGACCCTGCCCAAGCAGCGCACCCTGCTGGTGCTGCCGGGGCCGCACTAGCCCGAGCGCTTGACCTGCCCGGGCCGGAGCCGTATCACGACGCGCCGGCCCGGGCTTTCGCCGGACCGGCCCTGCGGACGGGTGGCCGAGTGGTTTAAGGCAGCGGTCTTGAAAACCGCCGTACCGGCAACGGTACCGTGAGTTCGAATCTCACCCCGTCCGCCAGAATCCCCTCAATGCTGCAGCACCCTGTCGACCGTCTGAAGCAGCTGGTCGCAGTTGAACGGCTTGGCGAGGATGGCCCGGGCTCCCAGCACCGAGGTTACCGCGAGCATGTGCAGGCCGAAGTCGTGCGAGCCGCCGCCTGACATCGCGATGATCGGCAGGTCTTCCGCTTGCTCATGAAGCCGGGTGATGAATTCGATGCCGTCACCGTCCGGCATGTAGACATCCGTGATCACAAGATCACAGGGGTTCTGGCCAAGGACGACCATGCCGACCTTGCCGTTCTGCGCCTCTACGACCGAATGTCCCGCGCTTTCCAGGTGATCGCGCAGCACCTCCCGGATATCGGAATCGTCGTCCACCAACAGAATTCTGGCCATCTCCCCTCCCCCAGCGCCGCCCCGGATCAGCGGGCGCGGCCTAGATATTGCGCCACGGCATATGGTGACGGGCCGACGACTTCGACCGCCTTGCGCAGCTCCTCGGGGCGAACCTCGAATTTGCTGCTCCAGTACCGCATGTCCCAGAAGCGGTCGACATCGATACGGGAGCGGTCCCGCACATAGGAGTGCTCCGCGGACGCCTGATCTCGCGGCGACGCATGACGTTGCAGCTGATGAACCATGGACACCTCGTCATGATCAGAGCGAACCGGACCACCGGCACGCGTATAACCGCGCCAGCTGTTTCCCGTTCCGTGTCAAGAGAGAGGCTGCCATGACTTTCGCGCTGACGACCGTTACCGGGAAATAACTTCCTCCCCTGACGGGCCCGGCCTTAGCTATGAGAGGAGATTTCGAATCCGGCCCGAGTTTTCATTGGAGGCGTGCAGTGGCTGACATTCTGGTGGTTGTGGACCATCCCCTGCTCGGCATCGACCTTTGGGATATGCTCCAGAACGAGGGCCATGAGGTGCGCCATGTCACCTCCGGCCAGGCCGCCCTTGCCGCCGTGGCCCGGCGCATGCCTGATCTCATCGTAACCGACCACACCATGCCGGGCGAAAATGGCGGCACCTTCGTCCAGGCACTGAGAAGCGACCCGCGCTGGGCGGAAATCCCGCTGATCCAGGTCGGCCGGGCGGCAGTGTCCGGCCGCGCGGATGCGGCCTCGGCCAGCTTTATCCGGAAGCCGTGGTCACAGGTCGCCCTGCTCAACCAGGTGTCGCGACTGACCGCCTTGCCGGGCGACAGCGATCTCTGCCAGGCCGGATAGGCCCGCATACCGGGAAGGGTGGAATGAGCAAAAGTCGCAAAACCTGGAACGAGGGCTTTGTCCTCGGTCTGCTGCTCGGGATGGCCGCACTGGCCTGTCTGGCCGGACGCCCGGCAAATCTCCCCGCCAAAGCGAGCAACACACCGGTCCGCCTGACCCGGAAGCCCCTGAACGGTCCCGAAGCCGCCAGACGCCTTGCCGATCTCCCCACCCCATCCACGGCGGTTCACTGACCGGTTCTCCGGCGCCTCTCGATCCGCTTGGAGAAACGGCATCCTGCGTGGCAGACTGCCTGACGGGAACCTGATTCGGGCTTCAGGGTAGTTGAAGTCTTACCGCCGCCTGCTTACTCCTCATTAGCGCGATAATGAAACGGGGAAACTCGCCCGTTGGTATGAGGGTCATATGGCATCCGATCAGACTGCAACGCCGTCCAACCCAGCGGCCAGGCTTCGCGTGCTCGTGGTGGAGGACGAAAGCCTTGTCGCCATGTTCCTTGAGGACGTGCTCGAGGATCTCGGACATGAGATGCTCGGCCCCTATTCCCGGGTCGATGCCGCCCTGCCCGCGGCGCAGTCGGAAACCTTCGACGTCGCCATCCTGGATGTGAACGTGAACGGCCAGGCCATCTTCCCGGTGGCAGACGCCATCGCCTCGCGCGGCCTGCCCTTCATCTTTTCCACCGGCTACGGGCAGAAAAGCCTGCCGGAGCAGTACCGTTCGCGGCCGACCCTGGACAAACCCTTCCTGCCCAGCGACGTGGAATCCATTCTCGGGAAAATCGTTACTGCGTAACGTGTCGGCCTAGGCGGCTTCCGGGCGGACGTCCGTCCGGACCCGATTGCGGCCTTCCTGCTTGGCGCGATACATCGCGGCATCAGCCCGGATCACCAGGTCCTGGGCGGATTCCTCGCCCTGCAAAACCGCCACGCCGAGGCTGACCGTCACCGTGATCGGCGTGCCCTCATACGGAAAAGCGGCGCCGGCGATGGTCTGACGCATGGTCTCGGCCAGCCGCTCCGCATTATGCAGGTCGCAGTTCCGCAGCGCCACAATGAACTCGTCGCCGCCCCAGCGGCAGATGATGTCTGAAGACCGGAGGCAGGCGCGCATCGCATTGCCGACACCGCACAGCACCCGGTCGCCGGCGACATGGCCGAACCTGTCGTTCACGCTCTTGAAATTATCGATGTCGAGGATCACCAGCGCCAGCGGCTGTCCCGAGCGCCGGCTGTCGCGCAGGGCCTGATCCATCAGGACCTCATAGGCATGCCGGCTGGCCAGCCCGGTCAGCTGGTCGGTGGTCGCCATCGTCTCGAGACGCTTCTGATAGCGGTTGATTGCCAGCCAGGTAGCCAGCAGGACCAGCGCAGTGATCAGGGTGCAAACCAGCAGGTTCCAGTAAAGCGCCTGCCGAATACCGGTGTAATCCCCCTCGGCATCCTTCTCGACCAGCAGGAACCAGTCCAGTTCGGGGATGAACCGCACGTTCAGCAGCCGCGGGCGGTTCTCGTAATCATATTCCAGCGAACGCGTCTGGTCTTTCGACCATTCCGGCATCAGCGCGCCGAGATTGCCGCGCGCCGAGATATGATGCTCCGGTACGCTGTCGCCCTCGCCGACGAGGACGATCCGGCCGGTGCCGTCGACGAAATACACGGTGCGGCCGTAGCGGCGCTGGTAATCGGTAATCAGGGTCCGGACCGCATTGACCGTCAGTCCGATGCCGGTCGCGCCGATAAAGCGGCCCTCGTAATCGAAAACCCGGAAATTGATGAAGATCGTCATCGCGTCCTGGTTCGCCAGATCCGGATCGACGTTGATCTCGTAGGGGCTCGTCATCTTCCGTACACGGAAGTACCATTCGTCGCGCGGCTCGGCCTCATGCACGCGCTTCAGGATGCCGTCGGCATGGTAGTAGTTCCGCGTCCGCTCGGAGACGAAGAAGCTGGCGAAGGCATTGTAGCGGGTCCGGATCTCGCGGAGGTAATGGGCGATCTTCTCCGGTTCCCGTTCTCCCGCCAGGACCCAGTCGCGGAGAAAGGTGTCGGCCGACATCACCGAAGAGATCAGGATCGGCTGAATCAGATCCTTCTGGATTTCCGAATAGATATTGTCGGAGGTGAGCGGCAGCTCCGTCTGGACCACGGCATCCCGGAGCGACTGCCGAGACACGAAGTAGCTGCCCAGAGACGTGGCGAGAAAACCGACGATCAGCAGCGCGCTGACAATGGAAATCAGGACTTGCCTTGCACCGAATACGCGGATCATGGTCCCCCTCACCCGACCGGACCTACTTACACGCCTCCCGGGTGCGGAGTACAGACTTAAACTACCCCTATAGAAACCGGAACTGGAATTTGTGCCGGCGGTTGGTCAGCCATGACCATCCGGATCGGCATCTCTGGCTGGACCTATCCGCCCTGGCGCGGCGTCTTCTATCCGGAGGGCCTGCCGCAGAAGGATGAAATGGCCTATGCGGCGAACACCTTTCCCACCATCGAGGTAAACGGCACCTTCTACGGGCTGCAGAAACCGACCAGCTTCAGGCGGTGGCGCGACGGAACGCCGCCGGATTTCGTCTTCTCTATCAAGGGGTCACGCTACATCACGCACATCCTGCGGCTGAGGAACGCCCGCAAGGCGCTGGCCAATTTCCTTGCTTCCGGCCTGCTCGCCCTTGGCCCGAAGCTCGGCCCCATTCTCTGGCAGCTGCCACCCAGCCTGCGCTTCGATCCCGATGCATTGGAAAGCTTCCTCGCGATGCTGCCGGGAGATTTCCGATCGGCCGCCAAACTGGCCGCCACCCACGACCGGCCGATCAGGGGCGGCGCATTTCTCCGCGTCGAGGAAAACCTGCCGCTGCGGCATGCCCTGGAAATCCGTCACGAAAGCTTCCGCGACGACCGCTTCATTGCCCTGCTGCGCCGGTACGGCACCGCCATCGTGATAGCCGACACCGTCGAATGGCCCTGCCTGCAGGACATCACGGCGGATTTCATCTATGCGCGGCTGCATGGTTCCGAGGAACTCTACGCCAGCGGCTACAGCGACGAGGCCCTCGACAATTGGGCACGGAAATTCCGTGCCTGGTCAAAGGGCGGCGAGCCGCGCGGCGCCAAACGGGTGTCTGGCAAGGCGCCGGCCAAACTTTTGGGCAGGCCCCGCGACGTCTTCATCTATTTCGACAATGATATAAAGGTCCGTGCGCCCTTCGACGCCCTGGGCCTTGCAAGCCGCCTTCGCGTTCCGGCGGGGCAGCCGCCGGCAGAGGACTGGGTGCGGGAACCAGCCCGAACGCGAAGAACGGCAGGCCGCAAGGCTCCATCGCGGCGCAATCCGTGGAAAAGCCCGGAAGCCGCGCAGAGCAGAAATCCCTGACAGAGGGAAATGAAAAATCGGGTGCCCCTGTCCGGGGCATCCCGATTGGTATCCCCTCCCGAAAGGGAGGGGTGATGATGCGCCGGCGGGCCACTGCATCCCGCTTTGCGGACGGCGATCATCAGGGTCTTACGACCAAGTCATTAAGTAGGTCTTAAAAGGCCGGATTCAAGGGGCCCCAAAACC
The DNA here is from genome assembly GCF_035304305.1 of Ferrovibrio sp. Taxonomy (GTDB): domain Bacteria; phylum Pseudomonadota; class Alphaproteobacteria; order Ferrovibrionales; family Ferrovibrionaceae; genus Ferrovibrio. Next base: position 58,471 of record NZ_DATGQG010000064.1, read on the forward strand.
TGACTGAATTCACAATTCTGACTTCTAGCAGCCTTTCGCTCCCGCAGCCGCGACCAATCTGTGACCGGCGCGGTCTTCAATTGAAGAAGTGCCTGCGCCGGGCCAGACTGCTTTTCTCTGACGACGCCGACAGGAGTTATCTATGGCGAATGGCACTGTGAAGTGGTTCAACAACACCAAAGGCTATGGCTTTATCCAGCCCGAGACCGGCGGCAGCGATGTCTTCGTGCATATCAGCGCCCTGGAGCGGGCCGGACTTTCCACCCTCAACGAAGGCCAGAAAGTCGGCTACGAGCTGGCCACGCAGAAGGGCAAGACTTCGGCAGTCAACCTGAAGCCGCTCTGATCGGCGAAAACATCTGACACGGAAACGGCGCCGCAAGGCGCCGTTTTTGTTTTCTGCCCGAGGCCTCAGCGCGAGAGCCCGAAAACCTCCTGCGGCTCCGCCACGCCACGCAGCTCATGCCGGCCAAGAGAGGACAGCCGCGCCGCGGCGGGGCCGGCCGCCGCGGCAAAGGACGCCGACGCCAGGAGGTTGCAGCCCAGCACGGCACAGAGGCTCTCCAGCCGCGACACCTCGTTGACCGCCGGTCCGATCAGGGTGAAGTCCAGACGCGTGCCGGTGCCGACATTGCCGTACATCACCATGCCCCGGTGCAGGGCTATATCGAGTTCGAGAACCGGCAGGCCGGCCGCCCGGCGCTGCTCGTTGAGAACGGCGATGCAACGCAGCGCCTCTTCCGCGGCCTGCAGGGCGGCCGCGCAGACCGGCGCCGGATCCCGGCCCTCTCCGAGATGGAAGCTGGCCAGCAGGCCGTCGCCGAGGAATTTCAGGACCTCGCCGCCATTGGCGGCAATGGCGGGACCGACGCAGTCAAAATAGGCATTCAGCGTCTCGACCAGCGGCTCGATGGCCAGCCGGTCGGCCATGCTGGTGAAGCCGCGCAGGTCGGCGCAGAGCATCACCGCGTCGATCCGCTTCGCATCGCCGCGGCGGATCTCGCCGGACAGGACATGGGTCGCCGCGTTCCCGCCGATATAGGAAGCCGTCACGTCGCGGGCAATCTGGGTCAGCGTGGCCCCTTTAAGCGCCAGTGCGAGCAGTGGCACCAGGCCGCGCAGACGCACCAGCTCGGCCTCGGAGAAACCTTCCGGCCGGGTCGTCGCCAGGGAGCTGATCATGCCGATGCCGACATGGCTGTTCTCGAGTTCGCTGTTCTGCAGATCCCAGCCGAAGCTGTAAGCCAGTGACAGCCAGTCGGTATAGCCGGCCTCGGCGAACTCCCTCAGCACCGGAAAGTCGAGCTGCGCGCCGGGTCCGGCCAGGCGGCGCCGCATCGAGAAGATATGGTGCTCGAGCATGTGGCGGAACGGGCTGTCGTGCCATCCCTGCGGCACCTCCCCGATGTCGCGGTGGGGCATCTCGGCCAGCTCGGTGACGCCCTGCCCGACGAACCATGTCGCACCGCGCGCCCGCACCAGCGGATGCAGCGTGGCAATCGCGACATAGGCGCGGCCCACGGGAATACCCTCGGCATTCAGGCGCGTGGCGAAACCGTCCACCAGCTGATCCACCGGCAGGCCATCGAGGCCTGCCGCGACCAGCCACTGATCTAGCGGCGCATCGGCGGCAAGGGCGGGGATATGCACGGTCATGACCGGATTTTACACGGCTACGAACCGCAAGTCCTGCGCCGGCGTCACATTTATGTGCGCAGAGCGAAGCCGGCAAGTGCAGGATCATCGATCAGGCAGCGTCGCGCTCCGGTGGCGGCTCCTCCTCCCCTCCCAATGGCTCCGGCATGGTGTCCGGGGCGCGTGGATCGATATCGGAGCGGACCGGCGCCGTCGGTGGCATGGAAACAAAGCTCGACTTGTCTTCGTCTGCCGGCGCCGCACGCTGACGCATACGGTGGGCGGTATAGAGCGCCATTGCGGCATGGACCACTGCCGTGAATCCGAACAGGCCCGCGGGTCCCGTCATCGCCATCGCGGCCGAGGCCAGCAGAGGCCCGATGGCGGAGGCGATGCCGTTGATCAGCAGCAGGCCGCCGGCAACGGCGACGAAATCGGCATCCGTCGCTTTGTCATTGGCGTGGGCGACGCTAAGCGCATAGACCGGAAACGCAAAAACGCCGAACAAGGCGCCGGCGACCAGCACCAGCGCCGGCACCATCAGACCGGCAAGGACCAGGGCCAGGCCGGCCGCCGCCGACGCGCCGCAGGCCACCAGGATGGTCAGCCGGCGATCCACACGATCCGAGAGACGCCCAAACGGCCATTGCGACAGCGCGCCGCCGATCACCACCGCGCTCATGAACAGAGCCACCTCCCGGACGCCGAAGCCGGATCGCAGTACGTAGGTCGGCCCCAGCGCCCAGAAGGACCCGTTCGCCAGCCCGACGACGATGCACCCCATCACACCGACCGGGGAGATGCGGAACAGGTTGGTGAAGGAAAGCCGCGCAACCTTGACCGGCGCGGGCTGCGGCGATCGGGTGAGCGCGACCGGTATCGCAGCCAGCGACACCAGAATGGAGGCGATGGTATAGAGCGGAAAATTTTTCGGGTCGTCAGTCAGCATCAGCAGCTGGCCGAGGGTCAGCACGGTGAAATTGAC
>NZ_DATGQG010000065.1:0-4225 GCF_035304305.1 Ferrovibrio sp.
TTGGTGCCGGCGCCCACGGTCAGGATCACGCCGGCGCGGTGGATCAGCTCGAACAGGCCGTCGCACAACTCGGCCTCGTTATCGCAGCCGGTCGATTCATCGGGGCGCAGCATGGTCTGCGCGCCGATTACGCTCGAAATCACATTGGCCATGTGCTGGAACAGCTCGCTGCCAAAGGTTTTATTCATGGCCGCAGCTACCGCCGCCTCGTAACCCTCCAGCGCCAGCACACTGACGCTGTGCATGCGTCCGGTTTCGACCAGCACCGATAGCCTGGCCACCGCATTGCGCGCGACGGGATCGTTGCGCACAGGCTCGCCATCGCGCGTGGCGGTGCGCACCCACTCCAGGAACTTGTCGAAAATGCGCTGCTGGATGTTGTGGGGAAACAATGTAAAGCGTTCGAAATCAAGGGCTTCGGAGATGATCTTGAAGCCCTCCCCCTCGCCGCCGAAACGCTGGCTATCAGGCACGTAAACGTTATCCAGGAACACTTCGTTGGTGCGCTCGCCGTTGATGCAGTACATCGGAGTGATGTGAATGCCCGGCGTGTTATGCAGATCGATCAGGAACAGCGTGATGCCCTTGTGTTTGGGTCCGCTGGCATCGGTGCGCGTGGCCAGGTAATACCAGTCGCCGAAATGCGCCGAAGTGGTGAAGCGCTTCTGGCCGTTGATACGCCAGCCATCGCCATCGCGGGTGGCCTTGATCTTCAGCGAGGCCAGATCGGAACCCGCCTCCGGCTCGGAGTAGCCAATCGCCCATTCGATCTCGGCATTGAGGATTTTGGGCAGGAAGTAGGCCTGCTGCTCCGGCGTGCCATGTCTGGCCATCGAGCGGCCGATGATGCCGATGCCTTTGCCGACGGCGGGTGCATTCTCGTAGGCGCAGGCCTCGTTCAGCAGATAGTCGTAGCGGGCCGACAATCCCTGCCCGCCCAGCTCCTTGGGCCAGGACACGCCCAGGTAACCGCCTTTGGCGAGATCCTTCATGAAACCCCGCTTCTCGGCGGTATCGACAAAGCGGGTCGCTTCCGCGCCCTTGATGCGGACGCCCGGCTTGGCCGCGCATTGTTTGATGTATGCCTGCGCCTGCTCGGCCCAGGCCCGTTCTTCCGGCGAAAATTCGAAGTCCATCAGCAGTTACCCCCTTCAATAAGTTCGGCGGCGATGAAATCTTCCAGCGCACGCGCGTCCGCCCAGGTCACCAGATTCTGTTTGGCGCGGCGGAAGAACAGCTGGATGTCGAGATCATTGGTAAACCCGACGCCGCCAAAGATCTGCTGGCCGGTACGGGTGGCAAAACGGGCGGCTTCGCTGGCGCGCAGGAAAGCCGTGGCCGCCAGCCGCGGCCAGTCGGACTGGCCCTTGTCCCTGGCCCATGCCGCCTGCCAGGTCAGGTAGCGGGCGCCGGTGACGCCGGTATGGGAATCGGCCAGCTGGTGGGCGATGGCCTGGAAGCTGCCGATAACCCGGTCGAACTGCACCCGCTCCTTGGCATACGTGTTGGCCAGCTCGACGGCGCGGGTGCCGCAGCCGACGAACCAGGCCGACTGGGCAATCAGCGCCTCGCAGCTGACCGCGCCCCAGGTCTGCCAGCCGCTGCCTTCGGCGCCGATACGCTCCGATTGCGACACGCGGACATTGTTGAAAGTCACCGTGTAGCGCGGATCGAGCGCGTGCGACTGGGTGCGGGTCAGCGTCACCCCCGCAGCCTTCGGATCGACCAGCAGAATGTTGATGCCGGCCTCGCCCCTGCCTGTGCCGGAGCGCGCCAGCACCAGCAGGCGATCCGCGGCCTCGGCATAGCCGACAAAGTACTTCTCGCCATTGAGGGTGTAGCCATCGGTGCCTGGCTCGGCGCGCAGCTGCACGCCTTTCGCGCTCAGGCTGTTGCCCGGTTCGAGCAGTGCCGGCGTCAGGATGACTTCGCCCGCGGCAATACGCGGCAGCCACTGCTGCTTCTGCGCCTCACTGCCGGCTGCGGCGATGATGCCGGCGCCGATGACCGCCGTTTCGAGATGCGGGGCCGGACACAGCGCGCGCCCGAATTCCTCGTAAATCACTGCAGTTTCCAGCGCACCCAGCCCGGTGCCGCCATAGGCTTCCGGCAGATTCAGTCCGGGCAGACCCATGTCGGTCAGCGCCTGCCACAGATCCGGCGGATAACCCTTGGGATCGCTCTCCATCTTGCGCACCACGGCTGGCGTGCTTTGGTCGGTGAGCAGCCTGCGCAGACTGCCCTGCAGCATCAGTTGTTCGTCAGAAAGTTTGAGGTCCACTGTTGTCTCCTGATATCGAAATGTTCTGCCGGCTAAATAACGGCTTTTCTATCAGCCCACGTTGTTTAACCAACGATGCCGGCCGCAGCCAGCGCCCGGTATTGATTGGCGTCCACACCGATCTCGGCCAGCACGGCTTCGGTATCGGTGGCACTGCCGGATGGCAGCTTGACGGTGCCGGTGACCGGCGCGGCGCCGGCCAGCAGCGGCCCGAGCTGGCGGTAGCGGCCGTGTTCGGGATGCTCCACGTCGATAAACGCGCCGCGCGCCTGAAATTGCGGGTCATCGACCACCTCAGCAATCGAATTGACCGGTGTCACACAGCTGTCGAGCTGGCTGAACACCGCCATCCACTCGGCACGGGTACGCCGCGCAAATCCGGCGCGGAAAGCATCGCGAATCGATGCCTGTGCGGCCGGGTCCATCTGCTGCGCAATCCACTGCTCGCAATCGAGCGCCTTGCAGACATTGGCGAAAAAGCCGGACTCCACCGCCGCCAGCGTCAGCCAGCGGTCATCGGCGGTGCGGTAGAGGTCGTAGCAGGCATAGCCGCCGGTCAGCAGCGAACTGCCCGGCCCCGGCTCCTTGCCGGTGGCGAGGTATTCGTCGACATGCATCGACATCAGATAGAGGACGCCATCGGTCATCGACACATCGAGGTAGGTGCCCTTGCCGGTGGCTGTGCGGCCGACCAGCGCAGCCAGAATGGCGAGCACCGCCTGCATGCCGCCGCCGGCGGTATCGGCCACAGTGAGGCCGGGCATGGCTGGCGCGCCGTCGATACGGCATTCCGTTGTCGCCAGCATGCCGGCCAAGGCGTCGTAATTGAGATCGTGGCCGACCCAGCCCGCCGCCGGACCGGTCTGTCCGTAACCGCTGATGGCGCAGTAGACGATACGCGGATTGACGCGAGCGACCGCGTCGTAATCGATACCGAGACGGGCGGCGACACCCGGCCGGAAACTCTCGACCACCACATCGGCCTGCGCGGCCAGCTGGAAAAACAGCTCGCGCCCCGGCTCCGCCTTCATATCGAGCACGACCTTGAGCCAGCCGCGGCCGCCGCCGTAGGCATGGTACGGAGCCTCGATGCGATGCCCGCCCTTGCGCGCCGGCGGCACGATGCGGGTGACGCTGGCGCCGAAGTCCGCCAGCATCCGCGCGCAGCGGGCGCCGGGGCCGACGTTCGAGAGGTCGAGCACCTTGATGCCGACCAGCGGCCCGCCGTTCATACCTGGATTCGCAGCCATCGCGACGCTCGCTCAGGGTTGGTAGAGGCCGGCTTCCTGCATGCGGCGCAGGAACTCCTTCGCGGTGCCGGTAAAGGGCACCGGATTGCTGAAATCGAAAATCTGGCCGGCAGCTGCCGCAAAATCGTCCACGGACGGCACGGTGTTGTTATCGCGCAACAGCACACCTTCAGAGCGATAGAAGCGCACCGCGGTGAAGTAGCCACCGGAGGCACCGATGACCTCGCCGCTGACATTGCACTGCTCGCTGCACAGCCACGACACGGCCGGCGCCACGTAATCGGAAGTGACCAGCGCCGCCACCTTGGCGTCGGCGACCGTGCCGGCCATGCGTGTTTCGCCGGCGACCGGCGAAATGCAGTTGGCGAGAATGTTGTTCTTGGCGCCCTCGGCCTTGAGCACGTTCATGAAGCCGAGCATCGCGGTCTTGGCGGCGCCGTAGTTGGCCTGCCCGAAATTGCCGACCAGACCCGCCATTGATGTCGTACAAACGATGCGACCGTATTTCTGCTCCTGCATCACCGGCCACGCCGCCCGCGTGCAGTAGACCGAACCCATGAAATGCACCTGCATCACGGCCTCGAAATCAGCCATCTCCATCTTGCCGAAGCTCTTGTCGCGCAGGATGCCGGCGTTGTTGATCAGCGCATCGACGCGGCCATAGGCCCGCATCGCGGTATCGATAATGGCCTGC
>NZ_DATGQG010000066.1:0-15637 GCF_035304305.1 Ferrovibrio sp.
CGGCCAACCCGCCTGCCGGCATGAAGGAACTGGCCTTCATCGGCTTCATGAAGGTGAACGGCCCGCTCTGGGGCCGGCTGGACGAGGACGGCCTGCCGCTGATGGGCTTCCGGGTCGAGCCGCGGCACTGCAATCCGATGCAGGTCTGCCATGGCGGCATGCTGATGACCTTCGCCGACATGCTGCTGGGCTTCACCTGCGCGGCCGCTGCCGGCGGGAAGAAATTCATGCCGACGGTGAATCTCTCGGGCGACTATGTCGGCCCGGCGCCGCTCGGCTCCTGGGTGGAAGGCAAGGGGCGGCTGATCCGCCAGACGCGCAATCTCGGCTTTGCCGAGGCGCTGATCACCGCCGACGGCGCGCCCTGCCTGCGCGCGTCCGGCATCATGAAGATTCCCTCGCAGGAAAGCCGCGCGGCCGACATCCTGCAACTGTTCCGCTGAGTCGTATCGTGGCCACTGACCTGTCGCTCATCCGCAATTTCTCGATCATCGCGCATATCGACCATGGCAAGTCGACGCTTGCCGACCGCCTGATCGAGGCCTGCGGCGCGCTGGAAAAGCGCGAGATGACCGAGCAGATCCTCGACAACATGGAGATCGAGAAGGAGCGCGGCATCACCATCAAGGCGCAGACCGTGCGCCTGAACTACAAGGCGAAGGACGGCAAGACCTATGTCCTGAACCTGATGGACACGCCCGGCCATGTCGACTTCGCCTATGAGGTGAGCCGGTCGCTGGCCGCCTGCGAAGGGTCGCTGCTGGTGGTCGATGCCAGCCAGGGCGTCGAGGCGCAGACGCTGGCCAACGTCTACCAGGCGCTGGATGCCAATCACGAGATCGTGCCGGTGCTGAACAAGATCGACCTGCCGGCCGCCGATCCCGAGCGGGTCAAGGCGCAGATCGAGGAAGTGATCGGGCTGGATGCGAGCGATGCCGTGGAAATCTCGGCCAAGACCGGCCTCGGGATCGACAAGGTGCTGGAAGCGCTGGTCACCCGCCTGCCACCGCCGAAGGGCGACCGGGACGCGCCGCTGAAGGCGCTGCTGGTCGATTCCTGGTATGACGCCTATCTCGGCGTCGTGGTGCTGTTCCGCGTCGTCGACGGCGTGATCCGCAAGGGCATGAAAATCAGGTTCATGTCGTCCGGCGCCGTCTACCCCGTCGAGCGCGTCGGCGTGACGACGCCGAAACGCGTGATGGTCGACGAGCTCGGCCCCGGCGAGATGGGCTTTCTCACCGCCGCCATCAAGGAAGTGGCTGATACGTCGGTCGGCGACACCATCACCGAGGACAAGCGGCCCGCCGCCGAGGCGTTGCCGGGCTTCAAGCCTTCCGTGCCGGTCGTTTTCTGCGGCCTCTATCCGGTCGATGCCAGCGCCTTCACCGAACTGCGCGACAGCCTCGCCAAGCTGCGGCTGAACGATGCCAGCTTCCATTTCGAGATGGAAAGCTCGGCGGCGCTCGGCTTCGGTTTCCGCTGCGGCTTCCTCGGCCTGCTGCATCTGGAGATCATCCAGGAGCGGCTCGAGCGCGAGTTCAACCTCGACCTGATCACCACGGCGCCCAGCGTCGTCTATCAGGTGCACATGACCGACGGCACGATGCAGGAGATCCACAATCCTGCCGACATGCCGGATCCGATGAAGATCGACCATATCGACGAGCCCTGGATCAAGGCCACGATCATGGTGCCGGACGAGCATCTCGGCAGCATTCTCAAGCTCTGCGAGGACAAGCGCGGCCGCCAGGTGGAACTCACCTATGCCGGCAACCGCGCCATGGTGGTCTACCGCCTGCCGCTCAACGAGGTCGTGTTCGATTTCTACGACCGGCTGAAATCGGTCAGCCGCGGCTATGCCAGCTTCGATTACCAGATGGACGGCTACGAGACCGGCGATCTGGTCAAGATGTCGATCCTGGTGAACGGCGAGCAGGTCGACGCGCTGGCCACCATCGTGCACCGGGCGCGGGCCGAGTCGCGCGGCCGCCAGCTCTGCGAGCGCCTGAAGGAACTGATCCCGCGGCAGATGTTCAAGATCGCCATCCAGGCCGCGATCGGCGGACGCATCATCGCCCGCGAGGACATCTCGGCCCTGCGCAAGGACGTGCTGGCGAAATGCTACGGCGGCGACATCTCGCGCAAGCGCAAGCTGCTGGAGAAGCAGAAGGAAGGCAAGAAGCGCATGCGCAATGTCGGCAATGTGGAAATCCCGCAGGAAGCCTTCATCGCCGCGCTGAAAATGCCGGACCAGTAAGGCGGTCCGGCCGGTCTAGCCGGCGAGCGCGCCGAAGCGGGGGCGCCGCTGCGGTGGCCGGCGCCGGCGGCAGACCAGCAGCAGGAAAACGCCCAGCACGCCGAGCACCGCTACGGCCGGCCAGGTCAGGATGGTGACGAGGCCGGGATCCCAGAGGGCGGAAGGCAGGAAGCCCTGCACGATGGTCTGCAGCAGGTTGAGGCTGGCCGGCGCGAAGCGGGACCAGACCTCGCCCAGGGCAGCGAAGTCCAGCGCGCCGCTTTCCAGCCAGCGGAGTCCGTCACCGCCCAGTACGATCAGTGCCAGGGCCAGCAGCACCCAGCCCAGAAGACGTCCCAGAAACACCGCTCACCCCAAGCCAATTCGCCTGACCCGACAAGAGTTTAAGCGTAAGGCGGAGTGCATTGCAAATTCGTTTCCGGCAGTTATAGTGCCGCCCCGCGCCGGAGGGATGGCCGAGTGGTCGAAGGCGCACGCCTGGAAAGTGTGTATACGTCAAAAGCGTATCGTGGGTTCGAATCCCACTCCCTCCGCCAGTTTCCGCGCCAGCCGGCAGCAATCCGTCGCTCCGCGGCCGGCGTGTTTCTCCACCTGAACTTGTCCAGTCTGGTTGACCCCGATCAACGTTCCGGCGCGCTGTCCCTGCGGGCGGCTGGAAGAGTTCGGCGGGGGATGCTGTAGTCTGCCGGGCCCCGACGCGAACAGAAGGCTCGAATGACCGCGGATACCCGTACCATCGTCCTCGACACGGCCAGGCGGATCTTCGCCGGGAGTTTTCCTGCAGCGGCGCTCCGGCAGGCGACGGAGGGTTTCTGGCTCGCCGAGCAGTGGCGTGTGCTCGAGGAAGCCGGGCTGCCTCTTGCCCTGGTGGATGAATCCGCCGGGGGATTCGGACTGGACGTCGCGGAAGCGCTCCAGATCGTGCGGCTGGCCGCCGCGTTCGCCGTGCCGCTGCCGCTGGCCGAAACCATGCTGGCCAATTTCCTGCTCACGAGGGCGGGGCTGACGCCCGCCGAGGGCCCCGCCACGATCGCCTTCCATCCGGCTGCCAGTTTCCGCCTCGGCGGTTCGGGGCGGCTGGAGGGAAGCGCGCCGGCGGTTGTCTGGGCGGGCCATGTGCAGAGCGTCGTGCTCCTTGCTTCCGCTGGCGACGCGGGCGGGGATGTCCTCGTGAGGGTACGGAAAGGCGGCTGGAATATCGTCGAAACGGGCCGGACGCTGAACGGCCTGCCGGCAGACGCAATATCCGTCCGGACCGGAATCGCGGAAGCGGACAGGGCCCCGCTGCCGCAGGGTCTGGATGCGCAGGCGGTCTTCCGCGCCGGTGCGGCGATCCGCAGCATCGGACTCGCCGGCGCGATGCGCCGGGCGGTGGAGATGACCGCCTCCTTCGTCCAGGAACGCAGCCAGTTCGGCCGGCCGCTGTCGAAATTCCAGGTGATCCAGCACGACATGGCCAGGATGCTCGAGCAGTCCGCCGCCGCGGAAGCCAGCGCGGACATGGCCGCGGACGCTTTCGCCAGCGGGATGCCGGAGCTTCCGATCGCCGTCGCGAAAGCGCGGACGAGCGAAGCGGCCGGCATCGTCGCGGGGCTGGCGCACCAGCTGCACGGCGCCATCGGCGTGACGGCCGAATTCCCGCTTCATCATGTCACCCGGCAGCTCTGGGCATGGCGGGACGAGTTCGGTAACGAGGCCTTCTGGAACCGGCGGCTGGGCCGTGTCGCGCTAAATCGGCCGGCCGACGATCTATGGGCGTTCGTGACCGCTCTTGAGACCGGGGAGGGCCGATGACCGCGCTGGAATTTCCCCGCCCCGTCCGCTCCGAGAGCGCCGAGGCGCTGCGGCAGGAGGTGCGCGCGTTCCTGAAGGTGCAGCTGGCCGCGCGCTCGTCGCTGCGCCGTTCGGATTCCTGGAACGGCTTCGATGCGGATTTCTCCCGCGCGCTCGGCGCCCGGGGCTGGATCGGCATGACCTGGCCGAAACGGTATGGCGGCCATGAGCGCAGCGCCTTCGAACGATATGTCGTGATCGAGGAACTGCTGGCGGCCGGCGCACCGGTGTCCGCGCACTGGATTGCCGATCGCCAGAGCGGCCCGCTGCTGCTCAGATTCGGCACCGAGGAGCAGAAGGCCTCGATCCTGCCGCGGATCGCAAGGGGCGAATGCTTCTTCTGCATCGGCATGAGCGAAGCCGGCGCCGGTTCCGATCTCGCGGCGGCGCGGACGCGCGCGACCCCGGTCGATGGCGGCTACCGCGTCAACGGGGCCAAGCTGTGGACCACCAATGCCCACAAGGCGCATTACATGATTCTGTTCTGCCGGACCGGCGGAAGCGACGAGGACCGCCATGGCGGCATGAGCCAGCTGCTGATCGACCTGAAGCAGCCCGGCATCGCGATCCGGCCGATCATCGACATGGCCGGCCAGCATCATTTCAACGAGGTCTTCTTCGACGATGTCTTCGTGCCCGCCGGTGCGCTGATCGGCAGGGAAGGGGACGGCTGGAAGCAGGTGACCAGCGAACTGGCCTACGAACGCAGCGGGCCCGAACGCTTCCTGTCTTCCTTCACGCTGCTGGTGGAACTCGCCCGCGCCCTCGGACCGGCCGCCGGCGATCATGCGGCCCAGGCCTTCGGTCGTCTGATGACGCATATCGCGGTGCTGCGCCGGCTCTCGCGGAGCGTCGCGGCCCTGCTGGAAGCCGGCGAGAATCCCCTGCTTCATGCTTCCATCGTGAAGGATCTCGGCGCGACCCTCGAGCAGGAGATTCCCGAGATCGCCCGCCAGCTGGTGGATGCGGCGCCGGGCGATCCGGCAACGCGGAATTTCTGCGCGGTCCTGGCCAACACGCTGCTCAACGCGCCGACATTCTCCCTGCGCGGCGGAACGCGCGAAATCCTCCGCGGCATCATCGCCCGCGGCCTCGGACTGCGATGAACGCAGTGCGGCGGTCCTGAACAAAAAAGCCCCGGCTTTCGCCAGGGCTTTTCGATGCGAATCCGGAGCCGGTCAGTTCTTGCTGTACTCGGCAAGGGCGGCACGGAACTCCTTCAGAATCTGGCTGCCCGGTTTGTTGCGCTTGTCCAGGCCCTCGGCCCATTCCCTGGCAACCTCGTCCGAGACATCCTCGAAGGGCTTGCGCTCGGCCGGAGACAGCGTGTGGTATTTCACGCCGGCCTTGGCGAGCTGCGCCTGGGCATGCTCGACATTGGCGTCGACCTGCTTGCAGATATCCGCGGTGGCCTTCTCGCCCTCTTCCAGCATGATCGCCTGCACGTCCTTGGGCAGCTTGTTCCAGACGGCGTCGCTGACCACATAGCTGGCGACGAAGCTGCCGAAATTGCCGCCCTTGGTGCCGAACTTCACGAAGCTCTGCAGGTCGTAGGACATCACGCTCTCATTCGGGAAGATCAGTCCGTCCAGCGTGCCGCGCGACAGCGACTCGCGCACTTCCGGCGCCGCCATGCGCACGGGGATCGCACCGATCTTGCGCGCGAAGATGTCCATGGCGCCGCCGGTGCTGCGCAGCTTGAGGCCCTTCACGTCGTCGGGCGTACGCACTTCCTTGTTCGCCGTGTAGATCTGGTACGGTTCCAGCACGATAGCGAAGAGCGGCCGCACCTTGTTGGCGCCGAATTCATGCTTGGTCATCGTCTCGCCCTTGGCGAGCTTCCAGTACGCCATGGTGCCCTGGCAGGCCGAGGTGAAGCTGCCGGGCAGCTGCGCCACGCTCGACAGCGGCATCTTGTCCGAGACGTAGGACATGCCGACATAGCCGATATCGGCGACGCCGCTCTGGGTCAGGTTCAGCAGATCGGGCGCCTTGCCGAGCTGCTGTGCGGGGAAATACTCGAACGTGACCTGCCCGTTGGTGCGCTTGGTCACCTGCTCCATCCAGGGCAGCGTCGAGAATTTCGGAATGAAATGGCCGGTGGGGAAGGAATCCGCGACGCGCAGATTGATCTTCTTGCCGGACTGCGCCAGGGCATCCCCGGCCGAGTAGGTACCTGCCACTGCAGCAAGAACCAGCATTCCTAAAATCTTCTTCATGTTTCCTCCGGTTGCACGCTAGTCCAATTGGTTGTGCTCGGTCCTCGACTGGTTGCATGATCCAGCTCACGCGCTGCGAAGGGCAGTAGCGTTGTTCCGATAATGGAATTATATTCGAAAAGATGAACGAGACAACGCCAAACTCCAATGCCATCCCACGACCGGAGGGCCCGCGCTCCCCGCTGCGCGTCATGCATGCGCTGGAGATCCTGGCTGCAACCCCGGAGGGTCTTCCGCTTGCCCGTCTGGCCGAACGGCTGCAGACGCCGAAGACGAGCCTGCTGAACCTGCTGCGCTCGCTTGAGGCGGGCGCCTATGTGACGCAGGTCGGCGGACAGTACCAGCTTGGCGCCAAGGCGCTGTGGCTCGGCGCCCTGATCAGCGCCCGGACACCGCCGGATTCCTCGATTTCGGCCAAGCTGCATCCGATGCTGCGCGAGATGATGGAGCAGTCCGGCGAGACGACCCTGCTGGGCGTCATGGGCGACGACCGCAGCCACGGCGTCTATGTCGACATCGTCGAGGGCAGCAACGCGATCCGCTTCTCGTCGCTGGTGGGCACGCGGCGGCCGCTGTTCTGTTCCGCTTTCGGCAAGGCCCTGCTGGCATTCCAGCCTGCGGATGCCATTGAAGCCTATCTGCAGAAAACGGACCTGGTCCTGCCCAACGGCGGTCGCCGGCTGCACCGGGAGGAACTGCTCGGCATTCTGGCTGCCATCCGGGCAACCGGCCTGAGCACCTCGCACGAGGAAATTGTCGAGGGCGCCGGCGGCATTGCGTCGCCGGTCTTCGATCGCGACGGCAGGGTGATCGCGGTTTTCGCCATCGCGGCACCGGTGGCTAGGCTGAAGGCCCAGCACGACCAGCTCGCGGCGCTGAGCCATTCCTTCGGCCTGCGGGCGTCGCGCATGCTCGGCTATACCGGCGAGTATCCCGGCGGCGAATAAGCGCCGGCGTTTCGTTCCTGAACGGCCGCCCGGTCATGCCGGGCGGCTTTTTTCTATCCGGCTCTTTGCCGGCGTTGACACGCGATGCCGCTCTCCGATAGCGTATTCCAATATTAGAACTATGTTCATATATAGGAACAATAGGGAGAAACGCACGTGGCAGGCAGCCTCACCGCCGACCAGCAAACCATCCGCGACACGATTCTCCGCCTCTGCAGCCAGTTCGGCGACGACTACTGGCTGGCGCGCGACCGGGACGGCGTTTTCCCCGAAGAATTCCGGCAGGCGCTGGTCGACGGCGGCTGGCTCGGCCTGACCATGCCGGTGGAATACGGCGGCTCGGGCCTCGGAATCGCGGAAGGCGCGGTGATGATGCAGGCCATTGCCGAGTCGGGGGCCGGCATGAGCGGCGCCTCGGCGGTTCACCTGAACGTCTTCGCGCCGAAGACCATCGTCAAATTCGGTAGCGAGGAGCAGAAGCGCCGCATGCTGCCGCCCATCATCCGCGGTGAGGTGATGGCCGCCTTCGGCGTGACGGAGCCCGATGCCGGGCTGGACACCACCAACATCAAGACCAAGGCGGTGCGCCAGGGCGACCGCTACATCGTGAACGGCCGCAAGGTCTGGACCACGCTGGCACAGAAGGCCGACAAGCTGTTCCTGCTGGCGCGCACCACGCCGCGCGAACAGTGCGCCAGGCCGACTGACGGCATCACGCTGTTCTACACCGATCTCGACCGCAGCCGCTGCGAGGCGCGCGAGATCGAGAAGATGGGCCGGAAATGCATCGATTCGAACCAGTTCTTCATCGATAACCTCGAAATCCCGGTCGAGGACCGCATCGGCGAAGAAGGCCGCGGCTTCGAATACATCCTGATGGGCCTCAATCCCGAGCGCATCCTGCTTGCCGCGGAGGCCATCGGGCTTGGCCGCGCCGCGCTGAACCGTGCCACCCGCTACGCCAAGGAGCGTGTGGTCTTCAGCCGCCCGATCGGGAAGAACCAGGCCATCCAGCATCCGCTCGCCGAGAACTGGATGGAACTGGAAGCGGCCAACCTGATGATGATGCATGCCGCCGAGCTCTACGATGCCGGCCAGCCCTGCGGCGCCCAGGCCAACGCGGCGAAGTACCTTGCCGCCGAAGCAGGCTTCAAGGCCTGCACCCAGGCGGTGATGACCCATGGTGGCTTCGGTTACTCCAAGGAATTCCACGTCGAACGCTACCTGCGCGAGGTGATGATTCCGCGCATCGCACCGGTCAGCCGCGAGATGATCCTCAGCTTCATCGCCGAGAAGGTCCTCGGCCTGCCGAAATCCTACTGAGCGCGTAGACGGAGATTCTATCGTGACCATCGAAAAGATCCTGCAATCCACCTCGCTGTGCCGCAGGCTGGGAATTGCCTATCCGATCATGCAGGCTGGAATGGGGCAGGTCGCCTATGGCCGCCTCGCGGCGGCCGTGTCGGCCGCCGGCGGCCTCGGCGTGATCGGCGCCGGCTATCTCACGGCGGACGAACTCCGCCGTGAAATCCGGGTAATCCGCGACACCACCGACAAGCCGTTCGGCGTCGACATCCTCTTCGCCAAGGTTTCGGGCGATGACGAGGCCTCGATCACCTATACCCGCCAGGTTCAGGACCAGATCGCCGTCAGCCTCGAAGAGCGGGTTCCGGTGCTGATTTCCGGCCTCGGCAATCCGCTCGGCGTCGTCAAGGAGGCGCATGAGCGCGGCATGACGGTGATGAGCGTGGTCGGCAATGTGCGCCAGGCCCGGATGCTGGAGGCGCAGGGCGTGGACATGCTGATCGCCTCGGGCGGCGACGGCGGCGGCCATGTCGGCCGCGTCGGCACCGCAGCGCTGGTTCCGGCGGTGGTGCAGGCGGTGAAGATTCCCGTGATCGCGGGCGGCGGTCTGGCCGACGGACGCGGCCTGCTCGCCGCACTCGCCTTCGGTGCGGTCGGCGTGTGGATGGGCACCCGCTTCATCGCCTCGGAGGAGGCGCGCGCCCATGAGAACTACAAGAACGAGCTGGTGGCGCGGGACGAGGAGGGCACGGTGATCAGCCGCGCCCATAGCGGCAAGACCGTGCGGATGCTGCGCAACAGCTTCACGAATTACTGGGAGCATAACCAGGACAAGATCCTGCCCTATCCGCGGCAGTTGCAGGAGGTCGGCCTGCCCGCCACCATCCGCGGCCGCATCGAGGGCGATGTCGACAACGGCGTGCTGCCTGCCGGGCAGAGCGTCGGGCTGATCCACGCCGTCAAGCCTGCGGGCGAAATCGTGCGGGACATCTTTGCCGAGGCCTGCGCCGCCTATCGCCAGGCCTTCACGCTGGAGGGCGTAGCATGATCCGGAGTCTGTTCTTCGCGCCGGCCAACCGGCATGACCTGCTTGGCAAGTTCCCCCGCTTCAGGGCCGACTGCTATGCCATCGACCTGGAGGACGGCACGCCGGAAGGCGACAAGGACTCGGCCCGCGCGCGCCTGAACGAGGCCGTGCAGATGCTGCGCGGCACGGATCTGCGCGGCAAGCTCTACGTGCGCATCAACCAGGCGGCGTCGAAACATTATCTTCGCGATATCGGGGCCGCCGTCGCCTGCGACATCGACGGCGTGATCCTGCCCAAGCTGGAGAAGCGCGACGAGCTGTTTCCGGTCGTGCATGCGATCGAGCATGCCGAGGCGGCGTCGCCCGGCAAGCGGCGGGTGGAAATCATGGCCGGCATCGAATCGATGCGCGGCGTGATCGATGCCGTTCCGCTGTGCGCGGCGCATCCCCGCATCACCTCGGCCTTCTTCGGCGCCGAGGATTTCGCCTCCGACATCGGCGCCCGGCGCACGCGGGCCGGCGAGGAAGTCCTTTACGCCCGCTCGCAGGTGGTGCTGGCAGCCAAGGCAGCGCGCATCATTGCCATCGACCAGGCCGTGGTGGAAATCCGCGACGACGAACAATGCCGGCGGGACGCCGAGAAGGGGCGCGATCTGGGCTACGAAGGCAAGATCTGCGTCGTGCCGCGGCAGGTCGAGATCTGCAACGAGGTCTTCGCGCCGACGGCAGAAGAGATTGCCTACGCCCGCGAACTGATCGCGGTCTACGAGGATGCCACGCGCCGCGGTCTCGGCACGATCGACTTCAAGGGACACATGATCGACGGGCCGCTGCTGAAGCGGGCGGGGGCGATGCTCGAGCTGGCGCGTCAGATCGAGGCGCGGGGCTGAGCCATGCAGAAACTCGATGCGGACAAGCTCGACCTCAGGGGGATCATCCGCCCCGGCGACACCATTCTGTGGGGGCAGGCCTGCGCCGAGCCGCTGACCCTGACGGAAGCGCTGATGGCCCAGCGCGCGGATCTCGGCGGTGTCAGTGTCTTCCTCGGTTCCGGCTTCTCCGACACGGTGCGGCCGGAGCATGCCGACCATATCCGGTTCCTCGGCATGGGTGCGGTGGGCAGCAACCGCCGTCTCAGCAAGGCCGGCGTGCTCGACGTTCTGCCCTGCCATGTCTCGAAGATGGAACCCTATGTCGCCGAGGGCGTCATTCCCTGCGACGTCGCCTTCGTGCAGGTGTCGCCGCCGGACGCGACGGGACAGTTCAGCCTCGGCCTCGTGAGCGACTATATCCGTGCCGCCGTGCGCCGCGCCCGCGTCGTCGTGGCCGAGATGAACGCGCAGGTACCGCAGGTGCCCTGCGCCGAACCTCTCACTCCTGGCGAGATCGACTTCCTCGTCGAAAGCGACCGGCCGCTGGTCGAACTGGCGCCGGCCGCCATCACCGACCTCGACCGCGCCATATCGAAATTCGCCCAGGCCTACATTCCCGATCGCGCCACCCTGCAGGTGGGTATCGGCTCGGTGCCGGAAGCGGTGATGTCCGATCTCCGCGGGCGGCGCGATCTCGGCATCCATTCCGGCATGCTGGGCGACAGCGTGGTCGACCTGGTCGAGGCCGGCGCGATCTCCAACGCCTACAAGGAGGTCGATCCGGGCATCACCATTACCGGCGCCCTGATCGGCACGCGGCGCCTTTACGATTTCTGTCACCGCAACGCGACCGTGCGCATGCATCCGCTTTCGTATACGCATAATTTCTCGGTGCTGTCGAAGCTGTCGCGCTTCATTTCCCTGAACTCCGCCGTCGAGGTCGATCTGTCGGGGCAGGTGAATGCGGAAAGCGCGGGCGGACAGTATGTCGGCGCCGTCGGCGGCCAGGTCGACTACGTTCGCGCCGCGTCGGCCTCGCCGGGCGGACGGTCCATCATCGCGCTGCCGAGCACGGCCCAGAACGGCGCGGTCAGCCGCATCGTCGCGCAGCTGTCCGGTCCGGTGACGACGGCCCGCAGCGATGTCGACGTCATCATCACCGAATACGGCGCCGCCGACCTGCGGGGCAAAACCCTGAGCCAGCGGGCCAGGGCCCTCATCGAAATCGCGCATCCGGCGCATCGCGAGACACTCGATCGCGCTGCCCATGTCGCTGGAAAGAATGCAGCATGACCAGCACCGGACAGAAACACGGCCCGCTTTCCGGGGTGCGCGTCCTTGACCTGACCTCGGTCCTGATGGGGCCCTACTGCACCCAGATCCTGGCCGATCTGGGCGCCGACGTGGTCAAGGTGGAAAGCCCGGACGGCGACACCTCCCGCTATGTCGGCCCCAGCAAGACCAAGGGGCGCAGCGGCATGTTCGCCAATCTCAACCGCGGCAAACGCGGCATCGTGCTGGACCTGCGCACGGCGGAAGGGCGGAAAATCTGCCTGCAGTTGGCCGAGAAGGCCGATATCGTGCTGCATTCCATGCGGCTGCCGGCGATCCAGCGCCTCGGTCTGGATTATGCCGCCGTATCCGCCGTCAATCCGGGCGTGATCTATGCGAGCCTGTACGGCTACGGCAGGAACGGCCGGTATTCGGGCCGGCCGGCCTATGACGACACCATCCAGGCGGTCAGCGGCCTCACCATGCTGCAGGCCGAGATCAATCCCGAGCCGCAATACGTCACCACCGTGCTGGGCGACAAGGTCTGCGCGCTCAGCGCGGCCTATGCGATCATGGCGGCCCTGTTCCACCGCCAGCGCGGCGGCGGCGGGCAGGAGATCGAAGTGCCAATGTTCGAGATCATGGCATCCTTCCTGCTGGTGGAGCATATCGCGGGCGCCGCTTACGATCCGCCGCTCGGGCCGCCGGTCTACACGCGCACGGTCACCCCGCACCGCAGGCCCTACAGGACGCGCAACGGCTACGTCTCGGTTCTGGTCTATAACGATAAGCAGTGGCGCCGTTTCACCGAACTGGCCGGCCGGCCCGACCTTGCTGCCGACGAGCGGTTCGCCAGCCAGGCGGCCCGCAGCGCGAACATGGCGGACTTCTGTGCGATGGTTGCGGAGATCATCGCCGAACGCACGTCGGAGGAATGGCTCGAACTGCTCGACCAGGCCGAAATCCCGTGTGCGCGGCTCAACAGCATGGCGGACCTGTATACCGATCCGCATCTGAGCGATGTCGGTTTCTTCCGCGATCTCGACGATCCGCATGACGGGCGGCTGCGTCTGCCGTTTCCGCCGGTGCGGTTCTCGCAGACGCCGGCGGATTTCAAACGGGCGGGCCCCATGCTGGGCGAGCATACGGCAGAGGTGCTGCGCGAGATCGGACTCAGCGAAGCCGAACTCGACCAGCTTGAACAGCGCGGGGCGATCCGCCGCTGGCAGGAGAAAACCACGGCATGAGCGACGAGATCCTGTATGACCGGAAGGGCGGTGTGGTGGTCATCACCATCAACCGTCCGGAGCAGCGCAACGCCATCAGCAAGGCCGTCCGTGTCGGCCTGCGCGCCGCATTCGAGCGGTTCGAGGCGGATGACGAGGCCATGGTGGCGATCCTGACCGGCGCCGGCGAGAAGGCCTTCTGCGCCGGCATGGACCTGAAGGAGGCGGCGGACACCATGCTGGGCGTACCACCGCGCGATTTCCTGCCGGTGATCGGCGACACGGTGCATGTCACCAAGCCGGTGATTGCGGCCGTCAACGGCGTCGCCTATGCGGGCGGCTGGCTGCTGGCACAGATGTGCGATCTCTGCATCGCCGCCGAGCATGCCACCTTCGCCATCACCGAGAGCAAGGTCGGGCGCGGCATGCCTTGGGCGGCGCCGCTCGGGCATATCATTCCGCAGCGCGTCATGATGGAGCTGCTGCTGACCGGCGATCCCGTTTCGGCGCAGCGGGCCTATGAGATCGGCTTCGTCAACCAGGTGGTGCCGGCGGCGGAACTCATGCCGGCTGCCATGGCCATGGCGGAGAAAATTGCCGGCAATGCGCCGCTCACCGTGCGGGCGGCGCGCGAGCTGGTATATCTTTCGACGGAGATGGGGCGGTCCGCGGCCCTGCGCGCCGGACATCATGTCTTCGAGCGCGTCTATCGCAGTGAGGATGCCCAGGAGGGGCCGCGCGCCTTCAAGGAGAAACGCAAGCCGCAATGGCGCGGCCGCTGATAGCGGCCGGGCGGGGAGGAAACATGACGGCACTGGATAGATGGACCGGAGCGGTCGAGCGGGCATTCCTGTATCTGACAGGTGCCGGCCTGTTTGCCATCATGATGGTGATCGTGACAGATGTGGTGCTGCGCTACTTTTTCTCGGCGCCGCTCAGCTGGTCCTACGATCTCATCGGAATGTATCTCGTCACGCTGGTCTTCTTCCTCGCGCTGGCCGATACCTTCCGTCGCGGCGCCCATATCAAGGTGGATCTGTTCGAAGCCCTGCGCGGCACCCGCCTGATGACGGTCGCCGAGATCATCGGATATTGCGCCTCCCTTGTGCTCTTTGCGCTGGTCTTCCACCAGATGGCCGTCAACGGGCTGGATGCCTTTCTGGCCAATGACGTCGTGGACGGCGCCATCCCCTGGCCGACCTGGCCCCCCTATCTGTTCGGCGCCGTCGGTGTCGGATTGCTGATCATCCGCGTTGCACTGGCGATCGTCGGCCGCGCCGCTGCCCTTCTGGCCGGTCGCCCGTTCGAACAGGAAGGCAGCGGCGAGCACCGTCACGGGGAGCATGCCGGATGATCGTCGCGGTCGGACTCGTCGTACTGTTCCTGCTGCTGATCTTCGGCATGCCGGTGGCCTTCGCGCTGGGCGTTGCCGGCATGGTGGGCCTCTATCTCAAGGGCGGTCTGGATATCGTGCTGGGCATCCTGCGCAGCACGCCGCTGTCGGCCACCTCGTCCTACGAGCTGATCACCGTGCCGATGTTCATGCTTATGGCCGAGTTCATCATCGTCAGCCGGATCGCCGACGAGCTGTTCGACAGTGCCAAGGTCTGGTTGGGGCGGACCCCGGCCGGTCTGGCGATATCGACGGCCCTTGCGGGTGCCGGCTTCGGCGCGATCTCCGGCTCGTCGACGGCGGCGGCAGCCACGCTGTCGGGAACCAGTATTCCGGCGATGATCCGGCACAACTACAATCCGCGACTTGCCTCTGGTGTCGTGGCCATTTCCGGCACCCTGGCGATGCTGATCCCACCCTCCATCGCCATCGTTCTGTACGGCCTGATTGCGCAGGTAAGCATCAGCAGGCTGCTGATCGCGGGAATCATACCCGGCCTGCTCGTCACCATAGTGATCACGCTGACGGTGCTGGCGCTCGCGGCGATCAATCCGTCCCACGCGCCTGCCGGATCCAGCTACTCGCTGCGGGAGAAGCTGGCCTCCCTCCGGATCGTCGGCCCCATGATCGCGCTGATCATGCTGGTGACCGGCTGCATCTATCTCGGCATTGCCACGCCGACCGAAGCGGCAAGCCTCGGTGCCTTCGGCGCCATGGTGATCGCCGCGATCCGCCGGAGGCTGACCTGGGACAGCTTCTGTCACGCCCTGTTCAATGCGTCCCGGACGACCTGCATGATCGTGCTGATCATCATCTGCGCCCAGGTATTCGGCTATTATTTCACGCTGACCGGATTCACCCAGGATCTGGTATCCTATGTGGCGGATCTGGACGTCTCGCGCTGGGTTATCTTCGCGCTGATCGTCCTGCTGTACCTGGTGCTCGGCTGCTTTCTGGATCAGGTGGCGATCCTGTTCCTCACTGTCCCCATCGTCCTGCCGGTGGTGACTGCCCTGGGTTTCGATCCGATCTGGTTCGGCATCATCGTGATCATCACCGCCGAGGTCGGCCTGGTGACGCCGCCTGTCGGGCTGAATGTCTATGTGGTGGCGGCGTATTCGAAGATCCCGGTGAAGGATATCTTTATCGGCGTCGCGCCGCATGTGCTGGCGCATATGCTGGTCATTCTCCTGCTGGCGATGTTCCCCGCGCTGATCCTGTGGCTGCCATCGACCATCGTGCAGTAGGGCAGATGGTGGGCGCGCCGCGGTTGTCTGCGGAAGAGG
>NZ_DATGQG010000067.1:0-55667 GCF_035304305.1 Ferrovibrio sp.
CAGCTTCGGATCGGTTTCCGGCCCGAACATCAGATTCCCGCCCCACGGACACATGGTCCCGCAGCTCAGGTGGTGGATGCGCATCGCCGTCCTCCGGATCCCGAAGCTGCAACCGCGTCGAAACGGTAAAAGTTCCGGCGCCCGCCGATGGTCACCGGAGCATCACGTCTCGTATGTCGGGGCAAGTTGCGGATACCCGGCACCAGGCCGGGCATGACGAACGAGAGATTACTTCGCCCAGGCCTTCAGCCGTTTCGCCGCCTCGCTCATGCGGTCGGTCGCGCCGGCGAAGGAGAAACGCATGAAGTAATGACCGCGGCCGCGGTCGAAATCGATCCCCGGCGTGGCGGCAATACCGGTCTCGGCCAGCATGCGCTTGCAGAAGTCGTTCGCGTCGTTGGTGAAGCGGCTGATATCGGCATAGATGTAGAAGGCGCCGTCCGCCGGCGCCAGGCGGTCGAAGCCGGCCTGCGGCAGTTCGTTCAGCAGGATCTCGCGGTTCTTCGCATAGCGCGCGACATTCTGCTCCAGTTCGTCATAGGCCGAGAGCGCCGCGATGCCGGCGACCTGGCTGATGCCGGGCGAGGAGATGTAGAGATTCTGCATCAGGCATTCGATCGGCCGCAGCAGGATCTCGGGCACCACCATCCAGCCGAGCCGCCAGCCGGTCATCGAGAAATATTTCGAGAAGCTGTTGATCACGATCGCCTGGTCGGTGAGTGCCAGCACCGACTGGGCGCGGCCGTGATAGGTGATGCCATGATAGATCTCGTCGACGATCAGCCAGCGGCTCTTCGCCGCGCAATCGTCCACCAGCGCCTTCATTTCTGCCTCGCCCAGCATGGTGCCGGTCGGATTGGCCGGGCTCGCCACCAGCACGCCCTTCGCATCCGGCGCCTGCTTCTGGATGTCGGCGGGCGTCGGCTGGAAGCGCGTTGCCATCTCGGTAACGATCATCGCCGGTTCGAGATTCACGCCCTTGAGGATGTTGCGGTAGGCGGGATAGGCGGGCTCGCCCAGCGCCACCTTGTCGCCGGCATCGAAGGCGGCGAGGAAGGCGAGCAGGAAGCCGGCCGAAGAGCCAGTGGTGACGATTATGCGTTCCGCCGGAACCGCCAGCCCGTAATAGTCACGGTAATGCTTTGCGATCGCCTCGCGGAGCTGCGGTACGCCGAGCGCCAGGGTGTAGCCGAGCGGCTCGCGCTGCGCGGCGGCGACGGCGGCGGCGATGGCGGCACGCGGCGCCGGCGTGGAAGGCTGGCCGACTTCCATATGGATGACGTCACCGCCGGCGGCCTCGCGTTCGGCGGCGGCCTTCATCACCTCCATGACATAGAAGGGATCGATGGCGCCGCGCTTGGACGGCTGCAGGGACGGGGACATCACGCTCACTCCGGTAATGACGCTTGGAACAATACGGTTCAGAAATTCAGTCCCGTGGCGAGACCGAAGCCGCGGCGGTCGGCGGCGAAGCTGCAGCTTCCCGGTGCGCGCGGCAGACCTGCGCTGCAATAGCCGAGATTGACGCGGCCAAGCCCTGAAGTCTCGCTGAGGGCCGTGCCGCGGCTGCGCATCGCGGCAAGCAGGGCGGGATCCGCGCCGGGCTCATGCAGCAGTGGCGCCTGGCTGCCGAACTGCAGCAGGCGCGGCTGCGCGAGTGCGGCCGGGGCGCTGTCCTGCTTGCTCTTGCCCAGAACCGCTTCCAGCACGCTCTGCGCGGCGGCCGCGGGCGCGGGCGCGCCGCCGGTGGAGGCGGCCGCGACGAAACTCTGCGCAACCCGGGTGTTGATGCCGATCATGGCGGTCATGTACGGCGTTTCGTCGCCCGGCGTGCCCGGCGCGGCGGCAAACAGGATGCCGGTTTCACGACCCAGCCTGCGCGCGCCGAAAGCGGGGCCCATGGAGAAGGTGCAGGCCACCGCCTTGCCGTCGCGGTCGAGCACCGCGACGCTGCTGGAGCCGTAGCCGCGCATCGGCGCGCCGTCCAGCCCGCGATATGCCTGGCCGAGGCTGGAGACGAACTTCTCCCGGCTGAAGCTGTCGGAGCCGATCAGCAGGCCCTTCTCGAAACTCTGCTCGATCAGCCAGGCGGCAACCGCACCGCCGCCGGGATTGTTCGAGGCATAGATGGTCATGTTCTCGGCAAAGGGCACTTCGATCGGCTTGCCGATGCCGGCGCTGTAGGCGCGCAACTCGTCCGGCGTGATGCCGCCGCCGGCCGCGGTGATATCGGCCGCCACCTGCTGCGCCAGGGCGCCCTGGTAGAAGTCGGAGGGACCGGCAGCCCGCAGGCGCGCCAGCACGGCGGCGAGCTGCGGCTGGCTGCGCCGCTCGCCTTCCACCGGCACGCCGGTGCGCGCGGCGAAAAGCGTAGCCAGGGCCGGATCGCCGACCACCGGCGGCTGGGCATCCGTCGCCGCGCGGACGAAGGCGCGGCTGGCATTCTCGCCAAAGCGCGCCAGCTGTTCGGCCGGCGCTACCACGGCTTCCCAGCGCAGCTTGCCGTGACGGCCCTGCAGCAGGCCGATGCCGCGCACCAGTGCCGGCATGGCGATGGGACCACCGGCCTTGGCGGCGAGGGCGGGAAATTCGATCGTCTCGGCGCGTTTGCGGTTGGTGTCGCTGGCGATGCAGACACCGCCCGCGCCCAGTCCGCCGCCGGAGGGATAGGTGACGGCATAGGTGAGCGCGGCTGCAGCCGCCGCGTCGGCGGCCGAGCCGCCGGCCGACAGGATGTCGCGTGCCACCAGCGCTGCGCGGGGCTCGTCGGCAGCGACGCCGCCGATGAAGCCCTTCACGAAATCGATCGATCCGGGCGCGGTGGGAGACTGGATTCCGTCGGATTTCGAGCATGCGGCGAGGAACATGCCCGTGAGGACAACCAGTGCGCATTGACGCATGGCATGGCTGTGCCTACCTAATACGGACTTACCGGAGCCTTGCCGGCGTTGCAGGGCCAGCCCGCTGGGACAATACTCCGCCATGGCCTTTCGCTGGTCCTTCATCCGTTCCATTCTCGCTGTCGGCTGCATCCTGCTGATGGTGCTCGCGACGGTCCTGCCGACCGCCGCCGAGGCCCAGCGCCGCGGCGCCTCTCTGGTGCGCGACGCCGAGATCGAAAATACCATCAGGGCCTATGCCGCGCCACTCTTCGCGGCCGCCGGACTGAACAACGACGCCATTACCGTGCATCTGGTCAACGACCGGGTGCTGAACGCATTCGTGGCCGGCGGCCAGCGGATTTTCATCAATACCGGACTGCTGATCCGCGCCGAGCGGCCGGCCCAGGTGATCGGTGTGCTGGCCCATGAAATCGCCCATATCGCCGGCGGCCATCTCGCCCGGATGGGCGGCGCGATCGAGGACGCCACCACGGCGATGATCCTCTCGATGCTGTTCGGCGCCGCCGCCGCCGTGGCCGGGTCGGGCGACGCCGCCATGGCGGCCGTGCTGGGCGGCCAGCATCTGGCCGAGCGCAGCTTTCTCGCCTTCACCCGCAGCCAGGAATCGGCCGCCGACCAGTCCGGCGCCGGCTACCTCGAACAGACCGGCCAGAGCGCCTCGGGCCTGATCGAGTTCCTGCAGATCCTCGGTCAGCAGGACCTGCTGCATTCCACGCGGCAGGATCCCTATGCGCGCACCCACCCGATGACGCCGGAGCGCGTCGCCGCCCTGGAATCGCGCAATGCTCGCTCGGCGGCACGCGATGCGAAGGACACGCCGGAGAATATCGAGCGCTTCAAGCGCATGCAGGCCAAGCTGGTCGGCTATCTCGAGGGGCTTTCCGTTACCCTCCGCAAGTATCCGGAAACCGATACATCCCTCTATGGCCGCTACGCGCGGGCCTTTGCCTATTTCCGCGCGCTGGACTTCAATCGCGCCCTGACCGAGACCGACCGGCTGATTGCCGATTATCCCAACGACCCGTTCTTCCGCGAACTGAAGGCCGACATCCTGCTGAACATGGGCCGGGTAGCAGACTCTCTGCCGCCGTCGCAGGAGGCTTACCGCCTGGCGCCGGGCGAGCCGCTGATCGCTTTCGGTGTCGCCCAGCGCCTCGTCGCGCTGGAAGACGACAGCCGGCTCGAGGAGGCGATCGGTATCCTCAAGCAGGTGACCCTGCGCGAGCCCGACAACGCCGCTGCCTGGCAGCAGCTGGCCACCGCCTATGGCCGTACCGGCGACATCGGCATGGCGTCGCTGGCGTCGGCCGAACGCTATCTCGTACTCAATGCCCTGCGCGATGCCCAGGGCCAGGCCGAGCGGGCGGCGCGGCTGATGAAGGAGGGCAGTCCCGGCTGGCTGCGCGCCCAGGACATCATCTCCGCCGCCAAGGATGAACGCCGGCTGCAGCGCAATCGCTGATCACCATTTTTCACCGCAACAGGAAAGATACAGATGTCATTTCGTCTTCTCGCTCTTCTGCCGTTTCTGGCCTGCTTCGCCCTGCCGGCCGCGGCGCAGCAGCAGCCTTTCACCCCGGAGCAGAAGGCGGCCATCGAGCGGCTGGTCCGCGAGGTGCTGGTCACCAATCCGGAAATCCTGATCGAAGCAATGCAGGCGCTGGAGGAAAAGCAGGAGGCCCAGGCTTCCCAGACGGCCCGCGCCGCCATCGCCGCCAACCGCGGCGAACTCTTCAACGACAGCCATTCCTATGTGGCCGGCAACCCGAAGGGCGACGTCACCATCGTCGAGTTTTTCGATTACCGCTGCGGTTACTGCAAGCAGGTGCATCCCTCCCTGCAGGCGCTGCTGAAGGAGGACAGCAAGGTGCGGCTGGTGCTCAAGGAACTTCCGGTGCTGGGGCCGGAAAGCCTGGTCGCCTCGCGCGCCGCCGTCGCCGCCCTCGAACAGGACAAGGGCGGCAAGTATCTTGCCTTCCACAATGCGATGATGAGTCATCGCGGCCAGTTCTCCGAAGCCGAGATCTTCCGCATGGCGCGCGAGGCCGGCCTGAACGTCACCAAGCTGAAGGCCGACATGACGGCGCCGAAGGTGGAGCAGGTCCTGCGCGCCAATCACGAACTCGCCGGCAAGCTCGGCATCCAGGGCACGCCAGGCTTCGTGATCGGCGAGGAACTGGTGCCCGGCGCCATTCCGCTGGAAGCCATGCGCAGCTTGGTGAAGCAGGCGCGGGGGTGACGAGATTGGGCTATTTGACGAAACCGGCCGGAATCCGTATGGTCCGGCCCGCAGTTTTCAGTACCGGGAATTAAGCAGATGCGCGCCGAAATCAGGGCGATGGCCGACGAAATCCAGCAGTCGCTCGGACTGCTGAGGAGGTCTCTTTGACTGGGATAACGCAGTCAAGAGACTTGAGGAACTGAACGCCAGGGCCGAAGACACCACTCTTTGGGACAACCCGGCCGAGGCGCAGGCGCTGATGCGCGAGCGCAACCGGCTCGACCGTGCCGTGGGCACGCAGCGCCGGCTGGAACAGGCGCTTGCCGACAATATCGAACTGATCGAATTGGGCGAAGCCGAGGGCGACGCGGGCATCGTCGCGGAGGCCGAAGGCGCCATCGAGGCCCTGCGCGACGAGGTGGCCAAGGCGCGGCTGGAAAGCCTGCTGTCGGGCGAGGCCGACGGCAATGACAGCTTCCTCGAAGTGCATGCCGGCGCCGGCGGCACCGAGAGCCAGGACTGGGCCTCGATGCTGCTGCGCATGTACGTGCGCTGGGCCGAGCGCAAGGGCTACAAGGTCGAGTTCCAGGAAGAGAGCGAGGGCGAGGAGGCCGGCATCAAGTCGGCCACCATCAAGGTCATCGGCCCGAATGCCTATGGCTGGCTGAAGAACGAGAGCGGCGTGCACCGTCTGGTGCGCATTTCGCCCTTCGATTCCAACGCGCGGCGGCACACCAGCTTCGCCTCTGTCGGCGCCTACCCGGTGATCGACGACACGATCGAGATCGAGGTGCTGGATAAGGATCTGCGCGTCGACACCTACCGCGCCTCGGGCGCCGGCGGCCAGCACGTCAACAAGACGGACTCGGCCGTGCGTATCACGCATATCCCGACCGGCATCGTGGTGGCCTGCCAGACCAACAAGTCGCAGCACCGCAACCGCGACGAGGCGATGAAGATGCTGAAGGCGCGCCTCTATGAGCGCGAACTGCAGAAGCGCGAGGCGGAGAAGCAGGCGGCGTTCGACTCCAAGACGGACATCGGCTGGGGTCACCAGATCCGCTCCTATGTGCTGCATCCCTACCAGATGGTGAAGGACCTGCGCACCGAGCTGGAGACCAGCGACACCCAGGGCGTGCTGGATGGCGATCTCGACCAGTTCATGGCCGCGCAGCTCGCCGCCAAAGTCGGCGGCGACAAGGCGGCGTAAGCGGGCGTGAATACCCTCGCCCCGGCCCTCTCCCGGATGCAGGGGAGGGAAGGACCCGCGAAGCGGGAGGGCGAGGGCAACGAGACGCCGCCCGACCGCGTCATTCTCCTGCACGGCCTGTCGCGCACGCGGCGCAGCATGGCGCGCATGGCTGCTGCGCTTCGTCGCGAAGGCTACCATGTCATCAATCATGGATATTCGAGCCGGCGGTACGGCTTCGCCGAACTGGTGGCGCAGTTTCGCGCCTTCTGCGCCGGCCTCGATCCCGCGCCGCGGACGCATTTCGTCGGTCATTCTCTCGGCGGGCTGATCCTGCGCGCGGCTTTGTGCGAGACGCCGCCTTTTCCCTGCGGCCGGCTGGTGCTGCTCGGCGTGCCCAACCGCGGCGCGCTCTCCGTCACGCGGCTGCAGGCGAAGGGCTGGACGCGCGCGCTGCCCGGCCTGCTGGGGCGCTGCGCCCGTGAGCTCTACCGCGACGCGCCCTGGCTGGCCTCGATCGGCCGGCCACCGCTGGAAACCGGTGTGATCGTCGGCACGCGGCGCTTCGATCCGCTCAATCCCAGCGCCTGGATCAACCGCCTGCATGGCGCGACGGAGGACAGCGACGGTACGGTGGAATGCGATTCCGCGCGTCTGGAGGGCGCAACGGCCATCCTGACGCTCGATGTCGGCCACACCTTCATGCCCGCCGACGACGGGGTGATCGCGGCAGTGATCCGGTTCCTGCGGGAGGGACGGTTCTGAGCCTTAGACGCCCGAACGCATCGGCTTGAGCGCGGCGGCCCAGCGGGCCAGCTCGTTGAGCAGCGCGGTGGCGGAGGTCTCATGGATCTCCTTGGCCATGAAGCGGCCGTTCTCCATATGCTGCGCCACCATCGGAATCATCACTGCTTCCAGGATCGGCATCATCTTCAGCGTGGTGAGCGTGTGCTTTTCCATCTGCACCGCGCGGATGCCGCCGGAGACGCCGCCATAGCTGACGAAGGCGGCGGGCTTGTAGTTCCATTCCCTGTAGACGTAGTTCAGCGCGTTCACCAGCGAGGGTGGCGGGCCGAAATTGTATTCCGGCGTGACGAACACGAAGGCGTCGGCGGCGGCGACGCTCGCGCTCCAGCGTTTCGTGTGCTCGTGCTCGTACTGCTGCAGTGTGGGATGCTTCGGCTCGTCGTAGATCGGCAGGTTGAATTCCGCCAGGTCGACCAGCCTGGCATCGAATGCCTCATGCTTGCTGGCCACGCCGTGGAACCATTGCGCGACGGGCAGGCCGACGCGGCCGGGGCGGGTACTGCAGATAATGGTGTGAAGAACGAGACTCATCGCGGCATCCATAAGTCAGGGTTCAGGCGGATTGCGCCGCCCGGTTCGTGACGACGCCGGGGGATCGTATCAGCTCGTGGCGGCGCGGGCGAGGCTGGGCAGCGGCAGGTCGCCGGTTGCCTTGATCGCCTTGGTGGCCGGTTCGGCGGTTTCGACGACGCTCAGCTTGGCAGCCTCGCGCGGATTCTCGACGAACTTGCACAGGCCTTCGATCTTGGCGCCGGCCGCGATCGAAAGCAGTTCGTGCCAGATGTCGCCGCGCACCTTGGCGGTGCGGTCGAGTTCCACCGACTTGGCGCGGATGCGGCCGATCACCTCGCCGCGGATCAGCAGATGTTCGGCCATAACCTCGCCGGTCACCCTGGCATTCTCGCCGATGGCCAGCCGTACCGCGGTGACGTCGCCATTCACCAGGCAGTCGATCTGCATCTCGCCATCGCAGTTGAGGTCGCCATTCACCACCAGACCGGCGGAAAGAATGGAGGGCGGCGCCTGCTTAGCGGGCGGCGGAGTGGTTTTCTTGCTGCTTGAAAACATGATAGCCAGCCTCGATGAATTTGCTCGGGTCGATCTGTTCGTCGTCGAGCAGGATTTCGTAGTGGAGATGCTGTCCGGTGCTGCGGCCGGTCGAGCCCATGGTGCCCACCGTCTTGCCGAAGGCAACCACCTCGCCGGTATTCACGCTGATCGAGCTCAGATGCGCGTAGCGCGTCTTGATGCCCAGGCCGTGATCGATCTCGACCGTGCGGCCATAGGGGCCCTTGCGGCCCGAGAAGACCACTACGCCCGGCGCCGTCGCCATCACCGGCGCGCGGTACGGGCCGATATAGTCGATGCCGGCATGGAAGGCCCACTGTTTGGTGAAGGGGTCGAGACGACGGCCGAAATTGCTCGAGATATCCGCTTCGCCCTGCATCGGGACGGCGAGCGGCAGGCGCTGCGCCAGTGCCATCAGTTCGCCCCAGCGGCCGAGCTTGTCTTCCAGATTGGCCATGTCGCGGGCGACGGTGTCGTCGGCTGAGGCCAGCGCCACGCCGGTCGTCTCGCGCTCGTTCATGCCCAGCGCGCGCAGCGGCCCGCCGACGCCGACATCGGCGCGCGCTTCGGCCGCGCGGCCCAGCATGCCTGCCAGATCCAGTCCGGTGCGCGCCAGGGCCTTCTCCATCGCCGCGACGCTCTTCTCGGTGCGCTGCGCCAGTTCGTCCAGCAACTCGCGCTGGCGGCCGCGCACGGCGAGCAGCCGGCTTTCGATCTCGCGCGGCTTCACCGCCGGAACCGGTGGCTTGACCTTCGACTCGCGCAGCATGGCCTCGAGGTCTTCGACCGGCGCTGCGGCGTCCTCCGCCGGCTCGACCTTCGCATCCAGCGTGGCGACCTGCTGCGGGGCCGACTCTTCGGCCGCGGTCTTCTCGGCGGTCGTTTTGTCAGCCACTGCCGGGGCGGGCTCGGCCGGATTCTCGGTCACGCGCTCCGCGGCCGGTTTCGGTTCCGCGACCACGGGATCGGCGGTGGCGACGGCGGTCGGCAGGGCGGGCTTGTCCTTCGGCAGGACGGTTACCTTCGGATCGGCGCCGCCTTCACCCATGGCCGTGCCGCGCTGCTGCGTCGCCATCTCGTAGAGGCGGTTGTAGCGCTCCTCGAGGTCGCGCGAGGCGACGACGAAGTTTTCCTGGGTCTTGCTGAAATCGGCGGCGAGGCGGTCGTAGGCGAGGCTCAGCTCGGCAATGCGGCGGTCACGGGCTTCCAGCATCGCGTCGCGGTAGAAGACGTTCACGGAGGAATAACCGATCCAGCCGGCAAACAGGACGGTGCCGGTCGCCAGCAGCAGCTGGCTCCGCGTCGACAGGGCGATGTAACGCACGTCGCCCCGACTGCGGAAAATGATCTGTCTTTCCGGAAACAGGCGGTCGCGCAACTCCCGCCATTGCCGTCTCGCGCGTCGCGTCACTCAGCCCCCCAACTGTTGCTGTTCCGCTCGCCAAAACTCCGGGGCTGATTAGGGCTTATTTAACTTGGTAAACGCAAGGAAGAATCACCTGCATAGAGCAAAAAAACTCGCCCGAACACATACTTACGGGATGTCGCGTCGGTTATCCACAGGGTGTGGGTAAGCATGGCAAGCTCTTGATTCTCTTAGGGCCTGAATCGCCTTCAGCACGGAGTCGACATGACCCGGCACTTTCACCTTCCGCCAAATCGCCGCGATTCGCCCGTCGGGCCCGATCAGGAAGGTGGCGCGCTCGATCCCCATGTATTTGCGGCCGTAGAGGCTTTTCTCGACCCACACGCCGTACGAATCGGTCACCTTCCCGGTTTCGTCGGCCGCGAGCGTCAGCTTCAGCTTGTGCTTGGTCTTGAACTTGTCGTGGCTGGCGACCGAGTCGCGCGAGCAGCCGATCACCACCGCGCCGAGCCGGTCGAACTTCGCCTTGGCGGCCGAGAAGTCGAGGGCTTCCTTCGTGCAGCCGGTCGTGTCGTCCTTCGGATAGAAGTACAGCACCACCGGCTTGCCCTTCAGTTCGCTCAGCGAGACCTTGCCGCCGCCATCGGTGGGTAGGGTGAAGGCCGGCGCCTTGTCGCCGACTTCGAGTTCCTTGCTCTTGCTGCTTTTGCTCATGACGGTTCTCCGGATGTCTCCTGCTGCGCGCTGAGAGAATCCGCCAGCGCCAGATGCGGCGCCGCGGGTGTCTCGATCAGGCTCTGGAAAATCTCATGCACGGCTTTCTGTGTGGCGGCAAGACGCGCCGTCACGGCATCGAGATCGGGCTCGCCGACCAGCTTCGGCAGGCGCAGGCGCAGGGCCGGCGGCCAGCGTTCGGGATCGGTGGCTTCGTCCTTGCCGGCCAGCCGCGTCACGCCGAGCAGGGTGGCGTAGAAATCGGCCGCATCGCTCAGCAGGGCAGCCGTCTTCGCATCCAGCAGCTTCGCCTTCGCGATGGCTGCGAGCGCCTGGCGCGGATTGCTCTGCAGGATCGCCGGCTTCCCGGCGCCATGACGCAGCAGGAGATACTGCACGACGAACTCAAGGTCGACGAGGCCACCGCGCTGCAGCTTCAGGTCCCACAGCGGCACCGGGCTCTTCTGCGCCGCCGCCATGCGCGCGCGCATGCTGGCGACATTGGCGAGCAGCCGGTCGGCGTCGCGCGGCTGCTTCAGCACCTCGAGCCGCAGCTTTTCCAGCTTGCCCCGGAAGGCGGCAGGGCCGCAGATCGTGCGTGCCCGCGTCAGCGCCATATGCTCCCAGGTCCAAGCTTCGCTGCGCTGGTATTCGGCGAAGGCGTCGAAACTGATGGCGATCGGGCCGGCGCCGCCGCTGGGCCGCAGCCGCATGTCGACCTCGTACAGCCGGCCTTCGCCGGTCATCGCGGTCACCGCGTTGATGAAGCGCTGGCAGAGCCGTGCGAAATACAGGCCCGGCGTCAGCGGCCGCGTGCCGCTGGATTGCCCGGCATTAGCCGGGCAGTCGAAGATCAGCACCAGGTCGAGATCGGATTCCAGTGTGAGCTCGCGGCTGCCGAGCCGGCCGAAGCCGAGCAGCGCCACCTTCGCGTTGCGGATCCGGCCATGCTGCGCCTCGAACTCCTTTGTCACATGCGACAGCAGCTCGCAGAGCACGACATCGGCAATGAGGCTGAGGGCATGGCCGGCGGCCTCGCCGTTCATCGTGCCGCGCAGCAGCGCGATGCCGATCTGCAGCTTGTGCTCCGCGGTCCAGCGCCGGGTCCAATCCAGTACGTCCTGGAAGTCGCGCGCCGCCGAAAGCTGCCGCTTCAGGCTGGCGTCCAGCGCCTCGGCCTCGAAGACGGGCGCATGGGTGGCATATTCCAGCAGGCTGTCGAAGCGGGCACTGTTCTGCGCCAGCGTTTCCGCCAGCTGCGGCGCCGCGGCCAGCACTTCCGCCAGGGTATCCAGCACGGCGGGATTGGCCTGCAGCAGCGAGAAGAGCTGCACGCCGGCCGGCAGGCCGCTGAGGAAATGGTCGAAGCGGCGGATCGCCACGTCGGGCGAGCCGGTGCGCGAGAAGCATTCCAGCAGCTGCGGCATGATCGCCGTCAGCTTCTCGCGGGCGCGCTCCGAGCGCATGGCGCGGTAACGGCCGAAATGCCAGCCGCGGATCATCGCTGCGATTTCAGACGGGTCGCTGAAGCCGAGGCTGCTCAGCGTCTTCAGCGTTTCGGGGTCGTCGTCGGTGCCGGTGAAGACCAGACTGCCGCTCTCGCTGCCCAGCGACGTCGCCTCCGCGAACAGGCCGTCATAGTGGCGTTTCACCCGCTCCAGCGTGCTGCGCAGCTTCTGCCGGAAGGCCTCGGCATCGGCCTCGCCGAGGAAGCAGGCGAGATGCGCAAGCCCGCGCTCGTCCTCGGGCAGGGTATGGGTCTGCTCGTCGCCGATCATCTGCAGCCGGTGCTCCACCTTGCGCAGATATTCGTAATCCTCGATCAGCTCGTCGCAGGCCGCCTGGTCCAGCCGTTCGGTGGCGACCAGCGCGCGCAGCGCGTCGCAGGTGGCGGGCGGCCGCAGACGGGTGTCGCGGCCGCCGGAAATCAGCTGCTGGGTCTGGGCGAAGAACTCGATCTCGCGGATGCCGCCGCGACCCAGCTTGATGTTGTGGCCCGCCACCGCGATCCGGGCATGGCCCTTGTGGGCATGGATCTGCCGCTTGATCGACTGGATGTCCTCGATCGCGGCGAAATCGAGATTCTTGCGCCATACATAGGGTGTCAGGCGCTGCAGGAAGCCCTTGCCCGCGTCGATATCGCCGCCGACCGGCCGTGCCTTGATCATCGCGGCGCGTTCCCAGTTCTGGCCGAAGCTTTCGTAATAGGTCTCGGCCGCGGCCATGGAGAGCACTACCGGCGTCGAGCCCGGATCGGGGCGCAGCCGCAGGTCGGTGCGGAAGACGTAGCCGTCCTCGGTACGCTCGCTGAGCAGCCGCACCATCTGCTGCGTCATGCGGATGAAGGCCTCGAGCGCCGAGCGGCGGCCGGTGTAGCGCGTGACCTCCTGGTCATAGAGCATGATCAGGTCGATATCGCTGGAGTAGTTCAGCTCGCGCGCGCCGAGCTTGCCCATGCCGAGGGCGACGAAGCCCGAACCGCGGCAGGGGTCATCCTCGGGCGCGGGCAGCTCCAGCTCGCCGCGGGCGGCGGCCTCGCGCAGCAGCACCGTCATGGCGGCATCCACGCTCAGCGCCGCGAAATCGCTCAGCGCGCCGGTGATCTGCGTCAGCGGCCAGAACTCCGTGATGTCGGCCACCGCGATGGCCAGCGCGATCCGCCGCTTGTTCCGGCGCAGCGGCGCGGCCAGGTCTGCCGGTTCCGCCGACGTGCGGGCAGCCTCGCGCAGTGCCGCCATGGCCTGGTCGACCGCCGCATTGGGGCCATATTCCAGCAGCAGATTCACCATGTCGGGCTCGTTCAGCACGAGCTGGGTGAGGTAGGGCGAATTGCCGAACAGGGCGGTCAGCAGCGCCTTTCCGTTCCCCTTCGCGGCCAGCCCGGCGAGTGCCCTGGCCCGGGACCGGTCCTCAAGCTCGGCGATGACCGCCGACCAGGCATCGAAGCCGAGCCCCACCGCATCGCGGTCGAAGGGCGGCGGCAGGCGGCGCCAGTCCGGCAAAGGTGATGGAACGGCGGGGTCGGACATGGCGTCTCTCTCGTGCAGTTCGCGAAGTTCGGCTAAAGTTGCCGAAGGGTCAAGCCAGTGGGTCAGATCCGGCTTCGGCCGCGGCGTCCACGACCGGATGATGTGAGGACAACAGGGCGATGCTGCGGTGGAGTCGGTTGCTGGTGCGCACGGTGATGGCCGTGCTGGCGACCCTTGCCATTCTTGCCGGCTTCCTCGCCTGGCGCGTTGCCCAGGGACCGGTCTCGCTCGACTTCCTGATTCCCTATATCCGGGAGGCCCTGACCGTCCCGCAGCTCGGCATCAATGCCGAGATGGACGACGTCGTGCTGGCCTGGTCCGAGCGCGACGAGAGTCTGCGACTGCGGCTGTTCAACGTGCGCTACCAGATCAAGGGCGAAAGAGTCGGCCTCGAGGTGCCGAACATCGACATGGGGCTGAGCGGCAGGGCGCTGCTGCGCGGCGTGATCGCGCCACGCTATCTGCATATCAGCGGCGTCCAGGCCCGCCTGGTCCGCGACGCCTCGGGAAAGTTCCTGATCGGCAGCGCCGAGGAGGATGGCGTGGCAGCGGCGCCCGAGGCGCAGGACGGCGCGGTGATGGAGGATCCGTCCGCGGTGGACGGTTCGGAAGCCCGGCTGTTCGCGGCGGCCTTCGAACTGCTGTCGCGCGAGCGCAGCCTGGACGACCCCTTCGGCCAGCTCGAGACGGTGTCCATTCTCACCGAGCGGCTGCTGCTGGAGGACTGGCGGCTCGACCAGCGCTGGGTCGTGCCCGGCGCGCAGATCGTGCTCCAGCGCGGCGAGGGGCATGTCTTCGCCACCGCCTCGGGCAGCCTCGACTGGCGCGGCCGTCAGGTCGAACTCAAGGTCGACGCCGATTACGCAGCCAGCGACCGATCTGCGCGCGTGGTCCTCGGCTTCGGCAATGTCGAACCGTCGGATTTCGCCGACGTGGTGCCCGAACTCGCGCCGCTGTCCTATGTCCGCGCGCCGCTCTCCGGCAACCTGATGCTCACCGTGACCGAGGATGGCCGGCAGCTCGATCTCGGTTTCGATCTCGCCGCCGCTGCCGGCAGCATCGAGGCGCCGGAACTGTTCGCTGCGCCGCTGCAGATGGAATCGGCGGCCTTCAGAGGGCTGATCGCCGCGGCCGACGGCGTACTGGTACTGGAGCAGGCCGAGATCGCGATGGCCGACGGCTTCCGTCTCGCGTTCGCCGGGAACGTGATCGAGGAGGCGCGCAACCGCTTCTCCCTCGACGTGCAAGGGGAATTTTCCGGTCTCGCCACCGATGCCCTGGCGCTCTACTGGCCGCAGGGCATGGCGCAGAATGCCCGCGACTGGGTGGTGACCAACATCAGGAAGGGCGAGGTCCAGAGCGGCCGGTTCGCTGCGAAACTCACGCCGGCGATGCTGGACGGCGCCGAGCCGATGCCGCGCGAGGCGCTGAAGCTCGATTTCACCTTCGGGGGACTCGAGGTCGACTACCTTACGCCGATGACGAAGCTGTCGGAGGCGAAGGGCAAGGCGTCGATGGATGCCGAGGATTTCGAGCTGCATGTCGAGAGCGCGAAGGCCGGGCCGCTGCAACTCGGCAGCGGCGTGGTGAAGATTCTCAGCCTGCAGGCCGAGAAGCAGCAGACCGACATCAGCGCGCAGGTACGCGGCACGGGCAGGGACGTGCTGGCGCTGCTCGACCAGAAACCGCTCGGTTTTCCCTCGCGACTGGGAATCAAGCCGGCCAGCGTCGGTGGCGACGCCACCGTGCGCTTCCGCCTGCGCTTCCCACTGGTCGCCAGCCTCAAGGTGGAGGATGTCGGCGTCACGGCGGAAGCCGACCTGAAAAACCTGAGCATGGCCGGTCTGCTCAACCGTTATGAGCTGAGCCAGGGCGAAATGAAGCTGAAGGTCGATACCAACGGGCTCGACGGCAGCGGCAATGCCGTGCTGAACGGTGTGCCGCTGCAGCTGGCCTGGCGGCAGGAATTCAGCGCCAGGGCTGCGGTGCAGGCGCGCTACCGCCTGAAGGGCAGCATTGACGAGGCGCAGCGCGCGGCGCTCGGCTATCCGCTCGCGCCCTATATCGACGGGCCGGCGCAGGCCTCGCTGGAGATCGAGGAGCGCCGCGGCGGCGAGACGGTGGTCAACGGCGAGTTCGATTTTACCGAGACGGTGTTCGACATCGCCGACGCGCATTTCACCAAGCCGGCCGGACAGGCGGCACAAGGCAGGGTGCAGATCCGCACCAAAACCGGCCAGCCGGTGCGCTTCGACCTGATCGAGGTGAAGGGCCCGCAGCTCAGCCTCAAAGCGAAGGCGGTGCTGCCGCAGGGCGGTGGCTGGTCGGCCGACATCGCCGAGTTCCGCCATGACGACAACGACGTCACTGGCAAAATCAGCTTCAACGCCGCCGGTGACGGGCAGATCGAGCTGCGCGGCAAACGCTACGACCTGCGTCCCTTCATCAAGGATGCGATGGGCAGCGATGTGGCGGCTCCAGCTGCGCAGCCCGGCGGAGCGCCGGCGACGAAACCGCGCCTGGCGCTGGACCTGCGCTTCGACGAGGCCGTGGTCGAAACGGATCTGGAGATGCGCAATCTCTCGGTCAGCGTCCGGCGCGAGCCGACGCGGCTGGAAACCGTGAGCCTGACCGGCGGCTTCGCGAAGACCGGCGGCATGACGCTGACGATCGGGCCGCAGCTCGATGGCCGCAAGCTGGAACTGCGCTCCGACAATGCCGGGGCGGTGCTGCATCTGCTCGGCATCACCGACATGCAGGGCGGCCGGATGGAAGTGCTCGGCCGCTACGACGATGCGCAGCCGGGCCAGCCGCTCAGCGGCCGCATGGTGATGCTGGACGTGCGCGCGGTGAAGGCGCCGTTCCTGGCGCGGCTGTTCGGCGCCGGCTCCTTCACCGGTCTCGGCGCGCTGCTGTCGGGCGAGGGCATCCTGTTCGAGAAGGGCGACGTGCCCTTCGAGCAGAAGGACGGCGTCCTGACGATCAAGCCGTCGCGCCTGCGCGGCCCGCAGATCGGCATCACTTTCGAGGGCACCGTCAACAACCACACCGACCATATCAGCGTCAATGGCACGGCCGTGCCCGCCTTCGTGCTGAACACGATCCTGGGCAAGATCCCGGTGCTGGGCGACATCTTCGTCGGCGACGGCATCATCGGCGTCAATTTCGCCGTCTCGGGTCCGCGCAACGATCCGCAGTTCACCGTCAATCCGTTGTCGGCCATCGCGCCGGGATTCCTGCGCCGCATCTTCCAGGCGCCGGAAACCGCGGCGACGCCGGAAAGCGGCTCGGATGGCGTGGAGCGTCCGGCCATTCCGGAGGAGCGCGTCTCGCCCTGAAGCGGCTCAGCGGGCGTCTTCGCCCTGCAATTCGCGATCCGGCAGCGGCAGGCTGTCCTGCATCGTGGCGATGATCTCGCTGCCGCATTCCTGGCATTCCCGGATATCGGCGGCGATGCGCTCGAGGCTGCCCTGCATCCACTCGCCGTAGATCTGCGGCAGCGTGGCCGGACGGTCGCCGTCGGCCAGGGCGCGCTGCGCTGCGTCCAGGGCAGCCTGGGCCGCGCTCTGCCGCCGCTGCAGCCAGTGCGTCATGAAGCTGCTGTAGATGTCGAGCAGACGGGTCTGCACCGATTGCAGCCGCTCGGCCTGGCGGCGTGCCTGTTCCCCGGTCTGCAGGCCGTCTGCGGCGCTGCCGGGGGTGATATCCGCGCGTCCAGCCGCGCGGCGACGGGTTTTCGCCTGTTTCGCTGCCATGATGGGGCCCTCCGATGGCGCGCCTGGCGCGGCGCGTCTGGGCGGGTATTACACGACGCGCGCGCGGATCGTTCCTTGAGCTGAATCAAAGTCTGGCCGGGCCTGATCCGGCCATCCAGGCTTTAGCTTTACGCCGCCTCGATCAGCACGTGCTGCTTCTTGCCGAAGCTGAGGCGCAGGCGGCCGTCGGTGCCGAGATCGGCGCTGCCGATCTTCTGCGTCTCTTCCTTCACCGGCCTGTCGTTCAGCTTGATCGCGTTGCCGCGGATATGGCGGCGCGCCTCGCCGCCGGATTTCGCCAGTCCCGCTTCCAGCACCAGCGCGAAGGCCTCGATGCCGGCATCGAGCCGCGCGCGGTCGATCTTCACCACCGGCAGCTCGCCGCCAAAGCTGCCTTCCTCGAAGGCCTTGCGGGCGGTCTCGGCCGCCGCTTCCGCCGCCTCGCGGCCGCGGCACAGCGCGGTCGCCTCGGTGGCCAGGATCTTCTTCGCCTCGTTCAGCTCGGCGCCTTCCAGCTTCTCCAGCCGCGTGATCTCGTCCATCGGCAGATCGGTGAACAGCCGCAGGAAGCGGCCGACATCGGCATCCTCGCAGTTGCGCCAGTATTGCCAGTAATCCCAGGTCGGCAGCATGTCGTCGTTGAGCCAGACCGCGCCGCTCGCGGTCTTGCCCATCTTCTGGCCCGAGGCGGTCATCAGCAGCGGGCAGGTGAGGCCGTAGAGGCTGAGGTCATGGGCGCGGCGGCCGAGCTCGACGCCGTTGACGATGTTGCCCCATTGGTCCGAGCCGCCCATTTGCAGGTTGCAGCCATAGCGCCGGGCCAGCTCGACGAAATCGTAGGCCTGCAGGATCATGTAATTGAACTCAAGGAAGCTGAGCGGCTGCTCGCGGTCGAGCCGCACCTTCACGCTGTCGAAGCTGAGCATGCGGTTGACCGAGAAGTGCCGGCCGTAATCGCGCAGGAACTCGATATACTGCAGCTTGTCCAGCCAGTCGGCGTTGTTGACCATGATCGCGTCGGTCGGCCCGTCGCCGAACTTCACGAAGCGGTTGAACACGGTCTTGATGCTGGCCATGTTGGCGGCGATGTCGGCCTCGGTGAGCAGCTTGCGCTGCTCGTCCTTGCCTGAGGGATCGCCCACCTTGGTGGTGCCGCCGCCCATCAGCACGATCGGCTTGTGACCGGCCTGCTGCAGCCGCCGCAGCATCATGATCGACAGCAGATGGCCGACATGCAGGCTGGGGCCGGTACAGTCATAGCCGACATAGCAGGTGATGCCGCGTGGCTGCTGCGCCAGCGTATCCAGGGCCTCGCCATCGGTGCACTGATGGAGATAGCCGCGGCGGGCCATGGTCTGCAGGAAGTCGGATTTGTACTCGGTCATGGCTGTTGCATGCGTCTGTGGGCGTGAACGGCCCGATGGTCTAACATAGCGTCCCTGAATCGCCTAGCTTTCCGGTCCCAGCCAATTGACGCAGCATCCCTGGATTATCGGCCTGATGAGCGGCACCTCGATGGACGGCATCGACGCCGCCCTGCTGCGCACCGACGGCGAGGCCGTGGCGGAATTCGGCCCCGCCCTGACCCTGCCCTATGACCCGGCGATGCGGGAACGCATCCGGTCCGTCCTGGGCGGCAGGGGACCTGTCATGGCGGTCTCCCAGGCCGTCACCGAGGCCCATGCCGCAGCCGTTTCGGCCCTGCTGCGCGAGGCGAACCTGAAGCCCTCCGACATCGCCTGGCTTGGCTTCCATGGCCACACCATCCTGCACCGGCCCGACGAGCGCCGCACCTGGCAGATCGGCGATGGCGGCCTGCTGGCGAAGCTGACCGGCATCGCCACCGTGAGCGATTTCCGCAGCCAGGACGTCGCCGGCGGCGGACAGGGCGCGCCGCTGGTGCCGCTGTATCATGCCGCGCTGGCCCGCAGGGCGGGGCTTCAGCCGCCGTTGCTGGTGCTCAATCTCGGCGGCGTCGGCAATGTGACGTTCATCGGCAGCGGCGGCGACGAGATCTTCGCCTTCGACACCGGACCGGGCA
The DNA here is from genome assembly GCF_035304305.1 of Ferrovibrio sp. GTDB lineage: Bacteria > Pseudomonadota > Alphaproteobacteria > Ferrovibrionales > Ferrovibrionaceae > Ferrovibrio. The sequence continues at coordinate 19,094 of NZ_DATGQG010000067.1, forward strand.
ATGCGCTGCTCGACGACTGGATGCTGCGCCATGCGGGCCGCGCGCAGGACGAAGGCGGCACGACGGCGGCGAAGGGCGGGGTGGACGAGGCCGTGCTGGCGAAGCTGCTGGCGCATCCGTATTTCGCCGCGCCGCCGCCGAAATCGCTCGACCGCGACGACTTTACCGCCGATGCGGTGAACGGCCTCTCTCTGGAAGACGGCGCTGCGACGCTCACTGCGTTCACTGCCGCCGCCGTGGCGCGCGGGCTGTCGCATCTGCCGCAGCGCCCGCTGCGCTGCCTCGTCACCGGCGGCGGGCGGCACAACGCGACGATGATGCGGATGCTGACGCAGTATCTCAACCTGCCGGTCGAGCCGGTGGAGGCGGCCGGCTGGCGCGGCGACAGCCTGGAGGCGGAAGCCTTCGCCTTCCTCGCCATGCGCGCGGTGCGCGGTCTGCCGCTCAGCCTGCCGGGCACGACCGGCGTGGCACGCCCGATGAGCGGCGGCAGGCTGTACCCGATTTCATGAGGACCATGCGGGCGGCTGCGGTCGTCCTCTCAGAGTCTTCCTAGCCGTTGTTGGCTCCGCGCAGCGGGATCGTGAGGTCGCAGGTCAGGCCGGTCGCCTCGAAGCGCAGCTGCGCGTTGCCGCGCGAGATGCGGCGGATCAGCTTGCTGCCGAAGCCCTGGCGCACGGGGACCTCCGCCGCGGGGCCACCGCTTTCGCGCCAGCGCAGCTGCATCGCCATGCCCTCCGCGCCCTCGGGCAGCGACCACTCGACGGCGACGCGGCCCCGCGCCACCGAAAGCGCGCCGTATTTGCGGGCATTGGTGCCGAGCTCGTAGAACAGCAGCCCGATATCCAGCGAGTCCGCGGCGCTCAGCATCAGCGCCGGTCCCTTGCAGGTCACCCGCGGATCGCTCTCGGGCAGCATCAGCTGTTCGCGCAGCAGGGTGCGGATGTCGCAGCCGGCGACGCCGAAATCCATCAGCAGGTTCTGCGCGCGGTAGAGCGCCCGCAGCCGGCCGGAAAAGATGTCGGTGAAATCCTCCGGCGGATTGGCGCGCGCGGTTTCCCAGGCGATCGCCTCGATCACGGTGAGCAGGTTGCGCACGCGATGGCGCAGTTCCTCGTTCACAAGGCTCTGCCGCTCGGCGCTTTCCCGCGCCGCCTGCTCGCGGCGGCAGCGCGCCACCATCTCGGCCGCATACCGCGCGTAATGCGCAATCGCCTGCATCTGGCAATGCGAGAAGACATGCGGCTCGCGGAAATGCGTCGAGACCACGCCAAGCAACTCGCCGGAGCGATCGATCAGCGGCGTCGACTGCACGGCGCGGAAGCCGGCGCGCGCGGCGATGGCGCGGTATTCCGCAAAGCCCTCGTCCCGTTCGATGTCGACGATGATGACCGGCTCGCGGCGGCGCACCGCGCGCCCGCAGCAGCAATCCGACACCGTCTCGAGAGCGCTGATGAAATCGGGGCTGAAGCCGTGCTGGCCGACGATGCGCAGCCGTCCCGAGACGGGGTCGATCAGCTTCAGCTTGCCGAAATCCGCGCGGTGCAGGGCGACGGAGGCTTGGACGGCTTCGTCGGCGACGGTCTGAAGGTCGGGGCTCGCGATCAGGCGATCGGTAAAACTGAGCAGGTCGGCTGCCCAGTCTGCCGGCGGGAGTTCAGCTTCTGCCCTCGATCCCTGCATCGCGTGTCACGTCCACGTTTCTCATGGAGGCGTACAAAGTAATCCGGGAATCAGGCCAAGCGCGTGGCGGGAAGTCAAACAATAAAGTGTTGATGAACCAATGATTGTTGGTGGTGGATAGATTCATTATCCTATATGTTCTTTTTTTGTTTACAATCGGGTCAGTTGGCGCTACTTTGTATCTACGCAGACTTCAGCGGGAGCTACCTATGACCCACACTACCCCTGTTCCCTATAAGGATACCTTTCCGGACGGTGCTGCCCCGCCGAAGGCGCGGCATCGCGTGGACTGGAAGCAGGCGGCGCAACGACTGGCCGCCGGCGAGCCCGGCGGGCAGGTGGCTGCAGCCCTCGGCATTTCCGAAGACCGGCTGTGGCGGCATTTCGACAGGAGCGCGCGCTTCCGGTTCCTTTTCAGGCGGGCGCTGGAACGCTCTCGCCTCTCGGCGCGGCTGGCCTTCGAGAACGCGGCCCGCGAAGCCGTCGTGCAGCGCGGCGGCCGCGTCGCGGAGATCGATGGCGAAAGCTGGCAGTGGCTGGCGCGCCAGACCGGCCTTGCGCCGGATGTCGATCCTGACGGGCAGGGCGGCAGCGGGAACGCGCTGGCGGCACGGGACGCGCAGCTGATCACCGAGCTGAAGGAAGCGGCCGGCCGGCAGCCGCCGAACATGGCCGAGTTCCGTCGCCTGCAGAAGGAAGGCCGGAGAATGAATGCCGAATTCGCCGCGCTGAAAGCCTGGGCCCGCTCCTATGGCATTCTGCCGCCGGCGCCCGGGGAGGAATCCGCGACAGCGCCCGCATCGCCGGCAGCGACGGTCGCATCTCATGCGGAGACGCAGACAGGGAAGAACGACGACGAAGGCCGGGCAGGCGCCGATAAGGACGGAATAAGCGAAAATAAGACTCCCATAAGCGCGAACCCGACTCCGTCAAGCACGGAATTGCGCTCTGTCGCCGTAACTGCCGCCAATCACGGCAATGGGACGGGCGATCCGCCTTCCGGTCGCGCGCATCCGCATTCCTCGATACGGTCACACGGCTGACATCATCGCCTGACGCGATGTCATCGCTTCATCGCACGCGCGCTGCACATTTTTTCGGCCGGCAACCAAAAGCGGCACCGTGTGTTCAGCGGACAAGGAAGAAACAGGTGAGCCATGCCCATTCCCCAGCACCTGCCCGCACGCGGAACCGCGCGCGTCGCGCCTTTCCTTCATCTGCGGCGCGATGCGGTCGCATCGGCTCTGGCGGCGATCTTCGCGCCGCCGCCGGATCACGGCGGCGGAAAGAATGCGCTGCCGCCCGAGCCTTACTGGCAGTACCGCGACTATGCCGAAGTCATCGGGCATCTCTACCTCGCCCAGGAACCGGCGGAGCGCAATGCCAGCGACCTGCTGCGCCAGCTGCCCGAGATCGCGGCGCAGGCCGGGCCGGGGACGCCGGCCGGGATCCGCACGGCGCTGGCCGCGCGGCGCCAGGCCGATTTCGTCGGCGGCGACACCGTCCTGCTCGATGGCTGGATCATCGCGCGCAGCGAGGCGCGGCTCTGCGCACTGGCAGCGCTGGCGGGGGCTTGACGGCGGAAGCGGCTTCGGCTGCGCTGACGGCATGACAGAAACACGCAACGCCGAACCACGCAATGCCGCGCCGCGCTGGCTGAAGCCGGCCACCGACTACGGTCCGCTCGCGGTTTTCCTGATCGCCTATGCCCTGCAGGGACTCATGGCCGCGACGGCGGCCCTGCTGGCGGCGACGCTCGTCGCGCTGGCGCTGGCGCTCTTCTACGAGCGCCGGGTGCCGGCCATGCCGCTGCTCACCGCCGGCGTCGTGCTGGTCTTCGGCGGCCTGACGCTGTGGCTGCAGGACGAAACCTTCATCAAGATGAAGCCGACCATCATCAACGCGCTTTTCGCCGTCCTGCTGCTCGGCGGCCTGGCCTTCCGCCAGCTCTGGCTGCGGCCGCTGCTGGGCGCGGCGCTGTCGCTCACCGAGGAGGGCTGGCGTCAGCTCACGCTGCGCTTCGGCCTGTTCTTCGCCGCGATGGCGGTGCTCAACGAGATCGTCTGGCGCACCCAGAGCACCGATGTCTGGGTCGCCTTCAAGGTCTTCGGCCTGCTCGGCCTCACTTTCGCCTTCATGTTCGCCCAGGCGCCGCTGCTGAAGCGCTACCGGGTGGAGGACGGTGAGTAGGTGTTGTCAAACCGATCATCCGATCCTCACGACATCGGATTGGCCGGCGTGCCGGGATCCGGCGGCAGGGGGATGAATTCGGCGTTGTCCAGATCGGGCAGCTTCATGCGGCCGGCGCGCCAGTCGGCCTTGGCCTGCTCGATGCGCTCCTTCCGGGAAGAGACGAAGTTCCATTCGATGAAGCGCGGGCCGACCGGCTCGCCGCCCAGCGCCATCACCGTCGAGGCTTCCAGCGCGCGGATGTCGACCGGCGCGCCAGAGGCGAAGACCAGCATCTGGCCCTGTTCGTAACGCTGCCCGCCGACCTCGATGGCGCCGGCGGTGACATGCACGGCGCGCTCGGGATATTCGGTCGGCAGCGTCACCCGCGCCCCGGGCGTCAGCTCCCAGTGCAGATAGAAGAGCGGCGAATGGGTCCGCACCCGGGCGGCATGGCCGAAGGCCTCGCCGGCGATCAGCCTGCCCCAGACGCCGTCCTCCTCGAAGACCGGCAGTTCGTCGCTGCCGTGATGGAAGAAGGCCGGATCGGTTTCCTCGTCGGCCTCGGGCAGGGCGACCCAGGCCTGGATGCCGTGGATCGGGCCGCCCTCGGCGCGCGCCTTCTCGAACCGCTCGGAATGGGTGATGCCGCGGCCGGCCGTCATCCAGTTCACCTCGCCGGGCCGGATCGGCTGCTCCGAGCCGACGCTGTCGCGATGCATGATCTCGCCGGCGAAGAGGTAGGTCACGGTGGCCAGCCCTATATGGGGATGCGGCCGCACGTCGGCGCTGCGCGGCACGCCGGCGGGCAGCTGCACCGGCAGCATGTGGTCGAAGAAGACGAAGGGCCCGATCATCCGCCGCCTGGCGAAGGGCAGCACCCGGCCGACCTCGAAATCGCCGATATCGCGGCGGCGTTCGCCGATCACCAGTTCGGGCACGGGCGCCTCCTGTCTGCTTGCTCCCGACCAGTCATATAGCCGGGGCAGGGGCCGGGGCAATCGCCGATGGCCGCGCTAGCCCTTCGCGGCCTTCTCCAGCGCCGCGATATCAAGCTTCACCATCTGCAGCATGGCTTCGGCGACGCGTTTCGCCGCCGCGCGGTCGGGGCCGTCCATCAGCTCGCGCAGGCGCTTCGGCTGGATCTGCCACGCCAGTCCCCAGCGGTCGCGCAGCCAGCCGCATTGCTCGATCTGGCCGCCGTCGCCCAGGCGCTCCCACAGGCGGTCGATCTCTTCCTGCGTGTCGCATTCCACAAGGATCGACGAGGCATGGGTGAAGCCCTCGGGCCGCCCGCATTCGAAGGCCATGTAGCGCTGGCCGCCCAGCGTGAAGCCGGCGATCCGCACGCTGCCGGCCGGGCCGCCGGGGGAATCGGCCGCCAGCGCCGAGTTCCAGTCCAGCGAGGAGCCGGGGATCAGCGAGGTGTAGAGCCGCAGGGCCGCGTCCATGTCCCGGTCGAACCACAGGCATTGCGTGACGTTCATCATCGGTCGCTCCTTCCGTCATGGGCCGTCAACCCGAGGACGGCCGGACGGTGGCGGTCCCGACAGGGCGGCGGCAAAAAATCTTCCGGCGCTCCTCCCCCAAACCCGCGGGCGGCGGGGCCGGACATCTGGCCGGGGCGGCGGGCGGCATTGTAGGATCGGCCGCCATTTTCAACCGGGGTTTGTCTCGACCATGTCCGCCATTGCGAAGATCCTCCTGCTCGGCTCGGGCGAGCTGGGGCGCGAATTCACCATCTCCGCCAAGCGCCTCGGCGCCCATGTGGTTGCCTGCGACAGCTACGCCGGCGCGCCGGCCATGCAGATGGCCGACGAGGCGGAGGTCTTCTCCATGCTGGACGGCGCGGCGCTCTCGGCCGTGATCGAGAAGCACAGGCCCGACTATATCGTGCCCGAGGTCGAGGCGATCCGCACCGAGGTGCTGAAGGAGTTCGAGGATCGCGGCTACAACGTGGTGCCGTCGGCCCGCGCCACCATGCTGACCATGAACCGCGACCGCATCCGCGACGTGGCGGCGAACGAGCTCGGCCTGCCGACCTCGAAATTCCTCTACGCCGAGAGCCTGGAGGAGATGCGCGCGGCCGTCGAGCAGATCGGCATTCCCTGCGTGGTCAAGCCGGTGATGTCATCATCGGGCAAGGGCCAGAGCACGGTGCGCGCGAAGGGCTACATCGACAAGGCCTGGGAGTATGCCGTCTCCGGCATGCGCGGCGACCGCCGGCGCGTGATCGTCGAGGCCTTCATCGATTTCGACTACGAGATCACCCTGCTCACCATGCGCACCCGCGACGGCGTGTTCTTCTGCCCGCCGATCGGGCACCGGCAGGAGCGCGGCGACTACCGCGAAAGCTGGCAGCCGACCGCGATGTCGGAGGCGGCGGTGAAGGAGGCCCAGCGCCAGGCGAAGGCGGTGGTGGACAATCTCGGCGGCTACGGGATTTTCGGCGTCGAGTTCTTCGTCAAGAACGACCAGGTGATCTTCTCCGAGCTTTCGCCGCGGCCGCACGACACCGGCATGGTGACGCTGATCTCGCAGAACCTGTCGGAATTCGACCTGCATGCCCGCGCCGTGCTCGGCCTGCCGATCCCGTCGCTGACCCTGCACGGCCCGGCCGCCTCGGCCGTGATCCTCGCCGACCGCGACGCGACGGATTTCACCGTGGAGGGCATCGCCGATGCGCTGAAGCCTTCGGCGCGCGGCATCGACCTCGACGTCCGCATCTTCAACAAGCCGACCACGCGACCCTACCGCCGCATGGGCGTTGCGCTGGCGCTGATCCGCGAAGGCACCACCGACCAGGCCCGCGCGGCGGCAAGGGCCGCGGCGGAGAAGGTGAAAATCGGGTATCGTTGATCGCCGTCGGCGGTGATCTGCGTACTGTCATTTGAGACGAGCGGACTTTCCATGGGTAGAATGCTCCTGCATTGAACCACGGGAGGCGCCAATGCAGATCGCCCTCGATCCGCCGTTCCGCCGCGCACGGGAGTCCGATGCCCGCGCCATCGCGCAGCTCACCAGCTATGCCGGCGAGGGGATGCCCGATTTCTTCTGGGCGGAGGAATGCAGGCCCGGCGAGACGCCGCTGGATATAGGCGCCCGCCGGGCGGCACGCAGCGGCGTCAACTTCAGTTACGAGAACGCCATCGTCGGCGAGGATCAGGGGCGGGTCACCGCGCTGCTGCTCGGCTATCCGATTGACGACACCGATCCGGGCGATTTGTCGAAGATGCCGGCTCTCGTGCATCCGTTGTGCCGCCTGGAATGCCTCGTGGCGGGCAGCTGGTACATCAACGTGCTGGCGACGATGCCCGATTATCGCCGGCAGGGCCTTGGAAGCCGGCTGCTGCGCGTGGCGGAGGACGTGACGCGGGCATGCGGGCGCAGCGTGATCAGCATCATCGTCTCCAGCGAGAATGGCGATGCCCTGCGTCTCTATGAGACGACCGGCTTCCGTGTCCTCGCCAGCGAGCCATCTGTCCCGCACCCGAAGCTGCAGCCGCATGGCGACTGGCTGCTGATGACGCGGAACATCGGCGGCTAGGCTTCGCCGCCTTTCAATACCTCAGCTTCGGATACCAGTCCGTCCCGCGTCCTTCCGGCGTGAGGTCGAGGATCGTCCATAACGATGCGATGTCCGGCGCGTCGCGCGGGTCCTGGCCGGGGTCAGCCATGGCCTGCGTCATCCCGCTGGCCCAGAACAGCCGCACCCGCTCGCCGTCGCGGCGATAGACGGTCAGCGCCGGCCATTCGTAGCCGTCGCGCAGCAGGCCGAGGTCGCTGGCGTAGTCGTCGCCCTTCGTCTGTACGAAATCGAGGTCACGCCAGCCGCGTTCCTGGGCGAACAGGAACTGCCGCTCGACGGGGCTGCGGCCGAGGATCTTCAGCGCCACCTTCTGCTTGATGTCCATGGCATTGCCGTTCACGGCGCCGAGCCAGCTGGTGCACATCGGGCAGGGCCGCGCGCGTTCCGGCCCGTACATCCAGAAATAGGTCACCAGCGTATCCCTGTCGCCGAACAGGTCGATCAGCCCGCATTCGAAGCCGGTCTCGTCGATGAAGCGGTAATCTTTTTCGATCACCGGGCCGGGCGGCAGGCGGCGGCGCTGCTCGGCCAGCCGCGTCATGTGGCGGCGGAACTCGATCTCCTCGGCCAGCAGGGCCTCGCGTGCCTGACGGTAGTCTTCGCTTTCGCCGGGAAACGGCGTCTTCGCCATGCCCGCGAGCGTCCGGGCGGGGGTGAGGGATTGCGCATCCATGCCGGCCTCCCTGTGGGGCTGCTGTCGGTCCGTGTGCCGGACTCAATCCCCGCCCGCAGGGCCGGGTTCCGGTGCCCCGCGCGCATTCCGGTCTCCGGGGAGAGAAGGCGCCCCGCCATCATGTTTTCTTGCGTCGGCGGGGCAGTTCCTTCCATGATCGGCGTGATTCGACTTTCGTCATGCGAAAGAGGGGAGGAATGGCCCGCACCGGCTTACGGCCGTGGCTTCAGGCTGCGATCGTCGCGCCCTTACTGTCTGCCGCTCCTGCCCGGGCGGCGGAGCCGGTGCCGCTCATCGATCTGACGAACCACCCTGTCGGCTATCTGGCGCTGCTGATCTTCTTCATCGCCTATGCCTTCGTGGTGGTCGAAAAGGTCATCCACATGCGCAAGTCGAAGCCGGTGATGCTGGCGGCCGGCCTGATCTGGGCGCTGCTCGGGGTGGTCTATGCCGTTCATGGCGAGGGCGCGGCGCTCGAGGCTGCCGCGAAACATGTCATCCTCGACTACGGCGAGCTGATGCTGTTCCTCGTCGTGGCGATCACCTACGTCAACACGATGCGCGAGCGGCGCGTGTTCGACTCGCTGCGCGCCGTGCTGGTCGGCCGGCACCTCACCTACCGGCAGCTCTTCTGGCTGGTCGGCGGACTGTCCTTCCTCTTCGGCCCGATCATCGACAACCTGACCACGGCCCTGGTGATGGGCGCCGTGGTGGTGGCGCTGGGCGTCGGCAGCCCGCATTTCATCGTCATGGGCTGCATCATCATCGTCATCGCCGCCAATGCCGGCGGCGTCTTCTCGCCCTTCGGCGACATCACCTCGCTGATGGTCTGGCAGAAGGGCAAGCTGCAGTTCCTGGAATTCTTCCGGCTCTTCCTGCCCTCGCTGGTCAATTTCGTCGTGCCGGCGGTGTTCATGCACTTCGCCGTGCCGAAGGGATCGCCCGAGCCGGTGACCGAGGACACCCGGCTGCGGCCCGGCGGCGTCACGGTGATCATCCTGTTCCTCGCCACCATCGGCACCGCGGTGCTGTTCAAGAGCGTGATCGGCCTGCCACCGGCGCTCGGCATGATGCTCGGCCTCGGATACCTGCAGATGTATGCCTATGTCCTGCAGACCATCGGGCGCCGCCGCCGCGACGATTCCATCGGCTTCGACTCCTTCCGCGCCATGCGGCATGTGGAATGGGACACGCTGCTGTTCTTCTTCGGCATCATCTTCGCCGTCGGCGGCCTCGGCGTGGCCGGCCATCTCGCGCTGGTGTCGAACTGGCTCTACGGCGATTTCGGCCCGACCTGGGCCAACATCGCCATCGGCCTGCTGGGCGCGGCCTTCGACAACATCCCGCTGATGTTCGCGGTGCTGACCATGAATCCCGACATGTCGAGCGGCCAGTGGATGCTGGTGACGCTCAGCACCGGCGTCGGCGGCAGTCTGGTGTCGATCGGCACGGCGGCCGGCGTGGTGCTGATGGGGCTGGTGCGCAACCACTACACCTTCATGAACCACCTGCGCTGGTCCTGGGCCATCGCGCTCGGCTACGTGGCCAGCATCCTCACCCATCTCTGGGTCAACGCGGCGATACTGTAGGACAGGAACATTCACAGGGAGGCATCATGACCATCGACCGCATGAATCCCGAGGGCCTTTCGAAGCCGACCGGCTATTCCCATGTCGCCGTCGTGTCCGCCGGGCGGCAGGTGCATATCTCGGGGCAGGTGGCCTTCGACGCGAGCGGCGCCGTGGTCGGGAAGGGCGATATCGGGGCCCAGGCCGAGCAGGTCTATGCCAATCTGGCCAAGGCGCTGGCGGCGGCCGGCGCGGATTTCTCGAAGGTGTTCAAGATGAATACCTATGTAGTCGGCCTGAAGCCCGAGATGCTGCCGCCGATCCGCGCCGCCCGCGCGAAGCATTTCGGCGACGGACCCTATCCGGCCAGCACGCTGGTCGGCGTCACCGCGCTGGTACATCCCGACCTGCTGATCGAGGTGGAGGTCAGCGCGCTGCTCGACTAGGCACGGGCGATCAGCACATGGGTCGCCGCTTCGCCGGCGACCTGCTTCATGACCCGGTAGCCCAGCGCGGGCAGGTCGATGCCCGCGAACAGGCTTTCGCCGCGCCCGAGCAGGACGGGCGGGATCGCCAGATGCATCTCGTCGATCAGCCGCGCCAGCAGATACTGGCGGATGGTCGAGACGCCGCCGCCGACGCCCACATCCCTGCCGGCCGCGGCGGCGCGCGCGTGGTTCAGTGCCGCCGCGATGCCGCCGGTAACGAAATGGAAGACCGTGCCGCCTTTCATCTGCAGCGGGGCGCGCGGATGATGCGTCAGCACGAAGACCGGCACATGGAAGGGCGGGGTGTCGCCCCACCAGCCGCGCCATGATTCATCGCCCCAGTCGCCGCGCACCGGGCCGAACATGTTGCGGCCCATGATCCAGGCGCCGATATTCTCAAAACCGCGCGCGGACATCTCGTCATCGGTCCCCGTCGTGCCGCCGCTCTCGCCATGGACCCGTCGGAAGGTGCGGGTCGGGACGAACCATTCATGCAGGGCCTCGCCGCCGCGGCCCAGCGGCTGCTCGCGGCTCTGATCAGGTCCGGCCCCGAAGCCGTCGAGCGATATGCTGAATGGACCGACGCGCAGCTTCGCCATGGCCATCTCCTGTCGCCTTCATCGAACCGATCATTATCCCGGACCGGATTGCGCCGGAAGCCGGACCTTCAGCTATCTGTTCGCATTATGTTCTTTACCTCCCCGGCCCGATGCGGTAATCTGCCGGGTGGCCCGCGATGCGACGGGGCGCGCAGAGCAGGCAGGCACCAGGAGGAAAAGCGGACTGGAGACGGCATAAGGCACCGGCAAGCGCGCCTTAGCGTGGCATAAGAAAAAATAAGCATCGAATAAGCACGAATAAGCCGCGCTACGCCGCCCATGTGCGGCGAATGCGCCGCGGATCGGCAGCGCGATAAAATCCTTGCGCCCCTGTCGGGATCGGGCATGCTCGCCCGTCCTCCGGTCATGAAGACGAACAGGCGCCCCATGCTCTATGCCATCCTCTGCTACAACGACGAGGCTGCGGTCGAGGCCTGGCCGAGGGAAACCGAAGAGGCGGTGCTGGGCCACCGCATGAAGGTGCAGGAGAAACTGGCGGCGAAGGGCAAACTCGGCGCCGTCGCCCGCCTGATGCCGACCACGGCGGCCACCACGCTGCGCTTCGGCGCGGGCGAGCCGGTGGTGCTGGACGGCCCCTTCGCCGAGACGAAGGAACAGCTGCTCGGTTTCTATGTCGTGGAGGCCGACAGCCTCGACGAGGTGATTGCCTTCGCCACCGAGCTGCATGGCAGCGAACTGCGCGGCAGTTTCGAAATCCGTCCGCTGCGGGTCTTCCGCCCGGGCACGCCGCTCTCGCTATGACGGACCTCGCCTGGATCGACACGGCGCTCCGCGGCGCGCGGCCCCAGGCGATCGCAGCCCTGCTGCGCTATTTCCGCGATCTCGACCGCGCCGAGGAAGCCTTCCAGGAAGCCTGCCTGCGGGCGCTGAAACACTGGCCGCAGAACGGTCCGCCGCGCGATCCCGTCGCCTGGCTGGTCTTCGTCGGCCGCAATGCAGGGCTCGACGACCTGCGCAAACGCAGCCGCAACGTCGAACTGCCCGACGAGGCGGCGATCTCCGACACCGATGATGCCGAAAGCGACGCGGCCGAGCGGCTGGACCAGTCGCGCTACCGCGACGACGTGCTGCGGCTGCTGTTCATCTGCTGCCATCCGGATCTGCCGGCGACGCAGCAGATCGCGCTGGCGCTGCGCATCGTCTCCGGCCTCACCGTGCCCGAGATCGCGCGCGCCTTCCTGGTCGGCGAGGCGGCGATGGAGCAGCGCATCACCCGTGCCAAGCGCCGCATCGAGCAGGCCGGCGTGCCTTTCGAGGCGCCGGGGTCGGCCGAGCGCGCCGAGCGCGTGGCGGCGGTGGCGGCGATGCTCTACCTCCTGTTCAACGAGGGCTATTCCGCCAGCGGCGGCGCGGCGCATATCCGCATCGCGCTCTGCGAGGAGGCGATCCGGCTTTCGCGGCTGCTGCTGCGGCTCTATCCGGCCGAGCCGGAGATCATGGGTCTCACCGCACTGATGCTGCTGCAGCATGCCCGTGCGAAGGCGCGGCTCGACGAGCACGGCGCCATCATCCTGCTCGAGGACCAGGATCGCAGCCTGTGGGACCCGGATCTGATCGCCGAGGGGCTGGCGCTGATCGACAAGGCGGTGCGGCATCGCCGTCCGGGCGTCTACCAGATACAGGCCGCCATCGCCGGCCTGCATGCCCAGGCGCCATCAGCGGCCGAAACCGACTGGGCAGGGATCGATCAGCTCTATGCGGCGCTGGAGCGGATGCAGCCCTCGCCGGTGATCACGCTCAACCGCGCCGTCGCGGTGATGAAGCTGCGCGGCCCCGAGGCGGCGCTCGAGATGATCGCGCCGCTGGCCGAGCGGCTGTCGGGCTACTTCCATTTTCACGGCCTGAAGGGCGCGCTGCTGCAGCAGCTCGGCCGGGCCGACGAGGCGCGCCGCGCCTTCGACCAGGCCATCGCGCTGGCCCATACGCCGGCCGAGGCCGCCCATATCCGGCAGCATCTCGACCGGCTGTCGCGCGAGGCGGGCTAGCTCATGCGGCGAGCTTCGGGCTCAGCTCCTCGAGCGTGACATGGCCACGGAAGCCGCCGGAGGATGTCGCCGGCCTGCCCGCCTCGATGGCATGGGCGAAGGCGACGGCCGGATCAGCTTCCAGCTTCCGCACCAGGCGCCAGATGTTCGGGTAGTCCTGCAGCGCCACGGCCCTGTGGTAGGTGGCCCAGCGCGACAGGCCGATGAAGTAGGCATCCGCCACCGTGCGCTGACTGCCGGCAAGCCATTCGCGGCCTTCCAGCATGGCCTCCAGATGTCCATGCGCCTTGCGCACATCCTCGCGGCCGACCTCGCGCAGCACGCTCTGTACCGGTGGGTTTTCCTCCATCTCGTAGGCGCGCCAGAGCGGGCTGAAGGCGGAGAAGTAGGTTGTGTTGAGGAAGGCCAGCACCTGGTTCAGCCGGTCATGATCCCGCGTGCCCTGCGCGAAGCCGAGACCTTTCGAGAGATCGCGCGCGGCGATGTAGTGCAGGATGGCGGCGCTCTCGCTCAGCGTCGTGCCGTCTTCCAGCAGCAGCGCCGGAGTCTCGCGCACGGTATTGATGCGAGCGTAGAGATCGCCCTGCATGTCTTCGGGCATGTTGATGCGGCAGAGCCGGTAGGGCTGTCCCAGCCATTCGAGCGCGACGATCGATCCGAACGAGCAGCCCTGCGGCACGCCGTAGAAAAGCACTGGTTCCATGGTCCTGTCCCTGCAGTAATGGTTGACGCCGCAGAACATGGAGAGGCGTCTTTCTTTTGGGAAGACAGCACTATTTTGTTACGCTGCCACAAAAATTATACCGAGGGATCTGCGATGAAGGAGAGCGTTTCGGGCTGCCCGCTGGAAGAGGCGATGCGCATTCTCGGCGGCCGCTGGCGCATCGTGCTGATCTACTACCTGCTGGACGGGCCGATGCGGTTCAGCGATCTGCGCCGCGCCATGCCGAACATCTCGCAGCGCATGCTGACGCTGGATCTGCGTGCGCTGGAACAGGTCGGCCTGGTGAAGCGCACCATCTATCCGGAAGTGCCGCCGAAAGTGGAATACAGCCTCACCGAGGAAGGCCGTCGCCTGAAGACGCTGGTCGACCTGATGGGCGATATCGGCGAGCGTCTCCTGCAGTACCAGCAGGGCCGGCAGCAGGCGGCGTGAAATGGCGGCGCAGTCCGTCGACCGGCTCTTCTTTGCGGCCTTCCCGGATCGGGCGGCTGCCGAGCGGATCGCGCGGCTGGCGTTCGGGCTGCGCGCCCGCCATCGCATTCGCGGCCTGCCGCTGCGCAGGGAGCGGTTCCATGTCTCGCTCTGTCTGGTCGGCAATTACTATGGCCTGCCGCCCGGCCTGCTCGCGCAGCTGCGCGAGGCCGTGGCTGGCATCACCGCACGGCCTTTCACGGTCATGTTCGACCGCGTGAAGAGTTTCTCGGGCCGGGCCGGCCACCGGCCGCTGGTGCTGTGCGGCGGCGAGGGCACCGCCGGGCTGGAGATGTTTCAGGACAAGGTACGGCGGGCCGTGGCGGGAGCGGGCTTCCGTCACAGCACCAGCCCGGCCCTCCATCCGCATGTCACGCTGCTCTATGGCGATCACGATCTGCCGGAGCAGCCGGTGGAGCCGATCTCCTGGACGGTGCGGGAACTGGTGCTGGTCCATAGCCTTCACGGCCAGACCATGTATCATCCGCGCGGGCGGTGGCTGCTGCATGCCGGACGGCCGCTCGAGCCGGTGATCGAACGGGGCATCGCGGATCAGGAAGTCCGCCCGACAGGATTCAACAGGACGTCAGCGGATCATGGCGACTAGAACCATCCGGATTTACGGCATCAGGAACTGCGACACCATGAAGAAGGCCTTCACCTGGCTGGACGAGCATGGCATCGCCTATGACTTCCACGACTACAGGAAGGAAGGCGCCGACCGCGCGAAGCTGGAAGCCTGGTGCCAGGCGCTGGGCTGGGAGACGGTGCTGAACCGCGCCGGCACCACCTTCCGCAGGCTGCCTGAGGCCGACCGCGAGAATCTGACCGAGAAGAAGGCCATCGCCCTGATGCTGGCGCAGCCCTCGATGATCAAGCGGCCGATCCTGGAAACGGGCAAGGGCAAGCCGCTGGCCGGCTTCAGGCCGGAGGCTTACGCGGCGGCGCTCGGCAAATAGCTATTTCCCGTCCAGCCGTTTTGCGAAGATGACGCGCGGCTCTTCCTCGTAGCCCAGTGCGTCGTAGAAGGCGCGGACCTTCCCGTTTTCCGGCCGCACCATCAGCATGACTTTGGGGACGCCGCGGGCCTTCAGCCACGCCTCGGCGGCCTCCACCATGCGGCGGCCGAGGCCGGACTTCTGAAGCGACGGCTCCACGGCGAGGTAATAGAGCCAGCCGCGATGGCCGTCATGGCCGGTCATCACGGAGGCGACAACCTTGCCGTTCTGCTCGCCCACCAGGATGGTGGATTCCGGCCGGGAGACGCAGAAGGCGATGTCGGTGGCGGGATCGTTCCACGGCCGCGTCAGGTCGCAGGCCTGCCACAGCGCGATCAGCGCGTCACGGTCTTCCGCGCGGTAGTCCCTAATGTTCAAGCTCGGCGGCACGGATCGATTCCACGCGGATCTCTTCCGTCAGCCGCGCCTTGTAGGCGGCGAACTCGGGCGTCGTCTTCATCGTGTAGTGGCGCGGATGCGGCAGGTCGATGGTGATGTCGCATTTCACCCGGCCGGGGCGGGCGGTCATGACCAGCACGCGGTTGGCCATGAAGATCGCCTCGTCGATGTCGTGGGTGACGAAGAGCACGGTCTTGCGCGACGCTTCCCAGATGCCGAGCAGCAGCTCCTGCATCAGCGCGCGGGTCTGGTTGTCCAGCGCGCCGAACGGCTCGTCCAGCAGCAGGATCTTCGGATCGTTGGCCAGCGCGCGGGCCAGCGCCGTGCGCTGCTGCATGCCGCCGGAGAGCTGCTTCGGGTAGTGGTTCTCGAAGCCGCGCAGGCCGACCTGCTCGATGAAGCGGTCGGAGATCTCGCGCTGTTCGGCGTCCGGCACCTTCTTCTCGCGCAGGCCGAAGCAGATGTTTTCCCGCACCGTCAGCCAGGGAAACAGGGTGTAGGACTGGAACACCATGCCGCGGTCCGGTCCCGGCTGGCTGACCGGCTGGCCCTCCAGCAGGACGCTGCCGGTGGTCGGCTGGTCCAGCCCGGCGACGATGCGCAGGAGAGTGGACTTGCCGCAACCCGATGGCCCGAGGATGGTGATGAAGTCGTTGTCGGCGACATCCAGCGAGACCGGCTCGAGTGCGCGGGTCGGCTCGGACCCGCGCACGCCCGGAAACACCCGGCTGACGTTATCGATGCGAAGCTTGGTCACTTGATGAAATACCAGGGAAAGAGGCGCTGGTTGGCCTTCTTGAACAGGAAGTCGGAGATCAGGCCGATCAGTCCGATGATGAAGATGCCGAAGATCATCTGCCCGGTATCGAGCAGGCGCTGGCTGTCCATGATCATGTGGCCGATGCCGCTCTGGGCACCGATCAGCTCGGCGACGATGACATAGGTCCAGGCCCAGCCGAGCACGAGGCGCAGGATCTCGGCAATCTGCGGCGCGGCGCCGGGCAGCAGTACGCGCAGCACGATGCCCGAGCGGCGGGCGCCCAGCGTCTTGGAGGCCTCCACGAGGTCGAGCCGGCTGCCGCCGACGGTGACGGCGACCATCAGGATGATCTGGAAGACTGAGCCGATGATGATGACGCTGAGCTTCTGCGTCTCGCCGATGCCGGCCCAGAGGATGAGCAGCGGGATGAAGGCGGAGGCGGGAAGGTAGCGCGCGAAGGACACGAAGGGTTCGAAGAAGGCTTCGACGCCCTTGAAGGCGCCCATCAGGATGCCGAGCGGCACGGCGAAGATCGCGGCGATGATGAAGCCGCCGACCACGCGCCAGATGGTGAGCCCGACATCGACGATGAAGCCGTGCTCGGTGAACAGCGTGATGCCGGACTGCAGCGCCTTGAGCGGATCGGCGAGGAACAGCGGCGGCACGATGCCGCCCAGGGTGATGCCACCCCAGACGGCAAAGAACAGCACGAAAAACAGAATCCCCAGGACGGTACGCCGTCCCGGGGACACGGGTTGCAGAGGTTCGAACACGGGCTTTACTTGATGAAGCTGTCGTCAACCATGGGCCCGAGATCGGGGATCTTCTTGATCACGCCGGCCTCGAGCTGGATTTCGGCGGCTTCCTTCATGAAGGCCTGCAGCTCGCCCTTGAAATAGGCCTGGTTCGCGGCCTTGTCCTGCCAGGCGATGTAGGAGGCCGACTTGGCGAAGTCGGCGCCGCTCTGCTTCACCTTGCTGCCCATGATCTCATAGGACTTGTCCGGCTCGCGCTTGATCATCTCCAGCGCGTCGAAGAAGCCGTTGACCACGCCCTGCACGATCTTGGGGTTCTTCTTGATGAAGTCGGGCTGGAAGGCGACCATGTCGACGACGCAGGGATAATCCAGCGTGGTGAGGATGATCTTGCCCGCGTTCGGCGCGTTGCGCACCTGCGACAGGTACGGCTCGTAGGTCAGCGCGGCATCGTACTGGCCGGCGACGAAGGCCTGCGCGGCCGGGCCCGGGCCGAGCGTCGCATACTGCACGTCCTTCACGCTCATGCCGTTGCGCTTCATGAACACCATCAGGGTGAAGTGCGGCGTGGTGCCGGCGCCATCCACGGCGATGGTCTTGCCCTTCAGGTCGGTGATCTTGTTGTACTGGCTGCGCACCGCGAGGCCGTCGCCGCCCTTCGACTTGTCGAGCAGCAGCACCTGGGTCAGCGGAATGCCGGCCGAGGTCCAGGCCACGAAGGTGTCGACCGTGGTGGCGACCGCCTGGGTGGAGCCGGAGGCGACCGTCAGGTGACGCTCCTTCTGCGGGATGAACTTGATCTCGACATCCACGCCATGCTTCTTGAACAGGCCGGCCTCGGCGGCCAGCGACAGCGGCGCGAAGCCGGTCCAGCCGCTCATGCCGAGCACGATCTTGTCCTGCGCGGCGGCCGATCCGGCGAACAGCAGAGCCGCGGCGCCGATGGCGCCCGTGATGATTTTCATGGTCATGGCCAACTCCCCCGAGTTGCAATCGCCCGGCCCGCGATGGGCAAAGCTTCCGGCCAGCATTTAAGGCCGCGGCCCATCCGGCGGCAAGTCAAATAATCATGTATAGACAACCTGACCGGCGCGGCTTAGCCTGCTCCCACGCCGAAAGAAGGAGGGCAGCATGCCCTGGCACCTGGTTCCCGGTCGCGTCGCCCTTGCCGATCTCGCGCAGATCTGCCGCGGCGGTCGCGTGCAGGTGGTTGTCAACGACCACGCGCGCCGCGCCGTTGAGCAGTCTGCGCAGACAATAGGCAGGGCCGCGGCACAGAGCGAGGCGGTTTACGGCGTCAATACCGGCTTCGGCAAACTGGCGCGCGAGCGCGTCGCGCCCGAGCAGGTGACGGAGCTGCAGCGCCGGCTGGTGCTGAGCCACGCCGTCGGCACCGGCCCGCTGCTGCCCGATTCCATCGTCCGCCTCATTCTGGTACTGAAGATCAACGCGCTGGCGCAGGGCCTGTCGGGCGTGCGCTGGGAAGTGATCGAAGCGCTCTGCGCGCTGCTCAATGCCGATGCGCTTCCCTGCATTCCCGCGCAGGGGTCCGTCGGCGCCTCGGGCGACCTCGCGCCGCTGGCGCATCTTTCGCTGCCGCTGATCGGCGAGGGCAGGCTGCGCATCGACGGCGCGGAAATCGATGCCCGCGAAGGACTGGCGAGGGCCGGATTGCAGCCGCTGCAGCTCGGGCCGAAGGAAGGCCTTGCCCTGCTGAACGGCACGCAGGTTTCGACGGCTTTGGCGCTGGCCGGCCTGTTCGCCGCCGAGGATGTGTTCGCTGCGGCGCTGCTGACGGGTGCGCTGAGCGTCGATGCCGCGGCCGGCAGCGACACGCCCTTCGATCCGCGCATTCACGAAGCGCGGCGCCAGCCCGGCCAGATCGATGTGGCGCGGATTCTGCGCACGCTGCTGGCCGACTCCGGCATCCGCGCTTCCCATCGCAGCAACGACCCGCGCGTGCAGGATCCGTATTCGCTCCGCTGCCAGCCGCAGGTGATGGGCGCGGCGCTAGACCTGCTGCGTCAGGCGGCCGCGACGCTCGAGCGCGAGGCGAACGGGGTCACCGACAATCCGCTCGTGTTCGCCGAAACCGGCGAGATTCTCTCCGGCGGCAACTTCCACGCCGAGCCGGTCGCCTTCGCGGCGGATATCATCGCGCTGGCGCTGGCCGAGACCGGCAATCTTTCGGAACGCCGCATCGCCCTGCTGGTGGATCCGGTGCTCAGTGGCCTGCCGGCCTTCCTCGCGCCCAATCCCGGCATCAATTCCGGCTTCATGATCGCGCAGGTGACGGCCGCCGCGCTGGCGTCGGAGAACAAGCAGCGCGCGCATCCGGCGAGTATCGACACGATACCGACCTCCGCGAACCAGGAAGATCACGTCTCGATGGCGACCCATGGCGCGCATCGCCTGCTGGCCATGGCGGAGAACGCCGCCGGCATCGTGGCGATCGAATATCTCTGCGCCGCCCAGGGCGTGGACATGCGCAAGCCGCTCGCGACCTCGCCGCGGCTGCAGAAGGCGCACAGCCTGCTGCGCGGCCAGGTCGCATTCATGGCCGATGACCGCTGGCTGGCGCCGGATCTGGCCGCCGCCAAGGCGCTGGTAACGGAAGGTGCCCTGCGCCGCGAGCTGGCTGAAGCGCTGCTCTAGTTGTCGTCCCGGCGGAACGGCGAGGTCCTGGCGGCAAAGGCCAGGACGACGGCGAAGAGCGAAAAGGCGGCGAGGATGCCGATCAGGAAGATCTGTTCTGCGGAAGACATTTTTTTCTTTTTTCCTCCGGTCTCGTAGAAGGCTTCCAGATTCCTCCCGTCGTGCGCGTCGCGCTTTGATTTAGGTCAAAAGACCGGGCTGTTCCGCGGAAGGACCGCCTCGGTGAAAACCGCAGGCGGCGAATCGGCCGCCCGTGTTTGCCCGCCGGTCCCGATATGGTAACTGCATCGGCTCGCAGCGGATCGCCCGATTCTCTGCGGGACATGTCACTGTTTGCTTCAGGGGGTTCGGATGAACAAGGCGGATTTGGTCGAGATCGTGCGCGAGAATGCGGGCTGCACCAAGGCGGCGGCCGGCACGGCGGTGGACGCGATCTTCGATGCGATGGCGAAGGCGATGAAGAAGGAAGGCGGCTTCACCATCGTCGGCTTTGGCACCTTCAAGGTCACGCGCCGCGCCGCCCGCAAAGGCCGCAACCCGCAGACCGGCGAGACGATCAAGATCCCGGCATCCAAGTCGGTACGCTTCAAGGCCTCGAGCCAGCTGAAGGAACGGCTGTAAGCCTGCCCGATTGTTGTCATGGCCGGGCTTGTCCCGGCCATCCTGTTTCCGCCTGTGAAGAACGGGATTCTCGGATCACGGCCGACGCAGGAACCGTTTCCGCCTCCATTCTTTATTGCAGCTAGGAGAGCTCGAAGCTCTCGCAGAACTCGCCGTAATCGCAGGTGATCTCCTCGTCCTTCGCGATGTCGCGCGCGGCGTAGGTTTCCGGCGTGGTGTTGTCGGTGTTCGGCGTCGGGCTGTGATTGATGAAGCGGGTGTTGTCGAGGCTGACCACCCAGCCGCCGGGAATCTGCGGCGTGACATAGCCGTAGCGGTCGACGAAGGCGCGCGCGACCTCGGGCAGCCGTTCGAATTCATCCTGCGGAATGATGCGGTCGAAACCCGGCTCGAAGCGCCAGATCAGCGTTCCCTTTCGGATGGGCGCGGCGGCAAACAGGCCGACGCCCTCGATCCTGCTGGCGGCGGCATAGGTGGGAACAAGCAGCATCGGCGACTCTCCGGTTGAGGCGCGCATCCTAGCATGCAGGAAAAAGCCGGCGCAGGGCTGGCCCGCGCCGGCTTTGTGAAACAGGCGATGCCCGGCTTAGGCGACGCCGTGCTGCCGGAACCAGGCCAGCGCGCGCTTCCAGCCGTCCTCGGCGGCTTCCTTGCGGTAGCTCGGCCGGTAATCGGCATGGAAGGCATGCGGCGCGCCGTCGTAGACGTGGAACTCGACCTTCTTGCCGGCATCGGCCGCAGCCTTCTTCATCTGCTCGACCGTATCCAGCGGGATGCCCTGGTCGGCGCTGCCGTAGAGGCCGAGCACCGGCGCCTTCAGGTCTCTGGCCAGATCGACCGGATGCTTGGGCGTGCGCTCGTTGGACTGGCCGACCAGACGGCCGTACCAGGCGACACCCGCTTTGACATTCGGGTTGTGCGCCGCATAGAGCCAGGTGATGCGCCCGCCCCAGCAGAAGCCGGTGATGCCGAGCTTCTCGGCATGGCCGCGGTTGCTCTTGGCCCAGTTGGCCATGGCGTCGAGATCGGCCATGACCTGCGCATCCGGCACCTGGCCGGCGATGGCGATCGCGCCCTGCATGTCGGTCACCTTGCTCATGTCGCCCTGACGCATGTAGAGATCGGGCGCAATGGCGAGATAGCCCTCCTTGGCGAAGCGGCGGCAGGTGTCCTTGATGTATTCGTGCACGCCGAAGATCTCCTGGATCACCAGGATGGTCGGGAAGGGGCCGCCCTGGGCGGGCATGGCGCGATAGGCCGCCATCTCGCCGCCCGGCACCGGCACTTTGACTTCGCCGGCGGTGAGGCCGTTGGTGTCGGTGGTGATGGCGGACTGCGCGATGACCGGGCCGGCGGCAACGGTGAAGCCGGTGATCAGACCGGTTTTGACAAAGCCGCGGCGGGTGAAATCGACCTTCGGGACCAGGCTCAGAATGTCGGCATTCATTGGGTGTTTTCCTCCGAGTGCGGCATTCGCCGCGTTGCCCATAGACGCGGAGGATAATTGGGGCGTTCGGCCGCTTTGGCGACAAAAATTCCCGTGAAGGTACCGGCGGGATGCGCAACGCGCCGGTTACCGCCGGGTGAGCAGGCGGGCTATCCCGCGAAGCGGATGACGAGGCTGACGACGAGGAAGATGCCGAGCCAGGCGGCGATGAACAGCAGGATGCGCGGATTGGCCCAGGGCAGGCGCAGGACGGCCGGCAGAATCAGCGCGCCCATCATCAGCAATGCGATGAGCTGGAGCCAGTCGGTCTGCGACATGGCGGCCCGGCTCGGGTCAGTTCTTCTGGGTGACCTTCTGGCCCTTCGCGCTCATGCACTGGCGATAGAGCGGCTCGGCCATCGGCTCCTTCAGCGCCAGGAAGCGCATCTCAAGGCCGCTGACGACGCGGTAGGAGGGATGCTGTTCGGACTCCGGACCGACATGGCGCGCCGGCATGGTGTGCACCACCGACATCAGACGGTCATGGCGGATCCGCATCTCGACCTCGTGGCCGTTCGGCAGGATCTGGATGGCGCAGGGCTTGCCGAGCTGCTTGTCGAAGGATTTCACGCGCGCATAGTCCGGATCGGGCAGACCTTCGCCGCCGGCGCCCGGGTCGGCGCTGGCGAGCAGCGCCGGGCGGTATTTATGGAATTCCGTGGTGGCGACCACGACCCGGCCGAAGGGGAAGTAGATCTCGACGTCGTCGTCGAGGCGCGCATGTTCGCCGATCTTGCCGTCGACGATCGGCAGTTCCACGACCCGGAAGGCGGGGACCCGGGTGATGTCTTCGTTGAGATTGATCAGGACGCGGTCGCCGCGTTCCTGGGCCCGCTCCTGTTCGAAGGGGATCAACGCCATCGGCTTCCTGGGTTCCCGGGCGGCCGCGTCGGCCAGGCCAATGACCTGTCCCGCGCATACAGCCAGTGCCGCCAGTCCCAACCAGATAGGATTCATGGGAAGCTCCCCCCAGATGCCGACGTCTTAAGACGTGTGGCAGAACCGTGTCACTCGTGGCCGCAGAGACTAAGGGATTTTCCGAATCCTGCCAAGACTCAATGAGTTATCAAAAGGTTACTGATAACCGGGAATTTCGGCCGGGCTTTGCCATCAGGCGGCGATTTGGATAATGTACGCCGCCTTGCGGCGCGGCGTCCGTCGCCCGCATGAGTCGAGGAGCAGGGTGTGGCCAATTTCATCGAGGAAGTTGACGAGGAAGTCCGGCGCGAACGGCTGGAAAAGCTGTGGAAGCGCTGGTCTCCGGCCGTCATCGGATTTGTCGTCGTCCTGCTGGTCGGGGTGGCCGGATGGCAGTTCTGGCAGAACCACAAGGCGGAGAAGGCGGCCGCCGATGCCGCGGCCTTCAATGCGGCCCTGACCCTGGCCCAGTCCGGCAAGCCGGCGGAAGCCGCGACCGCCTTCGCCGGCCTGGCCGGCAGCGCGGGCGAGGGCTATGCCCTGCTGGCGCGCTTCCAGCAGGCCGCCAATCTCGTCGAGGCCAAGGACATCCCCGGCGCCATCGCCGCCTATGATGCGATCGCCAGCTCGGGCGCCGAGGCGCGGTTCCGCGATCTCGCCCGCTACATGGCCGCTTTCCACGGGCTGGAGACGCTGGACGCCGAAGCCGTGAAGCAGCGGCTTGCCGCCATTCCGGCCGACAGCCCCTGGGCGGGCAACGCCCGCGAACTGCAGGCCATCGCCGATCTGAAGGCCGGTAACGTCGACGCCGCGCGGCAGCAGCTCACGGCGCTCGCCGATGATGCCCTGGCGCCTGCCGGCCTGCGCGGCCGGGCCACCGAATTGCTCGCAGCCCTTGGCGGTCCGGTCCAGTAAATGGCTTTCCTGAATCGCAAAATCCTGATCGCCGCGGTCTCGGCCAGCCTGCTGGCCGGCTGCGATACCGTCTCGGAATGGTTCGAGGCCGATCCGCCGCCGAAGGCGCAGGGAGAGCGCATCTCCGTGCTGGCCTTCGACAGCCAGCTCGACCCCGATCCGCAGCTGGCGGAAACGCCGGTGGTGCTGCCCAAGCCGTGGCATAATCCCGACTGGCCGCAGGCCGGCGGCTATCCCAGCCATGCCATGCATCACCTCGCCCTGGGCGACAGCCTGCGCCAGTCCTGGCGTGCCGATATCGGCGCCGGGGCCAGCGACGAGGAGAAGATCCTCGCCCAGCCGGTGGTTGCCGAAGGCCGCGTCTTCACCATGGATTCCCATGCCGGCGTCAGCGCCTTCGAGGCCGCGACCGGCAAGCGCCTGTGGCGGATCAATCTCACGCCGCGGCGCGAGGAGCGCGGCGCCATCGGCGGCGGGCTCGCCTTTCATGCCGGCAAGCTGTTCGTCAGCACCGCCTTCGGCGACGTGATCGCGCTGCAGCCTGAAACCGGCCTGGCCTTCTGGACCACCTCGCTAAAGCAGCCGATCCGCGGCGCGCCGTCCGCCGATGCCGGGCGCGTCTTCGTCATCACCTACGACAACCAGATGCATGCGCTAGACATCGAGCGCGGCGAGGTGCTGTGGACCCATACCGGCGTGGTCGAGGCCGCGGGTTTCCTCGGCGGTGCCAACGCGGCGGTGGAAGGCAACACCGTCATCACGCCCTATTCCTCGGGCGAGGTGCTGGCCCTGCGTGCCGATACCGGCGTGGTCGCCTGGGGTGAGCAGCTGATCCGCGCCTCGAGCCGCATCAGCCAGGCCGGTGCGCTGAACGACATCAATGGCCGGCCGGTGATCGACCGCGACCGCGTGTATGCGGTCAGCCAGTCGGGCCGCTTCGTCGCCATCAACATCCGCACCGGCGAGCGCATCTGGGAGCGCGTCATCCCGAGCATCCAGACGCCCTGGGTCGCCGGCGACTTCATCTACGCCGTCACCATCGATGCCGAACTGCTCTGCCTGTCGCGCCGCGACGGCCGCGTGAAGTGGATCCGGCAGTTGCGGCGCTACAAGGATCCGGATGCCAAGATCGCCAAGGGCATCATCACCTGGTACGGCCCGGTGCTGGCCGGCGACCGCCTGCTGATCGCCTCGACGGATGAGCGTCTGCTGTCGATCTCGCCCTATACCGGCGACCTGATCGGCCAGGTGAAGCTGTCCGACAAGGCGAGCGTGGCGCCGATCGTGGCTGACGGAACGGTTTACGTCGTCACCGACGACGCGAAGATCACCGCTTACCGCTGACAGGTCGCATGACCGCCAAGATCGCCATCATCGGCCGGCCCAATGTCGGCAAGTCGACGCTGTTCAATCGGCTGGTCGGACGGCGTCTGGCGATCGTCGACGACACGCCGGGCGTGACGCGCGACCGCCGCGAGGGCCATGCCCGGCTCGGCGACCTGGAATTCATCGCCGTCGATACCGCCGGCCTCGAGGACGCCGCCGACGAGACCATCGCCGGCCGCATGCGGCAGCAGACCGAGATGGCGGTGAAGGAAGCCGCCGCCGTGCTGTTCGTCATCGATGGCCGCGCCGGCGTGACGCCGATCGACGAGCATTTCGCCAACTGGCTGCGCCGGCAGGGCAAGCCGGTCATCCTGCTTGCCAACAAATGCGAGGGCGGCGCCGGCACCAGCGGCCTGGCCGAGGCCTATGCGCTGGGCTTCGGCGAACCGCTGCCGGTCTCGGCCGAGCACGGCGAGGGCATGTACGACATCGCCGAGGCGCTGGTGGCGCAGATCGGCTATGCGGCCTTCGGCGGCACGGACGAAACCGCCGATGTGCACGAGGCCTCGGTCGGCATCGATGTCGAGGTCGACTCCGATGCGCCGGAAGACCTCACGCGGCCCATTCAGCTGGCCGTGGTCGGGCGGCCCAATGCCGGCAAGTCGACGCTGATCAATACGCTGATCGGCAGCGACCGCCTGCTCACCGGCCCCGAGCCGGGCCTGACCCGTGACGCCATCGCCATCGCCTGGGAATTCCAGGGCCGCCGGATCCATCTGGTCGATACCGCCGGCCTGCGGCGCAAGAGCCGCGTCGACCACAAGCTGGAGAAGCTCTCGGTCGCCGACACGCTGCGCACCATCCGCATGGCGCAGGTCGTCGTGCTGGTGCTGGACGGCACGCTCGGCATCGACAGGCAGGATCTCACCATCGCCGATCATGTGCTGCAGGAGGGCCGCGCGCTGGTCATCGCGGTCAACAAGTGGGATGCGGTGGAGGATCGCGCGCTGGCGCTGAAGGCCATCGAGGAGCGGCTGGAGAAATCGCTGCCGCAGGCGCGCGGCATTCCGGTGGTCACGCTCTCGGCGCTGACCGGCCGTCATCTCGACCGCCTGCTGCCGGCAGTGCTGGCGCAGTACGAGCGCTGGAACCGCCGCATTCCCACGTCCCAGCTGAACCGCTGGCTGGAAGAGGCGGTGGCGCGCAACCCGCCGCCGCTGGCGGGCGGCCGCAGCGTGCGCATCCGTTACGCAACGCAGGCCAAGGCGCGGCCGCCGACGATCGCGCTGTTCGCGCCGCGCGCCGACCACATTCCGGAATCCTATCTGCGCTATCTGATCAACGGCCTGCGCGAGGTCTTCGACCTGCAGGGCGTGCCGATCCGCATGCATCTGCGCAAGGGCAAGAACCCCTACGTCCGCGACGACGACTGAGCGTGTTCAGGCGGCGACGGTCGGGCGGCCGAGCAGGCCGTTCACCGCGGCCAGCAGGCTGTCATGGGTAAAGGGTTTCTGCAGGAAGGCCTCGCCGGGGCGCCGGCTGCCGCCCTCCTGCGGATCTTGATAGCCGCTCACCATCAGCACCGGCACATCGCGCCAGCGCGGATCCTGGCGCACCGCGTCGACCAGTTCGGCGCCGTTGAGGCGCGGCATGCGGTAGTCGGTGACAATGAGGTCGGGCACCTGCTTTTCCATCGCCGCCAGCGCCGCGCCGCCATTGACGGCATGCAGCACCTCGTGCCCGTGATCCTGCAGCGCGTCGCACAGCGTCACGGCGACCAGACTCTCGTCCTCGACGACCAGAATGCGGGCCACGGGGCCTCCCTGTCTACCCAAGGGAAGGCTACTCCAGTTCCAACACACGGTAAACGGGGAAATCCGGTGACCTGCTACAGACTCTTGCCCAGATAATCGGCAACGTCAGAGGGGAAGAAACCGGCCTGGCGCACGGCTTCCTTCAGCTCTTCTTCGGTGACGCCGAACTTCTCGGTCCAGAAGCGGATGTCGTCTTCCTCGCTGACATTCACCCGTCGGGGCGCCGCATCCACCAGTTCCATGCGGGCGTGGTCGCCGGCCTTCGCATCGGGGCGGTCGGAGAGCGAGGGTGCCGCCGTGGTCGGCTGGCTGATCGATACCGGATCGCTGGCGGGGAAGGTGTCGCGCAGGGCTTCGTCCAGCTCCATCTCGGTTTCCTGCCGGTCGCGATCGCTGCGCTGGGCTTCGGCCAGCTGCTCTTTCGACGCGGGTGTCTTTTCGGATTTGCGATTGGCGGCCATGACGAACTCCTTTTACGACCGCCATAAACCCGGACGATCGTGCCGCGTTCCGTGACCAGAAGGAGACGTGATGATGGCGTGCGCAGACTGCCTGTTTTTGGGGCAGCGTGACGCCCGGCAGCATCTGTAAGTCCCGCCATTCCCGGAGCGGGCGGACGGCATGGCGTTTGCAGCGTCTGATGCATGGGAGACCGCTACGTTCCGCGCCGCCATGCCAATATCGCGCTGCTGCTGCAGCGGCCGGCCTCCGTTCCGCTGTGGTCCCTGCCGGGAATCGGCCATAACGGCGGTCCGCCGCTCGATCTCTCGGGCAATGCATGGATCTGGCGCCGCGCGGCGGCGAAAGCCTGGAAGTCTCCGCCGCGCGAAGTGGTGATGCAGCGCCTGCGCCGCGCCGGTCGTCTCGGCCTGACCTATCGCGACATCTCCGCGGCGCTGCTCGACACCGGCAGCTATCTGGAGACGGCCCTGCTGCCGCTGCACGAACTGGCCGGCGTCAGCCTGCGGCATGACGGCAGCATTGACCTGCGCCCGGATGCCGTCATCGCCGAACTGCTGCAGCGCTTCGAGGGCCGGCTCTTCGTCGTCGCCGATGCGGCGGTCTCCGGCCCGGTCGATGCCCGCCGTCGCCGGCAGCTGGAAGCCGCCCTGCGCGAGCGCTTCGGCGCGCGCATCGAGGGCCTGCTGGTGCTGCCCTTCCGGCTCGGGCAGAGCATGGCAGGACGTGCCGCGCTGCTGCGCCGGCGGCTGACGGCGAGGGGGCTCCACCGCAAGGAATGCTTCTGGCTGGGGCGCACGCAATCCGAGCAGCTGCTGGCGCAGGCGGCCGGCCTCGGCTGTTTCAAGCCGCTGGCCGGCTGGTTTGCGTCTTAAACCTCCGGCTTGCCAGCACGGAATATTGCGCCGACACTGAAGGCTCCGTACCGCCAGAAAAAAACGGAGCGAGCTCATGGCCTCCCAGCTTCTGCCGTCCGTCGACGCTCTCGCCGCGCGCATTCCGAACGGCGCGAAGATCGCCGTGCCGCCGGATTATTCCGGCGTCGCCATGGAACTGACGCGCGCCATGATCCGCCGCGACATCCGCGACCTGCATCTGGTCTGCGTGCCGGTCGCCGGCCTGCAGGCCGACATGCTGATCGGCGCCGGCGCCGTCGCCACGCTGGAAACCTCGGCCGTGACGCTCGGTGAATATGGCGGTGCGCCGCGCTTTGCGGCGAAGCTGAAGCAGGGCGCGTTCCGCATGATGGACGCCACCTGTCCGGCCATCCATGCCGCGATCCAGGCGGCGGGCAAGGGAATTCCCTTCATGCCCCTGCGCGGCATTCTCGGCAGCGACCTGCTGGCCAACCGTCCCGACTGGAAGGTGATCGATAATCCCTTCAGCGAACAGCCCGATCCCATCGTGCTGCTGCCGGCGATCCGGCCGGACCTTGCCGTGTTCCATGCGCCGTTCGCCGACCGCAACGGCAATGTCTTCATCGGGCGCCGGCGCGAACTGGTCGCCATGGCGCATGCCTCCGCCGCGGCACTGGTGACGGTGGAGGAGGTGCGCGACGTGGATCTGCTGGCAACGGAAGAGAGCGCCGCCGGCACGCTGACGGCGGCCTATATCGGCGGCATCGCCGAGGCGCCGCGCGGCGCCTGGCCTTTGCGGCTGTGGGACATCCATGCCGAGGACGAGGCGCATCTGAAGACCTATTGCGAGATGGCGCGCTCCGACGAGGGTTTCCGCAGCTACCTCGACCGCTATGTGCATGCTGCCGGCCGGGAGCGGGCCGCGGAATGAGCATGACCATGTCCGATACGCTTGCCTTCAGCCGCGAAGAACTGCTGATCTGCACCATTGCCCGGCTGCTCGAGGGCTGCCGCATCGTGGCGACCGGCGCATCCTCGCCGATCCCCGGTTCGGCCGCGCTGCTGGCGCGGGCGCAGTCGAACGGCGCGCTGCGCGTCAACGTGCTGGGTTCTGTGCGCAACGACTTCCTCTGCGATGGCGGCGTCGAGCTGTTCGATCTCGCGGCGCAGGGCCGGCTGGATGCCTTCTTCCTCGGCGGCGGTCAGATCGACGGCGAGGCCAACATCAACCTGGTCGGCGCCGGCGGCGCCTATCCGCAGACTGACGTGCGCTGGCCGGGCAGCTTCGGCTCGGGCTACCTCTATTATCTGGTGCCGCGCGTCATCCTGTTCCGCGAGGAGCATACGCGCCGCGTCATGGTGCCGAAGGTGGATTTCATCTCCGCCGCCGGACCGAGGAATGACGGCACCTATCGTCCCGGCGGGCCGATCGGTCTGCTGACCAATCTCTGCTGGTTCTCGTGGCAGAAGGAAAAGCGCCGCTTTCGGCTCGAAAGCGTGCATCCCGGCCATACGGTGGAAGAGGTGCGCGACAATACCGGCTTCGACTTCGACTGCCCCGCCAGGGTGCCGCAGACCGCCGTCCCCGACGAAACGACCCTGCAGCTGCTGCGCAGCCGCATCGCCGAAGAGGTTGCCGAGACCTATCCCCGGTTTGCAGAGCGGGTATTCCGCCGGCGCTGAACACGCGCCGGAACCTGTAGGCGTCACGTCCATTGTTACCGTTCGGGACTTCGCATCTGTCCCGCGTGGTAGCTTTTGGATGGAGTGGCGTGTCAGCGGCGACCAGGCCCGGTAATGCGGGAAATCCGGACGGCAACGGGCACGCAATGGGCCATTTCGCGCCAGGTCTGCGCGAGCTGCCCTTCCGTATCCTGCTTGCAGCCATTCTGCTGCCCCTGCTGGCCATGGCCGCGGTTTTCACCTGGATGCTCAATGTCGAGCGGATCGGCGAGCTGCGGCAGTCGCTGGAGCGTTCCGCCGATATTGCCACGGTTTCCGTCACGCGTTTCATCGGAGAGGAAACGGCGGCGCTGTCCGCCCTTGCCGCATCGACGCGGATCGATGCCGGCGACTGGGCGGCCTTCCATCTCGAGGCGCAGCGGCTGATCCAGTCCCGGCCCTACTGGCTCAACCTCATTCTCACCGACGAAAGCCGCCAGATCTTCAATTACCAGGCTTTCGGCGCCGCGATGCCGCCTCTGCACGATCCTGACGCGGCTGCCGAGGTCTTCCGTACGCAGTTGCCGACGCTGGGTAATCTGCGCCCGGATGCCGAAGGACCGGGAACGGGAATACGGGTTCCGGTGATCCGGGACGGCAGCGTACGCTACGTGCTCGGTGCCCCGGCTCTGCCGGAGCGCTATTCGGAACTGCTGCAGTCGCTGCATCTGCCGGCCGGCTGGGATGCCGCGCTGACCGATGGCAACAATATCGTGGTCGGCCATACGGCGCCGCCGCCGGCAGGCGTGGCGGCGGGCGAGCCACTGCAGTCGCTGCCGGGCGTGCTGGCGGGCGGAACGGTGCGGCGGATCCGCAGTGCCCTGCTGCCGGATCGCACCAGCAGCCTCGCCGTGACGGTAGCCCTGCCCATTGCCGGCTGGCATGTCACGATCTGGACGCCGGCATCCCTGCTGGCGGGCCCCTCGCAGATGCTGCGTCACGCCAACTGGTTCATCGTGGCGATCTGCGCCGCGATGGGCCTGGCGCTGCTCGGGATGGTCTTCGCGCTGGTTGCGGGCCGCCGCAACTTCCGCCTGCTGGCGCTCAGCCGCGATCGCCTGCAATCCAGCGAGGCCGCCCTGCAGGAAAGCGAGGCGCGGATGCTGGCGGTGATCGACACGGCAATGGATGCGATCATCACCGCCGACGAAAACCAGAAGATCCTGATGTTCAACCGCGCGGCCGAGCGCATGTTCGGCCATGAGCCCGGAGCGGTGATCGGCCGGCCGCTCGACCTCCTGATCCCCGAACGGCTGCGCGCGGCGCACCGGCATCATGTCGAGGCCTTTATCCGCTCGGGCGTCGGCCGCCGGCCGATGGGCCTTTCCCTCAATGCGGTTCACGGCCTGCGCCGCAGCGGCGAGGAATTTCCCATCGAGGCCTCGATCTCGCAGACGGAGGTGCGGGGCCGCCGCCTGCTGACCGTGATCCTGCGCGACATCACCGAACGCCTGCGCAGCGAGGAGCGCATGAAGCTGCTGGCGGAGGAGGTGGATCATCGCGCCAAGAACATCCTCGCCGTGGTGCTCGGGATGATCTCGCTCGCGCGCGATGCGACCGTGCCGCAGCTGACCGCCTCGCTGACCGGGCGCGTGATGGCGCTGGGCCGCACCCATACCCTGCTGGCGGAAAACCGCTGGACCGGCGTCGATCTGCAGCGCGTCGTGGCCGACGAACTTGCGCCCTTCCGCGGCGGTGGCACGCCGATCCGCCTTGCCGGTCCGCCGCTCTCGCTGCGGCCGGCGATGGCGCAATCGGTGGCGATCACCCTGCACGAGCTTGCCACCAACGCGGTGAAATACGGCGCGCTGTCCGGCCCGGGCGGCCGCCTGGACGTGACCTGGGCCGAGAACGGAGACGTTATGATCGCCTGGAGCGAGCGGAGCCCGAGGCCGGTGGAGCGGCCGCGGGAGCAGGGCATGGGCCTGCGGGTGATCGCGAAAACCGTGCAGCACCAGCTCGACGGCGAGGTGGAGATGGCCTGGCGCCGCGACGGCCTGCTCTGCCGCATCCGCTTCCCGCTGCAGCGGGGAGAGGAGGCCCCTATTGACTTTCTGCCTAATGTACGCTAAATGTTCCCATGGCTCATTTGTGTCCCTCCCTTCCGCGCTTGGGGGCTGGTTGGGGTGAGGTATTGGGCGCCCGCCGGCCGGAATGGTTCGGAACGGTAACGGATTGGGCTCCAGCGGGCCCCAGTGGACTCCAGCGGGCCCTAGCGGACTCCAGCGGGCTGGAATGGTCAGTGCCGAGCGGGGCCCCGAGTGACAGAGAGGCGACCGGTTAAGCGGCGATAAGCCGCATTCAGGCGCGTGTAAGCATCGCTTAAGGCGGCATAAGCCCCGCTTAAGGAAAAATAAGATTGGAATAAGCACCGGATAAGCAGGCTTTGTCGCCGCCTGCACCGGCACCCGTCCAGCGGCGGGATGAGGCGCAGCGCGATATGCGCTTGTCCCGGGGCGGCCGGGCGTTATAGTCCGCCCTCCGCGGCGGCGCCCCGGTTGGGCCCCTGATGATGGAAGTGATGACGAACGCGTTGAACAGCCTCGGCTTTGCCAAGCCGCCCTCCGAAACCCGCGTGGTGGTCGCCATGTCGGGCGGGGTGGATTCGTCCGTGGTGGCCGGGCTGCTGAAGCGCGAGGGTTACGAGGTCATCGGCGTCACCCTGCAGCTGTACGACCACGGCGCCGCGATCAGCCGCAAGGGCGCCTGCTGCGCCGGCCAGGACATCCATGACGCGCGCAGCGTGGCCGACCGCCTCGGCATTCCGCATTACGTGCTGGATTACGAAAGCCGCTTCCGCCAGTCGGTGATCGACGAGTTTGCCGAATCCTACATGCGCGGCGAGACGCCGATCCCCTGCATCCGCTGCAACCAGCGGGTCAAGTTCCGCGACCTGCTGGAGACCGCGCGCGACCTCGGCGCCGAGGCGCTGGCCACCGGCCATTACGTGAAGCGCGTGGTGGGAGAGGATGGCGGCGCGCAGCTGCATCGCGGCCGCGATCCGCGCCGCGACCAGAGCTATTTCCTCTACACGACGACGCGCGAGCAGCTCGAATACCTGCGCTTCCCCCTGGGCGACATGGAAAAGCCCGAAGTGCGGCGGCTGGCCGAGGAATTCGGCCTCGCCGTGGCCGACAAGCCGGACAGCCAGGACATCTGCTTCGTGCCGAACGGCGATTACGCCAGCGTGGTGACGAAGCTGCGGCCCGACGCGGTCGAGCCCGGCGAGATCGTCGATCTGCAGGGCCGCGTGCTCGGCCGCCATGACGGCGTGATCCATTTCACCGTCGGCCAGCGCAAGGGTATCGGCATTGCGGCGAGCGAACCGCTCTACGTGCTGCGCCTCGACGCGGCGAAGCGGCAGGTGGTGGTCGGCCCGCGCGCGGCGCTGGCGCGGCGGCGGGTGATTTTGCGCGAACTGAACTGGCTGGCCGGTCCGGTACCCGACGAGGGGCTGGATGTCAGCGTGAAACTGCGCTCGGCCCAGCCGGCTGTGGCGGCGCGGCTGTTCGTGCGCGACGGCGACGTGGCCGAGCTGGAGCTTTACACGCCCGAATACGGCGTTGCCCCCGGCCAGGCCGGCGTCATCTATGACGGCGACCGCCTGCTTGGCGGCGGCTGGATCGCGCGCAGCGAAGCAGCGGCGGAAAGCCCGGCGGCACGAGAGAAGCAGGTCGCGTAATCTCTCCTGTCATGGCCGGGCCATCCACGTCTTGATTGGTGCCGGAACAAAAACCGTGGATGCCCGGGCGCAAGGATGACGGTTTATATCAGGATCGTCGGGAGGAAATTGGTAGCGGGGGGCGGGATTGAACCGCCGACCCAGGGCTTATGAGTCCCTTGCTCTACCACTGAGCTACCCCGCCACGGGACCCGGCGGACGGCGCCGTCGGGCGGCGCAGAGATACGGGCCCGGGGAGGCAATGTCAAGCTGGGGCGGATGATGAATTCCTGCCGCCGTATCCGGGGCTTAGAGCAGTTGCCCCTCGACCAGCAGGCGGCCCTTCGCATCCTCCACCTCAATGACGTAGAGATCGGGGTCGCGCTGGATCGCCCGGGCGATCTGGGCTTCAGCCTCTGCCTCGTCGATCCGCCCGCCGCCGAGCCGGAGCCAGCCCGGCCGTCCCTCGGCGTCGCGGGCCTGCGCCAGCACGATCGCCTCCTGCGCGCTGAGCGCGATCTTGAGCATGACGGTACCGGCATCCGGGTCGCCCTTGCGCCGGATATAGGCGGCGACGGCTTCCTGGTCGTAGCGGCGCAGGATCGCCTGCACGAGGAAACGGGTCTTCAGGCGCGGCTCGCTCATTGCGCGATGGTGCCGCGCGGGCGGCTATTTGGGAAGGCTTGCGGTTGCGAGCTTCTCGTCGCGGGCGCGGATGCGTTCGCGGTGCAGCACGTAGAGGCCGCTCGCCACCACGATGGCGATGCCGGCCTGCGCCAGCGGATTGGGGATGTCGCCCCAGATCAGGTAGCCGGACAGCAGTGCCCAGACCAGGCCGGTATAGCGGAAGGGGCCGACGGCGATGAGGTCGCCATGGCGAAAGGCGTCGACGATCAGCAGATAGCCGAAGACCAGGAAGAAGCCGGCGCCGGCGAGCAGGGCCATGGTCTGCCAGCTCATCTCCACCCAGCCCTGAAAGACGGAGAGGACGAGGCCGCTCAGCAGGATGAACATCGCGTTGGTCAGCGTCACCACCAGCGAGGGGATCGACTGGTCGATGTTGCGGGTGGAAAGGTCGCGGGCGACGATGAAGACCACGCTGGCCACCGCCAGCAGGGCATAGGCGTTGAAGCCCTCGGCGCGCGGCTGGACGATCAGCAGGATGCCGGCAAAGCCGATGGTCACCGCGCTCCAGCGCCGCCAGCCGACGGGCGACTTGAGCAGTAGGGCGGCGGCGGCGGTGATCGCCAGCGGCGTCGCCATGTTGATCGCCATGATGTTGCCGATCGGCATGTGGAACAGGGCGAGCAGGTAGAGGAAGGTGGCGGCAATGTCGAAGGTACTGCGGGCCAGCACGGCGCGGTTGGCGGCGCGGCGCAGCTGGCGGATCTCGCCGCTGAACCAGATCAGCGCCAGGATCAGCAGCAGCGACATGCCGTTACGCACCACGATGAGCTGGCCCAGCGGCGCGCTTTCGCTCGCCAGCTTGATCATCGTGTCGTTGACGACAAAGGAGGCCATGCCGATGACCATGGAGGCGATGCCGCGTCCGGTGCCGGTACCGAACAGGCGGCTGTAAAGGGCTATGGGCATGGGCGGGAAGGGCTGCGTTGGTCGGGCGCGGTCATGGCTGCAGATCTCACCCTAGCCTTTCGCGACAGCGGGCAAAACCGTCGCTTCTTGCAGACCTGTCTTGACCCCAGCGCAGGGCAGCCCCAGCTTGTCCATGTCACAGCAGGAGTCCGCCATGTGGTTCAGCGTTCCGCGTCACAAGATCGAAATGCCGCCGCGCGACAGGGCGCTGCCCGGCCGCGCCACGCCGATGCCGGTGCCGGAGCGGCATTTCGTCAACGGCAATCCGCTGAAGGCGCCGTTCCCGGAGCAGATGCAGCGGGCCCTGTTCGGGCTGGGCTGCTTCTGGGGCGCCGAGCGGCTGTTCTGGCAGGCGCCGGGCGTGTTCAGCACCGCCGCGGGTTATGCCGGCGGCTACACGCCGAACCCGACCTATGAGGAGGTCTGCACCGGCCTGACCGGCCATAACGAGGTGGTGCAGGTGATCTTCGATCCGGCGCGGATCAGCTATGCCAAACTGCTGAAAATCTTCTGGGAGGGCCATGATCCGACTCAGGGCATGCGGCAGGGCAACGATGTCGGCACGCAGTACCGTTCGGGCATCTACGTGACCTCGCCGGAGCAGCGCCGGGCAGCGGAAGCTTCGCGGGATGCCTACCAGCAGGCGCTCTCGGAAGCCGGGCGGGGCAGGATCACCACCGAGATCCTCGATGCCCCGGACTTCTATTACGCCGAGGATTACCACCAGCAGTATCTGGCAAAGAATCCGGGCGGTTACTGCGGGTTGGGCGGAACCGGGGTGAGCTGCCCAATCGGCACCGGCGTGACCGCATAAAACTGGTGCAGTAGCTTTAGATTCCTGTTAATTTTGCGGCCATGGATGACTATGACCGCAAAATTCTCTCGTATATACAGCAATCGGGCCGTGCTTCTTACGGCGAGATAGGGGCCGCGGCCGGCCTGTCGGTCTCGGCAGTCAACGAGCGGCTGAAGAAGCTCGAACGGCAGGGCGTGATCGCCGGCTGGACGGCGAGACTGAATCCCGCCGCCGTCGGCTGCGGCGTGCTCGCCTTCGTCCATGTGCTGGTCGAGCGGCCCGAGCACGAGGCCGCCTTCCTGGAGCTGGTGGCCGGCGAGCCGGCGATCCAGGAATGCCATCATGTGGCCAGCGAATGGTCCTACCTGCTGAAGGTGCGCACGCCGGACCTGCCAGCGCTGGAGGGCCTGGCGCGCCGCATCAAGGCGCTGCCGGGGATTCCGCGCAGCCATACTGTGATCGCGCTGTCCTCGGCCAAGGAGACTGCGGCGCTGCCGCTGGGCGGGACCGGACCGTGAGCGGCGAGATCGAGATGCTGCTGCGCGGTGTCCTCCTGGGGATAGCCGTCGCGGCTCCCGTCGGGCCGATCGGCGTGCTGTGCATCCGGCGCACGCTGGCCGAGGGGCGGCTGCACGGCCTCGTCTCCGGACTGGGCGCCGCCACCGCCGACGCAGCCTACGGGACCATCGCCGCGTTCGGGCTGACGGTCGTCTCGGCGTTCCTGGTCGAGCAGCAGGCCGCGCTGCGGATCGTGGGCGGGCTGTTCCTGCTGGCGCTCGGCCTGCGGACGCTGCTCGCGCGCCCCGCCGAGGACGCGGC
Organism: Ferrovibrio sp.; assembly: GCF_035304305.1. GTDB lineage: Bacteria > Pseudomonadota > Alphaproteobacteria > Ferrovibrionales > Ferrovibrionaceae > Ferrovibrio. The sequence goes on from NZ_DATGQG010000067.1 coordinate 55,618, forward strand.
GGCCGCATCCCCCGCGCGGAGCCTGCCCGCCGCGTACCTCTCGACGTTCG
>NZ_DATGQG010000068.1:0-4553 GCF_035304305.1 Ferrovibrio sp.
GCCACGCTGGCGATGGGCGGCGACTGGCACGACCTCGGCGGACGCCTGACCGAAGGCGCGGACGCTCCGGTCCTGCTCCAGCCGCTCGCCCGTATCGGGCACGCGCAGGATCGCGCCTGGGCCGCCGACTGGATCGCGGCGATCCTCACGCGCGAGGGGCTGACGGTCACGCCCGAGGCCAAGGAGCATATCTGGACCGCGCTTTCCTCGCTCGCCTCCGCGCCGGTCGAGGAACGCACCCTGACCGGCCTGTCCGTCCTGCTCCAGTCCAGTGAACTCAAGCTCACCCTGCAACCCTATTGCGTCGGCGGCCCCTACGGGCGGCTGCTCGACGCGGAGACCGAAAATCTCGGCGATGCTCCGGTTGCCGCCTTCGAGACCGAAGGTTTGCTTGAGACTGGCGCGGCGCCCGCCGTCCTCGCCTACCTGTTCCACAGGATCGCCGACCGCCTCGACGGCCGCCCCACGATGATCGTGGTGGACGAGGGTTGGCTGGCGCTCGGCGATCCGGCCTTCTCAAGGCAATTGGGCGAATGGCTGGTTACGCTCAGAAAGAAGAACGCCAGCGTCATCTTCGCCACCCAATCGCTGGCGCAGCTCGAACAGAGCACCATTGCCCCCGCCATCATCGAGAGCTGCCAAACGCGGATCATGCTGCCCAACGAGCGGGCCATCGAGCCGCAGATCACGGCCATCTACAGGCGGTTCGGCCTCAATGACCGCCAGATCGAGATTCTGGCGCGGGCAATCCCGAAGCGGGACTACTACTGCCAGAGCCGCCGCGGCAACCGGCTGTTCGAGCTGGGCCTGTCCGAAGTCGGCCTCGCGCTCTGTGCCGCCTCCGCCAAATCCGATCAGTCCGAGATCGCGCGCATCTTCAAGGAGCACGGACGTGACGGGTTCCTTGACGCCTGGCTGCGCCATCGCGGCGTCGACTGGGCGGCCGACCTCATTCCCAGCCTCACCAACCTTGGCGGCCGGCCGGAAACCGCCGCGCCGGCGGCGCCAGAGACCACCGCAGGAAAGGAGCCTCTTCGATGATCCGTGTTCCCGTCCCCCGTATCGCCGGCGTATCCATGGTCGCGCTGGCGCTCGCCATGCCGGTAGCCCTGTCGCCCATGCTGGCAAGTCCAGCGCTGGCGCTCTTTGGCTTCGGCCGCATCGTCTATGACCCGTCCAACTATGCGCAGAACGTTCTCACAGCCGCACGGACTCTGGAGCAGATCAACAATCAGATCCGCAGCCTTCAGAACGAGGCGCAGATGCTCATCAATCAGGCCCGGAACCTGGCGAGCCTGCCCTACAGCGCTCTTCAGCAGATTCAGCAGAACGTCAGCCGTACGCAGCAGCTTCTCAATCAGGCGCAGAACATCGCTTTCGAGGTGCAGAGCATCGACCAGGCGTTCCAGAGCCAATATGGCAGCGTTTCACTGTCGACCACCGACCAGCAACTCGTCGCCGATGCGCGTGCCCGCTGGGAAAACACCGTGGGCGGCTTGCAGGACGCCCTGCGCGTGCAGGCCGGCGTTGTCGGCAACATCGACACCAACCGCGCCGAACTGGCTGCACTCATCGGCCAGAGCCAGAATGCTGCCGGCGCGCTGCAAGCCACGCAGGCCGGCAACCAGCTTCTCGCTCTCCAGTCGCAGCAGCTTTCCGACCTGATCGCGCTGATGTCGGCCAACGGCAGGGCCGAAGCGCTGATCGAGGCCGAGCGCGCCACCGCCGCCGAACAGGGCCGCATCCAGCGCGAGCGCTTCCTGACGCCGGGCAGCGGCTACCAGCCCGGCAACGCGCAGATGTTCAACAACGGCAACAACTGAGCGACGGGAGGAGCGCTCATGGACACCGGGATGCTCGCCCGGCTCGGTGCGGTCATATTCGTCGCCATCGCCATCACCACCACGGTGGTCGAGATGTCGCGCAGGGACGATCCCGCGCCATTCCGGCCGGCTCCGGCGCTCCAGCCCCTGGCTGATCCGCTGCGCCAGAGCCTGCGCCGGTGCCAGCAACTCGGCGAGGCGGCCGTGAGCGATCCCGCGTGTCTTTCAACATGGGCCGAAAGCCGCGACCGCTTCCTGGGCCGCACACCCGAACCAGACGCTTCCCGGCAAGACGAAGGGCCATAGCCCATGGGCGGAACCGGCGTCATAGACTCCTTTCTAGGGGTCTTCACCAGCTACATAGATTCCGGCTTCGGCCTGCTCGGCAGCGAGGTGGTGTTCATCGCCTCGACCCTCATCGTCATCGACGTGACGCTTGCCGCGCTCTTTTGGGCATGGGGCGCGGATGACGACATCATCGCCCGGCTGGTGAAGAAGACCCTGTTCGTCGGCGTCTTCGCCTATCTCATCGGCAACTGGAACAGTCTGGCGCGGATCGTCTTCGAGAGCTTCGCCGGTCTCGGGCTGCAAGCCTCGGGAACCGGCCTCTCGGCCGCAGATCTCATGCGCCCCGGTCGCGTCGCGCAGACCGGCCTCGACGCCGGCAGGCCGCTGCTCGAGTCGATTTCCGACCTCATGGGCTACTGGTCGTTCTTCGAGAACTTCATCCAGATCGCCTGTCTGATGTTCGCCTGGGCGCTGGTGCTGCTTGCCTTCTTCATCCTCGCGGTCCAGCTTTTTGTGACGCTCATCGAGTTCAAGCTGACCACGCTCGCAGGCTTTGTCCTCATCCCCTTCGGCCTGTTCGGTAAGACCGCCTTCATAGCCGAGCGCGTGCTTGGCAATGTCGTCTCGTCCGGCATCAAGGTGATGGTCCTTGCCGTCATCATCGGCATCGGCTCGACGCTGTTTTCGCAATTCACGGCCGGCTTCGGCGGGCAGACCCCGACCATCGACGATGCCATGGCGATCGTGCTCGCCGCCCTCTCGCTGCTCGGCCTCGGCATCTTCGGTCCCGGTATCGCCTCCGGTCTCGTGAGCGGCGGTCCGCAACTCGGCGCGGGATCAGCCGTCGGTACCGGGCTTGCCGTAGGGGGGGCCGCCCTTGCCGCAGGCGGTGCGGCCGGTCTCGCCATCAAGAGTGGCGCTGCCGCCATGTCCGGTGGAGCCGCCGCCGTTCGGGGCGGCGCGACCGCCGCAGGCGCGGCGAGCGCAGCCTACAGCGTCGGCTCGCTCGGCCAGTCCGGCGCGGCAGGCGTCGCCTCCGGCCTCGGCGGCGTTGCGCGCGCCGCAGGATCGGCGGCCATCTCGCCCCTGAAACGCGCCGCCGCGCGCGCCAGCGAAAGCATCAAATCCAGCTTCACCGCTGGCGCACGCGCGGGCTTTGCCGCCGGTGGCGGCACATCGTCCATGGGAACGGTGGGCGGCGTAAGCGCCGATCCCCCCGCCGCGCCGTCCGGCCCGGCCGGCGGTCCTCCCGCCTGGGCGCAGCGGATGCAGCGCCGGCAGGCCCTCAACCACGGCGCCACCATGGCCGCCCATGCAGTGCGTTCCGGCGACAGCCATGGCGGCGGTTCCTCCGTCAACCTTTCCGAAAGCGACCGCTCATGAACATCTTCAAACGACCAGCAACCCACTACGGCAAATCGCCGGAACCCAAGACGCCCTATCAGAAGGCCGCTCAAGTCTGGGACGAGCGCATCGGCTCGGCCCGCGTGCAGGCGAGGAACTGGCGTCTCATGGCCTTCGGCTCCCTGATTCTTTCGGCGGGTTTCGCCTCGGCGCTGGTGTGGCAGTCCGCACGCGGGACCGTGGTGCCCTGGGTGGTGCAGGTCGATAATCTCGGGCAGGCGCAGACCGTCGCACCGGCCGTCGCCGACTACCGCCCCACCGATCCGCAGATCGCATGGCATCTCGGCCGCTTCATCGAGCAGGTCCGGTCGATTCCGGCCGACGCCATCATCGTCCGCCAGAACTGGCTTCGCGCCTATGAGTTCACCACCGACCGGGGCGCGGCGGCCTTGAACGATTATGCGCGGGCCAACGACCCCTTCACCCGCGTCGGCCGGAGCCAGGTCGCCGTCGAGGTGTCGAGCGTCATCCGGGCGTCCCCGAACAGCTTCCGCGTCGCCTGGACCGAACGGCACTACGAGAACGGCCAGCTTTCCACCACCGAGCGATGGACCGCGATCCTGACCATCGTCATCCAGACGCCGCGCGACGCCGAGCGCCTGCGCGCAAACCCGCTCGGCATCTATGTCAACGCAATCAACTGGTCGCGGGAGATGAGCCAATGACGCGCGTCATCAGCAAACCGGCCGTTTCCGCATTGCTCCTGTCCGCCACCATGCTGGCCGGCTGCGCCACCAACCGGACGCCGCAATGGAGCTACGACGCCGAGGTGCCGCCGTTACCCGTGGCGCAGGAGGCCGCGACCGACGACACACCCCGGCCGCTGCATGTGCCGCCGGCCTGGACTGTGGCGCGAGGCGGACAGGCTGCCGCCACGCCGGCCGGCCGTGTCGAGAACGCCAATGCAGCCGCCCGCGTCGAGCCGCGCCGCGAAGGCTACTACAACGCCATCCAGATCTATCCGTGGAGCGAAGGCGCGCTCTATCAGGTCTATGCCGCAGTCGGACAGATCACCACCATTGCGTTGGAGCCGGGCGA
>NZ_DATGQG010000069.1:0-2137 GCF_035304305.1 Ferrovibrio sp.
GCCTGCTGGTGGCGCGGACCTTCAGTCCGACCTGCGAGGGCAGGCTTTCGACCTTCATTGTCGAACGCGGGATGAAGGGATTCTCCTCCCGTCCGGTCGAGACCATGGTGCTGCAATGCACCGGAACGGCAGAGCTGGAATTCGACGACGTCATTGTCCCGGTCGAGAACCGGGTCGGCGAGGAGGGAACCGCTCTCGCCAGCACGCTGGACGGCCTGAATACCGCGAGGGTGAACATTGCCATGGGGGCGGTGGGCGCCGCCCAGGCAGCCCTCGATCTTTCGGTGGATTACGCCAGAACGCGGCAGCAGTTCGGCCGGCCCATCGGCAGTTTCCAGCTGGTGCAGAAACTGATCGTCGACATGACGGTCCGCACCAAGGCGGCCCGCGCCCTCAGCTACCAGGCAGCAGCGGCGCTGGATGCCGGGCGGGAGGCACGGGAAGACTGCTCGATCGCCAAACTCTATGCCACCGAAGCAGCCCATGAGGTCGCCAGCATGGCGATGCAGGTCCATGGCGGCCTCGGTTATGCCGCCGACTACCCGATCGAGCGAATTTTCCGGGATACCCGGGGCGGCATGATCCCGGAAGGCACCAGCGAGATACAGACCCTGATCGCCGGCCGGGAAATCCTGGGCATTTCCGCAATCACCTGAATACGGGCGACATGGGCAGCTACCAATTCCAGGACCTCACCTACCTGTTCAATCCGCGCTCGATCGCGCTGGTGGGGGCTTCCGACCGGCCGAACAGCATTGGCGGCCATGCGCTGGCCAATATCACCGATCACTCCGATTTCGACGGGGAGCTGTTCCTCGTCAATCCGACCAAGCCGGAGATCGGCGGCCGGAAATGTTATTCCTCGGTGGCTGCCCTGCCGCAGGCAGTCGACGTCGCGCTCATCGTCATTCCGGCTGCCGGAGTCGTTCAGGCGGTCGAGGAGGCGGCGGCGAAGGGCATTTCCTTTGCCGTCATCCTCACGTCCGGCTTCAGCGAAGCGGATGACGAAGACAAGGCCGCGGAGGAAAGGCTGAAACAGATCGTTGCGAACACCGGCATTCGCATCTACGGGCCGAACTGCCCGGGATTGTGCAACATCAACCGGCGCATCGGCATGACGTTTTCGCCGGCGTTCAAGGATGACCTGCGCAAAGGCCCCATCGGGCTGGCAACACAGGGCGGCGGGCTGGGGCGAAACCTGATGCAGGCGATGGACCGCGGCGCCGGATTTGCGCTCTGGTCATCCTCGGGCAACGAGGCAGACCTGCAGGTGGCCGATTTCATCCACTACATGGCCGGCGCGGATGACATCAAGGTCATCGTCACCCTGATCGAAGGCATCAAGGATGGTCCGCGATTCATGGAGGCGCTGGCGCATGCCGCCCGCCGCGGCAAGCCGGTGGTCGGCCTCAAGGTCGGCCGGTCGGAATACGGAGCAAAGGCGGCCCAGTCCCATACCGCATCGATTACCGGCTCGGCAGAGGTCAATAGCGCGGTCTTCCGCCAGCTTGGTCTCATCGAGGTGGATGATATCGACGAGCTGATCGACGTCGCCGCTCTGCTGGCGAGACGTGTTCCGCAGGGCGGGGAGGAGGTTGCTGTTTTCGCCTCCTCGGGTGGCGCCGCGTCGCTCTGCGCCGACAATGTCGGAACGGCGGGGATCAGACTTGCCAGATTCGCGCCGCATACGACCAAGGCCCTGAAGGCGGCGCTGCCGGACTACGCCGCGATCGACAATCCGGTGGATACCACCTCGGTGACGATCTCGAATCCGAAGGCTTTCAGCGATGCCCTTCTGCCGGTTGCGGAAGACCCGAATGTCGGGCTGGTGCTCTGCCCGATTGCCATGGATTACGGCAAGTACACCGAGGTTTCGGCCAGCCTGATCGTCGAAGTCCAGAGCCGGACCCAGACGCCGATCTGCCCGATCTGGATGAGCGACCGGCTGGGCAGCGGTTACCGGGTGCTCGACCATGCCGGCATCACGCCATTCCGCAGCCTGCGCAACATGGGCAAGGCCGTCCGGCGATGGATCGATTATGGCGCGTGGCGATCCCGGGCCGACCTGGCGTGGACACCTCTCGCCATGGCCGGCGGCGTTCCACCGGCACCGCAGAGCGTTCGCGCCTTGAGCGAG
>NZ_DATGQG010000070.1:0-4799 GCF_035304305.1 Ferrovibrio sp.
CCACTCCCTCCTATTCGTCCTCAGATCGGCGGGATCAATGGAATCGGATTGGTACGATCCGGATCGCCGCCTCCATAGGCACCCCACAGTAACCATGGGGCAATGATTCCGGGCGTCATAGTTACCATGCGGTAACTGTCAGTCTCGGACGAGGCGCGTCTCACCCACTGACGCCGGAGCGCCCGTCCGCCCCGCCAGAGACAGCCTCGCCCTTCCCTTTATGCGAAATCCTTGCCTGCCCCCCATCTGGCCATGAAACCACTGCGCGCCAGGTCACTCAGTAAGGTGTGCACCGCCATTCGCTCGAATGCCGCGATTATCGGTGATGCGACACAATGTCCGTGTTCATCCGACATGGAAGAAGGCGATCGGAGTTCGGCTTTCGTCGAACCATTTTTGGCCGGGCGCAGGCCTTTCCTCCCAGCTTTCCCCCGCCCTATAATTCTTCGCACCACAATCAGATCTTTTTTGATTCCAATCTGGGGGTAATTCCTTATGACCGCCGGCAGCAAGCCTGTTACGCTCACCGACCCGAATACTGGCAAGACTGTTACCCTTCCCGTTCTTGACGGCACAGTCGGCCCCTCGGTGATCGACATCCGAAAGCTTTACAGCGAGACCGGCTACTTCACTTACGACCCAGGCTTCACGTCGACGGCCAGCACCGAAAGCAAGATCACCTATATCGATGGCGATAAGGGCGAACTGCTGTATCGCGGCTACGACATCGCTGATCTGGCGGAGCAGTCGACGTTCCTCGAGACCTGCTATCTGCTGCTGAACGGCGAACTGCCGAACGCGAAGCAGCGTGCGGATTTCGAGCGCACGATTACCCACCACACGATGCTGCACGAACAGATCCATTTCCTGTTCCGCGGCTTCCGGCGTGACGCGCATCCGATGGCTGTCATGTGCGGCGTGGTCGGTGCGCTATCGGCCTTCTATCACGACGAGACGGATTACAACGATCCGCACCAGCGCATGATCGCGCAGCATCGCCTGATTGCGAAGATGCCGACCATTGCCGCGATGGCCTACAAGTATTCCGTCGGCCAGCCCTTCATGTATCCGCGCAATGATCTCGGCTATGCCGAGAACTTCCTGCACATGACCTTCGGCGTGCCGGCAGAGCCCTACAAAGTAAGCCCGGTTCTGGCGCGCGCGATGGACCGCATCTTCATTCTGCACGCCGATCACGAGCAGAATGCCTCGACCTCGACGGTGCGCCTGGCCGGTTCGTCGGGCGCCAACCCGTTCGCCTGCATCGCGGCCGGCATTGCCTGCCTCTGGGGCCCCGCCCACGGCGGCGCCAACGAGGCGGTGCTGAAGATGCTTGAGGAGATCGGCTCGGTCGACAAGGTCGGTGAAGCGGTGAAGAAGGCCAAGGACAAGAATTCCGGCTTCCGCCTCATGGGCTTCGGCCACCGCGTCTACAAGAATTACGATCCCCGCGCCAAGGTCATGCGCCAGACCTGCTATGAGGTCCTGGACGAGCTGGGCGTGAAGGACGAGCCGCTGCTCAAGCTGGCCATGGAGCTGGAGCGGATCGCCCTGGAGGACGATTACTTCGTCGAGAAGAAGCTGTACCCGAACGTCGACTTCTATTCAGGCATCATCCTGCGCGCCATGGGCTTCCCGACGGCCATGTTCACGGCCCTCTTCGCCCTTGCCCGCACGGTCGGCTGGATCGCCCAGTGGAACGAGATGATCGAGGATCCGGCCCAGAAGATCGGCCGCCCGCGGCAGCTGTTCACCGGTTCTCCGCGGCGCGAGTTTATTCCGCTCGACAAGCGCACGTGATCGGCGTTTTATAAAGGGAGAGTAACGGCGCGATGGGAGGCGGGCCGATGCGGAAAGGTGCGGAGAAGCAGGGCGGAATGCCCGCCGCGGAGACGAGAACCACCGGCTATGGGTGGCTTCGTCCCGGTTTCATGACCATGCCTGCCGCGGCCAATGATAACCGGATCGCCCCGCGCGCCCTCCTGAAACGGCCGCAGCTGTGGCTGTGGCTGGCCATGATGGTAACGGGCGGCGCCTGGATCATGTCCCGCCTCTGACAGACTGCCGATACAGACACGAAAAGGCCCGGATCGCTCCGGGCCTTTTGCTTTGGATCATTTGCGCTCGATCAGTTCGATCTTGTAGCCGTCCGGATCCTCCAGGAAGGCAATGACACTGCCGCCGTGCTTCATCGGACCCGGCGGACGCGGGATCTTCACGCCTTCGGCCTGCAGCCTCTCGCAAAGACCGTAGATATCGGGCACGCCAATGGCGATGTGTCCGTAACCGCTGCCGATCGTATACGGCTCTTTCTGGCCCCAGTTGTGGGTCAGCTCGATCACGGCATGATCCTTCTCGTCGCCATAGCCGACGAAGGCCAGCGTGAACTCCCCGCTGGGATAATCCGTGCGGCGCAGAAGCTTCATGCCCAGTTTGTTGACGTAGAAATCCAGCGACTTCTCGAGATCGAGCACACGCAGCATCGTGTGCAGCATGCGGTACGATGCCGCCGTGGCAGGTTGCTGAATGGCCGTTGTTTCGTTCATCGGGCTCTCCTCTGGCAGTTCCATCCAATATGCGGCGCCGGGCCGCGATGTCGAGTTCACGCAGCGGGATGATGGCGGCCTGCGACGGACAGGATGGTCCGCGCAGCCCTCACGCTCGGCGTCGCCTCCTCGTTCGCGCCCAGCTGCGCGGCAATCGCGGCGCAACCGTCGATTTGCGCCTGCCGGGCAGCAGGATCGGTCAGCAAACGGAGCAGCGCCGGTGCGATCGCGTCGGCGTTGCAGTTCTCCTGCAGGAACTCCGGCATGATCTCCCGCTGCTGCAGGATATTCACCAGCCCCGCATACTCCGTAGTGATCAGGCGACGGACTATTGCCGCGGTCAGCGGATTGACCCGGTAGGCCAGGATCGTCGGGGTACCTGCGAGCCCCAGTTCCAGAGTTGCCGTCCCCGACGCCGCGAGCGCCGCATCCGCAGCGACCATCGCGGCATAGCGTTCGGCCGTGGCTTCGACGACCGTCACCCCGTAGGGCAGGGACCGGGCTTCCTCCCGCACCACGGCCGCAACCGTTTCGACGGTGGGAATCACAAGGTGCAGCTCAAGGCCCTGCTGCCTGAGCCGCTCAAGAACGTCGCGGAAGACAGGGAGCAGTCTTGTGACCTCGCCCCGGCGGCTGCCTGGAAGAACGGCCAGCAGTTGCCGGCCGCCAGGGATGCCGTGGCGATCCCGAAAGCCGTTTCCCGCCTCGACGGCAGCCATTTCAGCCGTTCTTGCCGCGGCGAGTGTCTCGACCGCGGGATGGCCGACGAACGTTGCCGGCAGACCGGCCGCCTCGAAATACGGCGGCTCGAAGGGCAGCAGAGTCAGCAGATGATCGTAGAGCCGCGCCATGCGCCGGGCACGACCCGGCCGCCAGGCCCAGACGGTCGGCGCAACATAATGCACGAGCGGAAAGCGGCGGGGCGTCAGCCGCCGGGCGAGCCGCCGTCCAAATCCCGGGCTGTCGATGGTCACCACCACGTCGGGCGGATCGGCGAGAAGAAACTTTGCCGTTTCATCGATGTGTTGCAGCAGAAGACGTGCGCGCGGCAGGATCTCTACCAGACCCATGACTGCAAGATCGCCGATCGGAACCCTGCTCTGCAGCCCCTCCTCGGCCATCTGCGCTCCGCCGACGCCGCTGAACTGCACGTTGCCGGCTGTCTCGCGTCTGAGTGCGCGCATCAGTCCGGCGCCGAGCACGTCGCCGGACGGCTCACCGGCAATCAGCGCCACCCTGAAAGGCCGGTCACTTTTCGTCATGACGGAAGCCGATAAGGAACATGCCCTGGTGATCGGCGGCGGCGGCCATCGCTTCCGCGTCGACGATCAGCGCAGCCCCGGCCTCGACTGCAATTCCGGCCAGGCCTGCCGCAACGGCATATTCGATGGTTGTCATGCCCACGGTGGGAAGATCCACCCGGCGATCCTGCTGCGGCTTGGCTGTTTTCACCAGGATACCGCCCCGGGCGTCCGTTCGCTCCGCCACGCGGGCAAGTAACACGTCGGTGCCAGCATCGTCCTCGCGGTCGACCACCGTCCCGGCGGCGACGATGACGGCCTGGCCGCGGTCCGCCCGCCCGAGGTCGCGCGCCGCCGCAACCCCGACCCGGATATCCGCCTGCTGCGCCGGGGTCGGCGCCAGACTGCCATACCGCTTCTCGGCGGCCAGCAGATCGCCGACCACCTGCTCGATCCCGATCACACGAAAGCCATCGCGTTCGAAGGCATCGACAACAACACGCAGGATGGCATCGTCCCCCGTTGCCGCTGCCTTGATGATTTTCGGCAACAGCAGTGCTCCCTTCAGGTCGGGTTTAAGGGCACTGAAGTTCGGCTTCGCGACGCGGCCGCAGAGGCAGACTTCCGTCACACCCGCCGCCTTCAGCGCGCCGATCAGCCGACCCACCTGCGGAAGGTCGAACCAGCCGTGCTCCGTTGCTTCGACGGCAGCCGGATCGCAGAAGCCGTTGAGTGCCGCGATATACAGCGGTCGCTGTTCAGCCCGGCATCTGTCCCGGGCAATGGCCGGTATGTCGCCGCCGCCCGCGATCAGCCCGAGTTTAGGTCGCTGCTGTGCCATCCGCCTGCGGCTGGCAAACGCCCCGCTTGGACGCCTTGCGGATGAAGGCGATCACTTCCTGGATCAGCTGGGTGTCCGCATATTTCGCGGCCACCTCTTCCAGACGGTCAGCCAGACGACCACTGCCGGAGAAAAGCTGATCATAAGCAGCGCGCAGCTTGTTGATGTCGT
>NZ_DATGQG010000071.1:0-4712 GCF_035304305.1 Ferrovibrio sp.
GGCAGCGATTAAAAGCCTGCCGTCCGCGCCACCGCAGCATCGGCCGGACCTTTGAAGTGGCACGGGCGGTTAGCTCAGCGGTAGAGCACTACCTTGACATGGTAGGGGTCACAAGTTCGATCCTTGTACCGCCCACCACTCGCATTGCCTTTCCGTGCCGGGCACGCGCCGCCAACCCCTTGATCTGTATCCGGCGGCTTCTTATGAATGTCGGAAGTTCTGGTTCGGCGTGTTCCGCCGGCATTTCGGGGGATTTTCATATGGCGCAGGCTGTTGTGGCGGATTTGCTTGATTTCCTGCGCCGACTCGACCCCTCCAATGCAGAAGACCCGATGCTGACCGCCGATGTCGACCTGATCGACGGCGGCTATATCGACAGCTTCGGAATGGTGGAACTCATCGAATTCGTCCGCAGCCGCTACGGCGTTGATCTGTCCGGCGCCGACTTCTACGAAGGCCAGATGCGCAAGGTCAGCGGCATTGCGGCCGCCATCGCAGCCCAGCCCGGTCGATGAACCGGATCCGTTCCAGCGTCCCCGTGCCCGCTCACGGGCGGGATCTCGTGCGCTATGCCGCCGCCTACATCCATCCTGCCGTGGAGCGGGTCTGGATCGAGGACGAGGCCTGGTGGGTGGAAAGTGCCGAACTGCTGCCCCAGACCCTCGTCGACGAAGGCTTTGAGCTGCTCTGCCGCCGCTTCGGCAGCGTCGAGCTGCCACCGCTGGTGCCCCGGTTCACGCTTGCCCCGCCGGCCGGTCTGACGGCACCGGCGGCCGAGATCGATCCGGCCCGGTTCCAGCCAAGCGGGCCGCCGGGTCTGTTCATCCTGCGCACGCCCTACAGCGACCTGATGCGGTTTTTCGACTGGATCACGCTGTGGCGCTTCGCCCGCGCCTTCGGCGCCCGCGATGAGCTCTATCCGAACGTCATCCCGATCGAGCAGCTCGCCCTGACGCAGCATCTGCGCGCTTTCCCCGAGCATCTCCATTTCGTCAGCCATCTGTCGGAGGATCTGCGCGTCCTCGAAAGCTTCGCCGCACGGGCGCGCGCAACCACCGGCCCGGTGCAGCCGGAAGCAGGGGAACTGGCGCCCGTGGCGCTGATGCATAATCCGTCCACCTGCTATCACTGCTATGCCGCCCGGCGCGGCGCGCAGCTTCCTGACAACGAGGCGGTGACCGCCGTGACGCGCTGCCATCGTTATGAATCGGCCAATCACAGCGATCCCGGCCGTCTGATGGAATTCACGCTGCGCGAAATCATCTTCATCGGAAGCGCGGACTACGTCCGCGAGACGCGCGAAACCTGCATGAAGATGATCGAGGACTGGGCGACGGCCTGGTCGCTCTACGGCGAACTGCTGCCGGCGAACGATCCCTTCTTTACCGATGACTACGAGGCCAAGGCGGTCCATCAGCACCGTCTGGCAATGAAATACGAATACCGCGCCGTTCTGCCCGGAACGGGCAGGACTCTGGCGGTGCTGTCGTCGAACCTGCATGCGGCGACATTCGGCAAGGCCTTCGACATCCGCGTGGGCGGCATGCGGGCGAATACCGGCTGTCTCGGTTTCGGCCTGGAGCGGCTGGCGATTGCCGTCGTCATGCAGCACGGCCTCGACCCGGCCCGCTGGCCCGAAGGCCTGCGGCGCGACTATGCGCTCTGGCAGGCCGCGGACGCCCTGCGCCCGTCCGGACAGCCATGACCGATCCCGTGTTGCGTCCGGCTGCCGTCGCGGACTGCGACCGCATCGCCGGGTGGCTAAGCGATCCCGCCATCAATGCCATGCTCTCGTCGAACCTGCGCGGCGCCGCCGTCACGGCGCAGGCGCTGGCGCTGGGCCTGCGCCGCCGTGACCAGTTCTGGATGCTGTTCGCCTTGCCGGACTCGTCCGAACCGGCCGGCCTGATCGCGCTGGACAGCATCGATACGATCGATGGCATCGCCAATCTGTGGTTTCTGCTCGGCAATCCGGCATTGTCGGGGCGCGGCCTGACATCGGCCGCCATCGACCGGTTCTGCCGCCTGAATCCGGTCGGACTGCACGTCCTGACGGCGTGGATCGTGGAAGGCAATGCCGCCTCGGCCCGCTGCATGGAAAAGGCGGGTTTTGAACCGGCAGGCCGTATCAGACAGGGTGTCAGCCTGGCAGGCGCGCGACGTGATCGCATCCTGATGCAGCGCGTGATCGGCGACCGGGTCTGATGGATCTCCTGCTTCACATTGGCGGCATCCTCGTCACCGCGGCGCTTGCCGCGCTGCTGCCGCCATGGCCGCGACGGCTGCTGCTGCTGGCCGCCGCCACCGTGCTTTACGGCGCCATCGACTGGCGCTTTCCGCTGCTGCTCTGGGCCATCATCTTGGTCACCTATGCCGCCGGCCTGTGGCTCGGCGCGAAACAGCGGAGCGCCGGAGGCATTCTGGGCTGCGTCGCGCTCGTGCTGGCTCCGCTGGCCGTCTACAAGTATCTGCCGGTCTGGCTGGGCGGGCTGGACCGCATCCTGCCGGTCTCCGGTCTGGATTTTGGCGGCTATGGATCCGTCCTGGTTCCCGTCGGCCTCTCCTTCTACAGTTTCGCCTGCTGCGGTTACCTGATCGATGTGCACCGGCGCACCGTTCCGCCCGAGCGGCATCTGGCGCGGCTCGCGCTCTTTGCCTCTTTCTATCCCGTGCTGCTGTCGGGGCCGATCGAGCGATATGCGTCCCTGTCGAAGCCGCTCTGGGAGGGCCGCCGCCCCAGTCCGGACATGGTGATGGACGGATTGCTGCTGATCGCCTGGGGCCTGTTCCTGAAGGAAGTGCTGGGCGATCGTCTCGGCGGCGTGGTCGATGCGGCCTACACACAATATGCCACTGCCGGCTGGCGCGGCGCGCTGACGGGCTTTCTGTGCTTCGCGCTCCAGCTGCTGGCTGATTTCGGCGGTTATTCCCTGATCGCCGTCGGTGCCGGCAAGCTGTTCGGGCTTGAGTTGATCCGCAACTTCCGCCAGCCCTATTTCGCCGAGACGCTCCCGGATTTCTGGCAGCGCTGGCATATCTCGCTGACCCGCTGGATCGGCGATTACGTCTATCGCCCCACCGGAATGATGATGGTCCGCCTCACGCGCTGGGGCCGCTGGCGGAAGGAAGCCGTGGCAGCCTACGTGACCTGGATCACGATGGGCCTGTGGCACGGCGCTGAGGCGACCTTTGTCGTGTTCGGCGCCGTTCAGGCCAGCCTGCTGCTGGCTTGGAAGGCCTTGCCGAATCCGCCCGCAACGCGACACCCGCTTCGCCGCGGCGGCGCAATGCTGGTCACATTCGCCATTGTGGTGATCACCTTCGGCATTATCCGCGCATCGAGCCTTGAACAGTACGGCGCCATGCTGGGCGCGCTGCTTACCCTTGAACCCGGCCGCCTGAATGCGGACGTCTCCCGGACCGCAATTCTCGTATCCGTACTCATGATCGCCGTCGAAGCCATAGCTCGCTTCAGGCCGCAGGCTCAGATCAACTCTGTCTGGCTGCGGGCCGCCCTGATCTTCCTTCTGGTGCTCGCCGCCGTAGTGCTGGGAACCGATGATGCCCGCAATTTCGTCTACTTCCGCTTCTGAAAGGCGGCCGGCCACCCGGCGGCAGGTAGCGGTGGCACTCACCGTAATTGCGCTGGCACTGATTGCCGCAGACCGCATCTACGGCCTTGTATTCGATTACGCCTTCGCGCGTTCTTCGTTCAACGTCGCGGCGCAGGTGGAAAGAGCCGATCCTCATACGCTGGTTATTGGCGCTTCCGGCGGCAAATATGCGCTCGATCCGGCCGTACTCGGCGAGGGCAGCTACAATGCCGCGCAGAATGGCCAGAGCGGCTATTATGTTGCCGCCCTGCTTAACGCGCTGCCCACCGGCAGCAATCTGTCACGCGTGATCTACGCCTTTGATCCCGACGACGTGGCGAGCGGCCTGCGCGGGAGCAATGTCAAGCATCTGGCCCGCTTCGCGCCCTGGAGCCGTCAGGATCCACAGCTTCGCGGATGGCTGACGCGCGGCCGCCTGATCGAATCGGTGAAGCTTTATTCACATATCTACCGCTACCGCGGCATCGCTGCTGCGGTCATACGCGGATGGCGCAAGCCGGCCTGGGACAACACAGGGTATCAGCCCCTGACCGGCATCATGCCCGCGCGGCCGCTGCCCGACCGTCCCTCCCGGCCCGCGCTTCGCCCCCCGGACGATGGCATTGCCCTGCTGCATGCGATCGCGGCTGCGGTCCGCCGCCATAACGTACAGCTGGTTGTGCTGTCGGCGCCGATGCATGGTTATGACCGGACGGTCAGAACGAATCTCGCGCCGCTTTACGAGGCGATGCGGGAGGCCTTCAGCGGCTTGGATTTCTGCGACCTTACGACGGTCCGCGATCCCCGCCTGGATCACATCCATTCGGCGCATACGTACTATTTCGACGGTGCGCATGCGAATGCCGAGGGGGCCCAGGCCTTCTCGGCGGTCATCCGCGATTTGATGACAGGGCATTGCGGCACGGCGAACCACCACAACTAGAATGGCTGGTTGCACAACTCATCCTAAAACACTCTATTCACGGGAAATCCGTTCAGTAATAATTAAGCATACGGGTGGACAGTCCTGGGTGGGGTCGGGATTGTTTGGAGGGGGTTTTGAGGCATGTCAGTCGAAACCGCGATTCCAGTCGGAACCGTTTTCGTTGAACGCTCGCG
>NZ_DATGQG010000072.1:0-93984 GCF_035304305.1 Ferrovibrio sp.
TGCCGATGTTCCCGCTGGCCAGCGACTACTTTGCTCCGCTGGTCTTCGCGCTCAGCGTCATCGCCATCATCTACACCTCGCTGGTGGCGCTGATGCAGGAGGACATGAAGAAGCTGATCGCCTATTCGTCGGTCGCCCATATGGGCTTCGTGACCATGGGCATCTTCGCGCTGAATACCCAGGGCGTCGAAGGCGCGATCTTCCAGATGCTCAGCCACGGCATCGTGTCGGGCGCGCTGTTCCTCTGCGTCGGCGTGGTCTATGACCGCCTGCATACCCGCGAGATCGCGCGTTACGGCGGCCTGGCCAACAACATGCCGCGCTACGCGCTGGTCTTCATGCTCTTCACCATGGCCAATGTCGGCCTGCCGGGCACCGGCGGCTTCGTCGGCGAACTGCTTACCCTGGTCGGCGCCTTCCAGGCCAATACCTGGGTTGCGCTGCTCGCCACGACTGGCGTGATCCTGTCGGCGGCCTATGCGCTCTGGCTGTACCGCAAGGTGATCTTCGGCGAACTGACCAAGGACGACCTCAAGAAGATGCTCGACCTCAGCCCGCGCGAGATCGCCATCTTCGCGCCGCTGGTGATCCTGACGCTGTGGATGGGTATCTATCCGGCGCCATTCCTCGATGTCATGGCCGTGTCGGTGCAGCATCTGCTTGACCAGCACGAGACCGCGCTTGCCGCCGCCAAGGCGGTGGCGACTGCCGCCCGCTAGGAGTTGAACCCGTGAACGCAACGCTCCCGGTCCTCGCGCCCGCCTATCCGGAAATCTGGCTCGCGCTCGCCTCCATGGCGATGCTGATGCTTGGCGTCTTCCGGGGCGATACCTCGACCCGCCTGGTTTCCTGGTTCTCGATCGCCGCGCTCGTCGTCGCCGCGGGGATCATCCTGACGCAGCCCGAGGCGGCGGAAACCACCTTCGGCGACATGTTCATCGCCGACGAGTTCGGCCGCTTCGCCAAGCTGCTCGTCCTGATCGGTTCCGGCTTCGCCATCGTGCTGTCGCTCGGCTACCTCCGTACCGAGCGGATGGAGCGTTTCGAGTTCCCCGTCCTCATCCTGCTGGCCACCACCGGCATGATGATGATGATCTCGGCCAACGACCTGATCGCGCTGTATCTCGGCCTCGAACTGCAGTCGCTGTCGCTCTACGTGATGGCGGCCATCAAGCGGGATTCCGGCCGCGCCACCGAGGCCGGCCTGAAGTATTTCGTGCTCGGCGCGCTGTCGTCGGGGATGCTGCTCTATGGCTCTTCACTGATCTACGGCTTTGCCGGCGCCACCAGCTTCCCGCTGATCGCCCAGGCATTCGAGGGTGGCGGGCAGGCCTCCATCGGCATCGTGGTCGGCATCGTATTCCTGATTGCCGGTCTGGCGTTCAAGACCTCGGCAGTGCCTTTCCATATGTGGACGCCGGACGTCTACGAGGGTTCCCCGACGCCGGTCACCGCCTTCTTCGCCGTCGCACCCAAGGTGGCGGCGCTGGCGCTGTTCGTCCGCGCCATGCTGACGCCGTTCGGTGACATTGCCGCCGACTGGCAGCAGATCGTCATCGCGATCAGCGCGCTCAGCATGATCCTCGGTGCCTTCGCCGCCATCGCCCAGACCAACATCAAGCGCCTGATGGCCTATTCCTCCATCGGCCATGTCGGCTATGCGCTGATCGGCCTGGCCGCCGGCACGGAAGAGGGGGTGCGCGGCATCCTGATCTATCTGGCGATCTATGTCGCCATGACCCTCGGCACCTTCGCCGTCATCCTCGCCATGCGCCAGAAGGACCGGATGGTCGAGGGCATTGATGATCTCGCCGGTCTGGCGCGGACCCATCCGGGCATGGCCTTCATGATGGCCGCCTTCATGTTCTCGCTCGCCGGCGTTCCGCCGCTGGCCGGCTTCTTCGGCAAGTTCTACATCTTCATGGCGGCCATCAACGCCGAGCTTTACACACTGGCCATCCTCGGCGTGCTGACCTCGGTCGTGGGGTCCTATTACTATCTGCGCATCGTCAAGCTGATGTATTTCGACGAGGCGGCTGAGCCCCTGGCCAGGCCGGTGCGCGGCGATCTCGGCGTGGTGATGACCGTCACCGGGCTGTTCACCATCCTGTTCTTCGTCTTTCCGGCGCCGATCCTGGCTGCGGCCGGCAATGCCGCCAGGGCACTGTTTCCCTGATCCGCTGATCGTCCGGAGCCCGGCATGAACTGGGATCTCCGGACGTTCGACGTCCTCGACAGCACCAACGAGGAGGCGTGGCGCCTGGCCGATGCCGGCGCGCCCGAGGGTGTCGCCGTGCTGGCAAAAAGCCAGACGGCCGGCCGGGGCCGGCGCGGACGCTCCTGGGAATCGCCTGAGGGCAACCTGTTCCTCTCGCTGCTGCTGCGGCCGGCGGTGCCGCCCGCCGAGGCGGCGAAGCTGTCTTTCCTCGCCGCCGTGGCGCTGGGCGAAACCATCGAACTGGCGGCGCCGGGACTGACCGGTCGCGTTCGCTGCAAATGGCCGAACGATGTGCTGGTGGACGGCGCCAAGGTTTCCGGCGTCCTGCTGGAATCGCGCACCCGGCCGGACGGAGCGCTCGACTGGGTGATCGCCGGGATCGGCGCCAATCTCGTGCACAAGCCGATCCACACGCTGTATCCGGCGACCGCGCTGGCCGATCACGGCGACATCCACAATCCGGTGGATTTCGCCGGATGGCTGCTGGCACGGTTCGGCTACTGGTACGCACGGTGGAAAACCGATGGCTTCGCGCCGGTCCGCGAGGCGTGGCTGAAGCGCGCTCACGGGCTGGGGCAGCAGATCGTCGTGCGGTTGCCGGAGGGCGAGCTGCACGGCCGGTTCGCGGCGCTGGACGACAGCGGCGCGCTTCTGCTGGAATTGCCCGACGGCCGTCGCCAGGCGATCACCGCCGGCGACGTCTTCCCCGTGGGCTGAGAGGAGAAGCCATGCTGCTTGCCATCAACGCCAATAACACCAATGTCAAATTCGGCGTGATCGACGGCGACCGGATCGTCGGCGAGTGGCGCCAGCATACCTCCGCGATGCGCACCGCCGACGAGCATGCCGTCTGGCTGCTGCAGCTGATGGAGATCGAGGGCATCGATCCGAAGGTCATCGACAGCGCGATCATCGCCAGCGTGGTGCCGCAGGCGACCTTCAACCTGCGCCGGCTCTGCACCCGCTATTTCAGTACCGAGCCGCTGGTACTGGGAGAGCCGAATGTGACATACGGCGTCCAGATCAAGGGCGCCGGCGCCGGGGCCGACCGCATCTGCAACACGGTTGGCGCAAGCATCCTCTTTCCGGAAACGCCGCTGATCGTGGTGGATTTCGGCACCGCGACCACCTTCGATGTGGTGGACGAGGAGGGCAGTTACTGCGGCGGCGTGATCGCGCCGGGCATCAATCTTTCCATCGAGGCTCTGGTCAATGCCACGGCCCTGCTGCCGCGCATCGTCGTCGAGAAACCGAAAAAGGTGATCGGCACCGATACGGTGGCCTGCATGCATTCCGGCGTGTTCTGGGGCTATGTCGGGCTGATTGACGGCATCGTCGCCCGCATCCGCGCCGAGTTCGGCCGGCCGATGAAGGTGATCTCCACCGGCGGTCTCGCGCCGGTCTTCGACGGCGCGACCGATGTGATCGAGCAGATCGTCCCTGACCTCACGGTGCGGGGGCTGATCGAAATCTACCGTCGCAGCACTAGATAATCCCGTATGTCGGAACGCCTCGAGAAAGACGCTCTGTACTTCCTGCCTCTGGGCGGGGTGAACGAGATCGGCATGAATCTCAATCTCTACGGCTACGGGGATTGCTGGATCATGATCGACCTCGGCACCAGCTTTGCCGACGAGGGCATGCCCGGCGTCGATCTGGTGGCCCCGGACGTGACCTGGATCGCCGGCCGGCGTGAGAAGCTGCTCGGCATCGTGCTGACCCATGCCCATGAGGACCATCTCGGCGCCGTCAGCCATGTGTGGAACGAGCTGCAGGTTCCCGTCTGGGCGACCGGCTTCGCCGCCAGCGTGCTGCGCCGCAAGCTGGCGGAAAAGAACATGCAGGACGAGGTGCCGGTGCACGTCTACAGGCCCGGCGACACGATCGAGCTGGGCCCGTTCACCATCCGCTCGATGAGCATCACCCATTCGACGCCGGAAAGTCAGGCGCTGGCGATCGAGACGCCGCGCGGCGTGATCCTCCATACCGGCGACTGGAAGCTGGATCCGCGCCCCATGCTCGGACCCGAGACCGAGATCGAGACGCTGCGGTCCTACGGCGACCGCGGCGTGCTGGCGCTGGTCTGCGACAGCACCAACGTCTTCAGCCCCGGCAGTTCCGGGTCGGAAGGCGAGGTGCGAGACAGCCTGATGCAGGTACTGCAGGGCCGGCCCGGCCGCATCGCGGTGACGACGTTTTCCTCCAATCTCGCCCGCCTCGAGACGCTGACCGCGGTGGCGCAGCATCTCGACCGCCATGTCTGCCTGATCGGCCGCTCGCTGCACCGCTTCATCGCAGCCGCACAGGAGAACGGCTACCTGCAGAGCATCCCCAATCTGGTGGATGAGCGTGAGGCGGGCTATCTGCCGCCGAACAAGATTCTCTACATCTGTACCGGCTGCCAGGGCGAGCCGCGCGGCGCCATGTCCCGCATCGCTTTCGGCAGCCATCCCAGCGTGGTTCTGGAGCCCGGCGATTTGACGGTCTTCTCGTCCAAGATCATCCCTGGCAACGAACGCGCACTGTTCCGCGTCCACAACGAGCTGGTCAGCCGCGGCATCGACGTGATCACCGAGAAGGATGCCTTCGTCCATGTCTCGGGCCATCCCTCGCGCGACGAGCTCGCCGAGATGTACCGCCTCGCGCGGCCGCAGATAGCGATCCCGGTGCATGGCGAGCCGCGGCATCTGGTGGAGCATGCCCGCTTTGCCCAGAGCCTGCAGGTGCCGCACGGCATCGTGCCGCGCAACGGCGACCTGATCCGCCTCAGTCCCGGCCTGCCGGAGGTGATCGAGCAGGTGCCGGCCGGACGTCTGGCCATCGACGGCGAGGAACTGGTGGCGGTGCAGGGCGGGGCGCTGGCGCAGCGTCGCAAACTCGCCTTCAACGGCGCCGCCTCGATCAGCATCGTGGTGGATCGCGAGGGCGAGTTGCTGGCCGATCCCAAGGTCGGCCTGCACGGCGTCGTCAATGTCGAACCCGAGGACGTCGCCGACGAGATCTCGGCTGCCATCGCCGAGGCCTTCGAGGGCCTGCGGCCCGGCCCGCAGCGGGAAGATAGCAATCTCGAGCAGACGGCGATCCGCACCCTGCGGGCCCGCCTGCGCGGCCTGACCGGGCGGAAGCCGCCGGTGCAGGTGCATATCACCCGGCTGCCCTAGGGCATGGCTTGATCGCAGCCTGTCGCACCATCATATTGCATTGCGACAGAACGAGATATCAGCAGGACCTCACACCATGATCGGCCGCCTCAACCACGTTGCCATTGCCGTTCCCGACCTCGCTGCCGCGGCTGCGACCTATCGCGGCACGCTCGGTGCGAAAGTATCGGAGCCGGTGCCGCAGCCGGATCACGGCGTCACCGTGGTTTTCGTCGAACTGCCGAACACCAAGATCGAGCTGCTGCATCCGCTGGGCGACAACTCGCCGATCGCCAAGTTCCTTGCCAGCAATCCCGCCGGCGGCATGCATCATGTCTGCTACGAGGTGGAGGACATCATCGCGGCCCGCGACCGGCTGAAGGCCGAAGGCGCCCGCGTGCTGGGCGACGGCGAGCCGAAGACCGGCGCCCATGGCAAGCCGGTCCTCTTCCTGCACCCGAAGGATTTCTGCGGCACCCTGGTGGAGCTCGAGCAGGTCTGAGCGGCGGCTTCCGATGAACTGGTTCAACAACAGCATCGCCTTCGTCATCATCTACATGGTGGTGCTGTTCTGCGTGCTGCCGATCGGCGTGAAGACCGCCGAGGAGGCCGGCGAGGCGAAACTGCCGGGGCAGGCGGATTCGGCACCGGTGAATCCGCGCCTCGGCTTCAAGTTCCTGCTCGCTTTCGCGATCAGCGTCGTGCTGTTCGGGATCTATTACGTGGTCGGCTATTACGACCTGCTGGGGCTGCGGGACCTTTTCACCGGCGGGGCATGAGGTGCCGACGCTCAGGCGCTTGCAGCTACAACCATTCCGCGATTCATCGGCTGGGCAGGGAAGGCCCAGAAAAAGAAAAGGAGCAAGGACGTGCCTCGCTCCGTACCCCGTCTCGCACGGGTAAGTTTAAGCCTCCCCAGACTTGGGCCGCCTGTTACCAAGCGGTTGCACAAATCTATATCGAATGATGAAACCTGTGTCACCCAGAAAATGACATGAATCTAACAGAATGTTAATGGCGACCCGCTATGGTTGCAGAAATGCATTCGAATCCGGTTCATTTTCTGGTCGCCATGGGCCTGTTCTGGGCCGGAATGGCCGTTGCGCAGGTACCGAATCCGCCGGCCGGTGACCTGCCCCTGGTGATTTCCCTCGATGCCGCCGATTGCCGCCGCCTCGTCGCACGCAATCAGACCGCCACGGTTCACCGGCCCGATCCCGACGTGACGTACAGGGCAGGGCGGGATGTCGATTCCGCCGGACGCCCGATTGCTCCGGCCGACCTGACGGACAGCAGTGCCATGCCGCTGAGCGGACTGCTGGAACTGCCCATTGATCTGCGCCTCAGCGATCTGCTCGGCGACCGCGCCCCGCCGCGGACCGGCTATTCCGAACTCACCGTGGCGCGGGTTGCCATCGATCCGGCCAGTGGCCGGGTGACCATGAACGGCCAGCCCCTGGAACCGCGCGGCGAGGATGCCGTCACCATGGCCTGCCGCGAGTATCTCGCCGGCCTGCGCCCGCCGCGCTGACGCCTTTGCCGGCCACAGGCTAAGCCATTGCAGGGCATGGCCTGCGGCCTTAAAAACGCCCCATTGCCCCGCCACACCGCTCTGCCTTCCGGGAAAACAAAGAAATGCGGCTCAGCAGCTACTTCCTGCCCGTCCTCAAGGAAAATCCCTCCGAAGCCCAGATCGTCAGCCACCGGCTGATGCTGCGCGCCGGATTGATCCGGCAGACCGCGGCCGGCATCTACACCTGGCTGCCGCTCGGCTTCCGGGTGCTGAAGAAGATCGAGCAGATCGTGCGCGAGGAGCAGGATGCTGCCGGCGCCCAGGAACTGCTGATGCCGACGATCCAGCCGGCCGAGCTGTGGCAGAAAAGCGGCCGCTACGACGATTACGGCAAGGAGATGCTGCGCATCACCGACCGTCACGAGCGGCCGATGCTGTACGGTCCGACCAACGAGGAAATGCTGACCGACATCGTCGCGAAGGAGTGGAAGAGCTACCGCGACCTGCCGAAGATCCTCTACCACATCCAGTGGAAGTTCCGTGACGAGGTGCGTCCGCGTTTCGGCGTGATGCGTGGCCGCGAATTCCTGATGAAGGACGCCTATTCCTTCGACCTCGACAAGGACGGCGCGCGGCGCTCCTACAATCGCATGTTCGTCGCCTATCTGCGCACCTATGCCCGCATGGGCCTGAAGGCGATCCCGATGCAGGCCGAAACCGGCCCGATCGGCGGCGACCTCAGCCACGAATTCATCATCCTGGCCGAAACCGGCGAGAGTGGCGTCTTCTGCGACAAGGCGCTGGTCGAGCGCGACGTGCTGAGCGAGGCCGTGGATTACGACAGCGACCTGCAGCCGATCGTCGACAGCTGGACGGCGCCCTATGCCGCCACCGACGAGAAGCATGATGCGGCCCGCTTCGAGGCCCTGCCGAAGGAGCGCCAGGTGGCGGCCCGCGGCATCGAGGTCGGCCATATCTTCTATTTCGGCACCAAGTATTCCAAGCCCATGGGGGCGGTGGTGCAGGGGCCGAACGGCGAGAGCATCACGCTGGAGATGGGATCTTACGGCATCGGCGTCTCGCGCCTGGTCGGCGCCATCATCGAGGCGAGCCATGACAATGCCGGAATCATCTGGCCGATGAGCGTGGCGCCTTTCCATGTCGGCCTGATCAACCTCAAGGTCGGCGATGCCGAGTGCGACAGGGCGTGCGACGAGCTGTACGGTAAGCTGCGGCGCGCCGGATTCGACGTGCTCTATGACGATCGCGACGAACGCGCCGGCGCCAAGTTCGCCACCATGGACCTGATCGGCCTGCCGTACCAGGTCACCATCGGTCCCCGCGGCGTCAAGGCGGGGCTGGTCGAGGTGAAGAACCGCGCCACCGGCGAGAAGCAGGAGATCACGGCCGACGCGGTTCTCAATCTGCTCAACACCGCCCGCGCCGCGTAACCAGGATTCCGGATGCCCTTCTTTTCCCGTCTCGAATGGCTGCTGGCCCTGCGTTACCTGAGAGCGCGGCGGCAGGAGGGCTTCATCTCCGTGATCGCGGTGTTCAGCTTCCTCGGCATCATGCTGGGGGTGGCGACGCTGATCATCGTGATGAGCGTGATGAACGGCTTCCGGGCCGAGCTGATGGGCCGCATTCTCGGCCTGAACGGCCATCTCACCATCCATGCCGAAGCCGGCACGTCGCTGCGGGACTTTGAATTTGTCACCGAGGCTGTTGCCGGCATGCCCGGCGTCGTGCGGGCCAATCCGATCATCGAAGGCCAGGTGATGGCGACGGCCAACAATACCGCCGCCGGCGTGGTGGTGCGCGGCGTGCGGCAGGAGGACCTGAGCGCCGAGGGCGCCGTCGCCCGCGGCATCGTGCAGGGCAGCCTGCAGGATTTCACCGAGGACGGCGTCGCCATCGGCCACCGGCTGGCGCGCAAGCTGGGCCTGCGGCTGGGCGACCAGCTCACGCTGATCTCGCCCCAGAGCACGGCAACGCCCTTCGGCACCGTGCCGCGGCTGGCGCGCTACCAGATCGCCGCGATCTTCGATGTCGGCATGTTCGAATATGACTCCAGCTTCGTCTACATGCCGATGGAGACTGCGCAGGTCTATTTCCGGATGCCCGACCAGGCGAGTTCGGTCGAGGTGCGCCTGGCCGAACCCGAACAGGCGCGGCAGGCGGCGCGGCAGATCGGCCAGCGGCTCGGCCCGCAATACCGGCTCTACGACTGGCAGCAGGCCAACGCGCATTTCGTCAATGCGCTGGAGGTCGAGCGTAACGTCATGTTCCTGATCCTGACCCTGATCATCGTGGTCGCCGCCTTCAACATCATTTCCAGCATGATCATGCTGGTGAAGGACAAGGGCAGGGACATCGCCATCCTGCGCACCATGGGCACCTCCCGCGGCACCATCATGCGGGTCTTCGTCATCGCCGGCGCCAGCATCGGCGTGCTGGGCACCGCCGCCGGCTTCGCACTCGGGCTGGCCTTCTCGCTCAACATCGAGCGGATCCGTCAGGTCCTGCAGAGCATCACCGGCACCGAACTGTTCTCGGCCGAGATCTATTTCCTCTCCAAGCTGCCGGCCAAGGTGGATTCCACCGAAGTCATGTATGTCGTGGTGATGGGACTGGCGCTGTCGCTGCTGGCGACGCTGTACCCGTCCTGGCGCGCGGCCCGCCTCGATCCGGTGGAGGCCCTCCGCTATGAGTGAGCGCCCCCGCATCGTCCTCGAACTGAAAGGCATCCGCCGCACCTTCAGGCAGGGCGGCGTGACGCTGGAGGTTCTGCGCGGCATCGACCTCGCCGTGCAGCGCGGCGAGACGGTGGCCCTGCTCGGACCTTCCGGCTCGGGCAAGTCGACGCTGCTGCATATCGCCGGCCTGCTGGAGAAGCCGAGCGAAGGCCAGGTCATCATCGCCGGGCAGGACTGCACCAGGATGGGCGAGCATCAGCGCACGCTCACGCGGCGGCACAGGATCGGTTTCGTCTACCAGTTTCACCATCTCCTGCCGGAATTCTCCGCGCTGGAGAATGCCGCCATGCCCCTGCGCATCCGCGGCGAGAAGGAGAAGCCGGCCAAGCATCTCGCCAGCGACATCCTCAAGGATCTCGGCCTGATGGACCGCCTCGACCACCGTCCGGCGCGGCTGTCGGGCGGCGAGCAGCAGCGCGTGGCGATCGCCCGCGCGCTGGTCGGCAAGCCCGATCTGCTGCTGGCCGACGAGCCGACCGGCAATCTGGATGAGAAAACCGCCGAGACGGTGTTCGGCGAACTGGTCGCCATGGTGCGCAATTTCGGCATCGGCGCGCTGATCGCCACGCACAACATCGACATGGCCAAACGCATGGACCGCATCGTCGCGCTCCACGAGGGCCGGCTCTATACGGCGGCCTCGACGGAGTAAAATGACAGTATCATGGCGGGGACAAACCCGGCCATGACAACTGAGTCTTTGGTCAGAGCGTCTGTCTCTCCCACACGCCCGTCCGCGCCAGCTGCGGCGCATAGCTGGAGAAATCCCAGCGGAAGGGGATTGCGCCGCGGATCAGGCGGCCTTCCTCCACCTCGATCCGCAGCAGCCGCAGCGCGCCCGGGAAGCACTCGATCTCGGGGTCTTCCAGAACGATCGAGGCCGCGCCGGTGACCTGCAGCAGGTCGCCGGTTTCGAAATCCGCGAAGATCAGCCCGGCCTTCGGGTTCTGCGCGATGTTGCCCAGCGTGTTGAAGAAATTGTTGCCGGCGAAATCCGGCGCGGTGAGCACGCTGCAGCCATCTTCCTCCGTCACCCGCACGAAGCCCGGCCGGCCGCCGCGATGGGAAACGTCGACGCCTTCGTGGCGCTCGTCATTGCCGGCGGAGGCCGAAGCGGTGGCGATGAAAAAGGTATCGGCATTTCGCACCATCGCGGCCGCTTCCGCCGACAGCAGCGCGCTTTCGGTTTCCACCGGATGCGGTTCAGAGAAGCTTTGCGGCGAGGCGCGGAAGAAGGGCTGCCGTGCCTGGATGTATTGCGGGCAGTTGCCGAAACTCTGGTCGACCTGGATGGTGAAGCCGTCGTCGTCGCGCGCGGCGATGCGGCCGTTCATGCGGTTGCGCCGGCGGGTATGCAGTTCGATGCCGATGACGGCAATCGGCGCGCCCGGGCGCAGATGGTCGGCCAGCGGATCGCCCGGCGCCGGTTTCGCTGCCACGATCATGTGCCGTTCGTCCGGGGTCTGCACGAAACCCGGCCTGCCGACCAGCATCGAGGCCCAGGGCCTGCCCTGCGCGTCGAGGCTGCCGACAAAGAGATAGGGCAGCTTTTCGAACAGCTCGCGATGCTGGTCCGGCATGAAGTCGCGGATGACGCGCTGGCCGATCTCGGCCATACGCGCCCGGGAGCCGGCCAGCAGCTGCATCGCCTGCTCGCCGGGATGGAAGGCGTCGGCCTGCGCCTGCGCCATGGCTTTGGACAGCAGCGCCGACATGGTCAGGCTGCCTCCGGCAGGGGCGAGCGCGGCATGGCGACGAAGCCGGGCTGGGCCTCGATGCGTGTAAGCCAGGTGCGGATCGCCGGATAGGGCTCCAGCGACAGGGCGCCCTCGGGCGCGTGGGCCGTGTAGCTGTACAGCGCCACATCGGCGATGGTCGGATGGCCGGCGGCGAGGAAGTTCTGCTCCGACAGCCGCGCCTCCATCACGCCGAACAGCTTGGCGGCAATCGCGTTGCAGAAGGTTGTGTCCGCCTTGCGCCGGAAGAGATGGATCACCCGCGCCATGGCCGGGCCGAATGCCAGCTGCCCGGCTGCGACAGAGAGCCATTGCTGCACGCTGGCGGCGGCCACCGGCTCGTCGGGATACCAGCGCCGCGACGCATCATAGCGCGAGGCGAGATAGACCAGGATCGCGTTGCTGTCGGCCAGCGTGACGTCGCCATCCTCGATCACCGGCACCTCGCCGAAGGGATTGCGCCGCAGGAAGTCCGGGCTCTTGTGCTCGCCCTTCGCCAGATCCACCTCGACCAGTTCCACGGGCAGGTTGAGCAGCGACAGCATCAGCTGGACGCGATGGGCATGGCCCGAGAGGGCATGGCGGTAAAGCCGGATCGGCTGGGGCGGATGGTTCATGGGACACTCCGGCAATAAGGGACAGGTCCACGCCAGAATGGTGCCGAGAGCCGCCTGATTTAATCCCTCCAATTGACAAGGGATTATTCCGCTTGCAGGAATAATCCATGGACAAGGTCGGCAGCATGCGGGTGTTCATCGCGGTGGCCGAAGCCCGGGGCTTCGCGCCCGCGGCACGGCAGCTCGGCATGTCGCCGCCTGCCGTCACCCGGGCGATCGCCGCCCTGGAGGAGCGGATCGGTACCCGCCTGCTGCACCGGACCACCCGGATCGTCCGGCTGACCGAGGCGGGGGCGCGGTTTCTGGCCGATGCCAGGCGCATCCTGGCCGAGATCGACGAGGCGGAAGCGGCGGCAGCCGGCGACCATGCCCGGCCGCGCGGGCTGCTCACCGTGACGGCGCCGGTGATGTTCGGCCGCATGCATGTCGCGCCCGTCGTTTCGGAATTCCTCTCCCTGTATCCCGAGGTCAGTGTCCGGCTGCTGCTGCTCGACCGCGTGACCGATCTGCTGGAGGAGGGGATCGATCTGGCGGTCCGCATCGCCCATCTGCCGGACTCGTCGCTGAATGCCGTGAAGGTCGGCAGCGTGCGCCGGGTGACCTGCGCCGCGCCGGCCTATCTCGAGCGCCGGGGCGAGCCGCAGCATCCCTCCGACCTGCCGCAGCATGACACGATCGGCTTCTGGGCCCAGGGCGCCGAGGCCGAGTGGGTCTTCGGCCCGGATGCCAAACCGTTCCGTATCCGCCCGCCGGCCCGGATGGTGGTCAACGCGGCCGACGTAGCCATCGCCGCGGCGCTGGCCGGCCACGGCATCACCCGGGTGCTGTCCTACCAGATCGCCGAGCCGCTGAGGCAGGGGCGGCTCCGGCTGGTGCTGCAGGCCTATGAGCGGCCGCCGATCCCGATCCATCTGGTCCATGCCGAGGGACGGCGGGTTTCGGCCCGCCTGCGGGCTTTCCTCGACTTCGCCACTGACCGGCTGCGCCGCCTCGAACTGGCTTGACAGATCGGGAGGTGTACACTATATGTTCCAGCTGGAAAGCTGGCTCTGCTTCTGGTGAACCCGCCATAGGCTCCAGCGGGCTCCAGCGGGCTCCAGCGGGCTCCAGTGGACCGCAGTGAACCGCCAATGGGCGCCAGCGGGCCGCAGCGGATTCTGGCGGACCCCATTGGGCCGGAAATGCGATGCAGCGGAGCGTCGCGCCGCCGGCGGAACGCCCTTCCGCGCGGTTTTTTGCCCTGACCCGCCTGCCGATGTCTGGCAAGCCATTGATATCCTTGTGAAGAATCGATTGCGGCAGGGGCCGCTGCCACTTCGCCGCCTTGATTCCGCCGTCGCAGATGTTACCTTGGAGCGATCGTTATCCGTTTCCAAAGGAGCGTCTGGGGCGCCGCCGGGTTCAGGCTGCCCCGTTGTCACACGGACTTGGCCAAGAAGCTGTTCATCAAGACCTACGGCTGCCAGATGAACGTCTACGATTCCGCCCGCATGGCGGACGTGCTGGCTCCGCTGGGATACGCCAGGACCGAGACGCCCGATGACGCCGACATGGTCGTCATCAATACCTGCCATATCCGCGAAAAGGCCGCCGAGAAGGTGTTCTCCGAGCTCGGCCACTGGCGCCAGCGCAAGACCGCGGCGCGGGCGGCCGGCGGCGACGTGACCATCGCGGTGGCCGGCTGCGTGGCGCAGGCGGAAGGCGAGGAGATCATCGCCCGCGCGCCCTTCGTCGATCTGGTGGTCGGGCCGCAGGCCTATCACCGCCTGCCCGAGCTGCTGGCGCAGGCCGAACGCGCCCGGGCGAAGCGCAACGGCCGCAGCCAGGCCGGCGCCGGCGTGATGGACACCGACTTCCCGGTGGAATCGAAATTCGACCACCTGCCGGAGCAGAGCGCGGAAGCGCCGGGCGCCGTCGGCTTCTTGGCGGTGCAGGAAGGCTGCGACAAATTCTGCACCTTCTGCGTCGTGCCCTATACCCGCGGCGCCGAATATTCGCGCCCGGCCGAGGCGATCTTCGCCGAGGCCCGGCGCCTGATCGAGGGCGGCGTGCAGGAGATCGCGCTGCTCGGCCAGAACGTGAATGCCTGGCATGGCGAGGGGCCGGACGGCAGGACCTGGTCGCTCGGCCGCCTGCTGCGCGAGCTGCACGACCGCTTCCAGCCGCAGCATCCGCGCCTGCGCTGGCGCTACACGACCTCGCATCCGCGCGAGATGGACGACGACCTGATCGTCGCCCATGGCGAGCTGCCGGGCCTGATGCCGTTCCTGCATCTGCCGGTGCAGTCCGGCTCGGATGCCGTGCTGCGCGCGATGAATCGCGGCCACGGTGCGGCGGAATATCTCGACATCATCGCCAGGCTGCGCGCGGCGCGGCCCGACATCGCCTTCAGCTCGGATTTCATCACCGGCTTTCCCGGCGAGACCGAGAAGGATTTCGAGGCCACGCTGGAGCTGGTGCGCAAGGTCGGCTTCGCCTCGGCCTATTCCTTCAAGTACAGCGCGCGTCCCGGCACGCCGGGCAGCCTGCTGCCCAACCGGGTGCCGGATGCCGTGAGCGCCGAGCGGCTGCAGCGCCTGCAGGCCCTGCTGCTCGAGCAGGCGACCGCGTTCAACCAGGCCTGCATCGGCCGTGAACTTGATGTGATATTCGACCGCCCCGGAAAATTCGCCGGCCAGATGATCGGCCGTTCGCCTTACATGCAGCCGGTGGTGGTCTCCGACGCGCGGCTCGGCATGGGCGACCGGGCAAGCGTGACGATCACGGCCGCGACGGCGACGTCGCTGAGCGGCACGGTTGCCGCAGCGGGCTGCGGCGACAGCCTCGAGGCGGCGTGACGCGGGCGCGGCACAGAGAACTGCTCGTAAGCGAAAGGCTGAAGCCTGTGAGCGATGCACGCGGTCCGGCGCCATCCGGTCAACCCATCGTCCTCGAATTCGACGACAACCGCCTGCTGGCGCTGCTGTTCGGCGAGCATGACCGGCATCTGGCGCGGATCGAGCAGCAGCTCGGCGTCTCGGTCACCCCGCGCGGCAACCGGCTGATGATCAGCGGCCCCGAGGAGGGCCGCCGCGACGCGCAGACCGTGCTCAGCGAGTTGTACGGACGGCTGGAAAAGGGCGGCGTCGTCGAGATGGGCGACGTGGACGGCGCCATCCGCATGGCGCAGGCAGGCCAGAGGGCGGGGGAAACGGGAGGTTCGATGAGCGCACCGGTGACGGCCAAACCGCGCGAGCGGACGGAACGCGGCGGAGCAGCGGGTGATCGGCCGGCGCCGGAAGGCGCCGTGCGGACCATCAAGCGGCTGATCATCCCGCGTTCGCCGACGCAGAAGCTGTATGTCCAGGCGCTGCAGAAGCACGAACTGGTCTTCGGCCTCGGCCCCGCCGGCACCGGCAAGACCTATCTCGCCGTCGCCATGGCGGTCTCCATGCTGCTGGAAGGCCGCGTCGACCGCATCATCCTGTCGCGTCCCGCCGTGGAAGCCGGCGAGCGGCTGGGCTTCCTGCCCGGCGACATGCGCGAGAAGATCGATCCCTATCTGCGGCCGCTCTACGACGCGCTCTACGACATGCTGCCGCCCGAGCGCGTGGTGAAGGGCCTCGAGAGCGGCGAGATCGAGGTGGCGCCGCTCGCCTTCATGCGCGGTCGCACGCTGTCGAACGCCTATGTCATTCTCGACGAGGCGCAGAACACCTCGCCGGTGCAGATGAAGATGCTGCTCACCCGCCTGGGCGAGAATTCCCGGCTGGCGGTGACCGGCGACCTGTCGCAGATCGACCTGCCGATCGGCGTGCCCTCGGGCCTGCGCGATGCGCTCGACATCCTCGACGGCATCGAGGGCATCTCCTTCGTGCGCTTCGGCGAGGCCGACGTGGTGCGCCATTCGCTGGTCACCAAGATCGTGCGCGCCTATGCCCAGCGCGACAACGAACTGGGCCTGAGCCGTCCCGACGGTTCCGGCCGGCCGCGGCGCTGAGACCGCCATGCCTGAAGGATCGAGTCGCCGGTTTCCGGTTGCCGTCGATATCCGCATCGCGAGCGACGGCTGGCGCAAGGCGATGCCCAATGTTTCCGCCACCCTGCGCCGCGCCGTGCGCGCGGCCCTGAAGGACGAGATCGCGCCGCGCGAGACGGGCGTGAGCATCCTGCTCACCGACGATGCCGAGATGCGCAAGCTCAATGCCGGCTGGCGCGACAAGGACAAGCCCACCAACGTGCTGTCCTTTCCGGCCGAGACGGCCGTCGATCCGCGCAACCCGCCGGACTATCTCGGCGACATCGCGCTGGGCCTTGCCACCTGCCGCCGCGAGGCGGCGGAGCAGGGCAAGAGCCTGGCCGATCACGTCGTGCATCTCACCGTGCACGGCGTGCTGCACCTGATCGGTTACGACCACATGAGTGAAGAGGAAGCCAACGCCATGGAACCGCGCGAGGTCGAGATCCTCGCAACGCTGGGTATCGCCAATCCCTATGTTGCGGTGACGCGCCGCGCCGCGCCGAAACCGGTGAAGAAGCCGAAGAAGGCGGCGGCCGCCCGGCCGAAGAGGGCGGCATGAGCGAGGCACGCGAAGCCCATGGCGGCACGCTCTGGAAGCGGCTGGTGAACCTGCTGCGCGGCCGCGACGGCGAGGAATCCCTGCGCGAAAGCATCGAGGAGCTGCTGGAGGAACATGCCGGCGAGGCGGTTACCCCGGAGGAGACCGCCGAACGCGCGCTGCTGCGCAACGTGCTCGAGGTCGGCGACCTGCGCGTCGGCGAGATCCGGGTGCCGCGCACCGACATCATCGCCGTGCCGCATGACATCGCCTTCGACAAGCTGGTGCAGACGCTGATCGAGGCCGAGCATTCGCGCCTGCCGATCTACCGCGAGTCACTGGATGACATCATGGGCATGGTGCACGTGAAGGACGTGCTGCCCTATCTGGCCGGCCGCGAGGGATTCTCGCTGGAGAAGGTGATGCGCCGCCTGCTGGTGGTGCCGCCGTCCAAGCCGGTGCTCGAACTGCTGCGCGAGATGCGCGACACCCGCATCCACATGGCGCTGATCGTCGACGAATACGGCGGCCTCGACGGCCTGGTCACCATCGAGGACCTGGTCGAGCAGATCGTCGGCGAGATCGACGATGAGCATGACGAGGCGGAGGGCACGCTGCTGGTGAAGCGCGCCGACGGCCTGTTCGAGGCCCATGGCCGCTGCCCGATCGAGGATCTGGAGGAACAGGTCGGCCGCCGCCTGCTCGATCCCGAAGAGGATGACGATATCGATACCGTGGGCGGCCTGATCGTGGCCCATATCGGCCGCGTGCCGCTGCGCGGCGAACTGATCGAGCATCCGGCCGGACTGGCCTTCGAGATTCTCGACGCCGATCCGCGGCGGATCAAACGGGTGCGCATCCGCCTGCGTCCTCCGCAGCCCAGCGCCGACGCCGCCTGACATGGCGCTGCTGGCGCGGGTGATCGCCGGTCTGCAGGCGCTGGCCGGCTGGCGGCGCTATCTGCTCGCTGCCCTGCTCGGCGCGCTGCTGGCCGCCTCCCATGCGCCGCTCTACCTGTGGCCCGTCGCGCTGCTCTGCCTCATCGCGCTGCAGCTCATGCTGGCGGAAAGCGGCCATGGCTGGCGCTGCTTCCTCACCGCCTATGCGTTTGCCTATGCGTATTTCGTCGCGGGCCTCTACTGGATCGGCATCGCCTTCTTCGTCGATGCCGATCGCTTTGCCTTGCTGCTGCCGCTGCCGGTGCTCGGCCTGCCGCTTCTGATGGCGCTCTATCCGGCGGCGGGCATCTGGCTGGCCTGCCGGCTGGCGGGCGACAGCCGCGTCTGGCGCTTCCTGCTGTTTGCCGCGGGCTGGACGCTTGGCGAATTGCTGCGCGGCTTCGTCATGACGGGCTTCCCTTGGAATCTGGTCGCCTATGTCTGGGCCGACTGGCCGGCCGCGATGCAGTCCGCGGCCTGGATCGGCAGCCACGGACTGGGCGTCGCGACCCTGCTGGCCTGCAGCGGCGCGGCCATCGCGCTGCATCCGGGCGGCACGCGGCGCGTCCGACAGGCGGCGCTGCTCCTGCCGCTCGGTCTTGTCGCCATCGTTGCGGCCGGCGCACTGCGGCTGCCCGCGGGGCCGGTGCAGACCGAACCCGGCATCCGCCTGCGCCTCGTGCAGCCGAGCATTCCGCAGACCCTGCGCTGGGTGGACGAGCTGCGGCAGAAGAATCTCGAACAGCATATCCAGCTCAGCCTGCGTCCGGGCGAAACCGCGCCGACCCATATCATCTGGCCGGAAACCGCCATTCCCTATCTGCTCGACGAAGCCGAGGCGCTGCGGCAGGCGCTGGCGCGGCTGGCGCCGCCCGGCGGCGCGCTGATTTCCGGCGGCATCCGCCGCAGCCTGGACGCCGCGGGGAAGCTGACGCTGTACAACAGCCTGTTCGCGCTGGACGGCACCGGCGCGATCGCGGCGCGCTACGACAAGATGCATCTGGTGCCGTTCGGCGAATATCTGCCGTTCCGCGGCCTGCTGGCGCCGCTCGGGCTCGACAAGCTGGCGGTCGGCGCGGTGGATTTCTCCTCCGGCAGCACGGCATCGGCGCTGCCGCTGCCGGGCCTCCCCGATGCCCGGGTGCTGATCTGCTACGAGGCCATCTTTCCCGACGAAATGGTGCCCGGTGACGGCTCCAGGCCCGGATTACTGCTGAATATCACCAACGATTCCTGGTTCGGGCAGTCCACCGGGCCGTTCCATCACTTCGCCGCCTCGCGCATGCGCGCCGTCGAGCAGGGCCTGCCGCTGGTGCGCGCGGCCAACAACGGCATCAGCGCGATCGTCGATCCCTATGGCCGCGTGCTCGCGCGGCTCGGGCTCAACGCGATCGGCGTGGTGGACGGCCCGCTGCCCGCGGCGCTGCCGCCGACGCTTTATGCGCGCTGGGACGACAAGCCGGTGTGGCTGTTTGTCGCGGCATGGCTGCTGTTCGGCTGGCGCATGGCGCGACGTGCGCGAAGCCATTGACCGCACCATAGGCGAGCATCTAGAACCTTGGCTCCTACATAAAAGACAGGCGTTGGGGAGGCGGGCCGCAGTGTGAAGCCCGCCCGCCGGATTTTATTGTGTAGCGTTGTTCAGTGTGAGGTGAGTCCAGTGTCCCGAAACCCGGTTGATGTTCATGTCGGTAACCGCCTGAAGCTGCGCCGGACCATGATCGGCATGAGTCAGGACAAGCTGGGCCAGACCATCGGGCTGACCTTCCAGCAGATCCAGAAATACGAGAAGGGCACCAACCGGATTGGCGCCAGCCGCCTTTACCAGTTCGCCACTGTGCTTGACGTGCCGCCCGGCTGGTTCTTCGAAGGCCTGGAGGGACAGCCGGTGGAGGCCCGCAACGGCACCCTGCTCGAGGCGGCGCCGCAGGAAACCCCGCCGCTCGCCACCTTCAGCCGCGAGGATATCGAGCTGCTGCGCGCCTTCCAGTCGGTCACCAATCCGACGCTGCGCCGCCGCGTCATGGAACTCGTCCGTGCCATGGCCGCCGGCGCCCAGGAAGACCAGGCGGCGTAAAGCCGGCCACCGCCCTGACATGGCGGGATATCTTGACCCGAACCGCAAGCTCTGCGAAATAACCGGGCTTTCCACGATCCCAATTCCGGCGAGCGCCAAGCGCCGGTGCGGGAAGATCTGAAGCTCGGGGGCCGGTTGGCGCGGCCACAAAGGAGATAAGAGCGTGGCGCGTTCGTCCTATCTGTTCACCAGTGAGTCGGTTTCCGAAGGTCATCCGGACAAGGTCTGCGACCAGATCTCCGACGCTGTGCTGGACCTCTTCCTGAAGGAAGACCCCTATGCCCGTGTGGCCTGCGAGACGCTGACCACCACCAACCGCGTGGTGATCGCCGGCGAAGTCCGCGGCCCGCGCAGCCTGGTGTCGAAATCCGGCGCGGTGAACAAGAAGAAGATCGAAGAGGTGGCCCGCGCCACCATCAAGAAGATCGGCTACGAGCAGAAGGGCTTCCACTGGAAGACCGCCAAGGTCGACGTGCTGCTGCACGGCCAGTCGGCCGACATCGCGGTCGGCGTCGATGCCGCCGGCAACAAGGACGAGGGCGCCGGCGACCAGGGCATCATGTTCGGCTTCGCCTGCAACGAGACCCCGGAGCTGATGCCGGCGCCGATCCAGCTGTCGCACAACATCCTCAAGCTGCTGGCCGAGGCGCGCCACAGCGGCAAGGAGCCGCTGCTGGGCCCCGACGCCAAGAGCCAGGTCACGCTGCTCTACAAGAACGGCAAGCCGACCGGCGCCACCGCCATCGTCGTCTCGACCCAGCATGCCGCCAAGGACAAGAAGGGCCGCGAGCTCGAATCCGGCGACATCAAGCGCATCGTTCGCCCCTATGTGCTGAAGGCCCTGCCGAAGGGCTGGATGTGCGATGACGAGCATTTCTACGTCAACCCGACCGGCCGATTCGTCATCGGCGGCCCCGACGGCGATGCCGGCCTGACCGGCCGCAAGATCATCGTCGACACCTATGGCGGCGCGGCACCCCATGGCGGCGGCGCCTTCTCGGGCAAGGACCCGACCAAGGTCGACCGCTCGGCCGCCTATGCGGCGCGCTATCTGGCGAAGAACGTGGTCGCCGCCGGCCTGGCCGACCGCTGCCTGATCCAGCTTTCCTACGCCATCGGCGTGGCGCATCCGCTGTCGGTCTATGTCAGCACCTTCGGCACCGGCAAGGCGGACGAGAAGAGGATTGCCAAGGTGCTGCAGGAGCTGATGAGCCTGTCGCCCCGCGGCATCCGCGAGCATCTCAAGCTCAATCGCCCGATCTACGAACGCACCGCGGCCTACGGCCATTTCGGCCGCAAGCCGGACAAGGACGGCGGCTTCTCCTGGGAAAAGACCGATCTGGTCAGGGACCTGAAGTCGGCGTTCAACGTCCGCTAAGTGTCGGACCATGACTCCGCGGCCGCGAAGCGGCGCCTGATCTACGGGCGCCGCCGCGGCCGCAAGCTTTCCCCCACCCGCGAAAACCGCTTCGCAGCCTGGCTGCCGCGCCTGCGTTTTGCCGCGCCCGAGCCGGGCACGGTCCTTGATCCGGCCAGTCTGTTCCCGGCGCCGAAACAGGCCTACTGGGTCGAGATCGGCTTCGGCGATGGCGGGCACATGTTCGAGCTGTCCGAGCGCCATCCCGAGATCGGCTTCATCGGCGTCGAACCCTACGAGCATGGCGTCGCCAAGCTGGTGATGCAGATCGCCGATCGCCATGAGCGGGGCGATACGCGCGACAACATCCGCATCCTGACCGATGACGCGCGGCTGCTGCTCAAGGCGCTGCCGGACAATTCGGTGGCGCGCGGCTTCGTGCTGTTTCCCGATCCCTGGCCGAAAAAGCGCCACCAGTGGCGTCGCATCGTCAATGCCGACACCCTGGCCGACTGGGCGCGGATCATTCCCTCCGGCGGCGAGCTGCGGCTGGCCACCGACGTGCCGGACTACCAGCGCTGGATGCTGTACCACATCCTCGCCGAGCCGCGTTTCGCGTGGACGGCCGAGCGCAGCCGCGACTGGCTGCAGCGTCCGGACGACTGGCCCGCCAGCAAGTACGAGCAGAAGGCCATCGCCGCGGGCCGGGTCCCGCATTACTATCGTCTCAGGCGCGTCTGAGAGTCGGGAGGAGGGGCATGCCGCTCCGTCTGATCGCCGCCGCGTCCATGGCGGCGGTCCTGGCCACCCTGTCGGTGATGATCGTGCGGGCCGTCGTCGATCCGCCGATCATGCCCGATATCGCCGCCCGCGAGACCTTCCTGCTGCAGCATGTCGGCATTGGCCTGGCCGGCGGGCTGGCGCTGCAGCTGGCCTACCGGCTGCACGGCCTGCCGAGCTACCCCCGCAGCCTGCTCTGGGGCGCCGGCGGTTTCGCCGCCGCCGTGCTGGCGCCGCTCTGGTGCCAGCCGGCGCAGCCGCCCGGGGTGATCCCGACCGAAGACGGCGGCGCACTGCTGTTCTGGATCTTCACCGTGGCGGTGACGGGGGCCGGCCTCTGGCTGCTGCTGGCGGTCGCCGACCGCTGGCGGCTGATCGGCCTGGCCCTGCTGGCCGCCCCGCCCCTGCTGGCGCCGGCCTCGGCCTGGCGGGAGCATACCGG
The DNA here is from genome assembly GCF_035304305.1 of Ferrovibrio sp. Lineage (GTDB taxonomy): Bacteria > Pseudomonadota > Alphaproteobacteria > Ferrovibrionales > Ferrovibrionaceae > Ferrovibrio. The sequence continues at coordinate 22,113 of NZ_DATGQG010000072.1, forward strand.
CCTGGGAACCGACAGCCTGACCGGTGACATCGGCGGGGCGCTGCCGCTCGATGCACCGCCGGACGCGCCGCCCATCCTGCCGCCCTACCCGATGGAATATCCCGCCGGGGAGGATGCCGTCCTGCTGCTGGGGCTGAATCTGCTGTTCTGGCTGCTGCTGGGGGCGTTTTCCGTGCTTGCCGCCCGGCGGATCATGGACCGCTGAGGGCGCCCCAGGGGGGAGCCGGAGAGGCCGCCCGGACCGGTGAAAGGCCTTGCATTCATTGAATTTGCCGCTATAACAGCGTCCAACATTGCTGGCCGGGTCCTAGGTCGGATCGGGAGTTTGAAGATGGGCCGGTGAGGCCCATTTTTCGTTTCTGCCATTTGCTTCTGGCTGGCTTGCAAAAGATCAGCAACATCAAGGGTTTGTCGCCAACGCATGGATGCGGTGAGTAAGATTGCGGACATGATTGCGCCAACGCTGGACGCGATGGGCTTCCAGCTCGTGCGCGTCAGGCTGATGGGTTCGCAGCGTCCCGTCCTGCAGATCATGTTCGAGCGCGACACCGGCGGTGCGCCCCATGACGGCGGCATCACCGTGGAGGATTGCGCCGAGGTCAGCCGCGCCATCAGCGCCGTGCTCGATGTCGAGGATCCGATCAGCGGCGCCTACCGTCTCGAAGTGTCCTCGCCCGGTCTCGACCGCCCGCTGGTGAAGCCGGCCGACTTCGAGCGGTTCAAGGGTTTCGAGGCCAAGGTGGAGCTGGGCCGTCCACTGGACGGGCGCAAGCGCTTCCGCGGCCGTCTGCGCGGCCTGTCGGGCGCGGAGATCGTGCTGCAGGACGAGGAATCCGGCGGCGAGCAGCGGCTGCCGGTGGCCGAGATCGCCAATGCCAAGCTGGTGGTCACCGACGATCTGATTGCCGCCAGCATGGCCGGGCGTTCGCCGGCCGGCGCGCATGGCGCGGCCGAATGAGGTTCAGGTAAAGAGTTCGAGGAACAGGAACAATGGAAACGGTAACCAGTTTCAACCGGCTCGAGCTGCTGCAGGCTGCCGATGCCGCCGCGCGCGAAAAGGCCATCGAGCGCGACGTCGTGCTGATGGCGATGGAAGACGCGATCCAGAAGGCGGCGCGCTCGCGTTACGGCCTGGAAAACGACATCCATGCCGAGATCGACCGCAAGACCGGCGAGATCCGCCTGGAGCGCCATCTGCAGGTCGTCGAGAAGGTGGAGAACGACGCGACCGATATCGGCCTCGCGGAAGCGCAGCGCCGCAATCCCGACGCCCAGATCGGCGACGTGATCGCCGAGCCGCTGCCGCCGATCGACTTCGGCCGCATCGCCGCCCAGACCGCCAAGCAGGTGATCGTGCAGAAGGTGCGCGAGGCCGAGCGCGAGCGGCAGTACAACGAATACAAGGACCGCATCGGCGAGATCATCAACGGCCAGGTCAAGCGCGTGGAATACGGCAACGTGACGGTCGATCTCGGCCGCGCCGAGGCGATCATCCGCCGCGACGAGCTGCTGCCGCGCGAGACCTTCCGCCAGGGCGACCGCGTGCGCGCCTATATCTACGACGTGCGCCGCGAGCCGCGCGGGCCACAGATTTTCCTGTCGCGCTCGCATCCGCAGTTCATGGCCAAGCTGTTCGCCCAGGAAGTGCCGGAAGTCTATGACGGCATCATCGAGATCCGCGCCGTCGCCCGCGATCCGGGCAGCCGCGCCAAGATTGCCGTGCTGTCCAACGACAATTCCATCGATCCGGTCGGCGCCTGCGTCGGCATGCGCGGCAGCCGCGTCCAGGCGGTGGTGAACGAGCTGCAGGGCGAGAAGATCGACATCATCAAGTGGTCGCCCGATCCGGCCACCTTCATCGTCAACGCGCTGGCCCCGGCGGAAGTCGCCAAGGTGGTGCTCGACGAGGAAGCCAATTCGGTCGAGGTCGTCGTGCCGACCGACCAGCTGTCGCTCGCCATCGGCCGCCGCGGCCAGAACGTGCGCCTGGCCTCGCAGCTGACCGGCTACGACATCGACATCCTGACCGAGGAAGAAGAATCCGAGCGCCGCCAGAAGGAATTCCGCGAGCGCAGCCAGCTCTTCATCGATGCGCTGGATGTGGACGAGACGCTGGCCCAGCTGCTGGTCACCGAAGGCTTCACCAAGGTCGAGGAACTCGCCTATCTGCCGGTCGAGGAACTGGCGGAAATCGAGGGCTTCGACGGCGACATCGCCAACGAGCTGCATGAGCGCGCGGTGGAGTATGTCGACCGCGTCAATGCCGAAATGGAAGAGAAGCGCAAGGCGCTCGGGGTCACCGACGAGGTGGCCGCGATGGACGGCCTCACGCCGGCGATGCTGGTGGCGCTGGGCGAGAAGGGCGTGAAGACGCTCGATGACCTCGCCGACCTGGCCGGCGACGAATTGCAGGAAATCGTCGGCGAGGGGCTTTCGAATGAGGATGCGAACGCCATCATCATGGCGGCGCGTCAGCATTGGTTCGGCGACGAGCAGGACGGCGGCCAGGAAGGCGGCGCCGAGGCCTGACCGGATGCCGGGCAGGCCGCAGCGCCGGTGCATTCTGACCGGCGTGCGGGCCGACCCGGACGCGTTGCTGCGCTTCGCCGTGGATGCGGCTGGCGTGGTGGTGCCGGACCCGGCGCGTGTATTGCCGGGACGCGGGCTCTGGCTCGCACCGGCGCCGGGGGCGGTGGAGTTGGCGAGGTCCAAGGGCGCGTTTGCCCGCGGTGCCAAGCGCAAGGTGCGCGTGCCGGAGGATCTGGCGGCGCGTAGTGTGGAAGCCTGGTCGGCGCATGTGGCCGAGCAGGTTGCCAGGGCCCGGCGTGCCGGATTGTGGCAGGACGGGCCCATGTCGCAGCAGACGCCGCTGACGCGTCGGGTTGCGGCGGATATGGCGCTGCTGGCGCGGCTGACTTCGCAGGGGTGAAGCGGTTGCGGCAGTGGCGGGACGAGTAGAGAGCCGCGTGGCGGCAGGCGGAAGCGGATTAGGTATGAGCGACGTGAACGAGCAGGACAAGGAAAAGGCGACGGCGCGGCCCAAGCGGCTGGAGCTGAAGAAGACGGTCGAGACCGGGCAGGTCCGGCAGAGCTTCAGCCATGGCCGCACCAAGGCGGTGACCGTCGAGGTGCGCAAGAAGCGCACCATCGTACCGCCCGGCGCCGCGAAGCCCGCTGCTCCCGCCGCCGAGCCGGCCGCATCGCCGGCTGCCCGGCCGCCCGCGGCGGCCCGCACCGCGGCGGCGCCCAGCGTGCATGTGCCATCGCTGGCCGAGAAATTCGCCGAGCATGAGGCCGCCAAGGCCGCCGAGGAAGCGGCCCGCGCCGCCGAGCAGGCGACTGCCCAGGCAGCCGCTCCGGCTGCTGCGCAGGCGCGCGCGCCCGAGCCCGAGGGCCGAACCGCCCCGGCCGCTGCTGCAGCCCCGTCGCCGGCCGCGGCCACGCCGCGCCAGGGACCGCGCATGACGGCGCAGCCGACCGGCGATGTGCGTCCGGGCCGTTCGGATCGCACCGCCCGGTCGCAGCGTCCGACCGGCATGGTGCTGAAGTCGCTGACCGAGGAAGAGAAGCAGGCCCGCGCCCGCAACGACGACCTCCGCAGCAAGCTGGGCGAGATGCGCCGCGTGGCCGAAGAGGACATGCGCCGCCGCCAGGACGAACTGTCCCGCGTGCATGCCGAGCGCGAAGCCGCGCTGCGCCGCCAGGCCGAGGAAGACGCCCGCAAGCGGGCCGAGGAAGAGGCGCGCAAGAAGGCGGAAGCCGAGGCTGCCCGCCGTCTGGCCGCCGCCGAGACCCAGGGAACCGCCGCCGCGCCGGGTGCGCCTGCCGGCCGTCCGGCGGACGACGATGAAGAGGAAGGCAGCGGCAAGCGTCGCCCCGGCGCCCGCACGGTGGCGCCGAAGGCGACCCCGGGTCGCGGCCGCGACGGCGCCCAGCGCCGCGCCGGCAAGCTCAGCATCACCAGCGCGCTCGACGAGAACGAGCGCGTGCGGTCGGTTGCCTCGTTCCGCCGCCGCCTCGAGCGCGAGAAGCGGGCGCATCACCAGGGTTCGGAGCAGCAGCAGAAGATCCTGCGCGACGTCGTCATCCCCGAGACCATCACGGTCCAGGAACTCGCCAATCGCATGGCCGAACGCGGCGTCGACGTCATCAAGGCCCTGATGAAGATGGGCGTGATGGCGACGATCAACCAGACCATCGACGCCGATACCGCCGAACTGGTGGTGAGCGAGTTCGGCCACCGCGTCCAGCGCGTTGCCGAATCCGACGTCGAACTCGGCCTGGGCGGCGAGCAGGATGCCGAGGACACGCTGCGTCCGCGTCCGCCGGTCGTCACCGTCATGGGCCATGTCGACCACGGCAAGACCTCGCTGCTCGACGCGCTGCGCCAGACCGACGTCGCCAGCGGCGAAGCCGGCGGCATCACCCAGCATATCGGCGCCTACCAGGTGCATATGCAGTCGGGCAAGTCGATCACCTTCCTCGACACGCCGGGTCACGAAGCCTTCACCCAGATGCGCGCCCGCGGCGCCAAGGTCACCGATATTGTGGTCCTGGTGGTCGCGGCCGACGACAGCGTCATGCCGCAGACGGTGGAAGCGATCCATCACGCCAAGGCGGCCGGCGTGCCGCTCGTCGTGGCGATCAACAAATGCGACAAGCCGCAGGCCAACCCGCAGAAGGTGCGCCAGGAGCTGCTGAACCACGAGGTCGTGGTCGAGCAGATGGGCGGCGAGGTCCAGTCGGTCGAGGTTTCGGCCAAGACCCGCAAGGGCCTGGATGCGCTGGAAGAGGCGATCCTGCTGCAGGCGGAAATCCTCGACCTCAAGGCCAATCCGGACCGCAAGGCGGAAGGCGTCGTGGTTGAAGCCAAGCTGGAACGCGGCCGCGGCTCGGTCGCCACCGTGCTGGTGCAGCGCGGCACCCTGCATGTCGGCGATGTCTTCGTGGCCGGCAGCAGCTGGGGCCGCGTGCGCGCGCTGATCGACGACAAGGGCAAGAACGTCGTGTCGGCCGGGCCGGCGGTGCCGGTCGAGGTGCTCGGCCTGCAGGGCACGCCCGAGGCCGGCGACGAGTTCGTCGTGGTCGAGAACGAGGCCCGCGCCCGCGAGGTCGCCGAGTTCCGCGAGCGCAAGCAACGCGAGGCCCGTTCCGCGGTGTCGGCGCGCGGCACGCTCGAGCAGATGTTCTCCAAGATCAAGGCCGGCGAGCAGAAGGAACTGCCGATCGTCGTCAAGACCGACGTGCAGGGCTCTCTGGAAGCGATCCTGGCGGCGGCAAAGAAGCTCAGCACCGACGAAGTGGCGGTGCGCGTGCTGCATGGCGCCGTCGGCGGCATCAACGAGTCGGACGTCGCCCTGGCGGCGGCCTCGAAGGGCGCCATCATCGGCTTCAATGTCCGTGCCTCGAAGCAGGCGCGCGACCTGGCCGAGCGCGACGGCGTCGACATCCGCTACTACTCGATCATCTACAACCTGATGGACGACCTGAAGGCGCTGCTGTCCGGCATGCTGGCGCCGACCATCCGCGAGAACTTCCTCGGCTACGCCGAGATCCGCGAGGTGTTCAACATCTCCAAGGTCGGCAAGGTCGCGGGCTGCATGGTCACCGAAGGCCTGGTCAAGCGCGGCGCCAAGGTGCGCCTGCTGCGCGACAACGTGGTGATCCACGAGGGTCAGCTCTCCACGCTCAAGCGCTTCAAGGACGACGTCCGAGAGGTCAAGCAGGGCATGGATTGCGGCATGTCGTTCGAGAACTACAACGACATCCAGCAGGGCGACGTGATCGAGTGCTTTGAACTCGAGAGTGTGGCGCGCGAGCTGTAAGCCGCGCGCCGGCCTTTTTTCCAGGAGCAGGCTGTATGGCACAGCGCAAGCGTGCAGGCGGCGGCCGTGACGAACTGCCCGGCGGGCGCAGCCAGCGCCAGCTGCGTGTCGGCGAGGAGCTGCGGCATATCCTCTCGGACGTGCTGCGCAACGGCCATTTCCGCGATCCCGATCTCGCCGACCTGGCGGTGACGGTGACGGAAGTGCGCGTCAGCCCGGATCTGAGGGCGGCCACCGCCTTCATCATGCCGCTGGGCGGCAAGGACGGGCCGAAGATCATCGCCGCGCTCAACCGCGCCCAGGCCTATATCCGCACCGAGGCCGTCAAGCAGATCAACCTGCGGGTCGCGCCGACCTTCTCGTTCAAGCTGGACCACAGCTTCGACGAGGCGGAGCGGGTGTCCAGGCTGCTGCAGCAGCCGACGGTGCGCGCCGATATCGAGAAAACCGAGACGCCCGAGGAATGAGCCGACGCCGCCGCGGCCAGCCGGTGCATGGCTGGATCAATGTCGACAAGCCGCCCGGCCTGACCTCGACGCAATGCCTCGCCAGGGTCCGCCATCTCACCAACGCCGCCAAGGCCGGCCATGGCGGCACGCTGGACCCGCTGGCCACCGGCATTCTTCCGATCGCCCTGGGCGAGGCGACCAAGACGGTCAGCTGGGTCATGGATGCCGGCAAGACCTACCGCTTTACCGCGCGCTGGGGCGAGGCCACCGCGACCGACGACATGGAGGGCGAGATCGTCGCCCGCTCGGACCATCGCCCCGGCCGGGCCGCCATCGAGGCCGTCCTGCCGCGCTTCACCGGCGAGATTCTGCAGAAGCCGCCGGCCTTCTCGGCGCTCAAGGTCGCCGGGGAGCGGGCCTACGACCTGGCCCGGGCCGGCCGGGCGCCGGATCTGGCGCCCCGCCCGGTCCGGATCGACGGGCTGCGGCTGGTGGATATTCCGGAGGCGGATCATGCCGTGTTCGAGGTCGATTGCGGCAAGGGGGCCTATGTGCGGGCCCTGGCCCGGGATCTGGGCCAGGCGCTGGGCACCTGCGCCCATGTCACCGCCCTGCGGCGGACCCGGGTCGGGCGGTTCGATGAAAAATCGGCCTTTTCGCTGGATTCACTGGCCGATCTGTGCCAAAAGGGCGCCGCGCACGCGTATCTGTTGCCGGTTGAAACCGCGCTGGACGACATCCCGGCCCTGGTTGTGACCGGCCCTCAGGCCGACCGCCTCAGGCATGGCCAGTCGATACGGATCGCGACTGCGGCTCCCGGACTCCCCCCGGAAGGCGAAATCCTCGTCATGGCAGGCGGCAAGGCCGTCGGCATGGCCGAGCGTTCCGCCGACGAGGTCCGCCCGCTGCGTTTGTTCAACCTGTGATGTCGCGGAGTTAGACGATGACGATTACTGCCGAGCGCAAGGCCGCGCTGCTCAACGAATACGCCACCAAGAAGGGCGACACCGGTTCGCCGGAGGTCCAGGTGGCCCTGCTCACCGAGCGCATCAACAATCTCACCGAGCATTTCAAGACGCACAAGAAGGACGTGCATTCGCGTCGCGGTCTGCTGATGATGGTGAGCAAGCGTCGCAGCCTGCTCGACTATCTCAAGCGCACCGACTCGGCGCGCTATGACACGCTGATCCAGCGTCTGGGACTGCGCAAGTAAGGAATATGGCCGCTGGCGCAACAGAGGACGCAGGCGGCCGTAGGCCGGACACGACTTTTCTCGCCCGTTCCCGGCAACAGCCGGGAACGGGCGTTGTTTTTACGGCGTGGTCCGGTCAGGCCGGTTGTCGGGATGGGCTCGACGGCCGGTTTGCCGCGCAGGGCTGAAAGCAGCCCTGCCGGCCGGGCGGAAGGCGATGGGCGCCGTTCCGCCGGGTGCCGTCCGTCAGGGACGGCGGCGCCTTAGAAGGAAGAAGGTAGACAATGTTCAACATCCATAAGACCGAACTGATGTGGGGCGGGCGCAAGCTCGTCATCGAGACGGGTAAGGTCGCCCGCCAGGCCGACGGCGCCGTCATGGTGACTTACGGCGACACGATCGTGCTCTGCACCGCCGTCGCCGCGAAGGCGCCGAAGCCGGGCGTGGATTTCTTTCCCCTCACCGTGAATTACCAGGAGAAGACCTTTGCCGCCGGCAAGATTCCGGGCGGCTTCTTCAAGCGGGAAGGGCGCCCGACCGAGAAGGAGACGCTGGTTTCGCGCCTGATCGACCGCCCGATCCGTCCGCTCTTTGCCGAAGGCTTCCGCAACGAGACGCAGGTGATCGCCACCGTGCTGTCGCATGACATGGAGAACGATCCCGACATCGTCGCCATGATCGGCGCCTCGGCCGCGCTCACCATCTCGGGCATTCCCTTCATGGGCCCGATCGGCGCCGCCCGTGTCGCCTACATCAACGGCGAATACGTGCTGAACCCGACCCGCTCGCAGATGGCGGATCCGAACAACAAGCTGGATCTCGTCGTGGCCGGCACTGCCGACGCCGTGCTGATGGTGGAATCGGAAGCCCAGCAGCTGCCGGAAGACGTCATGCTCGGCGCCGTGATGCACGGCCACAAGGGCTTCCAGCCCGTCATCGAGGCGATCATCGGCCTGGCCGAACGCGCCGCGAAGGAGCCGATGCCGCTGGCCGAGCGCTCGGGCTACGAGGCCTGCGTGAAGAAGCTGCAGGACTCGGGCATCGAGGCCGAGCTGCGCGTCGCCTACCAGGAGAAGGTCAAGCAGGCCCGCTATGCCAAGGTGGCCGAGGTGAAGGCCAAGGCCAAGGCGCTGTTCGCCGAGGACGAGGCCAATCCGGTCGACATCGCCGACGCCTTCAAGGATCTCGAAGCCAAGGTCGTGCGCTTCAACATCCTCGATACCGGCCTGCGCATCGATGGTCGCGACACCAAGACGGTGCGGCCGATCGTGTGCGAAGTCGGCGTGCTGCCGCGCGCCCATGGCGCCGCGCTGTTCACCCGCGGCGAGACCCAGGCGCTGGTGGTCACCACGCTGGGCACCGGCACCGATGAGCAGATCATCGACGCCCTCGAGGGTGAATACCGCGAGAGCTTCATGCTGCATTACAACTTCCCGCCCTATTCGGTCGGCGAAGCCGGCCGCATGGGCTCGCCGGGCCGTCGCGAAATCGGCCACGGCAAGCTGGCCTGGCGCGCGGTGCGTCCGCTGCTGCCCAGCAAGGAGGAATTCCCCTACACAATCCGCGTGGTCTCCGAGATCACCGAATCGAACGGCTCCTCCTCGATGGCCACCGTCTGCGGCAGCTCGCTGTCGCTGATGGATGCCGGCGTGCCGCTGAAGGCGCCGGTGGCGGGCATCGCCATGGGCCTGATCCTGGAAGGCGAGCGCTACGCCGTGCTGTCCGACATCCTCGGCGACGAGGACCATCTCGGCGACATGGACTTCAAGGTGGCCGGTACCGCCGATGGCGTCACCTCGCTGCAGATGGACATCAAGATCGCCGGCATCACCGAGGAGATCATGCGTGTGGCGCTGGACCAGGCGAAGGCCGGCCGCATCCACATCCTCGGCGAGATGGCCAAGGCGATTTCGCAGAACCGCGCCGGCGTGAAGGACAATGCGCCGCGTATCACCACGATGACCGTGCCGAAGGACAAGATCCGCGAAGTGATCGGCTCCGGCGGCAAGGTGATCCGTGAGATCGTCGAGAAGACCGGCACCAAGATCGACATCGAGGACGATGGCACGATCAAGATCGCCTCCAGCGATCCGGCCGCGTCGGATGCCGCCGTGCAGTGGATCAAGTCGATCGTCTCGGAGCCCGAGGTCGGCGTGATCTACAAGGGCAAGGTCGTGAAGATCGTCGACTTCGGCGCCTTCGTGAACTTCTTCGGCAGCCGCGACGGCCTCGTCCATGTCTCGGAAATGGCGCCCAAGCGCGTCAACAAGCCGAGCGACGTGGTCTCGGAAGGCCAGGAAGTGCGGGTCAAGGTGCTCGGCATCGACGAGCGCGGCAAGGTCCGTCTCTCGATGAAGGTGGTCGACCAGGCGACCGGCGAGGACCTGTCGCTCAAGCCGAAGGCCGAGAACGGCGAAGCCGAGGCCGCCCAGGCGGAGTAATCCCGCCGCAGGCAGGGAAGCGCAGGGCCGGGAGCGATCCCGGCCCTTTTCGTTTTCCGGACAGGATCAGTTCAGCGCCGCGAGCGGCGCCACGATCCGCGCATAGCGCCCGTCACGGCGCATGGTCTGGTAGGCGGCGCGCAGCCGCGCAACCGCATCCGCCGGCAGGTTCGGCGAGGCTGCAATCCAGAAGCTGAAATCGTCAACCGGCGCACTGGCGCGCAGCAGCGCCGGATCGTAGCCCAGTTCCCGCCAGGTGGCGCGGCCGACCGCGTCGAGAGCGAACCACGCATCGACGCGGCGATGGCGCAGCAGCCGCGCATTGTCGATCTCCGACGCATTCGGCTCGGCATTTCCCAGCCCGAGCGTCGCCAGGGTTTTCTGCAGTTCCGATCCGCGCAGGATGGTGATCGCCGAAGCCTGCCGCGCCGCTTCCGCGTCGGGAAAGGCCGGCCCGTCGGCGAGGAAGAAGAACCGCGCCTGATCGGCATGGACCTCGCCGATCCAGACATATTTGCGCTCGCGGTCGGGCGTGCGCAGCAGCGCCGGATAGATCGCCTTCTCCCGCTCCAGCGCCAGCACGGCGCGCTGGAAGGGCATGATGCGGACGGTCGGCGAAAATCCCGCCTCCCGGGCGAGTTCCATTGCCAGCTCCGCGGCCGGGCCCGCGGCCCCGCCGTCCTGCTCGGCAACGTAGGGGAGGCGGACGGGGCTGACGATCCGCAGCTCGGGGCGGGAATCCGCGGCCGTCCCGGCGGTGTCGGCCGTCTGCGCGCCGGCGGCAGGGGCTGCCAGCAGGAGGATCATGGCCATCAGCAGCTGCTGCAGCGGGATCGCGCGCCTCATGCGCCTTCATACCATGGCGGCGCGCGGGTTTTTAAGGCCCGCCGATGCCCGATTGTTGCCGCTTTTCCGGTCTCCAATGCGCCTCTAATCTCGGGTTGGAGCAAAATCATGACCGACCTGCACGTCCCCTGCTGGCGCCACCGCGCCATTCTCCTTGCCGTCTGCGGATTGCTGGCCTGGCAGCCGGCCCGCGCCCAGACCGATGCGCAAACGCCGGCGCCGGAGACGGATGCGGCCACGGAGGATGTCGTCGCCGGCGCCACCATCGTGCGGGGCCAGTATACGATCGGCGACAACAATGCCGAATGGGAGGCCGCCATCCGCAACGGCCAGCCCGAGCGGATCGTCGAGTGGCGCAACTACGCCGATTACGGCACCGGCAACGTGATCTTCAGTTTCCATGACGGCCAGCTCATGCATTACGCCGAGCGGTCGGAACGGCGGACCGCCCAGGGCGGCATCCGGCATGTCGAACTGCATCTGTCCTTCGCCGATGGCCGCAATACCGGCGGCCGCAAGGAGATCGACGGCCAGCCCGCGCCGGTGGACCAGCAGGACATTCACAGCGCCCGGGCCCAGGCCGATGCCGCGCTGAAGCGTGTCGCCGTCACCAGGCCCGCCTGGCAGGAAACCCGGCGCGAGCAGGGCAGCAGCTTTGCGGTGATCCAGGCACCGGTCGAGGAGGCTCCGTCGGCGGAAACACGGCGTCTGGCGGGCGAGGGCGAGCACACGATCTTCCGCTGCGCCGACAATCTCTTCGCCATCGTCGGCGCGAAAGGCGAATCGCTCGTGGTGGCGCCGCCGGGCCGCGACCCCGTCGTGCTGCCCCGGCAGGCCCGCGGCGGCCTGTACGACTACCTGGGCAATGGCTGGGCGGCCCAACGCCGCGGCGATGCCCTGCAGCTGCAGGACACCTCCGGCCGCGCCATCCTCTGCACGGCCGGCAGCTGAGCCGGCATCAGGCGCCGGCCGCCCTGTCTTCCACCTTGAACACGGCGTTTGCCCTGGCCGCGACGACGTCGCCGATCCGCAGGTCGCAATGGACGGTGACGAAATTGCCGTCCCGCTCGATGCCGCCGAAATGGCATTCCAGCCATGCGCCCATGACGGCCGGCCGCTTGTATTCGATGCCCAGCCGCAGGGTCCACAGCCGCCCGATCTCGCGCCGCTGGTGATGCACGAAGGCGGCCATGAAGGTGTCGGCCAGGGTGGCGAGAAAGCCGCCATGGCCGGTGCCGTGGCGGTTGGCATGCTTCGGCCGGACATGCACGCCGTAGACCGGCGGGCTGCCGTCGCCCGGATCGCGCACATAGACCTTGCCCAGCCCTGCGAAGAAGGGCGACACGGGCGGCAGGACGACAAAGCCTTCGGGGACGGGATGGGGAGCGGGACGACGGCGGGACATGGCTGCGTTGATGACGCAGCCCGCGCGTCGTTGCAAGGCGGCAGACCGGGCGCAGGCGGCAAAAAAAGAGGGACGATCTTTCGATCGTCCCTCAGTTGGGGGGATTCTCGGGGGAGGAAAAATCGAAACAAGAAGACGCTGCAACATCAGTCCCGTTTCGATGAGTCTGATATAGGATGTCCCGGAGCCATTTACAGTGACCGCAATCACGGTCAGCGATTTATCATCGCTATGGCGAAACTGTGTCGGGAATCACAGCTCACCGGCGCCGGCGCAGGCCGCGAAGCCGCAGAAGTAGCGGTAGACACAGCAGAATCACGGTTAGTGTCAACAATGTGGCGCTCAGCGGCCGTGTGACGAGCACTGTGACATCGCCGCCGGATATCGTCATGGCGCGGCGGAATTCCTGCTCTGCGAAGGGTCCGAGGATCAGGCCGATCACCACCGGCGCGGTCGGGAAGTCGAAGCGCCGCATCAGATAGCCGATGCCACCGATAGCATAGAGCAGCACGAGGTCGACCGGCGACTGGCTGATCCCGTAGGTGCCGATGGTGGCGAAGACGAGGATGCCGCCATAGAGCCATGGCGCGGGAATGCTCAGGATCTTCGCCCAGAGACGGACCATCGGCAGGTTGAGCACCAGCAGCATGACGTTACCGACATAGAGCGAGGCGATCAGGCCCCAGACCAGCTCGGGCTGGTTCTGCAGCAGCAGCGGTCCCGGATTGATGCCGTAGGACTGGAAGGCCGACAGCATGATCGCCGCGGTCGCCGAGGTCGGCAGACCGAGCGCCAGCATCGGGACCAGCACACCGGCGGCGGCGGCATTGTTCGCCGCCTCGGGTCCGGCGACGCCCTCGATGGCGCCATGGCCGAACTGCTCGGGATGCTTCGAGAGTTTCTTCTCGAGGAAATAGCTGATGAAGGTCGGCACCTCGGCGCCGCCGGCCGGCAGTGCGCCGAAGGGAAAACCGAGCGCGGAGCCGCGCAGCCACGGCTTCCACGAGCGGCGCCAGTCCTCCTTCGTCATGCCGCCGCCGTCCTTCAGCGCCATGACGGTTGCCGCCGCCTTCGGCCGCGCGGCGAGATACAGCGTCTCGCCCACGGCGAAGAGCCCGACGGCGACGATGACCACGTTGATGCCGTCCAGCAGTTCGGGGATGCCGAAGGTGAAACGCGGCTGTCCCGTCTGCAGGTCGACGCCGACCAGGCCCAGCAGCAGGCCGAACGCCAGCGCGGTGAGTCCGCGCAGCACCGAGTTGCCGAGCACGGCGGACACGGCGACGAAGGCCAGCACCATGAGCGAGAAGTAGTCGGCCGGACCGAACTGCAGCGCGAGCTCGACCAGCGGCGGCGCCACGAAGGTCAGGCCGAGCGTGCCGATGGTGCCGGCGACGAAGCTGCCGATCGCTGCCGTCGCCAGCGCCGCCGCGGCGCGGCCCTTGCGGGCCATCTTGTGGCCCTCCAGCGCCGTGATGATCGTGGCGCTCTCTCCCGGCGTGTTCAGCAGGATCGAGGTGGTGCTGCCGCCATACATGCCGCCGTAGTAGATGCCGGCGAACAGGATGAAGGCGGCGGTCACCGGAACGTGGAAGGTGATCGGCAGCAGCAGGGCAATGGTCAGCGCCGGGCCGAGGCCGGGCAGCACGCCGACCGCGGTGCCCAGGGTCACGCCGACCAGGGCCCAGAGCAGGTTCACGGGCTGGAGGGCGACGGCGAAGCCATCGGCGAGCAGGCTCAGCGTCTCCATTCAGATGACGCCTTCCAGCAGCCCGGCGCCGATATTGAGGCCGAGCAGTTTGGCAAAACCGAAATAGGCCGCGGCCGAGAGAAGCAATCCGACCAGCGCGTCGCGCAGCGGCCGCCGGCTGCCGAAGGCCCGCGCCGTGCAGACGAAGAGCAGAACCGAAGCCGGCACGAAACCCAGCGGTTTGATCAGGCCGACATTCAGCGCAAGCCCGAGCAGCAGCCAGCCGATCGCCCGGTAGTCGAGTCTGACCTCCGCTTCCTCCGGCGGGCTTGTCCAGCGGCCGCTCCAGGCCGCGACCGCCAGCGCGAGTCCGAGGCCGAGCAGCAGCGCGCTGGCGCCATAGGCCATGACGGTCGGGCCGACCCTGGCATACATGGGGGAGACCGGAATCTGCGTGGTCTCGTAGAAGGCGAGGCAGCCGAGCGCGACGACGCCGACGGCCAGCAGGAATTCCGGTCTGCGCAGGCGCTGCATGAAGCAGCGGCCTCAGGCGAGGCCGAGATCCTTCAGAATGCCCTCGATGCGGACATTCTCCTGCTCGATGAACTTCGCGTAATCGTCGCCGGCAAGGAAGATCGACGTCCAGTCCTTGGCCTTGAGCTGCTCGGCCCATTGCGGGCTGGCATTCATCTTCGTCACCAGGTCGATCAGTGCCGCGCGCTCGCTGTCCTTCACGCCCGGCGGCGCAAACACGCCGCGCCAGTTGAACAGTTCGACATCGAGGCCCTGCTCCCTGATGGTCGGCACGTCGATGCCGGGCTGGCGCTTGTCGGCCGAGATCGCCAGCGCGCGCAGCTTGCCCGCCTTCACCTGTTCGCCGAACTCGCCCCAGCCGGAGATGCCGCAGGTCACCTGCGCCCCCAGCAGTGCGGCGATGGCAGGTCCGCCGCCGGAATAGGCGACATAGGCGACCTTCCTCGGATCCTGGCCGGCCGCCTTGGCGATCATCCCGGCGAGGATATGGTCGGTGCCGCCGGCCGAGCCGCCCGCCCAGGACACCTTGGCCGGGTCCGCCTTGAAGGCGGCGAGCAGGTCCTGCAGCGACTTGTGCGGCGACGAGGCCGGCACCACCACGACTTCGAACTCGCCGGTGAGCCGGGCGATCGGCACCATCTGTGACAGCTTAACCGGTGCCTTGTTGGCGATCAGGGCGCCGACCATCACCATGCCGCCGATCATCAGCGCGTTGCCCTGGCCCTTCCACTGGTTGACGAATTGCGGCAGGCCGACCGCTCCGCCCGCGCCGCCCACATTGGTCACCTGGGCGTTCCTGATCAGGCCGGCGGCCTTCAGCGCCTGCTCCATGCTGCGGGCGGTCTGGTCCCAGCCGCCGCCAGGGTTGGCCGGCACGAAGAGCTTCAGGGTGTCGAAAGCCTGCGCCCGCGCCGGACCGGCGAAGGACGGCAGCATGGCCGCGGCGGTGGCGCCGATGGCAGCCGTGCGAAGGAAATGCCTGCGATCCAACATGGCGTTTCTCCCGGTTATCATGTGGTCTTGTCCGGGAGTGTGAGGACTTGCCGGGGCAAAGACAAGCATCGTGCGCTCCGGCCGTGCGCGCCCGGCCGTCCGGTCGCCGCGCTTACGCCGGTATTCAGGCGGGCAGCGCGATCCGCACCGTCGTGCCCGCGCCCGGGCGGCTGCGGATCTCCAGCCTGCCGCCATGCAGCTCCACCAGGCTCCGGCAGATCGACAGCCCCAGACCGGCGCCGCTGTTGGCCCGGGCGCGATAGACATCCACCCGGTGCAGCGGCTGGATCGCGGCCCGGCTTTCGGCATCGCTCATGCCGATGCCGGTATCCTCGACGGCGATGTCGACAATGCCGTTGCGGCTCGCGGCCTGCAGGGTGATGCGGCCACCGGGCCGGTTGAACTTCACCGAGTTGCCCAGCAGGTTGATCAGGATCTGGGTCAATGCCCGTTCGTCGGCGCGCAATGTCAGGCCGGTCGGTTCGAATTCCAGCCGGACATCGGAGCGGCGCGCCTGCGGCTCCACCATGGCCAAGGCGGACGCGGCGATCCGGTCGAAATCGCAGTCGGCGACATTGATCTCCAGCTTGCCGCTCTCGAGCCTCGAGAGATCGAGCAGGTCGCTGACCAGCCGCAGCAGGTGTTCGCCCGACTGGAAGATGTGGGTGGCGTATTCCTGCTGCCGGTCGCTGAGGCTGCCGAGGTAGCCTTCCTTCATCATCTCGGCAAAGCCGATGATGGCATTCAGCGGTGTGCGCAGTTCGTGACTCATGTTGGCGAGGAAGGTGCTCTTGGCCCGGCTCGCGGCCTCGGCGGCCTCGCGCTGCTCGATCAGCTGCGTCTCGGTGTCCTTCAGCCGCGTGATGTCGATGCCGCAGGTGACGATCCCCTGGATCTCGCCGCTGCTGTCCTTCAGCGGCACCTTGAGCGCCCAGACCACGATGGGCCGGCCGTCCTGGTCCGACCAGCCCTGCTCCATGTACAGCGATTCCCCGGTGGCGAGGATCTTGCGGTCCTGCTCCTCCACCACGGCGGCGGCATCGGCACCGGCGATTTCCGACCAGGTGCGGCCGAGCAGGTCGTCGCCATAGGTGGTCAGCAGCTCGCGCATCTGCCGGTTGATGATGCGGAAGCGCAGGTCACGATCCTTGTAGGTCATCGTCGCCGGCATCGAGTCGAGCACCGTCTCGACGAACTGCCGGGTGCGGTGTTCGTCTTCGCGGGCCTGCTGTTCGCGGCGACGGCCGTTGTCGAACTCGATCATGATGAGTCCGAGCCCGGTGAGCAGATTGACGAAGATGGCGACCGGGAAAGCCGTCGACAGGTCGGCCGCGGCTTCGGCGACCTGGCCCGTATAGGAAAGCGCGAAGACGCCGCGCGCGATCATGAGGATGCCGACCGCGATATAGAGCGGTGACCGCCGGTGGATGATCAGCAGGCTGCCGGCATACAGGAGGGTCGCGCCCCCGAATGCGGCGGGCAGTCCGGAGGTCACTGGTATGACCGTCTGCTGCAGCACGACGATGACCGTGCCGATGATGATGGCCAGACCGGTTGCCGGCAGCAGGCGATCATTGCGGCCGGTCAGAACGCGGATGCCGCTGGCGATCAGAACGACGGCCAGGCAGGTGCTGACCGAGCCGAGCGCCATGAGATGCAGGGGAATGCCGGCCTGCCAGTCGGCGAGGGCAAGGATGGGGATGGGAACGGACAGGGCAGCATGGCCCAGGGCCCAGAACAGCAGATGCCGGCCGCCACCGAGGCGCCGCCAGGCGTAGACGCAGATGGCCGCGACCACGAGGGGCGACAGGGTGGTGACGGCAACGACAGGCAGCATGGGCAGACAGTCTCTCCGGCCCATCTTTCGTTTGAAAAGATTCCATTTCAATTAAAACTTGCGCCTTGCACGTATCACGTGCGAAGCGCTTGCATCGCTCGCCTGCTCTCTTCACACTCCGGCGCATGTCAATGCAGTGGTCCCGGCTCCTGTCGGCCCAGCGGCTCGGGCACAAGGGTGCCGAGCCGGTGACGCCGGCGCGCAATCCCTTCCAGAAGGACTGGGATCGCGTCGTCTTCTGTTCGGCCTTCCGCCGCCTGCAGGACAAGACCCAGGTCCATTCGCTGCCGGAGAGCGACTATGTGCGCAACCGGCTGACGCATTCGCTTGAGGTTTCCTCGGTCGGCCGCTCGCTGGGCGCCCAGGTCGGCCAGTCGGTCATGGAGCGGCATGGCCGCGATCTGACGGGGCTGAGCGCGGCCGAGTTCGGCCATATCGTCGCCGCGGCCTGCATCGGGCATGACATCGGCAATCCGCCCTTCGGCCATTTCGGCGAGGCGACCATCCAGCATTTCTTCCGCTCCGGCCCAGGCGCCGCGCTGGTCGCCGGCCTGAGCGAGCGGGAGCGCCGCGACTTCCTGCATTTCGAGGGCAATGCGCAGGGCTTCCGCGTCATGACACGGCTGCAGAACTGGCGCGATGCCGGCGGCCTGCGGCTGACCTGCGCGACGCTGGCCACCTTCATGAAATATCCCTTCGGCTCACTGCAGGCCGATCCGGCCAAGGGCAAGATCGGTCATTTCACCGCCGAGGCCGAGCTGTTCGAGGAGATGGCGCGCAATGTCGGCCTGCTGCGCCTCGGCGAGGGGCGCTATGCCCGCCACCCGCTGACCTATCTGGTGGAGGCGGCCGACGACATCTGCTATTCGGTCGTCGATATCGAGGACGGCTTCAAGCTGGGGCGCATCACCTTCAGGGAGGCGGAGACGCAGCTGCACAGCCTGCTGCGCCGCATGCCGCCGCGCTACCGCGAGATCGAGGACGAGACCTGGAAGATCGCCTATCTGCGCGCCAAGGTGATCGGCGACCTCATCGACATGGCCGTGGAAGTCTTCCTCGACTGCGAGGCGCAGATCATGGAAGGCCGCATGCAGGGTGACCTGCTGCAGCAGACCCTTGCTGCGCCGGCGCTGGCGGAAATCGCGGTGCTGACCCGGACGCGGATTTTCGAAACCCGCGAGCGATTCCAGACCGAGGTGATGGGCGGCGAAATCCTCACCAGCCTGCTGGAAGCCTTCTGCGATGCCCATCTTGCGCTGGAGCGGGCCGGCGGCGACCTGAAGCAGCTGGCGCCGCGCCAGCGCGCGCTGCTGCGCCTGATGCCGCAGAAACCCAGACCCGCGGCCAGCCGCTATGAATGGCTGCTCAGCGTCACCGACTTCATCAGCGGCATGACCGACTCTTACGCGCTGAAGCAGTTCCAGCGCCTGCGCGGCCTGCAGTAAGCGGCACCGGAGACGCGAACAGATGGCCCATATCGACTACTACTTCGCACCGCATTCGCCCTGGGCCTATCTCGGCAGCCTGAGGTTCAACGACATGGTCCGGCGCCACGGGGCGACCGTGCGGATCATGGCGATCGATCTCGGCCAGGTCTTTCCTGTGTCCGGCGGATTGCCGCTTGCCAAACGCGCGCCGCAGCGCCAGGCCTATCGTCTGACCGAACTCGCCCGCTGGCGGGAATTCCTCGATATGCCGCTGGTCGCGCAGCCGCGCTGCCTGCCGGTCGATCCGGAGCCGGCATCACGTCTCGTCACCGCCGGACGGGAGCTGGGCATCGACATGCTGCATTTCGCCCATCTGCTGGGGCGCGCGCTGTGGGCGGAAGAGCGCAACATCGCCGATCCGGAAGTGCTGGAGGAGATCGTCACCGAAGCCGGCCTCGATCCCGCGCCCCTGTTCCGGGCGGCGGATGCCAAGGCGACAACCGCGGCCATGGCGGCCGATACGGACCGCGCGATCGCCGCCAATGTCTTCGGCGTACCGACCTATGCGCTGGACGGCGAGCTTTTCTGGGGCCAGGACCGGCTCGACTTCCTGGAACGCGCGCTCGCGCGGCGGGTTTAACCGCAGCCGGAATAACCCTGCATATGGACATGGCAGCCCTACGGCTTCTGCTCAAGCTCCATCTGGTTCTCACCTTCGTCCTTCTGGCCGGCGGCCGCGCTGCGGCAGAACCGCCCCGGGCTGAGACCGTCGAAGGCGCGGCGCTGGCGACCGTGGCGGTGCCCGACGCGGCGCAGCTGGATGCCGAAACCCGGTGCCTGGCACTGGCGGTGTACTGGGAAGCGCGCGCGGAGAGCAGGGCAGGGCAGCTGGCCATCGCCCATACCGTGCTCAACCGCGTCGGCCATGACGAATTCCCCGACACGATCTGCGGCGTCGTGGCGCAGAAGACGCCGAACGGAAAGTCCTGCCAGTTTTCCTGGTGGTGCGACGGCAAGCATGACGCGCCCGAGGATCAGGAGCAGTGGGACAAGTCGGTGGAAGCCGCGCGGGCCGCCAGAAACCGGTCTGCCAGCGACCCGACGAAAGGGGCGCTGTTCTTCCACAGCACCACGGTCAATCCGAAATGGGATGGCAAGCATCAGCGGATCGGCCGCATCGGCGACCATGTCTTCTACCGCTGAAACACATCACTCCGCATAGATCATCTTCACGCTCATGCCGCCATCGATGACGATGGTCTGGCCGGTCATGAAGCCGGCCGATTCGGCAAGGAAGATGCAGGCATCCGCGATATCTTCCGGCCGGCCGACACGCCCGACCGGATGCTGCTCGCGGTCGGCCTCCGAATGCACCGGCTTCTGCGCCCGCGGCGAATACTGCCAGTCGCGGGTCTCGATCCAGCCCGGCGCGATGCAGTTCACGCGGATGCGATGCGGCGCCAGGCTGATCGCCATGCCGTGCGTGAGCGCGGATATGCCGCCCTTCGAGGCGGTATAGGCTTCGGTATCCGGTTCCGACATGAAGGCGCGGGTCGAGGAGATGTTGATGATGGCGCCGCCCTTGCCGCTCCTCGCCATCTGCCGCGCCACGGCCTGGGCGCAGACGAAGGCACCGCGCAGGTTGACCGCGAGCACGCGGTCGAAATCCGCCAGCGGCAGCTCAAGGAACGGCTTGCGGACCATGATGCCGGCATTGTTGACCAGAACGTCCGGACAGCCGAGCCTCTCGACGGTCTGCGTCACCCAGGCCGTCGCCGCTTCGGGATCGGCGATGTCGCAGCTGCGGACCAGCACCCTGGCGCCGCGCTCCTCCAGCATCCGGCGAATCTCCGTTCCGGCCTCTTCATCGGCATCGGCGACGGAAACGGCGTAGCCCGCTTCGGCGAAACGGAGCGCGACCGCGCGACCGATGCCTTGCGCCCCGCCGGTTACGGCGGCAATCTTCATGGGCAGTCTCCTGTGTCCGTCCCAGTATAGTTGCCGGGTCCCCTGCCTGTTCATATCCCGGAACGGGATTCTCGCCATCCATCGCCGGAGTTGCCATGGCCTGGAACCTCGATCCGCAGATCGTCATCCGACACGAAGCGCATTTCGGCGACCGCGTGGTGCGCTGTTTCGCCGATCGTGCCCCTCACTGTTATGCACTGTTCAGCCGTAATCTGCAGGAACGTCCGGATGCCGAGGCGCTGGTGGCGGGCGACCGGCGCCTGACCTATGCCCAGCTCGACGCGGAGGCCGGCCGCATTGCGGCGGGCATGGCCAAATGCGGCATTGGGGCGGGGATGCGGGTCGGCATGCTGCTCGGCAACCGGATCGAATTCGTTACCGTCCTGCTGGCGGCTTTCCGGCTCGGCGCCATCGCCGTGCCGCTGGGTACCCGCCTGCAGGGACCCGAAATCGCCTATATCCTCGACCACGCCGGCGCCAGCCTGCTGGTGCATGAGGCGGATCTGGCGGAACGGCTGCCGGCCGCCCGTGACCTGCCGCAGCTGCGCCACCGGTTTGCCGTCGGCGGCACCTGCCCGGGCTCGCAGCCGTTCAGCGATCTTGCGGATGCGGGAGACGCGCCGGCGCCCGGCGCGCCGGCCGAGGAAGAGACCGCGGTGATCCTCTACACCTCCGGCACCACCGGGCGGCCGAAAGGCGCCATGCTGACCCATTTCAACATCGTCCATTCGGCGCTGCATTTTCAGTACGGCATGGGGTTGACGCCCTCCGACCGCTCGCTGCTGGCGGTGCCGGCCAGCCATGTCACCGGGCTGGTCGCCATCATCATCGCGGCCTGGCAGGGCGGCGGGGCCGTGGTGATGATGCCGGAATTCAAGACGCGCGAGTTCCTCGCGCTGGCGGCGGCCGAGCGGCTGACGCATACGATCATGGTTCCGGCCATGTACAATCTCTGCCTGCTGCAGCCGGATTTCGGAGAATTCGATCTGTCCTCCTGGCGCGTCGGCGGCTATGGCGGCGCGCCGATGCCGCAGGCAACCATTGCCGGGCTGGCGAAGGTGCTGCCGCAGCTGCAGCTGATGAATGCCTATGGCGCCACCGAGACGACCTCGCCGACCACCATGATGCCGCCGCGGTTCACGGCCAGTCATTCCGACAGCGTCGGACTCGAACTGCCCTGCGCCGACGTGATCGTGGTGGATGCGGATGGACGCGAGGTGCCACGCGGCGAGCCGGGCGAGATCTGGATCCGCGGTCCCATGGTGGTGCCGGGTTACTGGAACAACCCCGAAGCCACGCGGCGTGAGTTCACCGCCGGCTTCTGGCATTCCGGCGACATCGGCTCGATCGACGCCGACGGCTTCGTGCGGGTCTTCGACCGCGTCAAGGACATGATCAATCGCGGCGGCTACAAGATCTTTTCCGTCGAGGTGGAAAATGTGCTGAGCCACCATCCGGGTGTTCTGGAGAGCGCCATCATCGGACGCGCCTGCCCGGTGCTGGGCGAGCGCGTGCACGCCTTCGTGGCGCGCAGGTCGCCCGATGTCTCAGAGGCGGATCTGAAGGCCTTCTGCGGCGAGCGGCTGGCCGATTACAAGGTGCCGGAAAGCTTCACGCTGCTGGACGAGCCGCTGCCGCGCAATGCCAACGGCAAGCTGCTGAAGCGTGTACTGCGCGAACAGGTGGCCGTCTAGCGCGCCTGCTGCGGTTCGTAGGCGGCGAGCGCGAGCAGCGCGGCGGGCATTTCCGCGCCGGCACGGCGCATGGTCTGGGCCGCATCGCGGCAGGCCTGACGGTCGCCCTGGCCGGCAACATCGCGGACCTGCTGCAGGGTCACGCCGCCGCCGAGATCGCCCGGACCGCCAGTTCCGCTCGACTGGTCGGTGGAATGGCCGCTGGTGCTGGCTTCCGCGGCGGCACCGCTCGAGACGGGCGCCGTCGGCGCAGCGTCCTTCTGCGATGCCGTGCCGGAGGAACTGGTCGAATTCGTGCTGCCGCCGCCTTGGGTGCCGGATGCCTTGTCATCGTGCCGTTCGCCGGACATCGGCTTACCCTGATCGGGTTTTTCCGGTTCGCTCGCCTTCTTCTCCGCGAAGGCCAGCAATTCCCGGCAGAGATCGGCCGGGCCGGATGGCTGCGCCGGAACGCTGCCGGCGACGAGAAGCGAACCGCCCAGAAGGGCTGCTGCAATGCTACGCATGGGACTCTCCTGATGCAGAAGGTCTGTCTTCGCAGGCCACGACATCGTCGGTTGCCGGTGATGATTGCGCCGGCGGCTCCTGTCGCGGCCCGGCATCGCCGAACACCCCACGCAGCAGAGCGGCAACCGCTTCCGTGGAGTCCAGCGGCCCGCTGCCCGGCACGCCGCCCGCGAGGTTCCAGTCATAGGAATAGTCGCGTGCCGGTCCGACGAAATCGCGGATGGCGGGGTCGAGCAGCCACATCCGGCGCAGGGCCGCATTGCGTAACCCTGCCGGCACGCCGGGCCGCAGGAAGCAGGTGACGTCGCTGTCCGCCGTCAGCTCTTCCGGTCGCGGCAGGGCGGCGATCTCCTCTTCCGTCAGCTCTTCCGGCCCGGCGGGCTCCGCGTGTTCCGGTGCATCCGGCGCCGTTTCCGCTCCCCGCTTCAGCCGCGACCAGCGTTCGAGAAAGCCTTCGTTCATGGCCGCTGCTCCGGCTCCGCGCGGCGGCGGTCGGGATCATGCCGGTTGCGCTGCCGCTTGATGAAGGGCCGTTCTACATGAAAGGCTGCCACGAAATCCGCGATGCCGGCCCGGATTTTCTCCGGCATCGGAACCGCCTCGACGACGCTGCCGATTGCTTCCGTCATGGCCTCGCCCTCATACGGATCGGCGGTCACGGAGGTCAGCTCGCAGCCGTCCTCGGTCATTTTCAGGGAAACCCAGAGCGAGGGGCGCGTGGACGTGAGATTGTCGCGGTAATGCGCGGTGGCGCTGCGCTCCAGAACCACCTGCGCCGGCCCGGCATAGAAGAAAGTGTCCTCGGCATCGCCACCCAGTTCCGCACCGGGCGTTGCGGCCGGAACCGCCGGCAGCACGGCATAGGGGAGCCAGGCATGGCTTGTCCATGGGCCGGCCGTCACCTGCCGCTTCACCACGATCACACCGATATCGAAGACATCCATGGCGTGCTCCGTTCACTTCTCCGGGCGCCAGTCGGGCCCGACCAGATTCGAGCCGGGGTCATCCACCCGCGTGCTTGACGTGGAGAAAGCCTGCCAGGCAGGCTCGCGCGCGGAGGGCAGGGTCAGTCCGACGGCGATGCCGATGGCGACGGCGAGGGCAATCCCGGCTATGACGACCTTCATCGCTCACTCCGCCGGTGCGGCGCGGCCTGAGCGCCGGTCCGCAGGCGGCACGGCAATCCTGCCTTTCGCGCGCTGCTCCTCCACCCAGGCGCGATGATGCCGCATGGCCCAGGACAGGTCGATCTCGCCGGTTCCCATGGCGCCATAGGCGCCCTCCATCCCGATCGAACCGATATAGATATGGCCCAGGATCAGGGCGATCAGCGCGATGCCCACGCCGGCATGGACGTACTGCGCGATCTGCATGCCGTTCACGTCCAGGAGGGCAAGCGGGAAGAGCAGCATGAGGCCGCTGGCCGACATCAGGATGCCGCCGAGCACGACGGACCAGAAGACGAGCTTCTGTCCGGCATTGAAGCGGCCGGCGATCGGTTCCCTGTTCCCGACCAGACCGCCACCCGCCTTGAACCACGGAATGTCGTATTTGTCGGGGATGTTGTCCCTGACCCACAGGACGAACATCAGGATGATGCCGAGCATGAAGGGCCAGGCGAGGAAATTATGGGCGTATTTCGCCCATTGCGACCAGGTGGCGAAGGTATCGGCGCCGAGCAGCGGCATCAGCAGCCGCTTGCCGAAAATGTAGTTCAGGCCGCTGATCGCCAGCACGATGAACGAGGTGGCCGTCATCCAGTGCGTGAGGCGCTCGAAGGCGTTGAAGCGGAGAATCTTGCGGCCGGTCAGCTCGCCCTCGCGCAGACGGATCCTGCCGCGATACACATAGAAGGCGGCCAGGGCGACGATGGTGGCAAGTATGAGAATGGCCCCGATCCAGGGCAGCCATGCCTCGTGGAACATCTGGTAACTGCGCCCCTGGGGCTGCTGCAGCACGCCGGCATGCTGATAGGGCAGCGTGACCCGGCCCTGCAGCTTGCCCAGCTCCTGCAGAAGCTGCTGCTCGTTGGCGGACATGGCGGTCGGGTTGGAGCCGGAGGGAGACGGCTGCGCCTCCTGCGCCGGCAGGGTGCCGGGCACGAGAAGCAGCAGCGTCAGCAGCAGGACGGAAAGTCTCCGCAGACAGCGGACCGGCATCATGCTCATTCCTCCTGGAAGCTCAGGTGACGTTCTCCTTGTACGCGGTCTGCCAGCCCCATGCGCCGGAGCCGTAGCCGCGCTGTGTCACCCGCATCCTGTAGATTTCGGCGATCACTTCGCCGTCGCCGGCGAGAAGCGACTTGGTCGAGCACATCTCGGCGCAGAGCGGCAGCTTGCCCTCGGCCAGACGGTTGCGGCCGTATTTGCGGTATTCCTCTTCCGACGAATCGGCTTCGGGGCCGCCGGCGCAGAAGGTGCATTTGTCCATCTTGCCGCGGCTGCCGAAATTGCCGACCTGCGGATACTGCGGCGCGCCGAACGGACAGGCGTAGAAGCAGTAGCCGCAGCCGATGCACAGGTCCTTGGAATGCAGCACCACGCCGTCGTCGGTCTTGTAGAAGCAGTCGACCGGACAGACTGCGGCGCAGGGTGCATCGGTGCAGTGCATGCAGGCCATCGAGATCGAACGCTCGCCCGGCTTGCCGTCATTCAGCGTGACGACGCGGCGGCGGTTGATGCCCCAGGGCACGTCATGCTCGTTCTTGCAGGCGGTGACGCAGGCGTTGCATTCGATGCAGCGATCGGCGTCGCAAAGGAATTTCATACGGGCCATCGCAGCCTCCTCCGGCTCAGGCCGGTTGTATCTGGCAGAGCGTCGCCTTGGTCTCGTGCATGTTGGTCACCGGGTCGTAGCCGTAGGTCGTGATGGTGTTGACGCTCTCGCCCAGCACGATGGGATCGGCGCCCTGCGGATACCGGCTGCGCAGGTCCGCGCCCTGGTAGAAGCCGGCAAAGTGGAAGGGCATCCAGGCAACGCCCTTGCCGACGCGCTCGGTGACCAGTGCCCTGACCCGCGCCTTGGCGGAATTCTCCGCGCCGTAGACCCAGACCCATTGCCCGTCGCGGATGCCGCGTTCGGCAGCGTCGGCAGGATTGATCTCGACGAACATGTCCTGCTGCAGTTCCGCCAGCCAGCGGTTCGAGCGCGTTTCCTCGCCGCCGCCCTCGTATTCGACCAGGCGGCCGCTGCTCAGGACGATCGGGAATTCTCTCGGGATGTTGCGGTCGACTGCCGCTTTCTGCACCGAGAAGCCGATATTGGGCATGCGGAACTGCCGTGCGTCCGGCAGGGTGGGGTATTTCGCCACCAGATCCGGACGCGGCGAGTAGATCGGCTCGCGATGCACCGGGATCGGATCGGGCAGGTTCCAGGCCACGGCCCGGGCCTTGCCGTTGCCGTAATGCATCACGCCATGCTGCATGCAGACGCGCTGGATGCCGCCGGAAAGATCAATGGCCCAGGAAACGCCGTCGACGTTGTTGCCGCCGATGCTTTCGATGACCGCCCGCTCCTCGGGCGTCAGATCGCGATCCCAGCCGAGCTTCTTCAGCACGCCCATGGTGAATTCGGGATAGCCGTCGGTCAGCTCGGACCCGACCGTGAACGAGTCCTCGGCCAGCAGCGTCTCGCCGTCGCGCTCGAGACCGAAACGCGCCCGGAACGGGCTGCCGCCATCCATCACATGCAGACCGGTATTGTAGAGAATGGCCGAACCCGGATGGCGGATTTCGGGTTTTCCCCAGCAAGGCCAGGGCAGGCCGTAGTAATCGCCACCGATCTCCGGTTCCTCCTTCGGCGCGCGCAGCGTCACGATGTCGAACTTGCTCTGATTGCGCATATGCGCCTTCAGCCGCTCGGGCGACTGGCCGCAATAGCCGGTGGACCAGCCGCCGCGGTTGATCTCGCGCAGCAGGTCTTCCGCCGAAGGCTTGTTGTCCTCGACCTTGATGTTCTTGAACATCATGTCGGCATAGCCAAGCTTTTTGGCCAGCAGATACATGATCTCGTAGTCGTTCTTCGACTCGAAGGCCGGCTCGACGATCTTTTCGCCCCATTGCAGCGAACGGTTGGATGCCGTGCGGCTGCCCTCCATCTCCAGCGAGGTGCAGGCCGGCAGCAGGTAGAAATTGTCCTTGCGCTCCGACATCGACGCGAAGGAGGTCGGATGCGGGTCGACCACCACCACGAGGTCAAGCTTCTCCATGCCCTTCACGGCCTCGGGGATGCGGGCCACCGTGTTGCCGCCATGGCCCATGATGAGAAGGGCGCGGATGGGGCTGCGCTGGTCGATCTCCTCGTCCGGCAGCAGCACGGCATCAAACCAGCGCGTCGAGGTGATGCCCGGCACAGCCATGTTTTCCTTGCGCGTGCGGGCCTTGCGCCCGCCCTTGGCCGGTACCTCGTCGAACTGGTTCTGCAGCCACTCGTAATCGACTTCCCAGACGCGCGCCCAGTGGCGCCATGCCGTTTCGGTCAGGCCGTAATAGAGCGGCAGGCTGGTCACATCGAGGCCCAGATCCGTCGCGCCCTGCACGTTGGTGTGGCCGCGGAAGATATTGGCGCCGGTGCCCGGCTTGCCGACATTGCCGGTAAGCAGCAGCGTGATGCAGGAAGCCCGCACATTGGCGGTGCCAACCGTGTGCTGGGTCTGCCCCATGCACCAGATCAGCGTCGCCGGTTTTTCCTTGGCCATCATCTCGGCAACGCGGCGCAACTGCTCGCCGCTGGCGCCGGTGATCCGCTCGACCTCGTCGGGCGGATATTTCTCGATTTCCCTGATTACCTGGTCCATGCCGTAGACGCGCTGGCGGATATACTCCTTGTCTTCCCAGCCGTTCTTCACGACATGCCACATGATGCCCATCAGCAGCGGGATGTCGGTGCCGGGGCGGATGCGGATATACATCGTGGCGTGCGCCGCCGTGCGGGTGAAACGCGGGTCGATGACGACCAGATTGGCGCGGTTGATCTCCTTGCCGGCCAGCACATGCTGCATCGCGATCGGGTGCGCCTCGGCCGGGTTGCCGCCCAGGATCAGCATCGTCTTGGCATTGCGCAGATCGTTGTAGGAATTGGTCTGTGCGCCATAACCCCAGGTATTGGCGACGCCGGCCACCGTCGTGGAGTGGCAGATGCGGGCCTGGTGATCGACGCTGTTGGTGCCCCAGAAGGCCGCGAATTTGCGCATCAGGTAGGCGGCTTCGTTGGTGAATTTGGCCGATCCCAGCCAGGAAACGGCGTCGGCGCCGCTCTGTTCGCGGATCTGCAGCAGCTTGTCGCCGATCTCGTCGATCGCCTGGTCCCAGGACACCCGCTGCCACTGTCCGTTGACCATCTTCATCGGGTATTTCAGCCGCCGCTCGCCATGCACGATCTCGCGGATCGAGGCGCCCTTGGCGCAATGGGTGCCGCGGTTGATCGGGCTTTCCCAGCCCGGCTCCTGGCCGGTCCAGACGCCGTTCTGCACTTCGGCGATCACCGTGCAGCCGACCGAGCAATGGGTGCAGATATTCTTGCGGCGTGTGATCTCCGCCTTCGGGTCGGGGCCAACAATCGCCCTGGCGGGTTTCACCGCCCCGGGATGCAGGCTGGCGAAGGCCGCCAGGCCGCCCGCGGCGAGGCCGGAGCGCCGCAGGAAGCTGCGACGGTCGAGCGGCGCCGCAGCTGGCGAGCCGGCAAACATGAATCGCTGCGGTTTTCCGGAATTTTCGCGCGTGGCACTGCGTTTGATCAGCATGGCCCGGCCCTCACTTCTTCAGCGTCTCGTAGCCGTTTGTGCGGTAGAAGGCCTGCACATCGGGACTGTCGGGCTGGTAACGGGCGCGGGTTTCCTCCTGGCCCGGGTTATAGGCCTGGGCGTCGCCCGCGGTGACGGGGATCACGGCAGCGGCAGCGGCGGCCGTGGACACGGTGCCCAGAGTCCGGAGGAAGTCGCGGCGCGGCAGTGCGGGTTGATCGGACATGGCACACCTCCGGCCCCGGTTGAGGGGGCACAGCTGCTTTTGCAGACCAATGGGTAACGTCCGGCCGGGCCATCCGTTCCCCCGAATCCGCCCTCGCGCTACAAACAAATTTATGGCTCGTTCCATTCCGCGCCCGCTGCGTCGCGCCGAATTGCCGGCCGACACCGCCGCCCTGGCCCGCTACCTGATCGGCAAGAGCGTCGTCCGCGTCGTTGCTGACGGCGCGATGGCGGGCAGAATCGTCGAGACGGAGGCCTATCCGGTCGGCGATGCCAGCTGTCATGCCTTCAAGGGCAGGACGGAGCGCAATGCCGCGCTCTTTCTCCGGCGCGGCCATGCCTATGTCTATTTCACCTACGGCATGTGGCAGATGCTGAATGTCTCCAGTGAGCACGCGGGCGTCGGGGCAGGCGTTCTGATCCGCGCCGTTGAACCGGTCCTCGGCATCGATCTTATGGCGAGGAACCGGCCGGGTGCCAGCGAGCGCGTCATTGCCGCGGGACCCGGCCGGCTTTGCCAGGCGATGGCAATCGGGTCGGCGCTGAACGGCATCGATCTCTGCCGCAGCGGACCGTTGTGGCTGGGCGCAGATATACGCGAAGCGGTTGCACCCGACGCAATCGGCGTCAGCGTGCGGATTGGCATCAGCCGCGAAATCGACCGCCCGCTCCGCTTCTATCTGCGCGGCAGCCGATACCTGAGCGGGCCGAGAAGTCTTTCGCCCTGAATCGGGCAATTGCCGTTAGGGTGAAGGTGAGGCTAGGCTCGGGACAATGAAGCCGCTGATCCACAAGCTGCTGGTTGTAGCCTCCGTCGCGATACCCCTCGCCCTGTTTTCCGGTGCTGCATGGCTGAATTACCGCGACGTCCGCGCCGATGGCCGGCAGACGGTTCTGCGCACCACCGCGATCATGCATGAGCATGCCCGCAAGGTCTTCGATACGGTCGAACTCGTCCTTGACCTCGTCGAGGCGGAAACCGGAAACAAGTCCTGGGACGAGATCGCCGCACCGGAAACCAGTCGCCGGCTGCGGGCACTGAATGCCCGCTTCGACCAGATCGTGTCGATATGGATCGCCGATCGCGACGGGTTCGTCCGGGCCGGCAGCCGCGACTGGGATCGCAGCATCTCCATCGCCGACCGGGAGTTCTTTGCGGTTCATGTCGAGCGCGATGTGGGAACGTATGTCAGCGGGCCCTTCACCGGCCGGGCAACCCATACGCCGTCGTTTGCCGTCAGTCGGCGGCGGCCGGGTCGCGACGGCTTCGACGGCACGGTTCACGTTGCTCTCAGCTCGGCCTATTTCGAGAGCTTCTATGCCGAGGCCGTGCCGAAGACGGGGCATCTGGCGATTCTGATCCGCAATGACGGCAAGATTCTGGCCCGGCATCCGGAAGTCAGCGGTGACCCGCCGGGGCCCGAGCAGGTCGCGCTGCTGCGCAGCATCGCCGAGGCTGGCAGCAGTGATGCCTTCCAGGGCATATCACCCATCGATGGCGTCGAGAGACTGGGCCATCTGCGCCGCGTCTTCCCGCACCCGGTCTATGTCGGCTTCGGTCTCGACCGCTCGGCGATACTGGGGGTGTGGCATGACAATCTGGCGGTTTACGGCATCATCACCACAGTGGCCGCGCTGGTCCTGCTGCTGTTCTCCTGGCTGTCCATCCGCCGGGCGCAGGCGGAGGAGGCTGCACTGGTGCGCCTGCGGCAGGAGGTGGCGCAGCGCAATGCCGC
This sequence comes from Ferrovibrio sp., assembly GCF_035304305.1. Lineage (GTDB taxonomy): Bacteria > Pseudomonadota > Alphaproteobacteria > Ferrovibrionales > Ferrovibrionaceae > Ferrovibrio. Next base: position 52,622 of record NZ_DATGQG010000072.1, read on the forward strand.
CGAGGAGCGCCTGCGCCTGGGTCAGCGGCTGGAGGCAATCGGCCAGATCACCGGCGGCGTGGCGCACGACTTCAACAATCTGCTGATGATCATTTCCGGCGGCGCGGACCGTCTGGGCAAGCTGGAGATGCCGGAGAAGTTCCGGCGTTACGTGCAGGCGATCGCCCGCGCCGCCGAGCGCGGCGAGAAGCTGACTCGCCAGCTGCTGACCTTTTCGCGCCTGCAGCCTGTTCTGCCGGTCGTCGTCCGGCTGGCCGATCTCATGCCGGGAATCAGCGACACGCTGAAAAGCTCGCTGCGCGGCAATATCGCATTTTCGGCAGAGGTGCCGGATGATCTCTGGCCGGTGAAGATCGATCCGACCGAACTGGAACTCGCGCTGATCAATGTTGCCGTCAATGCACGCGACGCCATGCCGGAAGGCGGGCGGTTCACGCTGACGGCGCGCAACGAGACCATCAAGGAAGGGCCGAACGGCATCCGCGGCGATTTCGTCGTCCTCTCCGCGCATGATACCGGCCATGGCATACCCGAACGGCTGCTCGGGAAGATCTTCGAACCCTTCTTCACCACGAAGGACATTGGCAAGGGCACAGGCCTCGGCCTGAGCCATGTCTATGGCTTTGCCACCCAGGCCCGCGGTACGGCGGTGGCGATCAGCAGGCAGGGGATGGGGACGGAGATCCTCATCTATCTGCCCCGCAGCACGGAGGACGTCACCGCCGCGCCGGGGCCGGATGCCCCGCCGCCGCGCCCCGCCGGTCCCGCGCGCCGGGTTCTGCTGGTGGAAGACAATCCCGATGTGGCGGAGATCAATGCCGCCAATTTCGAGGATTTCGGCTATGGCGTGGTGCAGGCCCCGAATGCCTCGGCGGCGCTCGCCATCCTGGAGAAGGACCGCGATTTCGATCTGGTCTTCTCGGATATCGTGATGCCCGGCGACATCGACGGCATCGAACTTGCCCGCACGATCCGCCAGCGCATTCCTTCGCTTCCCGTCCTGCTCACCACCGGCTACAGCGAGGCGAGCGAGGTTGCCCTGCGGGAGGGCTTCCAGATCCTTCGCAAACCCTTTCACAAGGACCAGCTGCGGCAGCGCGTCGAAGCCATGCTGGCAAAAGAGCAGACCTGATCATGGGAGAGGAGGACGGCGTGTCTCTGCGCCATCCGGCCGATCTGCCTGGCGGGCGCCTGATTCTGGTGGTCGGCGCCAGCGGAGTCGGCAAGGACAGCCTGCTGGACGGAGCGCGCAGGGCTCTGGCCGGTCGCGACGACATTGTGTTTCCCCGCCGCATCATCACGCGCCCGCCGGGGCTGGGGGGCGAGGATTACATCGCGGTGTCCGAGGCAGAGTTTCTGGAATTGCAGCGGCAGTCGCGATTCGCCCTGCACTGGTCGGCACATGGGCTGCATTACGGCATTTCCCGCGACATCGACGAGGATCTGCGGCAGGAGCGGAAGGTCGTGGTGAATGCGTCCCGCGCCATACTCGATGCGGCGCGACGGCAGTATCACGCTCTCCGCATCGTTCACGTCACGGCCGCTCCGGCCGTGATCGCCGCGCGCCTGCGGCAGCGCGGCCGCGAAACCGAGGCGGAAATCGCCGCCCGGCTTCAGCGCGCGGTTCCAGCCGATCTGTCCAACGGTGACGACGTCGTGGTCTGCGAAAATGACGGGCCGCTGTCCGAGGGACTCGCGCGGTTCCTCCAGCTGATTGCCTGAATCCGGTCAGGCGAAGAGGTGAAAGCCCTCGGGAATCCGCTCGGGTTGCCTGCCCTCGATCATCTCTTCGGCCATGGCGACGCATTCGACGATATGCGCCGGCGGATAAGGTTTGCCGATATAGCCTAGCGCCAGATGACGGTGGAGGAAGGCTTCGCTCGCCTCGGCGCTGACAAAGATGCAGGGGAAGTCGAAACGCTCTCGCGCTTCCTTCACGAATTCGGTCCCGCGGCTGCCATAGCGCAGCCGGATATCGACCAGGGCCAAGTCCGGCATCTGCCCCTGGGCAATGATGCCGAAGGCACCGGCAACCGTTTCGGCCGGGCCGAGCACCTCGTAGCCAGCCTCGGAGAGCTCTTCGGCCAGCAGGCTGGCGAGCAATTCGTCGTCTTCAAGAACCAGGACTTTCATCAGCAACTCATGTGACGGCGGGGCTACACCCGAATGTAACCCCCGGGAGTTGCTGGGGGTTCCCGTCAGATTGCGTGCAGGCGCCGCACCGGCCGGCCCGGCACCAGGGCCTGCGCGGCGGCAGCAATGGCCTGCGCGTCCAAGCCATAATGGCGGTAAAGGTCGCCAATCGTGCCGGTCTGGCCGAAATGCTCCACGCCGAGCGACCGGACCCGGTGCCCGTGAACGGCTCCCAGCCACGCCAGGGTCGCAGGATGGCCGTCCAGGACGGTGACGATGCCGCAATGCGCCGGCAGCCCGGCAAGCAGCCGCTCGATATGGCTGCGGGCATGAACCAGACCACGTTCCCGCACGCGTTGCGCGGCCGCCCAGCCGGCATTCAGCCGGTCGGCCGAGGTGATGGCGAGGACCGCCACTTCGCGCCGCGCCTCGCCGATCATGCCGGCGGCTTCGATGGCCTCGGGCGCCACGGCGCCGGAATAGGCGATCACGATTTCGGTATTGGGGCCCGGCGGGCGCAGCCAGTAGGCGCCGTCAACGATGCCGTGGCGCAGGTCCGGCGTCATGTCGCGGCGGATCTGCTCCAGGCTGCGGGTCGAGAGCCGCAGATAGACCGAGCCGCCGATTTCGTCGCGCAGCCAGTTGCGCTCGTTCGGCTGACCCTCGCCGTTGCGCTGCAGGTAATCGAAGGCAAAGCGCAGGATGACAGCCAGTTCGTCCACATAGGCCGGCTCGAAGGAGGCGAGTCCGTCCTGCGCCATGCCGATCAGCGGCGTTGAGATCGACTGATGCGCGCCGCCTTCCGGCGCTAGGGTCACGCCCGATGGCGTTGCGACGACGATGAAGCGGGCATCCTGGTAGCAGGCATAGTTCAGCGCATCCAGGCCGCGGCAGATGAAGGGATCATACAGCGTGCCGATCGGCAGCAGCCGCTCGCCGAACAGCGAATGCGACAGGCCGAGCGCGGAGAGCAGCGTGAACAGGTTCATCTCGGCGATGCCGAGTTCCAGATGCTGCCCCTTGGGCGAGAACTCCCAGGTGAAGGTGGAAGGGATCTTCTCCTTGCGGAACAGATCCGCCATTGCCTCCTGGGCGAAAAGACCGCGACGGTTGACCCAGGGCCCGAGATTGGTCGAGACGGTCACGTCCGGCGCGGTGGTGACGATGCGGTCGGCAAAGCCCTCCGATGACCGCGCGATCTCGTTGAGAATCAGGCCGAAGCCCTGCTGTGTCGACATCTCGGGCTGCTGCGGCGCGGGCAGGGAGTCCGGGATCGGAATCACCTCGGCCTGCCGGCGGCGCTGCTTCAGCCGGTTGTAGGGTACCTCCGAAATGAAGCGGGACAGAGCCGCTTCATCATATCTCAGGCCCTCGAATCTGTCCCATTCATGCCCCGGCCGGATGCCCATCATCTGGCGGAAGCCGTCCATCTGCGCCGGTGTCAGCATGCCGGCGTGATTGTCCTTGTGACCCGCCAGTGGCAGGCCGAAGCCTTTGACCGTGTAGGCAAGGAAAACCACCGGGCGGTCGTCCGTCCGGTGCGCGAACGCCTCCAGAAGGGTCGGCAGGTCATGGCCCGCCAGATTGGTCATCAGCTGCGCGAGCTCGTCATCGCTGCGCCGCTCGAGCAGCGCGTTGATCTCGCCCTGGTCGCCGAGATCCTCCAGCAGCCGCCGGCGCCAGGCTGCGCCGCCCTGGAAGGTGAGCGCGGAATAGAGCTGGTTCGGGCAGGAATCGATCCACTGCCGCAGCTTCTCGCCGCCGGGTTCGCGGAAGGCCGATTCCAGCCGCTGGCCGTATTTGAGCGTCACGATCTCCCAGCCGAAGGCGCGGAACAGCGCTTCCAGCCGGTCGTAAAGGCCCTCGCGCACCACCGCATCCAGGCTCTGCCTGTTGTAGTCGATGATCCACCAGGTATTGCGCAGGCCCTGTTTCCAGCCTTCCAGCAGGGCCTCGAAAATGTTGCCCTCATCCATTTCGGCGTCGCCGATCAGGGCGACCATGCGCCCTTCCGGCAGGTCGCGCGCCCAGCCGCGGGCCTTCAGGTAATCCTGCACCAGACTGGCAAAGATCGTCTGCGCTGCGCCCAGGCCCACCGAGCCGGTGGAGAAGTCGACGTCCTCGGTGTCCTTGGTGCGCGACGGATAGGATTGCGCGCCCTTGTAGCCGCGGAAGGCTTCCAGCTTCTCGCGGCTCTGGCGGCCCATCAGATAGTGGATGGCATGAAAGACCGGGCTGGCATGCGGTTTCACCGCCACGCGGTCGCTGGGCCGCAGGGCATGGAAATACAGCGCCGTCATGATCGTCGCGAGCGAGGCGCTGGAGGCCTGGTGGCCGCCGACCTTCAGGCCGTCCGGCTTCTCCCGCAGATGATTGGCGTTGTGGATCATCCAGGTGGAGAGCCAGAGCACCTTGCGCTCAAGCTCGCTCAGGATGTCGATCAGGTTTTTGTCGATCTGCGCGTCAGGATGGGGAGAGGGCATCGGCTGGCCTGGGAATCCGTACAGAAGACGGTATGCCGAAAATCCCTTTTGGCAATCCGGATTCTGGGAATCAATCCTCGTCCTCGCCGTTCCTGAGCTCGTCGAACCAGCCGAGATGCCGCAGCAGGATTTTTTCCCCTTCGAGTAGCAGCATCAGGCCGAAGCCGATGCCTATGATCAGTGCACCGTCCTGGAGCAGCAGCGGCCGGCTTCCGAACACCGCCTGCATGAAGGGCGCATAGGTGAAGGCGAGCTGGGCCACGACGAGGATGGCGATCGCCCCAAGCGCGATCGGCGTGCCGAGCAGCCCGCGCAGGGTCAGCGAGGTCATGTGCAGGTAACGCACGTTGAACAGGTAGAAAATCTCGCCGACGATGAACATGTTGACCACCATCGTGCGCGCGGTCTCCACGTCGCGGCCGGTATTCAGGGCATAAAAGAAGAGCCCGAGCGCGGCGGCGGCCAGCAATACCGAGACGATGATGACCCGCCAGAGCAGGAAGGGCGAAAGCAGCGATGCGTTGGCGGCGCGCGGCGGCCGGCGCATCACGCCGGGCTCGGGCGGCTCGAATGCAAGCACCAGTCCCAGCGTTCCCGTCAGGATCAGGTTTACCCAGAGGATCTGGGTCGCCGTCATCGGAAGGCTGAAGCCCAGCAGGATCGCCAGCACCACGGCAACGGTTTCCGCACCGTTGGTCGGAATTTCCCAGGCAATCACCTTTCGGATGTTGTCGTGGACCGTGCGGCCCTCGCTCACCGCGCGCACGATGGAGGCGAAATTGTCGTCCAGCAGCACCATCTGGGCCGCTTCCTTCGCCGCTTCCGTGCCCTTGATTCCCATCGCCGTTCCGACCGCGGCCTGCTTGAGGGACGGTGCGTCATTCACGCCGTCGCCCGTCATCGCCACGATATGGCCGTTCTTCTGCAGGGCCTGCACGATGCGCAGCTTGTGCTCGGGGCTGGTGCGCGCGAAGACGGCGATGCGCTCGACCGCCTGCTGCAGCTCGGCATCCGACAGCCGGTCGAGATCGGCGCCGGTCGCGACCTGCGGATCGTCCGCGATGTCCAGCTGACGGGCGATGGCAGCGGCCGTGGCGGCGTGGTCGCCCGTGATCATCTTGACCGCAATGCGCGCCGAACGGCACTGCCGGATCGCCTCCCTGGCTTCCGGTCTCGGGGGATCGATGAATCCGATCAGGCCGAGAAACGCGATTCCATCCGCCACGTCGCTGAACTGCAGCCGCTCCGGCGCGTCCGGCAGCGTCTTCATGCCGAAGGCAAGAACCCGCTCGCCCTGGGCACCCGCAGCGGCGATATGCTCGGCCCAGGCGTCCGTATCGATGGAGCCGGCCCGCCCCAACAGGGCTTCCGCCGCGCCCTTGATGAATATGACCGCTTCGCCCGACGGCGTCCGATGCAGCGTCGCCATGAACCGGTAGGCGGGATCGAACGGAATCTCGTCGATTCGCGGCCAGGCTTCCCGGATTTCGGCCGGATCGAGGCCTGCCTTCATGGCGAGCGCCAGCAGGGCGCCTTCCATGGGATCGCCGTTCACATGCCAATGCCCGTCGGCGGCGGCGAGCTGCGCGTCGTTGCACAGCAGGCCGCAGCGAAGCAGATCGGTCAGCGCGGGATCGATGGCGGGCCGGTCTCCGGTGAGCTGGTCGGACAGTTCGCCTTCGGGCGCATAGCCCGAACCGCTCGCCAGAATCTGCCGGTCTCCGATGATGATCCGCCGTGCCGTCATTTCGTTGCGGGTCAGGGTGCCGGTCTTGTCGGTGCAGATCACCGTCGTCGCGCCGAGGGTTTCCACCGCGGGCAGTTTGCGGATCACGGCATTACGCATCGCCATGCGCCGCACGCCGATGGCAAGAGTTATGGTGATCACCGCCGGCAGGCCCTCCGGGACGATGCCCACCGCGAGGGCCACCACGGCGATGAGCATCTCGACCCAGTCCAGATCGCGGACCAGAACGCCGAAGGTGAACAGGGCCGCGCCGCCGGCCAGCACAACCCAGGTAAACCGCTTGGCGAAACGGTCGATCTGGCGCAGCAGCGGCGTGCTCAGCGGCTCCACTTTCTGCAGCAGCGAGCTGATCCGGCCGATCTGCGTGCGGATCCCGGTTTCCACCACCACGCCGATACCTTGGCCCGCCGCCACAAGGGTGCCGGAGAAGGCCATGTTCCGCCGGTCGCCCAGCGGCGTTTCCGGGCCGACGGCCTGCTCATGCTTTTCCGCGGGCACCGATTCGCCCGTCAGCACCGCTTCCTCGACCAGAAGGCGCCTGGCGCGCAGCAGGCGCAGATCGGCAGGCACCCGGTCGCCGGCCTCGAGAAGGACGACGTCGCCCGGAACGAGATCGCGCACCGCGACGGCTTCGCGCCGCCCCTCGCGCAGCACCGTTGCCTGGGGAGCGATCATCTGCCGGATCGCGTCCAGGGCCTGTTCCGCGCGGCCCTCCTGAATGAAGCCGATGACCGCATTCACGATCACGAGGGCGATGATCACGCCGGCATCGACGAGATGCCCGAGCACTAGTGCCGCCGCCGCACCCAGCAGCAGGAAGTAGATCAGGACATTGTTGAACTGGGCGAGGAACCGCCAGAGCGCCGACCGTCCCCTGGCCGCGGGAATCTCATTCAGTCCGTAGCGCTGGCGTCGCGCCGCGGCCTCGGCCTCCGGCAGGCCCTGATCGTTTGCTGCCAGCTGCGCCAGAACGGCACCGGCGGGCAGGGCATGCCAGACGGGATCGCCACGATCCGCATCCATCCCTATGCGTCTCCGTCGGCATTCCGGCCGATCAGCGCCGCACGCGGTTCGCGGACGAGAAGCACATCGCCGGGAGAAAATTCGACGATTTTCCTGGCCGTGCTTCCGATCAGAACATCGAGTATGCCGCTCCGGCCATGGCTGCCCAGGCAGACGAGGCCGGCGCCGCGGTCTTCCATATAGGCTCGGATCATGATCTCGGGGCGCCCGTATTCGACCAGGGTCGTCACGGCGCGCTTCCGGTCTTCGCCAAGAGCGGATTGAGCCAGAAACCTGTCGCAGGCCTGCTGCCCCATTGTGCGGAACTGGTCCTGCAATCCGGCGTCGTCGAGAAATGCTGCCATCGGAACGTCGAAGGCGTGGAACAGGGTCAGCGTCGTATCCGGGAAGAAGGCCGCCGCCGCGTTGAGCGCATGGCGGGAGGATTCGGAGAAGTCGGTGGCAATGACGATTTCCTGATAGGACCTGGCCCGCGCTTTCACGACGAGTACGGGCACCGTCGCGCGGCGAATCAGGCGGTCGACCGTCGCGCCGAGGAAGTAGCGGCCGAGGGTTTCGTCCCGGGCGATGCCGGTAATGATCAGGTCGCAGCCTTCCGTTCGGGCAACCTCGTCGATCATCGCAGCCGGGTCGCCTTCGGCAACCGTCAGCGTGAAATGGTCCAGGTGGCCGGCCAGGTCGCGGCGCAGACGCGCCTCGGCAAGGGCCTTGCGGTCACGTGGCCGGCGCCAGCTCGGCAGGTCGTCCAGTTGCCGTTGCTCGATGAACCGCTCCGCCGGGTTCAGCACGTGGAGGACATGCAACGGCGCCTGCCACTGCCGGGACAGCAAGGCGGCACGGTCCGTGGCGCGGTCGCAGCGGGCGCTCAGATCCGTGGCGAGCAGCAGTTTCTTCGGCGGACCTTTCGTCCAGCTTGCCTCGGTCACTTTGACACTCCGATCTGAATGCGAGAGCCGATGGCCGGCACCCATGCTTTGAAAATGCACTGGCGTCCGGGACGGCCCGTCCCCTAAGTTTGACCAATGATCATGGCCCTCGCAACCTGCCTGGCGGCACTCCTCATCCTGGTGCTTGGAGCCGAGCTGGTTACCCGTGGCGGCAGCACGCTTGCCGGTCAGCTCGGCATTCGCCCGATCCTGATCGGCCTGACCGTGGTGGCGGTGGGTACGAGCGCGCCGGAGCTTGCGGTGGGCATCGAGGCCGCGCTCCAGGGAGCGGGGGCGCTGGCGATCGGCAACATCGCCGGCACGAATACCGTGAACGTCCTCCTGATCCTTGGCCTCAGCGCGGCGATCCGCCCGCTTGCGCTCCGCATGGAGACGATCCGGATGGATCTGCCGGTAATGGTCGTGAGTGCGCTGGCCATGCTGGTCATGGCATTTGACGGCGCCCTGACCCGCACCGAAGGCATCCTGCTGCTGCTGGGGGGATGCGGTTACACGGCGGTGGTCGTCATACTGGCGCGGCAGGAAAGCCGGATGGTCAAGATCCGCTTTGCCGAGGAATACAATGTACCGGAACGGATCCGGAGCAGTCGGGCGGGCATTGCACGCAGCACGGTCACCCTGCTCGTCGGCATCGCCGTGATCGTGGTGGCCGCCGACTGGCTCGTCGACAGCGCCGTTACGCTCGCCCGCATCTGGGGCGTCACCGACGCCTTCATCGGCCTGACTATCGTCGCGATCGGCACCTCTGCGCCGGAATTCGTGACCACGATCCTGTCCACGCTGAAAAAGGAGCGGGACATTGCCATCGGCAATCTGCTGGGCAGCAGCGTCTACAACATCCTGTTCATCCTCGGTGCCACTGCGGCGGTGACGCCGGCTGACATACCGGTCACGCCGGAACTGATCCGGATCGACATCCCCGTCATGGCGGGTGTGGCGATGGTCTGCGTGCCGGTTTTTCTTTCCGGCCGGCAGATATCGCGCGTCGAAGGGACGCTGTTCGTAATCGCCTATCTGCTGTATCTGGCATTCCTGCTGGTGACGCGCACCTGACGTCAATGGGAAAAGAACACCGGGACGAAGAGTTCCTGCAGCATCCGGCGCGTCACCCCGCCGAGCATGATCTCCCAGAGCCTGGGATAGCCGTAGCCGCCCATGACGATCATGTCGACGCCAAGATCCATGGCGCGGGTCTGGATCAGCGGGAAGGCATCGGCCGCAGAGGCAATGAACGGCTCCACGGCCAGCGTGACGCCCTGGCGTGAGAGATGCGTCGCGATATCCGCGCCGATGATTCGGCGAGACACCGCATCCTCGGTGACTTCCATGACGGTCACTTCCCTGGCCTGACGCAGCAGCGGCAGCGCATCCGACACGGCGCGTGCCGCGGGTGCCGATGCCTTCCAGGCAATGAGAATGTTGCGGCCAACGGTCTTCACCTCGCGGTCGCGGGGGAAGACGATCACCGGTCGGCCGGCGGTCACGATGGTTCTGCCCGGATCCGGACTGTAGGGCGGCTCGAGGTCGAGCCCGGTCTGCCGCTGCCCGATGACGACAAGATCGCTGTAATAGCCATGGGCCACCAGCGTGTTGTCGATATCGCCTTCGACATCCCGCCATTCGATGTTGATGCCGAATCTGCCCGCCGTGGCGTCGACCATCTTCCTGGCCGCCTTCGCCTGCTCTTCCTGGGCCTCACGCTGTACCTGGATCACCGTGTCGGCGACTCCGGTCCCCATCACATCGGCCGGGATGAAGGGCGGGTGCCGGATATGCAGGGCGGTCAGATGGGCCTGGTGATCCCTGGCCAGACCGGCGGCATAGTTCAGCCGGTGCTGTGCTTCAGCCCGGCCATCGGCATAGACGAGGATATCGCGGAGCATGGGTTTTCCATTCGGCGGTTATGAAATTGATTATCCGGGCAAGGTTGCCATCTGTCATTGATCCGGATCAACCATGCGGCGGAAAACCGGCATAAATCGTTGAGTTCACGGCTGTATCCGGCCACGATGACGCTTTAGCCGAGGAGCTCCCATGACCCTGATCATCCCGCTGCCCGGAAACGAGGATTTTGCGGCCCGACTGGCCGGCTTTCCGGGTTTCGAGCTCGGCCGTCTGGACCTGCACCGGTTTCCCGACGGTGAGTCCCTCATCCGCATCCTCTCCAATGTCACGGACCGGGACGTGGCGCTGGTCTGCACGCTGGCGAACCCGGATCCGCAGTTCCTGCCGCTGATCTTTGCCGCGGATGCCTGTCGGGATCTGGGCTGCGCGCGGGTCACGCTGGTGGCGCCTTATCTCGCCTACATGCGGCAGGACCGGCAGTTCCGGCAGGGCGAGGCCGTCACCTCGCGCAGCTTCGCGCGACTCATTTCGAAGCGCTTCGACCAGCTGATCACGGTCGATCCGCATCTGCATCGCTATGCCAGCCTGGCGGACATCTATCGCATCACCACCTGCGCCATTCCGTCTGCTCCCGTCATCGCCACCTGGATCGCGGATAGCGTGCCTGCCCCGGTGATCGTGGGGCCCGACGAGGAAAGCCGGCAGTGGGTCGCGGATGTTGCCGACCGCTGCGGGGCGCCCTTCTTCGTTCTGTCCAAGTCGCGCAAGGGCGACCGGGAGGTGGAGATTGCGTTGCCGGATGTCGGTGAATTCCGGGATCGCCAGCCGGTGCTGATCGACGACATCGTGTCCACGGGCCACACGGCGGCCGAGGCCGCCGCGCGCCTCGTGGCGGCCGGCTTCCGCAAGCCGGTCTGCGCCGTGGTACATGCGATCTTCGCCGAAGGTGCCTTCGACCGGCTTCGAGCGGCGATGACGCGGGTCGTATCGACCGACACGGTGCCCCATGGCAGCAACGCGATGTCGGTCGCGGCCCTGGTTGCGAATGCGATCCGGTCCGAAGACTGCTAACGCTGGCCGATCAGGCGGTGCATCTTCTTGAGCAGCCGGCGACGCTCGGCGTCGGACTCGGCCTTCCGGAGCTCCTGCTGGATCAGCAGCATCAGCCTGGCATAGTCGTTATGCCAATCATGGCCGGCTACCGCCGCCGCCTCGGCATAGCGGTCGAGTCGCTTCGCGGTGGGCGGCAGTTTCACCGCCCGGATCCTGTTGCGCTCGATGGTATAGACCTGGTCGAGCTTCGGTTCGAAGATTCTGGGCGCCTTGTCGCCCCAGCGCGCAATATCCGCGCGTAAAGCTGCCGTCGCTTCCGGATCGGCATGGGTGAGGAACAGGCCGAGGCGGACCGGCAGCCGTTCGCGCAGCCAGTCGAGCAGCTCCTCGTGATCGGCATGTCCGGAATAGATCTCCAGCTTGCGGATGCTGGCGCGGACGCTGATATCGTCGCCCTGGATGCGCACGGCGCCCTCGCCGCGTTCCAGCAGCGCGCCCAGGGTGCCCGGCGCCTGGTAGCCGACCAGCAGGACGGTCGCATTCGGCCGCCATAGGTTGTTCTTGAGGTGATGCCGGACCCGGCCGGCTTCGCACATGCCGGACGCGGCGATGATGATGGCTCCGCCGGTCACCTGCTCGATCTGCATGCTTTCCTGCATCGTGCGGGTGAAGCGGATGCTGCTGCCGGAGAACGGCTTGCCGCCGGAGGCCGGGGTCTCTTCCCTGTGCAGGTACCGGGCAAAGACCTCGGTAACCCGGGTGGCCAGCGGCGAGTCGATGAAGATCGGAACGCGGCGCACCGCTTTCTCCGCGAACAGCCGGGTCAGGTCTGCCAGCAGTTCCTGCGTCCGTTCCACCGCGAAGGCGGGAATGATGAGATTGCCGCCCGCGGCGAGCGCCCGGTTGACTTCTTCCGCCAGAACCGCGCGGCGCGCGCGGTCGTCCAGCCGCGGCCGCCGGCGGCCGCCATAGGTCGCTTCCATCACGAGGAGATCCAGGCCGCTCGGGCCGGATGCTTCGTTCTGCAGCGCCTTGTGTTCGGGGCCGACATCGCCGGAGAACAGCAGCCGCAACGGCGCGCCACCCGGCTCGGCAACCTCGAACTCGATGGATGCCGAGCCGAGAATATGTCCCGCATTCCAGAATCGGGCGCGCAGGCCGGGAATGACCTCGAACCAGGCGTCGTAGTCGCGGGGCGACAGCAGGCGCAGACTGTCCACGGCGTCCTGCTGCGTGTAGATGGGCAGCACGACGCTTCGGCCGCGGCGCTGGTTGCGCCGGTTGAGCCGCTCGACTTCCATTTCCTGGATGCCGCCGGAATCCGGCAGCATGAAGCGCAGGAGGTCGCAGGTTCCCGGGGTCGCATGGATCGGACCGGCAAAGCCGGCCTTCGCCAGCTTCGGGATCAGACCGCTATGGTCGATATGGGCATGCGTCAGCAGCACGGCATCGATCCCCCGCGGATCGAACGGCCAGGGCTTGTAATTGAGTTCCTTGAGGGTCTTGTCGCCCTGGAACATGCCACAATCGACGAGAATGCTTTTCCCGCCGATGTCGAGACGGTAGCAGGAGCCGGTGACCGTGCCGGCCGCTCCGTGGATCGTCAGCGTGACGGTCATGCGCCGGCACCGGACAGTCGGTAGCCATGGTCCTGCGCCGCCAGATCGGCGGCAAAGCCGAGATCGGCGGCAAGTCCGGCATGGATGCGATAGAGGGGCTCGCCCTTCCGCACCGCGTCCCCGGTCTTCTTCAGCAGGTGGACCCCGGCATTCTTGAACATCGGCGCTCCGGCAATGCGGGCCATCCGGGCGATCCGCAGGCAGTCGATTCCCGCCACGACGGCATCGCTTTCGGCGGTGACTTCATAGGCGATCGGGCTCGGTTCCAGCGGCACGTCATGGGGGCCCTGCGCGAGGATGACGCGTTCCATGGCGCGCATGGCCTCGCCGCTGTCCAGCAGCTCGCGCGCGCGATGGATGCCCTGCCCGCCGCGCACATCCGGGTCGCTCTCGATAACGGCGCCGGCGAGCAGGATGGCCCGCTCGCGCAGGTCGACCGGTGCATCCGGATCGTTGCGCAGCACGGCAAGCACATCCCTCGCTTCCAGCACCGGCCCGACGCCCACTCCGATGGGCTGCTTTCCATCGGTAATCCGCACATCCAGCTTCAGGCCGGTTTCTCCGGCGACATATTCGAACAGCTTCCGCAGCCTCGCGGCGTCCTGGTAGTCCCGGATCTTTGCCGTCGGCCCGACCGGCATGTCCAGCACGAGGTATTTCGATCCGGCGCTGATCTTCTTGGACAGGATGGAGGCCACCATCTGCTCGCGCGTGTCGATCGAGAGCGGCCGCTCGACGGTGATCATTACGTCATCGGCGGGCGACAGATTGACGTTGCCGCCCCAGACGAGACAGCCGCCGATCCGTTCCACGATGTCGCGCATCTCGTCAATGGAGATGTCCACGCGCGCCAGGACTTCCATCGTATCCGCCGTTCCCGCCGGTGAGGTGATTGCCCGCGATGACGTCTTGGGGATGGTAAGGCCATGCGCCATCACGATGGGGACGACGATCATGGAGGTGCGGTTTCCGGGGATGCCGCCGATGCAGTGTTTGTCCACCACCGGCCGGTCGCCCCAGTCGAGCCGCTGCCCGACCGCCGACATGGCCCGGGTGAGATACAGCACCTCTTCGGCGGTCATGAAGGCGGCGCAGGCCACCAGGAAGGCCGCAACCTCCATTTTGCTGTAACGGAGCGCCGCGATGTCGCGGATCACGGCTCCGTATTCTTCGGCCGTCAGAATCCGTCCCTGGATTTTGGCGCGGACCGCGGCAATGCTCTCCACCGGCCTCGGGTGTTCGATGCGCACAAGCGTGCCGGCCGGCACACCGAGGACCCGGAATGCTTCTTCTGAGAGCCCCAGCTCCTCGGGCGCGAGAATGGCGTCGTCGTCGACGATGTTAAGCGTGGCGGGAATCTGGCGTCCGTCGGCGCAGACATGGATTTTCGCCAGGGCCTGGAATTCCTCGACACGGTACTGGGTGCAGTGGCGACTCAGGTAGGCGATGCTCTCGCGGTGCGTATCGATGGCGATGCGGCGTAGTTTTAACATGTATCCTCAAAGGCCTTGCATCCGCGCCGGCGGACGCGCCGATCTAATCCCCTGTTTTAGATCACGGGACCTTGATCGGGATCAATGAATGTCCGGATGGCGGGACGCAGAATGCTGCGGAATCCGGTGAAACATCCCGGACCTCCCGCGGTTGAACCGGTCCGGTGCCACCGGCGAAGACGCCGCGGCGCGGCGGGAGGATGGCCTGAGCCATCGCATGGCAGTTTCCACAGACAACGGATGCAGGGCGCACGCGACATGACGGAAGAGACGGTCCTCGCCCTCAATGCCGGATCCTCCAGCATCAAGTTCGCGCTGTTCCGGCGCGGCGATCCGCCCTGCGAACTGGCGCGCGGCGCCCTGCGCCGCCTCGGCCAGCCAGGCACCACGCTTTCGGTGCGCCGGGAGGGGGAGAACCGGCCCGGCGTCACGCCCGTGCCGCCGCATGCCGACCCGGTCGGATTCCTGCTGGGTTGGCTGCGCGCCAACCTTGCTCTGGACGACATCGTCGCGATCGGTCATCGGGTGGTGAGCGGGGGGCCGGAGCACAGCGTGCCGGAGTGGCTTTCGCCTGCATTGCTGGAAGACCTTCGCCGGTATGCCTTTTTCGCGCCGGACCACATGCCTGCGGCCATCGCGCTGATCGAGCGCCTGCTGGCGGATCTGAACCTGCCGCAGATCGTCTGCTTCGACACGGCCTTCCATGCGGCGCTGCCGACCGAAGCCCGCCTGCTTCCCATTCCCCGCCGTTTCGCCGCGCAGGGCATCCACCGCTATGGCTATCATGGATTGTCCTACGCCTATCTGATGGACAGGTTCCGGCGTCAGGCCGGACCCGAGGCAGCCGGCGGAAGGATTATCCTTGCGCATCTCGGAAGCGGGTCGAGCCTGGCCGCGGTGTCTGGCGGCCGCAGCCGCGATACGACGATGTCGTTCACGCCCAATTCGGGCATTCCGATGGGAACGCGCAGCGGCGACATCGATCCCGGCATCGTCGAGTATCTGGTGGCGCGGGAAGGGCTCGCGGCGACCGAGGTTCACCGGCTGCTGGCCGGCCAGTCGGGACTTCTCGGTCTGTCCGAGACCACCGCGGACATGGCCGATCTTCTCGCGCTGGCAAAGAAGGATGAAAGGGCCGCCGAAGCGGTCGCGGTCTACTGCTACGAGATCCGCAAATGCATCGGAGCCTATGCCGCCGCCCTGGGCGGCATCGATACGCTGATCTTTTCCGGCGGCATCGGCGAGAACGCGCCCGAGATCCGGGCACGGATCTGCTCCGGGCTCGGATTTCTCGGCATCGAAATCGATCACCGGCGGAACACGGCGGGAGAGGAGAGAATCTCTCCCGAGGCCGGCAGGGTCGGCGTCCACGTGTTCCGAACGGACGAGGAAGTCATGATCGCCCGGGCAATGTTCGACATGCTGCAGGAGTCCCGGGCGGCAGAAGGGAGACGGGAATGAGCAAGCTGGAGCCGGAACTGCTGGCGCGCATGGATGCCTACTGGCGGGCAGCCAATTATCTGTCCGTCGGCCAGATTTACCTGATGGACAATCCGCTGCTGCGCGAGCCGCTCACGCTCGACCATGTGAAGCCGCGCCTGCTCGGCCACTGGGGTACGACGCCGGGGCTCAATTTCATCTATGTCCATCTCAACCGGATCATCGTCCGCGACGATCTGAACATGCTGTATGTCACCGGTCCCGGCCATGGCGGACCCGGAATCGTCGCGAATACCTGGCTCGAGGGCACCTACTCGGAACTCTACCCGGAGGTCTCGCAGGATGCTGCCGGGATGAAGAAGCTGTTCACCCAGTTCTCGTTTCCCGGCGGCATCTCCTCCCATGTCGGTGCCGATATTCCCGGCTCGATCAACGAGGGCGGCGAGCTCGGCTATTCGCTGATGCACGCCTTCGGCGCGGCCTTCGACAATCCCGATCTGATCGTCGCCTGCGTGGTGGGCGACGGCGAGGCGGAAACCGGCGCGCTCGCCGCCAGCTGGCATTCGAACAAGTTTCTCAATCCCGCCACGGACGGCGCGGTGCTGCCGATCCTGCATCTGAACGGCTACAAGATCGCCAATCCCACCATACTGGCGCGGATTCCCCGCCATGAGCTGGAGGCCCTGTTCCGCGGCTACGGCTATGAGCCGCATATCGTCGAGGGCGAGGATCCCGCCGCCATGCATCAGGCCATGGCGGCCACGCTCGACCGCTGCATGGACGAGATCCGGGCGATCCAGAGCCGCGCGCGGTCAGAGGGCAGGGTCGAACGGCCGGTCTGGCCGGTGATCATCCTGCGCACGCCGAAAGGCTGGACCGGACCGAAAACCGTCGACGGCCGGAAGACCGAGGGATCATGGCGCTCGCACCAGGTGCCGCTGTCGGGCCTGGCGGACCATCCGGAGCATCTCCGCATTCTCGAGCAGTGGCTGAGGAGCTACCGGCCCGGGGAACTGTTCGACGCCGATGGCCGGCTGAAACCGGAACTGGCCGCGCTGGCGCCGAGGGGGCCGCGGCGCATGAGCGCCAATCCGGCGGCGAATGGCGGGCTGCTGCTGCGCGACCTCCGGCTTCCGGATTTCCGCAGCTATGCGGTTCCCGTCGAGAAGCCCGGCGCCGCGACCGCCGAAGCCACCCGTGTCTTCGGCACTTTCCTGCGCGACGTGATGAAGGCGAACGAGGAGACCCGCAACTTCCGCGTCTTCGGACCCGACGAGACCGCTTCGAACCGGCTCACCGCCCTATTCGAAGCCTCGGCGAAGACTTTCGTCGCCGAGGGCGACCCCGATGACATCGATCTCTCGCCCGATGGCCGCATCATGGAGGTGCTGAACGAGCAGATCTGCCAGGGCTGGCTGGAGGGCTATCTGCTGACCGGGCGGCACGGCTTTTTCTCCTGCTACGAAGCCTTCACCCATATCGTCGATTCGATGGTGAACCAGCATGCCAAATGGCTGAAGGTCTCGAAGGAGGTGCCCTGGCGCCGCTCGATCGCCTCGCTCAATTACCTGCTGACCTCCCATGTCTGGCGGCAGGACCATAACGGCTTCAGCCACCAGGACCCGGGCTTCATCGACCATGTGGTCAACAAGAAGGCCGATGTGGTCCGCGTCTATCTGCCGCCGGATGCGAATACGCTGCTGTCGGTCGCGGATCACTGCCTGCGCAGCCGCGACTACATCAACGTGATCGTCGCCGGCAAGCAGCCCGCGCGGCAGTGGCTCGACATGGACGCGGCGATCCGCCATTGCACGGCGGGACTCGGTATCTGGCGCTGGGCCAGCAGTGACGACGGCGGCGAGCCGGATGCCGTGCTGGCCTGCGCCGGCGACATTCCGACGGTTGAGACGTTGGCCGCCGTGACGCTGCTGCGCCGGCAGTTCCCGGAACTGAAGCTGCGGGTCGTGAATGTCGTCGACCTGATGGCGCTGCAGCCCGAGATTTTCCATCCGCACGGCCTCAGCGACGCGCGGTTCGACCAGATCTTCACCCGCGACCGTCCGATCATCTTTGCCTATCACGGCTATCCCTGGCTCATTCACCGGCTGACATACCGGCGCACCAACCATCACAACCTGCATGTCCGCGGTTATATCGAGGAGGGCACGACCACCACGCCCTTCGACATGACCGTGCTGAACGGTCTCGACCGGTACCACCTCGCCATGGAAGTCGTGCGGCGGATCCCGGGCCTAGCGGTGCGGGCCGCGCATTTCACCCAGCAGCTGCAGGAAAAGCTGGTGGATCATAAGCAGTATATCGCGCGTTACGGCGAGGACATGCCCGAGATCAGGGACTGGGCATGGGAATGACCTGATCCGGATCCGCCGGATCAGGAAACCGGAAAGACCGAGGAGGGCCGTCGCGGATGCCGCGTCTGGACGACTTCGCCCTGCGAACCCGGATCGCGTATTTCTCCATGGAAATCGCGATCAGGCCCGAAATGCGGACCTATTCCGGCGGCCTCGGCATCCTCGCCGGCGACACGGCCCGGTCCTCGGCCGATCTCGGCCTGCCGATTGCCTTCGTCACGCTGGCCTCCCATGAGGGCTATCTCCGTCAGGAGATCGACGCCGAAGGATGGCAGCACGCCCAGCCGGACCCCTGGGCCATCGCCGACTGGGCAGAACCGCTGGATGCGGTCATTGCGGTCCGGATCGAAGGGCGGCCGGTCTGGATCCGGCCCTGGCTGCACGCCCTTACCTCGAAGACCGGGCATTCCGTTCCGGTCATCCTTCTCGACACCAGGCTGCCGCAGAACAGTCCGGAGGACCGCACGATCACCGACAGGCTCTACGGCGGCGATTCCGCCTACCGGCTGAAGCAGGAGATCGTGCTCGGCATCGGCGGCGAGCAGATTCTGCATGCGCTCGGATTCCGGATCCGGATCTACCACCTGAACGAGGGCCATGCGGCCCTGCTAGCCGTCTCCCTGCTGCGGCGCAATCCGGTGCGCAAGATGCGCGGCGCCGGAAGCGGCCTGCTCTACGAAGCCGAGGCCGTGCGGCAGCAATGCGCCTTCACAACCCATACGCCCGTCGAGGTAGGGCATGACAAGTTCAGCTATGAAGAGGTCGAGCGCCATCTCGGCGGTTTCATGGAAATCGCGCAGCTCAAGCTGCTGGCCGGCGACGACCGGCTCAACATGACCAGACTGGCGCTCAATCTCAGCGGCTTCGTCAACGGCGTCGCCCTGCGCCATGCCGAGACGGCACGGAAGATGTTTCCCGACCACAATATCCAGGCGATCACCAATGGCGTGCATGGGCCGACCTGGGCGCATCCCGCGTTGCAGCCACTGTTCGACCGTCTTGCCCCGGGCTGGGAGCTCGATCCGCTGCGGCTGTCCTTTCTGGATCAGGCCGGCAACGAGGAGCTCTGGGAGGCCCATAAGGAAGCCAAGGCGGAACTGATCCGCCAGGTGGAGATGATTTCGGGCGTCCGACTCGATCCGGCGCTGCCGATCCTGTCCTTCGCGCGACGCATGACGGCATACAAGCGTCCGCTGCTGCTGCTGTCCGACCCGGCGCGTCTGCGGCAGATTGCTGCCCGCACACCCTTCCAGATCGTCATGGCCGGCAAGGCGCACCCCCATGACAGCGGCGGGCGCAATGCCGTGCATGAAATCCATCGCTGCATCCGCGAGCTCGCCGGCGCCGTGCCGATGGTGTTTCTTCCCAATTACGGCTGGCGGCTTGGTCATGCCATGGTATCGGGATCCGATCTCTGGCTGAACACGCCGATGCCGCCGCTCGAGGCATCGGGCACCAGCGGCATGAAGGCGGCGCTGAACGGCGTGCTGAATTTCAGCGTGCTGGACGGCTGGTGGGGCGAAGCCTGGATGGAGGGCGTGACCGGATGGGCCATCGGCCAGGATGGCGGCGGTGATGCCGAGCACAGGAACGAACTCTACGACAAGCTGGAGCGCGTGATCCTGCCGCTGTGGTATGGTGACCGTGCCCGCTGGCTCTGGATGATGAAGCAGTCGATCAGCAAGATCGGAACGCGCTTCAGCTCACATACCATGATGCGGCGCTATGCCAGCGAGGCGTATCTGCGCTGAGGCCGGCGCGGCTAGCCGCCGGACCGCGGCAGGCGGACCGAAAAGGTCGAGCCGCGCGGGCTCGAATGGAACAGGCTGAGTGTGCCATCGAGCTGCACCATGATCTGGCGCGATATCGCCAGGCCGAGCCCGCTGCCCTCCTGCCAGCGGGCCTGCTCGCTCCAGCCGCGGGCGAATTTTGAGAACAGGATTTCCTGGTCCTCCCGCGAAATGCCCGGGCCGTTATCGCGCACATGGATCTCCACGAAGGCCGCATCCGTTTCGACCGCCTCGATCCAGGTGACCGGCTCCGGACCGTCATTGTACTTGATCGCATTGGACAACAGGTTGATGAAGACCTGCTGCAGGCGGTCCGGCGCGACGAAGACCGGCAGCGGCCGGTTCCCGAGATTGTCGATCAGCCTGTGTCCGCGCTCCCGCGCCAGGCCGGCCATCGCCGCGATGGCCTGGCGGGCCACGTCGCGGGCATCGACATGCAAGAGCGACCAGGCGACCTGCCCGTTTTCCATCCGGCTGAGATCGAGGATTTCGTCCAGCAGGCGGGTCAGTCGCTCGCTTTCCTGCTGGATGATTTCCAGAAAGCGGCGGGTCTGCATGCTGCCGATCTGCTGCTCGCCGACCAGGATCTCGGCGAAGGAGCGGATCGAGGTCATCGGCGTCCGCAATTCATGGCTGACCCGGCTGAGGAAATCGTCCTTCAGCAGGTCGAGACGGCGCAACTGCTCGTTGGCGCGGCGCAGTTTCTCCGCGGTTTCCTCCAGTTCGTGCGATTTGCGCTCCAGCTCGCGGCTGTAGCGGATTGCCTCCTGAGCCTCGTCGAGAATGGTGATCACCGCCTCGACGGTGATCCGCTCGCCCTTGACGATTCTCGATACCAGCGTTCGCGCCGATGCCGCGCCGACGCTGCTGGCCAACTGGCGTTCGACATAGGCGATCAGCGCCGGATCGGGAACCGGCAGATGGTCGCGGCGACCCTGACGCCGGGCATAATCGCGGAACAGCCGGTAGGCGCGCTCGGCGCCGAGAATGCTCTGGGTCAGGCGGAACAGGTCTTCGGTATGCGCCGAGCGCTGCAGGGCGTCGTCCACATTCGCCGTGTTGTGCTGGAAGATATCCACGAAGACCGCGCTTTGCAGCCGCTCGATCGCGGATTGCTCCGTGAACAGCGAGACGGTGATGTAGAACAGGATGTTGAAGGTCAGGCTCCAGAATAGCCCATGCACCAGGCGGTCCCAGCCGGCGAGGCCGAACATGGCGTCCGGCTTGAGCATCTCTATGCCCCAGGGCCCTTCGGTCACGATGCTGGCGACCGGCCAGCCGGCATTGGCGAAGTTCGGCAGCAGCAGGGTGTAGATCCATACCGCGAAGCCGGCCAGCAGGCCCGCTGTCGCGCCGGCCTTGGTGCCGTTGCGCCAGAAGATACCGCCGATCAGCGCCGGCAGGAACTGTGCCACACCGGTGAACGATACCAGGCCGATGGAGGCGAGCGGGTTCGTCGACGTAATGGCGCGGTAGTAGACATAGCCCAGGATCAGGATCGCGGCGATGCTCATGCGGCGCACCGCCAGCAGCGTGCCGGAGAAGTCGCCGCTGCCCGGCTGGCTGAAGCGGGGCAGGCGCAGCAGCAGCGGCGTCACCAGATGATTGGAGATCATGATCGAGAGCGCGATGCTGGCCATGATCACCATCGAGGTTCCCGCCGACAACCCGCCGATGAAGGCGAGCAGCGCCAGGTAGGGATGATCGAAGCGCAGCGGAAGCGTCAGGACGTAGAGATCGGGGTTGGCGCCCTGCGGCAGATGGGTGACGCCGGTTATCGCCACCGGAATGACGAAAAGGCTGAACAGCATGAGATAGAGCGGAAACAGCCATGAGGCGGTGGCGAGATGCCGCTCGTCCGAATTCTCCACGACGGCAACCTGGAACTGTCGCGGCAGGCAGATCATCGCGGCGGCGGCGAGGAAGATGGTTGCCACCCAGCGGGGCTCGAAGCCTGGCGAAAACATGTAGAGGCGCTGCAGCTCGGGGTACTCGGCCGCGCGGTAGAACATGTCGCGGACGCCGTCATTCAGGCCATAGATGGCGAACAGCGCGATGACGCCTAGGCTGAACAGTTTGACGATCGACTCGAAGGCAATCGCGGCCACCACGCCGGGATGCCGTTCGTCGGCGCCGAGATTGCGGGTGCCGAACAGGATGACGAAGGCGGCCATGCAGACCGCCACCCAAAGGCCGGTATCGCCGAATGCACCGTGCTCGCCGGCCGGACCGGGCGGGAAGTCCGGGTTGTCGCTGAGCGCGTTGAACGAGGCGGTGATCGCCTTCAGCTGCAGCGCGATGTAGGGCATTACGCCAACCACGGCGATGACGGTCACCAGCGCCGAGATCCAGGCACTCTTGCCGTAACGCGCGGAGAGAAAGTCGGCGATCGAGGTGATGCGCTGGGCCTTGCTGATGCGGACCAGCTTGCGCAGCAGAAACCACCAGGCCATCAGCATCAGCGTCGGACCGATATAGATGGTCAGGAATTCCAGCCCGTTGCGCGCCGCCGAACCGACGGCGCCGAAAAACGTCCATGACGTGCAGTAGACGGCAAGCGAGAGGGTATAGCTCAGCGACGAGCCGACGAAGCGGCCCGCGCCGCGGTCGACACGGCGCTCGGTATACCAGGCCAGCAGGAACAATCCGCCCAGGTAGAGCCCGGCAACCGTGACGATGAGGCCGGAGCTGAGCATTGCTCAGGGCGGCCCTGATTCGTGTCTGTCCAACCCGGGCGGAGCGTCGTCATGGCCCGGCGCGAGTTCCCGCACCAGCCGGCGCGAGACCATGGCGGAAAGGATGATGCCGACAAGCCAGAGAACGAAAATGTAGATGTGCAGGACGGGAATACCGAACAGCTGATCGTCGCGGCTGAGGATTCTCAGATAGGGCGGCATGAAC
Organism: Ferrovibrio sp.; assembly: GCF_035304305.1. Lineage (GTDB taxonomy): Bacteria > Pseudomonadota > Alphaproteobacteria > Ferrovibrionales > Ferrovibrionaceae > Ferrovibrio. The sequence continues at coordinate 75,468 of NZ_DATGQG010000072.1, forward strand.
AGAAGCAGCCCCGCCAAAGGCAGTATCCATGCGAGATCGCGGTATCGTCTGCCCGGCGACATGGATCCTATCTTCCGCCTGATGTCATCCGTCGTGGCGCCTCCAGCAGCCGGGCGACACGGGTGACGAGATCATGGTTGGAAAACGGCTTGGTGACGAAATCGTCGACGCCGAGATCGGTCATGCGCCGGCGGTCGGCATCCTGCCCCTTGGCCGTCAGGACCATGACGGGCAGCGTCTTCAGCGCCATGTTGTGCCGGATCTCGGCGAGGATTTCGAAGCCGTTCGCCGTCGGCAGCATGATGTCGAGGATCAGCAGGTCGGGCCGGGAGCGCGTGATCGCCGGCAGAACCGCGGCACCATCGCCCACGGCGGTCACCTGGTGGCCTTCGCGGGACAGCAAAAAGGTCAGTGACTCAACGATATAAGGCTCATCTTCGGCGATCAGAATCCGCCTGAGCATCGGTACCCTCCCCACAGGCGGTCGGATTCTGCGTGGACCGCTGCTGCCGGTGCATCATGGCATGGCCTGTGGAGAGAGGCGAGTATCTTTGGTCGAAGCGGTCGAGGCGAGAATGGCGGGATGCGCGCGTTGCGGGCAATCAACGCGGCTGCACGAGCGGCATGCGAAACCGGCCGGTGTTCCGCTGCGGGGATCGCGCGCATAGGCGTCGCCGTATACGATCCGGCTGCTGTGGATCGCATCGCAGCCGATCATGATGCTGAACAGCGTTTCCGGCTGTCCGTAGCCCACCACGCGTTTCGCAACGCAACGGGCAATCAGCAGATACCGTTCGCCTTCGGGCATCAGGGCCATCTGGGTGACCACACGATCCGGCGTCCGGAATGCGGCATAAAGCGGCCAGAGCGGGCAGGCGCCACCGAACCGCGGCATGTGCAGCCCCAGGGTGCTGAACCGCTTCGACAGGTTGCCGGCAGGATCGCTGCGCAGAAAGGCGAACGGAACGCCCTCGGCCTCCGGGCGGCGCAAGGTCACCAGCCGATGGGCGATCTGCTCGATGCTGCCGCCGAACTGCTGGGCGAGACGGTCGAGATCGTAGCGCCAGCGTTCCGCCGCGGCGAGAAACCCGTCATAGGGAAACAGCAGTGCGCCCGCGGCGTAGCCCGCCAGTGCGCGGCGGCACAGCGCCTCGGCGGCATCGCTGCTGATGAACCGCCGGTCTGCGGCCATCTCCGCCAGAAGATCGCCGAACTCGAGGCCGACCAGGGCGCGCGCCAGCGCGAAACGGCGGCTCGGTTCCGGCAAGGTCCCGTCTATGCGGATGATCGCACTGTCCTCGGGATCGGCGGCTTCACCGGCCGCTTCGTCCCGGATGATCAAATTATGAGCCGTCCTGAGCCGCTCCGCGATGACGGCCGCCGATGGCCGTTCCCCGCCGAGCCGGCGCCGCAGCGCATCGGCGGCTTCCTCCAGCGCGGGGAAATGGCTTCGGTGGTAGTTGATGAAATCGTCGATCTCGTCTTCCGGTGATGCCGGCATCGCGCTGCCCGGTCCCGAACTCAGCAGGTCGACCATCGCCCGCACACCGGTGGCGAGCTGTTCGGCCTCGGTGGCGACGATCCCGGCATAGCGGCGCCGCCGGGGTGCCTTGAGATCCGGATACTGCTCGAGGATTTCGGCGAAGGAGCGGATCGCGGTGCTGCGGCTGAGAATTGCATGGCTCAGCCCGATCAGCGCGGAATCCTGGCTGAGGCGGTCCGACAGCGCGCTGGCCGTTTCCGTGGCGTCGCGGTAGCGGCGATGCAGCTGCAGGAAAGCGCGGGCCCAGTCCGGCGCCGCGGCGATCAGCTGCAGCGCCTGATCCTCTTCGGCCGGCATGTCCGGATAGATGCGCGCCAGTTCCAGCAGATCCTGGGTCAGCCTGAGATTTTCGCTTCCGCTCAGATGACTCGGCTCGACCCCCAGCGCGGCCGCGATCCGCTTCAGCAGGGCGCCGCCGATCGGCCGTTTCTCGTTCTCGATCAGATTCAGATAGGCGGTCGAAATGCCGACGGCTGCCGCCAGCGCGCTCTGGGTCAGGCGCTTTTTGCGGCGCTGCTGGCGGATCTGTCCGCCGGTGGGGAAACGGGTCACATCGGCACCGCTGTTAAAGTTATTTACAGCAAAATTCCCTGTTGAATGCGGATTTTCACAAAAGTTATCAGCCGGCACAAGCTTTTATTGCTGCTACCGGGAGGGCCCATAAGGATGAGGCAAGGGCATCAGCCTGTATGCCGCGCATGCGGTCAAACAAACGGGAGGAATTCACCATGGGCGTATTCGACAAGCCGTATTCCCGCCGCTCGGTTCTGCGGACCGGCAGCATCATCGCCGGCTCCTCGCTGGCCGCGCCGTCCTTCTTCATGCGCGATGCCTGGGCGGAGGATTTCCGCAACAATCCGGCCAAATCGAAATCCGTGAAGTTCGGCTGGACCGTGCCGCAGACCGGCGCCTATGCCGATGAAGGGGCCGACGAGCTGCGCGCCTTCCAGCTCGCCGTGAAGCACCTCAACGGCGAGGGCGACGGCGGCATGCTGAAGACGATGAAGCCGCTGGCGCTGAAGGGCAACGGCGTTCTGGGCAAGAAGGTCGAATACGTCACCGGCGACACGCAGACCAAATCGGATGCCGCGCGCGCCACGGCCAGGCGCATGATCGAGAAGGACGGCATCATCATGTTCTCCGGCGGCTCGTCCTCGGGCGTTGCCGTGGCGATGCAGTCGCTGGCACAGGAGATGGGCATCGTCTTCATGTGCGGTCTGACCCATTCCAACGACACCACGGGCAAGGACAAGCGCCGCTATGGCTTCCGGCACTTCTTCAACGCCTACATGTCGGGCCAGGCGCTCGGCCCGGTGCTGGAGGAGCGCATGGGCAAGGAGCGCCGCGCTTACCACCTGACCGCCGACTACACCTGGGGCTGGACCCAGGAGGAGTCGCTCATCAACGCCACCGAGAAGATCGGCTGGCAGACCGTGAAGGCGGTTCGCACGCCGCTCGGCATCGGTGACTTCTCGCAGTACATCACGCCGGTGCTCAATTCCGGCGCCGACGTCCTGATCCTGAACCATTACGGCAAGGACATGGTCAACTCCCTGACCCAGGCCGTGCAGTTCGGCCTGCGCGACAAGCAGGTCAACGGAAAGAATTTCGAGATCGTCGTTCCGCTCTACTCGCGCCTGATGGCCCAGGGTGCCGGCAAGAACATCCAGGGCATCCTCGGCACCACCAACTGGCACTGGACCCTGCAGGACGAGGCGACCAAGAACTTCGTCAAGTCCTTCGGCAACGAATACGGCTTCCCGCCGTCGCAGGCCGCCCATACCTGCTACGTCCAGGCGCTGCTCTACGCCGATGCCTGCGAGAGGGCCGGCACCTTCTATCCGCCGGAAGTCATCAAGGCGCTGGAAGGTTTCAAGTTCGACGGCACCGGCAACGGTCCGACCGAGTATCGCGCCGACGACCATCAGTGCTTCAAGGATGTCTATGTGATGGAGGGCAACAAGAATCCCTCCAGCCAGTTCGACATCCTGAAACTGGTCAAGCAGGTTCCGCGCAACGCGGTCGAATACGACGCCAAGATCTTCGGCGGCGATCTCGGGCCCTACAAGGTCTGATCCTGCCGTCGTTCCGGCCGGCCGCCACTGCCCCGGCGGCCGGCCGTTCTGCCGTCCGATCACTGGAACCCGTTGCGGACATGGACGAGATTCTTCTGCAGATTCTGAACGGCCTCGACAAGGGCGGCGCCTATGCGCTGATCGCCCTCGGCCTGACGCTGGTTTTCGGCACGCTGGGCGTGGTGAATTTCGCCCACGGCGCCATCTTCATGCTCGGCGCCTTCTGCGCCGTCACGTTCCAGAAGCTTCTGACGCTTTCGGTCAAGATCAAGGATCCGAACGTCACCTTCTTCGACGCCTACAAGGAACAGCCCTATCTCGAAATCTGGTTCGGGGATCTGGGTCTCGCGATCATCGACTTCGCCGTCCCGCTGGCCATCCTGCTCGCCATTCCGGTCATGCTGCTGCTCGGGCTGGCAATGGAGCGCGGCCTGATCCGGTATTTCTACAAGCGGCCCCATGCGGAGCAGATTCTGGTCACCTTCGGCTTGGCCATCGTGCTGCAGGAGATCGTCAAGTCCTTCTTCGGCGCCAATCCGATTCCACTGCCGCCGCCCGCCATCTTCACCGGCAGCGCCGATCTCGGCGCATGGATCGGCTTCGACCCCGGAGCGATCGTCTACCCGTGGTGGCGCCTGGTCTATCTGGCTTTCTCGCTGATCGTCATCGGTCTGGTCTTTTCGTTCCTGCAGTTCACGACCTACGGCATGGTGGTGCGGGCCGGCATGCAGGACCGGGAAACGGTCGGCCTGCTCGGCATCAACATCGAGCGGCGCTTCACCGTCGTCTTCGGCATCGCCGCCGTGGTCGCCGGACTTGCCGGCGTGATGTACACGCCGGTGCTGCCGCCCGACTACCACATGGGCATGGACTTCCTGGTGCTCTCCTTCGTCGTGGTTGTCGTCGGCGGCATGGGATCGCTGGGCGGCGCGGTGGCCGCCGGCTTCCTGCTCGGCATCCTGCAATCCTTCGCCTCGATGAACCAGATCAAGGCGCTGCTGCCGGGCATCGACCAGATCATCATCTATGCGGTTGCCGTCGCGATCCTGCTGCTGCGGCCGCGCGGCCTGTTCGGGCGTCGCGGCGTCATGGAGACCTGACATGGAAAGCCCATCCCCCCGCAACGATCTCGTTCTGCTGCTGGGCTTTGCCGCGGCGGTGCTGGCCATGCCGCTGTGGATGCAGCCCTTCGGCGGCGCCTATCCGGACCTGCTGCAGAAATTCGCCATCTACGGAATCTTCGCCGTCGGGTTCAACATCCTGTTCGGCCTGACCGGCTATCTCTCCTTCGGTCACGCGGCCTTCCTGGGCGTCGGCTCCTATGCGGCCGTGTGGTCGTTCAAGCTGTTCACCATGAACGTGGTGCCGGCGGTCCTGATCGGCACCCTGGTGGGCGGGGTCTTTGCCGCGCTGATCGGCTATGTCAGCCTCCGGCGCTCGGGGATCTATTTCTCGATCCTCACGCTGGCCTTCGCCCAGATGTGTTATAACCTCGCCTATTCGGTGCTGACGCCGATCACCAACGGCGAGACCGGCCTGCAGCTTTCCCAGCAGGATCCCCGCATCCTCGATCCCGCCGCCGAATCCGGATCCGGGCTGCCCTGGCCAGAGCTGTTCGGCATCGAGATGACCGGCTATGCCGGATTCTATTTCTGCGCGGCAGTGCTGATCATTGCCTTCGCCGTGTCCATGCGCATCTACCGGTCGCCCTTCGGGATGATGCTGCGGGCGATCAAGTCCAACCAAGTCCGGATGAACTATACCGGCTTCAACACCCGGCCCTACACGCTCACCGCCTTCATCATTTCCGGCATGTATGCCGGTCTGGCCGGCAGCCTGATGGCGGTGACCGATCCGCTGGCGGGCGCCGAACGCATGCAGTGGACCGCATCGGGCGAGGTCGTGCTGATGACCATTCTCGGCGGCACCGGCACTCTCGTCGGGCCGATCCTCGGCGCCGCCCTGATCAAGTATTTCGAGAATATCTTCTCGGCATACAACGACGCCTCTCTGCATGAGATCTTCGCCTTCCTTCCCGATCCGCTCGAGAAGGCGGCGGTGGCCGTACTGGGCGAGTTCGTCGGCGAGGGCTGGCACCTCACGCTCGGCGTGATGTTCATGCTGATCGTCATCTTCATGCCGGGCGGCCTGATGGAGGGGATCCGCCGGCTGCGGGGTCTGGTTCTGCGCCGATCTGCGGCGGCAGCACCGGCTCCGGTTCCGGCTCCGGCGCCCGCACCGACCCCGGCCCCCGAACGCTCCTACGCTGCCGATTAGGTGTCCCCATGAGCAATGTTGTCCTGAATGTCAGCGATGTGCAGAAATCCTTCGGCGGCCTGCGGGCGCTGAGTGACATCAATCTGCAGATCGAAAGCGGCAAGACGCATGCCATCATCGGTCCCAACGGCGCCGGCAAGTCGACGCTGCTGAATGTCTGCGTCGGGCGGATCATCCCCGACAGCGGCTCGGTCATCTTCGATGGCCAGGTTCTGACGGGCAAGAAGCCGCACCAGATCAACCAGGCCGGCGTGGCCCGGGTCTTCCAGACTCCGGAGATCTTTCCCGATCTCACCCTGCTGCAGAATGTGATGGTGCCCGCCTTCGCGCGCCGCGACGGCGCCTTCCGCTTCAATGCCGCAATCGACCTGCGCAGCGAGGCGGAGTTGCGGGATGAGGCCGAGGATGTCCTGCAGGACCTCGGCCTCCACGATCTCCGCAATCACCTTGCCGGCAGCCTGTCGCGCGGCGACAAGCGTCGTCTCGAGCTGGCGATGTGCCTGATCCAGAAGCCGAAGCTGCTGCTGCTGGACGAGCCGACCGCCGGCATGTCCCGGCATGATACCAACCGCACCATCGAGCTGCTGCAGCGGATCAAGGGACGCGGGATGACCAAGATCGTCATCGAGCATGACATGCATGTGGTGTTCAGCCTTGCCGACCGCATCAGCGTCCTGGCCCAGGGCGCGATCATCGCTGAGGGCAGCCCGGACGAGGTCCGGGGCAACCCGGTGGTGCAGGAAGCCTATCTCGGGGGAGCGCATCTGTGACGACAACGGCCACGACAATCGAACGCCCCTCCGCGCCGGCCGCCGCCGCGGCATCCTTCCTGTCGGTACGCAACGTGCATTCCTATTACGGCGAGAGCTACATCGTGCAGGGCGTCAGCTTCGATGTGCGGGAGGGTGAGATCGTGGCGCTGCTGGGCCGTAACGGCGCCGGCAAGACGTCGACGCTGCGCTCCATCGCGCGGACCGCCGAGCCGGTCGTGCGGCAGGGCGAGATCTGGCTGGACGGCCATGCGCTGCACAGGATGGCGTCGTTCCAGGCGGCGCAGGCGGGCGTATCGCTCGTGCCGGAGGATCGCCGGATCATCGCCGGCCTCACGGTGGAGGAGAATCTCATCCTGGCGCAGATCGCCGGTCCGAAGGGCTGGCCGCTCGAGCGCATCTACGAGCATTTCCCCCGCCTGGCCGAGCGTCGCCGGCAGGAGGCGACCACGATGTCGGGCGGCGAGCAGCAGATGCTGGCCGTGGCCAGGGCGCTTGCCCGAGACCTGAAGCTGCTGCTGCTGGACGAGCCTTATGAAGGGCTGGCGCCGGTGATCGTGAAGGAGATCGAGCGCATCCTGGAAGGGGTGAAGATGCTCGGCATCACGACCATCATCGTCGAGCAGAATGCCATCGCCGCGCTGCAGCTCGCCGACCGCGCGATTATTCTCGACATGGGCGAGGTGGTTTTCCAGGGAACGGCACGGCAGGTGCTCGAAGACGCGGATCTGCGGCAGCAGTATCTGGCAATCTAGACCGGCCGGCTGCGGCGCTCGCATCGGCACCGACAATGGCGGGCATTTGCTGCCGCACCGCGGTTTTCCCGACGGAATCATGGCCATCGCCGTCCTGCCGTCGCGGCAGCGGCCGAAAAGGTTCCGCGCGCCAGGCAAAAATTTAGGTCTTCTATCAGGCGGTTCTGGCGGGCATGATGGACGTTATGCATACCGGCCGTCACCGAAGAATCGCGATCGTGGGTGGAGGATTGAGCGGCGCAGCCATGCTCATCTCTCTTCTGCGATCGCAGTATGCCGGCGAAATCATCATCCATGAACCCGAGCCGGAAATCGGCCCAGGTCTGCCCTATGGTGCGGCGGCACCGTGGCATCAGCTGAATGTGATCGCAACCCGGGCCAGCCTGCGCGAGGAGGATCCGGATCACTGGTGGCAATGGGCAAAGATCCATGGCCCGGCGCTGGGCTGGCCGGACACAAGGCACGCAGACTCTCATTCCTATCTGCCCCGTCGCCTGTTTGGTCATTACATCCGGTTCGAGCTTGCCGAGGCGCGCCGCGGCAATCCTCACGCGACGGTGACGCATGAGCGCTCTCCGGTCGTGTCGATCGAAGAGGCGGCTTCGGGCTTCCTGATCACCAGCCGGGACGGGCTGGTATCCTTCTGCGACAGTGTCGTTCTGGCCATCGGCGCGCCCTCGCCGAACCGGTTGCAGGTTCCCGGCGCGGCAGCGCTTCGCGCCGCAGGTCGCTGGATCGATGATCCATGGGATCCTGTCAGGCTTCGTGCGCTTCCGCCCGACCAGCCGGTGCTGATCGTCGGTTCTGCCCTTACCATGGCCGATACGGTGGTTTCCCTGAGGCAGCTCGGCCATTGCGGGCAGATCCTTGTTCTGTCCCGCCACGGCATCGTTCCGGAGGAACGGCGCGAGCAGCCAACGCGTCCCTCGGGTCTGTCGGCCGATCTGTCCGTTCTTCCTCTCAGCACGCTGCTGCGTCAGCTGCGCCATGCGGTGGCACTGCACGGACAGGACAGATGGCAGGGCGTCTTCGAGGATCTGCGCTCGTATTCGAATGCGCTCTGGTGTAGCCTGCCGACGGAAGCGCGGCGGCAGTTCATGCGGCATCTCAGGCCATACTGGGATGCCCATCGCTTCCGTATGCCGCCGGAAACGGCGCAGATCGTCACCGGCCTTCGCGCGGCCGGCATCCTCCGGGTTCTGAAGGGTCGGCTGAATGACGTCGCGTTGACCGGTGATGGCATACGGGCACGCGCCGTCATCCGGGGCCAGGGCGGCATTGTCGAGATGCAGGCATCGGCGGTCATCGACTGCACCGGGCCGCGGCAATCCGACAATGACTGGGCCGGCGGATTGCTGGAGCAGATGCAGCAGCATGGCATGGTGCAAACCTCGCCCTGCGGCATCGGCATCCATGCCACTCCGGAAGGCGAGATTCTGGCATCCGGCGACCGGATCGTTCCCGGCCTTTACGGCCTTGGGCCTGCTCTCAGGGGCACGCTGCTTGAGACCACCGCGATCGCCGAGATACGGCAGCAGGCATCGATGACCGCGGAGCGGCTGGTCGACGGCTGGCAGATTCCCGGTCGCAGCGGAATGCGGCCGCGGGCCACCGCGTGACGCTCGGTGAAGACGCGCGCGGCGTCGTTCAAGGCTTAGTCCGATCCGTTGCCATTCGGCCCGGCCAGACCATCTTCAGAGTCCGGCATCGCTCCGTCAGGCAGAGGCATGATCCTGCTGTGCAGGCGGAGCGCGGCGCACGCGGAAGGGAGTACCCACCATGCGGACATTTTCTCGCCGTTCCGTTCTCCTGACAGCATCTCTGCTGGTTCCGGGTGCCGCCCGCGCCCAGGGATTGCTGGAGCAGGGCCGCAATCTCCTGAAACAGGCACCGGGAGGCAGTTCCGGCTCCTCGAAATCCGCGGGCAGCGGCCTTTCCCAGGGGGAGATCGGCTCCGGCCTGAAGGAAGCCCTGAGCGTCGCGTCCAGAAGGGTGGTCGATCGCACGGGAAAAGTGGACGGCTTCAACGGAGACCCGGCCATCCGCATTCCCCTTCCGGGCCCTCTCCAGAAGCTCGAAGGCGCCCTGAAGACTGTCGGCGCCGGCGGGATGCTGAGCGACCTGCAACTCAAGATGAACCGGGCGGCCGAACAGGCGGCGCCGAAGGCGCTCGACATCTTCCGGAATGCCATATCGAAGATGAGCATCTCCGACGCCAAGGCCATCCTGTCCGGTCCGAACGACGCGGCCACCCAGTATTTCCGGAAGCAGACGTCGGGCGATCTGACCACGGCCTTCAAGCCGGTCGTGGACAGGTCGCTTGCGGATGTGGGGGCCGTCCAGTCGTTCAAGGCGGTGCAGGGAAGGGCCAGCGGCATCCCGCTGGCCGGCCAGGAAGTCCAGTCGCTGAACCTGACGGACTATACCGTCCAGAAGGCGCTGGATGGACTGTTCCATTATCTCGGGACCGAAGAGGCAGCCATCAGGACCAATCCCGCCGCCAGGACAACCGATCTGCTGAAGAAGGTCTTCGCATAGTCCCGAAGGTTTTGAGCGCAGTCGAAAACAAGAGCGGCAGCGGAGCCGAGCTGAAAGAAACGCTCTGTTACAGGCGGCATCCGCATCGTGCTGCTGCCACGCGGCCACCGGGCGCCACGATCATGATCATAGTGACAGAGGCTGGGCTGCGAATGGCACATCTGTGACAATGGCGAGGCGCTTATCCTGCGCGCGCAGTGCCGCTTGACGACCGTCATCGCGCTTGGCCTGCTTTTCCGCAGCACGCTGAGGGAAATACCATGGCCAAGATAGGTGTTTACTTCGATGCAAAGGCGAGTGATGAGGAGCGGCGCGCCGCAATCTATTCGGGCGACATCTTCATCTATTCAGCAACGCCGGCTTCGCTTGCGCTGATTGGATTTGCCTGGGAGCTTTTGCGCGAGGCCTTTTCCGGCCTCAATCCGCGCGCTGTTCACAATCACAAGACCAAAGAAGAGGTCGCGGCAGTCCTGCTGAAGCTGAAGCCGTATTTCATTCACCATCCGCGCTGCAAGGAACTGCTTCCGCAGCTTCTCGCCGAACTGGGCTGCAATCTCGACGAAACCTATTTCGATGTGCCACGGCTGCGCTCGGCTTACCCGTCCAATTTCCTGACGACCGGTATCGCCTATGCATTCCCGCCGCATCGGGATACGTGGTTCTCGGCCCCGTTCTGCCAGGTTAACTGGTGGATTCCTTTGCACGAAATCACACCCGAGAATGCCATGGGGTTTTACCCACACCTGTTCGACACGGCAGTGGAGAACAACAGCGAGATTTACAATTACTACGAATGGAACGTGGCGCGCGGCGAACAGGCGAAGCAGATCGGCTCACGGCAGATGATTGTGCCCGGTGACGTGCAGGGGCCTGCGACGACATATCTGCCGGAACCAGGTGGCATCATCGCCTTCTCCGGCGCGCAGCTCCATCAGACGATGCCGAATACCAGCGGCCTGTGCCGCTACAGTATCGATTTCCGCACTGTCCACATCGACGATGCATTCGCCAAGCGTGGCGCGCGGAATGTGGATTCGCGGAGCACCGGGTCGGCAATCCGGGATTACCTCAAGGCCTCCGACCCAACCGAACGCCTGCCTGAACGGGTCATCGTATGCTACAATGATGGCACTGAGGCGAAGGGCGCCCTCATCCACGATGGCTATCTGGCGCAACTTGGGCGGCAGAGCCGGGAGATTTCCGGAAGGCGTGATGTAGCTGCGCCGGAAGATTGACGTCGCGGCGCTCGCTATTCCAATCTGCTTGCGTAATTCAATCTGCAAAAGACAAGCTGACACGGAAATGCCGGTCAGATGATTTGCGAGATTCGGTCCATTCGCTCCGTTTGACGCGGATTGGCAGTATTGGCGTCATGAGAATTTCAGGTGAGGTCTCGATTCCCGGCAGTCTCAAACGCACCCGAGATTACGACCCGAAATCACCGGCGATGCCGTTCATGGTCTGGATCATCGTGGCCCGGAACTGGCCCAGGATCATTCCCTTCCAGGCGTCCGTGTCGCAATAGAAGGCGTCGCGGATCGCGCGTTTGATGTCGGCGCGGAGTGACGGCGGTGCCGATGGATGGCTGCGCAGCCAGGCATCCGCCCGCAGGGCATCATGCACCTGCGTCTGCGGAACCGTTCCGTATTCCAGCGTCATGGTGGTGACGGCGGCGTCCGGGCATTCCTCGTAGGCCGAGCGGGTGATGTAGCCCAGAGTGCGGGGCGAAACGGAATCCGGATCGGAGGACAGGATGAGGTCTTCTCCCCACCAGCGTTTGGCGCGGGCGGTGATCTGCGGGTCAAGAGCAGCAAAGATTTTCTCGCCATGCCCATACGGGCCAAGGCCCGTATGCAGATCGATCCAGGCGACGGCCCGGCGTCCGGCCGCGTGACGGCGCAGAACCTGCCGCACCGTCTTGTTGCTCCACGCCGGTTCCTGTCCGGCATAGAACAGGCCGTCGGGATGCGCGCTCTGGCCGCCGGTCAGGGAGCGCCGCTCGTTCGCGTCGAGCGCCGCCTGCGCGGCTGCCAGCGCAGCCTCGTTCTTCGGATCGGGCGGCCATGCCGCGGGAACCAGCAGCGGATGCAGCCGTTCGTAAACAGCATTGACGGGGGCAGGCTGCGAGAAGTCGCGGAAGTTCCGGTTAAGATCCACATTGTCTTCATTGGTCCGGTGAAGATGGGAGAACCCGAAGGGGTTCACCGCGTGGATCAGAATGACCGCGACTTTCCTGCGTTCCAGCTGTCCCAGCAGGACATCATCCTGCAAAAGGGCAAGCTGGCACCCGCTGCCGCAGAAACCCTCGACGCCGTGGGTGCCGGAACTGGCGATGAGCGCACGGCTCCATCCGGGATCCCCGATCAGGGCGACATCGGAGGCGAGTTCCTCGCCTTCGGCACCCCGATACGGATGGATGTGGGTCTCGACGGCAACGCCGCGTCGCGTCGCGGCCTCGAGAAACCGGTTTCTGGCCTCCCGATAGGTCTGCGAGAAATGTGCGGCTGGGTTCATGGGGTTGCTCCTCCGGCAGAAGGGAATGGATCCGCCACGCGCGGCCAGTAGTTGCCGTCCCGCTTGGTGTAAGGGGATGTCTCGCCGTCATGCACGAGACCTCCTTCCGTATGGACATAGAGGATGTCCCGCGCGATGGGTGAGAAGCCGCGATGGAAATGCTGCATCGATTTCACGACGACGATCTGTTTGGACAGGAGATCGATGCCCAGCCCGGTGAAGGCATCGGGATGGAATGTCTGGCTCCGCTGGGTGATGAGCACCACGTCGATGCCATCCACCTCGATATGGACGCTGGTGCCGAGAGCGGTTCGCTGTCCGGCCATCGATGTCTGGAAATGCTCCTCGCGAACGGCTTTCACTGTCGCGACGACATCGAGCGGCATCCCCGAAGCCGGGCCGAGCTTGCCGCCGAGGCGCAGCCGCAGGCTGGCGCCGACGCCGGCATCGGAGCAGATCTGCGCCGCGATCGGATCCCAGTAGAGGCCAGAGACGGCTGACCGGATTCCGCGCTCCAGCATCCTGCGGAGAATGAAGGTGCTGTCCCCGGCCGCACCGGCACCGGGATTGTCCAGTGTATCGGCCAGCACGACGGGGCCCTGCCCGAGGGACAGCGCGCGGTCGAGCGCGTCATCGACGCCGAGATGGCTGGTGCGAGTCCTGTCCCGCATGTCGAAGAGTTCCTTGCCCAGCCGGGCGGCAAGCGCGCGCCCGCTTTCGGGATCATTGTCGGTTATGACCCAAATTCTGGCGCCCACATCGGCAACATCGCCATAGGCGAATCCGTGGCCGAAGCTGACCGAGAGCACGCCGTCCCGGCCTTCCAGCGCCTGCATTTTCCGGACGAAGCCGGCCATCGGTTCCCGGGTGGTGTGCCAGCCTCCGATCATCCGGCAGTCATGGACCGAGGTGACCGGCTTTATCTCGCCGCGCGCGGCCGCCAGCGCGAGCCTGTAGAGTTCCCGCGCCCGATCGACCGTGTCGACATGCGGATACTCCTTGTAGGCAACCAGCAGATCCGCATGCTGCAGCATGGCAGAAGTGAGGTGGCAATGAAGGTCGAGTTCGGCGCCGATAATGACTTCTGGTCCGGCCACTGCGCGCAGGGCCGCGAGGAGGTCGCCTTCGCAATCGTCATAGCCATGCGCCACCATCGCGCCATGCAGGTTGAGCAGGATGACGTCGACGGGCATCGCATTGCGGAGATCCGTCACCAGCGCGTCGCGCAGGCTTTCATATACCGCGCGCACCGTCGTGCCGGCCGGCTGCGCGGCCGCCATGAGGCCTTCAAGGACCTCATGGCCGTCCGCTTCGCCCAGCCGGCGCCATTCATGCAGCGGAGCGGTGAAGTGTCGCGGCTCGTGTCGCGTTGCGTCGCCGCGGAAGATGCCACCTTCCTCGAAGCCCTTCCATCCGGTGGGCAATGGCGCGAAGGTGTTGCTCTCGGTGGCGATGCCGCCGATGAAAAGTCTCATGCTGCCGGTGCCTCGTGTCTGATGGAACGGAGCCGGTCCGGTCCGAGCCGTTCGGCGGATATGCCGTGCGCCAGGAGATAGTCGGGCAGGTCCCGGCCGAGCAGAATGGCGGCCGCGGCGGCGCCGAGCGCGGGCGCAGTCTGGATTCCGAATCCGCCCTGCCCGGCCAGCCAGAAGAAGCCCGGGGCGCGGGAATCGAATCCCGCAACAGGCTCCTCGTCCGGCAGGAATGACCGCAGGCCCGCCCAAGCCTTGAAGACGCGCCGAACGGGCAGGTCCAGCATCTGCTGCAGGCGATCGATGCAGATCGCGATGTCGAGCTCCTCGGGCTGCGCATCGCAGGGGTCCGATGGCGTCGCATCGATGGGGGAGGCGAGCAGCCGCCCCGCATCCGGCTTCATGTAGAAGCCGGTCGCGAAATCGACCGTCAGGGGCCAGGAATGGATGTCATGGCCCGGCGGCGGATCGACCAGCACCATGGTGCGGCGTTTGGGAACAACGCCGAGTGGCGGCAGGCCAGCCATCGCTGCAACGGCATCGGCCCAGGCCCCCGCGGCATTGACTACGACCGGCGCGATCCACTCGCCCTGGCTTGTCCTGATGCGCCATGAGCTGCCGACAGGATCGATGCCCACGACATCGGCATCGGTGACGAGCTTCAGCCCCCAGGACCGGGCACTGCGCAGAAATCCCTGATACAGGGCGTCGACGTCGATGTCGCAGATATCCGGATCATGGAATGCCGCTGCCAGCGCCTCCTCGCGGAGAATGGGCAGCAGTTTCCGTGCATCGGACAGGGGAATTCCGGTCAGACGCCCGCCCTGCTCGGCGACATTCCGCGCATAGGTCCGGAGCCGTTCTTCACCTTCCTGGTTCGCGATCAGCAACTGGCCGCGCCGGCTCAACAGGGGTTGCCCGGTGAAGCCGGCGGGCGGATCGCTGAGCATCGCATAGCTGGCATGGCTGAGCTGACGCACGAGGGGTGCGCCATGGTCGGGCGTGTAGACGGCGGCCGAGCGGCCCGTGGTGTGGTAGCCGACATGGCTTTCGCGCTCGAGCAGCACGACCTGCCGCTCGCCGGCCAGGAAATACGCGAGAGACGCACCGGCAATCCCGCCGCCGATGATGATGACATCGCAGTGCTGCGGCATCACAGGACGACCTCGATCAGCATGGGTCCGGCATGCCGGTTCGCGCTGCGGAAGGCCGTGTTGAAGCCGGCCATGTCGTCCACGCGGACAGCTTCCACGCCCATGCCCTGGGCCAGCTTCACCCAGTCGAGGGTCGGGTTCTCCAGGCTCAGCATGTCGAGCAGCGCCGGCCCGGGATTGCCGGCGCCCACCTTGGCCAGTTCGTGCCGCAGGATCGCATAGGAGCGGTTGGCGAAGACCACGGTGGTGACGTCCAGCTGCTCGCGCGCCTGCGTCCACAAAGCCTGCAGCGTGTACATCGCGGATCCGTCGCCCTCGAGGCAGATCACGCGCCTGCCGGGCTGCGCGACCGCACAGCCGGTTGCCAGTGGTGGCCCGTAGCCGATGGAGCCGCCCATATTCTGAAGCCAGTCATGGGGTGCGGCGAAGCGGGTGGCGGGCGTGAAGCTCCGGCCGCTGGTGAGGGCCTCGTCCACGACGATCGCCCCCTCGGGCAGAAGCGCGCCGATGGAGCGGCCCAGGGCTTCGAGAGACAATGCGCCGGTGGCGGGCTCGGGGGCCGGGCCCTGTTCCTGCGGCAGGGGAGATGCTTCCAGCCCCAGCGCATTGAGGACGGCGCGGATGGCTTCCTCCGGATTCTGATCGGCGCGGCTGAGGCAGTGGATGCGGCAATCCGGCGGCGTCAGGACACTGGGCCGGTCCGGATAGGCAAAGAAGGCGACGGGCGCCTTGGCACCGACGAGCAGGAGTTGCCGGGTGCCGGCCAGCGCGGCGATCGCCTGATCGATCGGGAAGGGCAGGCGCTCGGGCTCGACCCTGCCGGCGCCGCGCTCGATCCTCGGATTGGTGGTCTGGGCCATCAGCCGGGCGCCGGTTTCGGCCGCCAGCCGGCCTGCCAGCCCCAAAGTCGGCTCCTGCACCGCTTCACCGGCCAGCAGGATGACCGTCCCGGCCGGATCGCGCAGCATTTCGGCGGCCGTGTCCACTGCCGAGCCGTCCAGCGCGGCGTAACCGTCCGGCCGGGGAATCACGGGAGGCGTGAAGTCATCGCCAATGTCGTTCCAGGCCGTGTCGGCAGGAAGGATGAGGCAGGTAACGCCTCCCGGACGGGTTCTGGCCGCGGCAACCGCCGCGGCACCGTCCGCTGCCACCTGTTCTGCCGAAGCCGAGGTACGGACCCATGAGCAGAAGGGACGGGCGGCGCCTTCGATGTCGGAGGTGAGCGGTGCGTCAAACCGGCGGTGAAAGGTGGCATGATCGCCGACGATATTCACCACCGGCATGCCCGCGCGGCCGGCGTTGTGCAGATTGGACAATCCGTTGACGAGACCGGGACCGAGATGCAGCAGGGTTGAGGCCGGCTGGCCGGTCATCCGGGCATAACCATCCGCTGCACCGGTCGCGACATTCTCGTGCAGCACCAGAATCGACCGCATCCCCGATACGCGGTCGAGCGCCGCCAGGAAGTGCATTTCCGAAGTACCGGGATTGGCGAAACAGGTGGTCACGCCGTTTGCTACCAGCGTGCGGACCAGGGCCTCGGCGCCGTTCATGAATTTGCTGCCAGTTTGCTGATGGGGAGAGAGTTACAGAAGGAAACGATCCGGCGTGCGGCCTCCCGCAACGTGCCTTCCGGCGCGCCGAGCGATATGCGGACATGTCCGGTAGCACTGGTGCCGAAACCGTCACAGGGAAGCAGTGCCACACCGCCACGCGCGAGCAGCTTTGCGGCGAAGTCGCCAGCCGACAGGCCGGTACCCCGCACATCCAGGAGCAGGAACATGCCGCCCTGGGGCGCCAGCGGGCGACATCCCGGTGTATTCTTTAAGGCATCCCGGAGGATCGCCGCGCGATGCGCGTAGGTGTCGCGCATCGCGGCGATTTCGGGAAATTCCGATGTCACCGCTGTCAGTGCGCCCGCCTGAACGAAGGGTGGGCCTCCATACTGGCCTGCCAGAAGAACTCCCTGCAGGCGCTGGATCAGTTCCTCCGGACCGACGATCCAGCCCAGACGGAAACCCGGCATGGAATGCGATTTGGACAGACTGCTCACCACAACGCGGGTGGGAAGTCCGGCCAGCGACCAGGCGCTGGCATGCGCGCGGCCAAAGGACAGGTCGGCATAGACTTCGTCCGAGAGCAGCCAGATCCCGTGCCTCCGGCAGATCTCGCCCAGGGCGGCTACAGCCTCGCGGTCATAGACGGCCCCGGTCGGATTGTTCGGAGAGTTGATCCAGATGACGCGCGTGCGCGGCGTGATGGCCCGGGCAATGATGTCGACATCGAGCTGGAAACCCGTATCGGGCGGCAGGGGTACCGGAACCAGCGAGGCGCCGCTTGCGGCCACGACGCCGGGATAGGTGGCATACATCGGTTCCGGGACGAGTACCTCGTCTCCCGCCTGCGCCATGGCGAGCATCGCGAAAAACAGGCCGCCCTGTGCCCCGGCGGTGACGGCAATGTTGCCGGGGGTGCAGGGCGTGCCGGTCTGCCGTTCCATCCGTCGGGCCAGCGCGGCGCGAAGTTCGTGCGTGCCGAGGATCGGCGCATACTTGGTCTGGCCCTGGCGCAGGGCCTCTGCGGTGGCTTCTATGACAGCGGAGGGTGCGGGCTGATCGGGGGTTCCCACCGTGAGCAGGATGACGTCCTCGCCGGCATTCTGGCGCCGGACAGCCTCGTAGTGAACGTTCCAGGTGCCACCGGCCTGCCCCGAAAGGCGGTTTGCAAGCGACGAAAAATTCATGAATGGCCCTGCCGGCTGCTTCCCCACGAATCAGCAGTCTTGCGCTTTTGCAGGCGGCAGTAAAATTCATAAGGGCGGAAACTTCATTCTTGCCGGTTATGAACCCCGATGCCCGTTGACCGGCATCCATAGCCGGCAGGCCGCGCCTAAAAGTGGTGGTGGCGGGCGTCAGTCCCTCATCTGCGGGAAGAGATGCGTCAAGTACCGACGAAGCAGCAATGCGGACATGTCGGTCTACCCACGGCCCCGGCGGGCGGATCGAGCAATGCGCATATCATGCGGGATCGGCATAGCGGATCAGGCTGGTCGGCTTCCTCCCGCCCTTTGCCGCTTCTCCAATCCGCAAAAAAGGGCCGGTAGCACGCTGCAGAAAAACATAACCTGCCGGAATGACAAGCGCCCTCGTTTGAATTTTACAGTGAGTTCTTTTAAGCCAATCATCGGCGCGCACGGAGAATAACTCCAGGGGAGAGAAATTATGGTGAAAGTTTCAACCGGCATTGCGGCGGCATTTTTCGCGCTCGGCTTTGCCGCTCAGGCCAACGCTGCCGACGAACTGGTTCATGCGACATGGGGCGGTGGCGGCGCCGCCACCACCCGCACGGCCTACGCCGAACCCTTCACCGCGGCCACCAAGATCCCGGTCAAGATCGCCGAAGTGCCCAATACGGCCGGT